>CALWOA010000021.1 GCA_944382965.1 uncultured Oscillospiraceae bacterium | reverse complement strand
ATGGTGGGAACAACAGGGCTCGAACCTGTGACCCCATGCTTGTAAGGCATGTGCTCTCCCAGCTGAGCTATGCTCCCAGATCCTTCGCTTCGGCAGCTCACCTCAGCGACGTGGTTCATTATACACGGGAAGAGGCAATTTGTCAAGGACTTTTTTTATTTTTTCCCGTTTTTTTCCACATTATTTTTAAGGACCTGTTTTCCCAGTTTTATCCCACCATTATGGACAAATCTCAAACTTTTTCCAGCAGATTTTGGATATCTTCCGGAGTGAACGTATAGACAGTGTCGCAGAACTGGCATTCAACGGGGAAAGATTTTCCTTCCTCCATAATCTGCTTCAGCTCCTCCCGGCCCAGGCTGATCAATGCGCTCTCCACCCGATCCCGGGAGCAGTAGCACTTATAGGACACCTCGGTGGTTTCCATAAACACCACGCCCAGATCACCACAGACCTGGCCCAGAATGTCCTCGGGAGTCAGTCCGGCTTCCAGCATGGCAGTCACCGCACCGGCCGCCTGGATGCCCTTCTCCAGCTTGTCAATCACTTCCTCCGGTGCGTCCGGCAACAACTGAATCAGATATCCACCGGCAACCTTCACCTGCTGATCCCGGTCAACCAGCACGCCCAGTGCACAGGCTGTGGGGGTCTGCTCGCTCTGAGCAAAGTACGCCGTCACATCGTCGCCGATCTCTCCGGAAACCAACTGAGTGGAACCGACGTAGGGTTCCTTCATCTGCAGGTCCCGGATGACGGTGATGGTGCCGTCAGTACCCACAGTGGCACCCACATCCAGCTTTCCGGGATATTTTTCTACCAGGGGCACCTTGGGTTCGGTCACACAGCCCCGGACGTTACCAATGGGGTCGGACACCACAGTAATTGTACCGATGGGACCGCCGCCCCGGATTTGCAGGGTCATGGAGCCGTTGTCCACCTTCTGCATGTTGCCCATCATGGAAGCTGCCGTCAGCGCCCGTCCAAAGGCCGCTGTGGCATTGGGCGTGGTTCCCTGGATTTGTGCACCACGGCGAACCAACTCTGTAGAACGGATGGCTACCACCTTCACAGAGCCATCCATGGTCATTCCGCGAACCAAATAATCGTTCATATTCTGCTGCGGCAAAGCTGCCGCTTCCTCCTTTGATAATCTATGGTAAGAGAATCTCACCCTTTGGCGAAGCGAATCCGGCCTTTTCTTGCCTTGATGTAAATCCGCTGCTCCCCTTCTTTCGGCGGCTGCAAGCGGCGATCTCCATAAACTGCGATGCCGCAAAAACCGGCATCTTTTAAATACCCAACCAACTGTTCCTGGGAATAGGCGTACTCTCGATGCTCTTCAAAGCTGCGCTGCCAGAGATTCCCCTGCCGCTGAAACAGGTCCATACCATACGAGCAGATATTGGTTTCTTCGTCAAATTCTCCCCGCCAAACGCAGTACACGTCCTCGTCCTCATCCAGAAATACCTGGCCGTCCATGGCCCGGAGTTTTTCCGGAGTATTCACATCAAAAATGAAGATCCCTCCGGGGTTCAGAGCTTTGTAAATCCGCCGGATGGCTTGAGCACAATCAGATGGATTGGTAATATAGTCCAGGCTGTCCAGTGCGCAAACTGCCAGATCTACCCCTCTGTCCAGCTGCAGCTCTTGCAGAGGCTGGCAAATGAACCGGGGCGGATGTTCCATATCCTGCACCTTCTGTACCGCCTGTGTCAGCATATCCTCGGATAAGTCCACGCCGATGACCCGCAGACCTTTCCGAGCCAGAATGGCAGTGACAGAGCCAGTACCGCAGGCAAGATCCACAGCGGTTCTGGGCTTCAGTCCTTCCTGCGTAAGTATCTGTTGGTAAAATTCCACGGTAGCTTCGTAATCCACATCATTGGTCAGGCGGTCATAGCTGGCCGCCAGAGCCTCATATGCTCCCACAGCATTGTCCTCCTTTCGATCATACAGCAAAGCATCCCGGCTCCTGGGGGCCGGGATGCAAGAAAGCAGCACTTAGCGCTTGAAGATGCTGAAGATCTCGTCGATGTCGCTCATGTCCGCAGGCTTGCTGGGCTGCTTAGAAGCGGCAACGGGGGTATCAATATCCTCCGGCACGAAGCTGGGAGAAGAAGGCGCAGCGCTCTTGGCAGACGCCTTGGGCGCAAAGGTCTCCGGCTTCAGCTCAAAGCCAGTTGCGATGACGGTAACCCGCATTTCATCCTGGAAACCATCGGCGACGGTGGCACCGAAGATGATGTTGGCATCGGGGTTGGCGGCCTCCTGCACGATACCGGCAGCAGTCTCCACATCGTCCAGGGTCATCTCGGAAGAACCAGTGACGTTCACCAGCACACCGGTAGCACCGTTGATGGAAGTCTCCAGCAGGGGGCTGGAAACAGCAGCGGTAGCGGCCTGCTCGGCCTTCTCCCGACCAGAAGCGGTACCCACGCCCATATGAGCCCGACCGGCATCCTTCATAACAGCAGAAACGTCGGCAAAGTCCAGGTTGATAATAACATTCTGGCAGAAGCCAACCAGTTCGGAGATGGAGGTAACAGCCTGCTTCAGCACGTCATCGGCAATACCGAAAGCGTTGGCAAAGGTAATCTTCTGGTCAGTGACGTACTTCAAACGGTCATTGGGAATGATAATCAGGGAATCCACCTTGCCGTTGAGGTCAGCAATGCCCTGTTCTGCCTGACGCATCCGGTTAGCGCCCTCAAACTTGAAGGGCTTGGTCACAACGCCTACGGTCAGGATGCCTGCCTCGTGAGCCAGGTCAGCCACGATAGGAGCCGCGCCAGTGCCGGTGCCGCCGCCCATACCGGCAGTGATGAACACCATATCGGTGTTTTCCAGTGCCTTGGCAATGGCAGCCCGGGACTCTTCCGCGGATTTGCGGCCGATTTCCGGCTTGGAGCCGGCACCCATACCACCGGTGAGCTTCTCACCGATCTGGATTTTATTCTTACAAACGGATTTATTCAGATCCTGCTTATCGGTGTTCACCACGACGAAGTCCACGCCGCTGACACCAGCTTCGATCATGCGGTTAATAACATTATTGCCGGCGCCGCCGACACCGATCACTTTGATTTTCACAACGCGATCCTGCATATTTTCGGACATAACACTCTTCCTCCTATGTATCTGTTCGCAGTTACGGGAACGCCGCTTCCGCCTCGTTTTATTACTCATGCTTTTTACATTCTATCCTTATTTTTTAAATTGGTCAATAGAAAATCTCAGAATTCGGCAAATTATTTACAGAATTATTACATCTTAGGTGAAAGGCGTATAGCTTACCTGATCCGGCCAGATGGTAAAACTGATATCCAAAATGCCGGATTCAAATTCACTCAGCTGCAAAATAACGTCGTTCATACAGCTGATCTTATAATCCAGATTGGTGGAATCTCCCAGGTTGACCTGATACCGGGAACCATACCATAGGATAATATCCTCCAGTCGGGTTACGTCCACGCTGGCCGCTTCACCAACGATGTCATTGGCTTCCAGCGCCTGCAAAATCTGCAAAACCGCGTTGAGACGCTGGGCACCGGTGATGGTCACAGGCACCGGTGCTGCGGTAGGATCCGTAGAATCCGTAGAATCCGTTGACACGGGCACACTTTCCTTGGCAACTGCCAGAGCGCCAGGGGACGGGTTTTCCAGGGTCACACCCAGAACCTGGGTATGGTTGGATGCCTTGCTGCCATTGGCCTGCTCCACGATCCGACCGCCGGAGTTCATCAGCCACCAGGTACCCGTGGTATCTTTGATGGCGTAGACCACGTCCTCTTCTTCGATGATAATATTGACCGTATCCGGTAGTTTTATACCGAAGCGCACGGTTTTCACATAAGGCAAATTGGCTTTGATCAAAGCACCGGCACGGGCATGGCTGAAGGTAAGCAGGTTATCACCTTCCTTGATGCCGGAGGCTTCTCGCACCGACCAGGCACTATACGTCTCTGCACCCGTTACTGTAATGGTTTCAACCTTAAAGAATACCGACAGTCCCAGAACCAAAGCTGCCACCACCGCTGCCACCGTCAGCATCTGAATCAGCAGACGGGTAAGGTTGAATGCCTTGGGCTGGGTGTAGATGATAACCGGTATCGGCTGACTGGATCGGGTTGTTTTTTTGCGGCCGTTTTTCTCCGGTGCGGTCCGGGCCGCTCTGCGCTTTTCCTGGAAACTCTCGATGGCATCCAAGATCCGGATCACCAGCGGTTTTTTCTTCGGTTTGCTGTTTCCGTAAGCCCGGCGCTTAGCAGATAAGTCCGTGGGTTCGCTTCCTCTGGCGGAACGTTTCTGCCTGGGCTGGGCTTCCGGTTTTGCTTTTGCACTCCGGGAAGGGGCTTTCCGGACTTCCTCTTTAGCAGGAGTCCGCTTCTGCTTGGAAGGTCGCTGGGCTTCTTTGGCAGGGCGGCTTGCCTGCCGGCTCTGACCGGCTCCATCCTGGCTGGCATCCGTCTGCCGGGGCTGCCGGGATTGGGATTCCTTTCCAGACGGCTCTTTCCTTCTCTTTCTATCATCCCGTTGTTCGGCGTTACCCCGCTGGGCAGGGCGCTGAAGGTTTTTTTCCTGGGCCGGGCGGGTCTTCTTTTCTTCCGCAGCCGGACGCTTGCGTGGGGTTTCCTTCCCCTCCTGACGCTCACGTCCGGTTTCCCGGTTCTTTCGTGTAGTATCCATATTGTTCCTCCTGGGGTCTTAGCGCTGGGACAGCTCCTCCACAATCTGGCAGATGCGCTGGGTAGAATCCAGCCGCACCATGCTGTGAAGCTTCTTCGACATCTCCTCCCGGCGGCTTTCATCCGCCAGCAGTTCCTGGATCTGTCCGTACAGGGTCTGAGGGGTGCAGTCCTTCTCCAGCAACACCACGGCGCCGCCGCCTGCTTCCAGGACCCGGGCATTTTTCTCCTGGTGATTGTTGGTCACGTTGGGAGAGGGAATCAGAATGCAGGGGGTTCCTGCTGCGGCAATTTCATTACAGGTAGCAGAACCCGCCCGTCCGATAACCACATCGGCTGCCGCCATTTCCAGGGGCATATCGTAGATATACTCCCGGATATCCAGGGCGGGACAGTTCTGATAGTCCACGCCGTTGTCTTTCACCCGCTGGGGCATCCATTCTCTGCCGAAGCTTCCGGTAGCATGGATGTGATGGAAGGGGAAATTGTCCTTCTGCTCCAGAGCCATCATATCGGCAATGGTTTCATTCATCACCTTGGCACCCTGGCTGCCAAAGGCAGACACAACCACAGGGCCTTCCAGCCCCAGCTCCTTCCGTGCCTGTTCCTTGGTGGTAAACAGGAACTCCTGCCGCACCGGCATGCCAACCACTTCCACCTTCTCCGGGTGCTTGTAGTGCTGGACGCTTTCTTCAAAGGCCACCAGCACCCGGCTGGCCTTATTGGCAGCCAGCTTGGTGGTTACTCCGGGAACAGCGTTGCTTTCATGGACGCAGGTGGGAATGCCCATGGCCTGGGCGGCATACAGCGCCGGGAAGCTGGCGTAGCCGCCGGTGCCGATAACCACATCGGGCTTAAATTCCCGGAAAATCGCCTTACAGGCCCGAACAGCCTCCAGCACGCACTCCACAGCGTGCAGGTTCTTTTTTACGGCAGCCAGGTTTTTTCCCCGGCACAGGCCGGAGCCAGGCAGGCATTTGACCGGATACCCCGCCTGGGGAACCAGTTTTTCTTCCATATGACCGCAGGCACCGATAAACAAAATATTGCAATCCGGGTGCCGCTCTTTCATCATATTGGCCACGGCAATAGCCGGATTGATATGTCCGGCGGTTCCGCCGCAGGTAAAGATCAGATTCATTGGATTTCCTCCTGGATTTTTCTCTGATTTCTGTGTCTGGATATACTTAAAACGATTCCCATTTCCCCCAGATTCACCGCCAGAGCCGTGCCGCCGTAGGAAAAGAACGGCAAGGCAATTCCGGTGGAAGGAAGCAGATTCGTGACAACGCAAAGATTCAAAATGGTCTGGACCGCAATCAGGGTGGTTAGTCCCGCCGCCAGAACCGTAGAAAACCGATCCCGGGCATGCAGCGCGATCCAATAGCCCCGCAAAATGGTTACGGCGAACAGTGCCGCAATGGCCAGTGCACCCACCAGCCCCAGTTCTTCGCAGCAAATGGCGAAGATATAGTCGTTATACTGAAAAGGCAGATACAGATATTTCTGCCGGGATTTGCCGTAGCCCAGGCCGAACAGTCCGCCGGAGCCGATGGCGTACAGCGACTGCAAAATCTGATA
This sequence comes from uncultured Oscillospiraceae bacterium, assembly GCA_944382965.1. Lineage (GTDB taxonomy): Bacteria > Bacillota > Clostridia > Oscillospirales > Oscillospiraceae > Faecousia. The sequence goes on along the minus strand of CALWOA010000021.1, from coordinate 30,727 downwards.
GCCCGTATCTCCCGGGTCCTGCTCCGGATGGAGCCAGGCCGTGACCCGATCACCGGCGTAACCCATAAAAGTGATGTATATCACCACAAATACCGCCGCTGCCGCCGCGCCAGCCAGGAGCCATTTGGGACTGGTGCCGGCAACGAACATCATCACCACCGCCACCATGCCCATGAGCATGATGGCACTCAGGTGTTTCTCCAGCGCCAGGGGAACCAAAATCCCCATCAGCGCCATACCGAAGCCCATGACGCCATAGCGGAAATTCTGGGCCCGCTGCCCAAATCCTCGGGTCAGTCGGGCAAAGAGAACAATCATGGTAAACTTCGCAATTTCGGAGGGCTGAAACTGGATGCCCGCCAGGTTGATCCAGCGTTTGGCACCGTTAACCTCTTCTCCGATGAGCAGTACAGACAGCAGCAGCACAATGCTGACGCCATACAGGGGCCAGGCCAGCCGATGCCACATTCCGGCAGGAATCCGGCTAAAAAAGTACATGGCTGCCAGGCCAATTGCGGCACAGACCCCTTGTTTTTGCAGATACTTGGTTGTGATTTCGTAGCTGGTGTCGTATTGGCTCTGGGCGTAGCTGGCAGAATACAGCATGGCAAGCCCCACCGTCAGCAGCAACAGCACCAGAAGCAAAAACGGATAGTCTACACTTTCCCCCGCCGAAAGCTTCCGGCGGCGGTCCTCTTTGGCATGGAGTTTACGCTCCGCTGCCATAAGAAGCTCCTTTCCTCAATGAAAAAGGTTCTCTGGAGGAAGCTATCCTCCACAGTCATTAGCCAATCAGGCCGGAAATTCCCACCCAGGCCAGCAGGCACATAATTGCCGACACACTGGCAAAGGTCAATACAATTTTCTCTTCCTTCCAGCCGCACATCTCAAAATGGTGGTGGATGGGAGACATCTTAAACAGGCGCTTGCCATGGGTCATTTTGAAGTAGGAAACCTGCAAGATCACAGACAGCGTCTCACAGATGTACACAAAGCCCACCAGAATCAATACCAGGGGCATTTCCAAGGCAAAAGCCAGGGCGCAGACCACGCCGCCCAGGAACAGCGAGCCGGTGTCTCCCATGAACACTTTCGCCGGGTGCCAATTGTAGAACAGGTACGCAATCAGGCCGCCCACCAGAGAAGCCGGGAGCAGTGCCAGTTCCCACTTGCCCAGCGCCATCGCCGCTGCGGCAAAGAACACCATCACCGGCAGCGTTACCGAACTGGACAGTCCGTCCACACCGTCGGTCAGATTTACGGAATTGACGCAGCCCACCATGACAAACATGGCAAAGAAAATATACACAATGGGATGCAGGTCAAAACTGACATTGAAAAACGGGATGTACAGGTGGGTATCCATGCTGCCGCTGCGGTACATGACATACAGGAAAATCGCCGAAACCGCCATTTGCAGCATGGCTTTCTGCAATGTGGTCAGGCCTAAGTTGCGCTTGTATTTGATCTTGGTAAAGTCGTCCAGAAAGCCGATAAACCCAAAACACAGCGCCAGAACCAGCACATACAGTACCGAATAATCCTCCATGGCCGGGGCATTCATCAGCAGGCATAGAATTGCCGCAAAAATGAACATCAGTCCGCCCATCATCGGTGTGCCGGATTTATAGTTGTGCCAGGTCGGGCCGATCTCCCGGATGGACTGGCCTGCCTTCAGAGCCCGCAGCACCGGCAGCAGCAGATATCCCAACAGTCCCGACAGGACAAACCCCGCCGCAGCTGTAAGTAAGATTCTCGTCATGGTATTTCCTCCACTATCTTTCTTCCTTCAGAAATGCTTCCAGAGCAAGCTCCAGATGCATTCCGTGACTGGCTTTGAACAAAATCACGTCTCCGGGCTTGGCTGCCAGCTTCAGGGCCTTCACCAGCTCCTGCCGGTCCAGGTACGCCTTTCCCCGGCTTTCCGGCATGCCGCCGGTAATGGTACCGGCAATTACCCGCTGGGCATAGGGGCCATAGGCAAATACCAGATCCGCCTTCTCCGCGGCAATCCGGCCTACCTTATAATGCTCAGCCTGGGCACAGTCTCCCAGTTCCAGCATGTCCCCCAGCACCGCAATATGCCGTCCGGGGCGATTCCCCAGGACCCCCAGGGCCGCCGCCATGGATTCCGGTCCGGCATTATAGCAGTCTTTGATAATGGTATAGCCATTGGCCTGGAAAATTTCCTGGCGTCCGGAAATGTTCTGGAATTCAGCCAGACTTTCCTCAATCTTCTCGGAAGGGACCGCCAGTTTCAGCCCCACGGCAACCGCCGCCAAAGCATCGTTGACAAAATGCACCCCTTCCAGGCTCATCCGCACCGGCAAAGACAGCTTGCCTGCCTCCACCCGGAAGCGCAGAAGTTCCCCGTCCTGTCTGGCATCCAGTCCACGAATATCGCAGCCTTCTGACTGTCCGAAGTAGGTAATCCGCTGCTGAGGCTTTTCATCCAGATAGCGCAGGAGCGTATCGTCGCCATTGAGCAGCAGCATTCCCCGGGCGCTCATGCCTTCCGTGATTTCCAGCTTGGCCTTCCGGATTCCCTCCTGGGAACCCAGGAATTCAATATGGGATGTGCCGATGTTCACAATCACCGCCACATCCGGGTGGGCAATTTGGGAAAGGTAAGCAATTTCCCGGAAGTGGTTCATTCCCATTTCCAGCACCGCTACTTCCGTATCCGCCGGCATGGACAGAATCGCCATGGGCATGCCGATATCATTGTTGTGGTTGGCGGGGGTTTTGCTGACCCGGTATGTACTCTCCAAAACCTTGGCGATCATTTCCTTGGTGGTGCTTTTGCCCACAGAGCCGGTGACCGCCACCACTTTGGCACCGATGCGCTTGAGCTCTTCCCGGGCGATATCTCCCAAAGCTTTCCGGGGATCGTCCACATAAATGGCGGGATAGTCCCCCACCCGGCGGCTGCACAGTACCGCCGCGGCTCCCTTTTCCATAGCAGCAGGAATGAAATCATGTCCGTCCCGCGCGCCTTTCAGAGCCAGAAACAGCTGTCCCGGTTTCAGAATCCGGGTATCGTTATTGGCGCCGAAAAATTCCACATCGGCGTATTGTTCATCCACAGTGCCGCCGCACCAGCGGGCGGCCTGACGCAGGGTAAGATTAGCCATTGTGATTCCTCAATTCTTCCAGATGGGCTGCGACCTCTTCCCGTTCGTCCAGGTGGTACTTGTGACCGCCGATGTCCTGATAGGTCTCATGCCCTTTTCCAGCAAGTACAATTATATCATCTTTTTTCCCAATGTCCATAGCATATCTGATGGCTTTGCGGCGATCTTCCATAACAATATATTCCCCAGATTCCTTTTTTACCCCTTTCAGGATGTCCGCAATAATCGACATCGGATCTTCTGTCCGGGGATTGTCCGAGGTAATCACCGCAAAGTCGGACAGCTCTACGCCGATTTTTCCCATAATGGGGCGTTTCATCGGGTCCCGATCTCCGCCGCAGCCAAAGACCGCAATCACCCGTCCCTTGCAGAAATCCTTCACCGAGCGCAGTACATTTTCCAGGCCATCGGGGGTGTGAGCATAGTCAATGAGCACGCTGTAAGGCATTCCGGGAGTGGGCACCACCTCTACCCGGCCTTTGACACCCTGGGCAGTTTTCAGCGCCTGAGCGCAGTCTGCCAAAGAGATTCCCAGCTGCCGGGCAATGCCCAGAACGGTCAGGGCATTGTACACCGTGAACCGGCCCGGAATGGGCAGGCTGACCTTCGCCTGATTCTGCCCTTCCACCGCAGTGAAGCAAACGCCTTCGGCGTGAAGCTCCACATCCTTGGCCCACAGATCTCCCTGAGCCGTTTCGGAAGTCCGCAGCACCGGGCAAGCGGCCGCCGCAATCATCCGGCTGGAATAGGCATCGTCCATGTTGATTACCGCCCGGTCACACCGGCGCATCAGTTCTGCTTTTGCATCGCAGTAAGCATCCATGGTTTTGTGGAAATCCAGATGATCCTCCGTCAGATTGGTAAAAGCCGCCACGTCAAAGTGAATGCCGCCAATCCGCTCCAGGGTAATGGCATGGCTGGATACTTCCATCACCACATGGCTGCATCCGGCATCCCGCATCCGGGCAAACAACTCCTGCAGTTCCAGGCTTTCCGGAGTGGTGCGCTCGGTGGGAATCACTTCTTGCCCCACCATGTTAGCCATGGTGCCAACCAATCCCACCTTGGCACCCAGGCAGGTTTCCAGCACCTGCTTGAGCAGCAGGGTGCTGGAGGTTTTGCCATTGGTACCGGTAATGCCGATCATGGTCATGTCCTTCGCCGGATGACCGTAGAAATTACAGCTCAGCAGCGCCAGAGCCAGCCGGTCGGACGCCACCAGCACATAAGGAACATCCTGCTTAGGTTTCGTGGCAGTGACCACCGCCGCCGCGCCCTTTTCCATAGCCATGGGAATAAAGCGGTTGCCATCGGAGGCAAAACCGGATATGGCAGCAAACAGGCTTCCCGGGGTCACTTTCCGGGAGTCATAGCAAATTTGGGAAATCTCCAGTTCCGGGTCAGCAGTGCATTCCCACACGTCAATGCCTTGCAGCAGCTGTTTCAGTTTCATATGTCTATTCCTCCAAGTACTTGCCGGGATTCCTTTCAATCCCGGGCAGTGGTATCGGTAAATTCCAGGGTAATGGTGGTTCCTACAGAAACCTGGGTGTCCTTGGGAATGCTCTGGGCAGTTACGGTCACATCAGAGGAAACCTCCCCGTTTCCGGAAACCAGCACATACAGCCCCAGGGCTCCGGCTGCGTCTGTCGCCTGCTGCCGGTTCATACCCGTAAAGTCCGGCACCGTCACCTGGGCGGTTTCCGGCACTTGCTCCAGGTACAGCAGCACTTCGCTTCCGCCGGGAACGGTCTGTCCCGCCGCCGGAATCTGTCCGGTCACCGTTTCTCCGGTGCCGGAAAATTTGGCCTTCAAACCCATGTCCTTTAGTTTACGCTCCGCATCTTGTGCTGTCAAGTTTGTCAGATCTTCCACGACAATTTCCAGTCCGGCTGGGTCTGTTTCGGAGAAAGTGCGCTCCACGCCCAGATAGGGCAGGATATCCGCCAGCACCGCTCCCACGGTAGGAGCCGCCATAACACCGCCGGAGATGTAAATTCCCGTTTCCCGGGAAGGCGTATCCAGCGCCACCAGCACCAGATACTCCGGATCGTTCATAGGCGCAATGCCTACAAAAGAGACGATCTTGTCCTGCACCCGCTGACCGTTCTCGTCAAAGACATCAATTTTTTCGCTGGTACCGGTTTTCCCACCGATGGAGAATCCCGCCACCTGGGCATTTTTTGCGGTGCCTTCCGTTACCACGGACTCAATCAGGGTACGCATGGTGTCGGAGGTTTCCTTGCTGATGGTCTGGCGCACCACTGTAGGATCCGCCTTCATCACCGTGTTGCCGTCAGCATCCACGATTTCCGACACGATGTAGGGTTCCAGCAGGTTTCCCCCATTGACCACCGAAGCGATGGCCCGCACCAGCTGCAAGGGGGTGATCTTAAAGGTCTGTCCAAAGGAACCGGAAGTCAGGGAGGCCGTGCCCCATTTGTCTGTGTCGATAATCAGCGACTTGTCAAAGAAAACGCCTTTGCTTTCTCCCGTCAGGTCGATTCCAGTTTTTTCCAGGATTCCAAACTTTTCAATGTATTCGTAAAACCGCTCCCCGCCCAGTTTCAGGGCGATATGGGCAAAGGCGATGTTGCAGGAATTTTGCAGGGCTTGGGGGGTCTTTTCCGCCCCGTGCCCCTGGGAGCGCCAGCAGTGCAGCAGCTGGGAGCGCCCGGGAATCTGCTCCGAGCCAGAGCAATGGAAGGAGGTGTTCAGATCGATGGCGCCGCAGTCCAGGGCCGCCGCCATGGTCAGCACCTTGAAAGTTGACCCCGGCTCATAGCCGTCGGAGAGCACACGGTTACGCCACTGTTTCAGCCGGGCAGCGGACAATGCTTCTGTATAGGCCTGCTTTCCCGCTTCGTACTCTTCACTGCCTTCCGGCTGGGCAAGGTAGTTCTGCCGAAGCAGTTCCACCTGGGCAGCGGCATCCGGATCGGCAAGTTCCAGATAGTTATTGGGATCATAGCTTCCCAGGGTGGCCATGGCCAGAATCTCCCCGGTTTTGACATTCATCACCAGGCCAAATGCGCCGTTTTGCACATCGTAGCGGGCAATGGCGGTTTCCATTTGTTTTTCCAGGCAGGCCTGCACCGTGGTGTCCAGGGTGAGAATCACGCTGTTGCCCTGACGGGAAGCGATGTAATTTTCATAGGAAAAGGGCATATCCATTTCGTTATTGCCCTTGGTGGTAATCACCTGACCAGTACTGCCGGAGAGGTAAGAATCATACGCAGCTTCCACTCCTTCGGAGCCATCATTGGAGGCGTTGGTAAAGCCAATGACCTGAGCTGCCAGGGTGCCGAAGGGATAGGTTCGCTGGGAGGTTGGTTCCAAGTGGACACCGGAAATGTCCTGCTGCTGAATATACTCCCGGATTTTCCCAGCGGTTTCCTCATCCACCCGGGTGCCGATCTGCTTATAGCGCTGCTTGATATCCCCTGCCTGCTCTTCAATCCAAGCCGGGTCCTTGTCCAAAATCTTCCCCAAGGCCTGGGCCAAGGCAGGAATATCCGCTTTGGACTGTTTCAGCTCATGGGGATCCAGGTAGACGTTTTCCACACTGACCGAGGTAGCCAGGATGTTCATGTTTCGGTCCAGGATGTCCCCCCGGTGAGCCGTCACCGATGTAGTCCGGGTCTGGTTCCGCAGAGCCAGTCCGGCGTAGTACTCATATTGGTCAATCATCAGCGTATACAGCCGCCAGCCCACCGGCACAAAGGCCAAAATCCCCAGCACCAGCATGACCAGCAGGATTCTCTTATGCTGCCCGCTGTTCAGGCGCAGCAAATCATATTCTTTCCTACCCATATCGGCCCCTCCTTAAGACAAATCCCTGAGTTCAAAGAATGGGCAGCAAGGGAACCCCTCGCCGCCCACCGCAGCTTTATCTTAATTGTATGGCCGAGATGACGGATTATGCAAACAGCCCCTTCAGGAAACCGGTAACCTCTTCCCAGAAGGTAGGTTCCGGCTGGGCAGTAGGGACAGTTACGGCAATAATCATAGTCTGCGCTTCGCTTTCCGACACCAGTCCCAGTGCGGCTGCCCGCTTGCGCACCTCTTCGAGATCGTAGCCGGCACGATAGGAGCGGGTCAGCTGCGCATTTTCCTGTTTCAGCTGAGAAACATAGGACGACATCTGGTTGTACTCGATCCAGTCACTTCGCAGCTGCAGCGCCCCAACCGCCATAGCCACCAGCAGTACCACTGCCACCACAATCCCCCCCAGGGCCACCGGGTCGACGGAAATTTTTTCAACTTTCCGCACTCTGGCCAGGGGCAGCTTGGTTTTGGGCTTACGCTGCTGCTTCTTATGCTCCAGCTGTCTGGCTTCACTGCCGTAGACGTAAAACTGGCCAATATATTGGATCTCGGGTTTCTGGATCATGGTGTTCTCTCCTTAAGTGCTCAGAGCTTTTCACAAATACGAAGCTTGGCACTTCTGGCTCTGGGGTTGCGCTCCAGTTCCGCATCTGCGGAGACAATGGGCTTGCGGGTTATGAGTTTGACCTGGGGTTTCTTGCCGCACACGCACACCGGGAAATTAGGCGGGCAAGTGCAGCCCTTGGCAGCAGCCGCCATGGCATTTTTCACAATCCGGTCTTCCAGAGAATGGAAGGTAATCACCGCCAGCCGTCCGCCGGGGTTGAGCCGGGGAATGGCTGCCTGCATCACCTTGGACACGGAATTGAGTTCATCGTTGACCGCGATGCGGATGGCCTGGAAACTGCGCTTGGCCGGATGCTGCTTCTCCCGCAGGGCAGAAGCCGGCATTGCCGAACGGATGATGTCCACCAGTTCCAGGGTGGTTTCAATGGGTGCCGATTCCCGCCGGCGGCAGATAGCGGAGGCGATCTGAGGGGCATAACGCTCCTCGCCGTAATCGTAGAGAATGCGCTTGAGTTCTTCGTAAGACCAGGTATTGACAATGGATCGGGCATCCTGGGTATCGTCGCTATTCATCCGCATATCCAATGGCGCATCCACCATATAAGAAAAGCCCCGTTCTCCGTCATCCAGCTGAGGAGACGACACGCCCAAATCCAACAAAATACCGTCCACTCCGCCAATTCCCAGACCGTCCAAGGCGGAATCCAGCTCACAGAAATTGGAATGCACCAAACTGACACGATCCTTGTAAGGTGCCAGCCGCTCCCCCGCTGCTTTCAGTGCCACCGGGTCCCGGTCAATGCCCACCAGCCGACCGGTGGTCAGCAGCGCCGCAATCCGGCTGGAATGTCCGGCGCCGCCCAGGGTGCCGTCCACATAGATGCCATCCGGCTTTATGGCAAGTCCCTGAATGCACTCTTCCAGGAGCACGGAAACATGATGAAATTCGCTCATAGTCCAATCGCCTCCAGAGATGCCAGAAGTTTCTCCGGTGTCAGATTCTCCTGTTCAAAGGCTTCAAATTCCTTGGCATCCCAGATCTCTGCCTGACCGGCCCGGCCCACAATCATCACTTCCCGGTCGATTCCGGCATAGTTCAGCAGAAAAGGCGTCAGGCCGAAGCGGAACTGTTTATCAGGAGAACACTCGGCGGCGTTCATAAAAATCAGGCTGGTGGCGCCGGCGCGCTGGGAAATGCTCAGGGCATTGAAGTTTTCCGACAGCCGCTGCCATTCCTGGGCAGTATAAATGGTGAGGCACCGGTGACCACAGTTGACACCCAGGGTCACGAAGAAGGTTTCTCCCAATTCTCCCCGGAGTTTGGACGGGACGAACAGACGGCCCTTTTCGTCCATCTTGGCCGGATATTTTCCGATCATGGGTGCAGCCTCCTTCCCTAACGCTCCACTTTACTACCCTTTTACTCCAATTAGGGACAGTATACTACTTTCTTAAGGAAAAATCAATCTTTTTCTCCGGCTTTCTTGCTCTTTTCCTAAAAAATACCAAATATTCGAACATTCGTTCTAGTATTCGACAATTAGGAACAAAAGCAGACACTGCCTTCCTCCAGCCGCAGCTTCACCCGATTGGGGCGGCGGGAACAGCGTAGCAGGAAGGCCGCCAGGGGTCCTTCCACCTCACTTTGCACCAATCTGCGCAGCTGCCGGGCACCGTCCCTGCCGGGACATTTTTGCAGCAAAAAGGCTGCCAGTTCCTGGGGTAGCTGCAGCTGAGTGCCGGTGGCGGCAGTGCGCTGCTGAAGCTGGCGCAGATATTTCCAGGCAATGGCCTCCATGGCTCCCTGGCCCAAAGGAGAAAAATGCACCGTCTGGTCCAGTCTGCCCAAAAACTCCGGGGAAAACGCCTGACGCAGCGCTTCTCCCACTTCCGCTTCCCGGCCTACGGCACAGAAGCCCAGCCCTTCTCCCCGGAGCTGGCCGCCAACGTTGGAGGTCATCACCACGATGGCATTTTTGAAGCTGACCTGCCGTCCGGTGGAATCCGTCAGCACCCCTTCTTCCATAATTTGCAGCAGAATCCCCAGCACATCCGGGTGGGCCTTCTCCAATTCATCCAGCAAGACCAGACAGTACGGGCGGCGCCGTACCGCTTCCGTGAGTTTCCCTCCCTCTTCATATCCCACATAGCCAGGAGGCGCGCCAATGAGCCGGGAAACCGACTGTTTCTCCATATATTCCGTCATATCCAGTCGGATCACCGCATCCTTGCTGCCGTAAACTTCCTCCGCCAAAGCCCGGCAAAGCTCGGTTTTTCCCACACCGGTGGGGCCGGTAAACAGCAGGCAGGCAATGGGCCGCCCCGCATCCCGGATGCCGGAATAGCCCCGGCGAACCGCCTCTGCCACAGCGCTGACCGCCTTCTCCTGACCAACTACCTTGGCACACAGCAGCCCTTCCAGATTCAGCAGCCGTTCCCGTTCTCCCGTGGTCAGCCGCCCCACCGGAATACCGGTTCTGGCAGACACCACCCAGGCAATATCCGCCCCGGACACACTGCGGCTGCGGCGGCTTTCGCTGGGTTTGGACAGGTGCTGCATTTTATCCCGGAGTTCCGCCGCTTTTTCAAACTTCCGTTCCCGGACGGCGCCCTGCAATTCCTGCTCCAGTTCTTTCCGGGCGGCACCGCCCCGGCTGCTCTGCATTTCCTCCATTCTGGCCCGGGCCGCTCCTTCATCCAGCAGGTCAATGGCCTTATCCGGCAGGTACAGGTCCGGCAGATACCGTACCGACAGCCGCACCGCCTCTTTCAGCGCATCTTCGGTGATCCGGAGGTGATGGTGCCGTTCCAGTCCGGGCTTCAACGCCCGCAAAATAGCCAGGGTGGTGTCTTCCCCCGGCTCTTCCACCGCCACGGGACGAAAACGCCGTTCCAGAGCGGCATCTTTTTCAATATATTTGCGGTACTCTTCTCTGGTCGTGGCGCCTAACATCTGCAGCTCTCCCCGGCCCAGGGCAGGCTTGAAAATATTCGCCGCGTCAATGGCCCCTTCCGCCGCCCCGGCACCTACAATGGTATGCATTTCATCAACGAACAGGATTACATCCCCGTTGCGGCGAATTTCCGACAGCACATCCCGCAGCCGCTCCTCAAATTCGCCCCGGTATTTTGTACCTGCCACCAGGCTTGCCATATTCAGGCTCACCAGCCTTTTATCCTTCAGCTGGGGCGGCACGTTGCCCATGGCCATCCGCTGGGCAAGCCCTTCAGCAATGGCAGTTTTTCCCACCCCGGGTTCTCCAACCAGAGCCGGATTATTCTTGTTCTTTCGGCACAGAATGCCGATGACCATATCGATTTCCTTTTCCCGTCCAATCACAGGCTCCATGGTCGATGCTTTTGCAATCAAATCCTCGCTGAACTGTTCCAACAGCCGCATTGTGACCGCCTCCTTTTTTCCTTTCCCGAGAGCATTCTGCTCCCAACGCAAATAGTCCACCGTATAGGTAAACAGCGCATCGGCGCTGACACCGTTTGCCCGCAGCAATTCCCCCGCTGCGGAATGTTCCTGCCGGGCCAGAGCCAGCAGCAGATGATGGGGTTGGATTTCCCGGCAGTTTTGCTGTCTGGCTTCCTGGGCGGCGCACCGGAGAATTTTCCGGGCCTCTTGGGTTAACCCCTGGGGCAGCGGCAAATCCGGTGTGCCAGCACCGTAAAGCAGCTGGGCCATGGCCTCTGTCAGCTCTGGGTCTACTCCCAGCTGCCGCAGCACCAGCCCCATTCCCCCCGGCTCCCGGCACATCACCAGCAATAAATGCTCCGAACCCACATAGCTGTGGCCCAGGCTTCTGGCCTTCCTGGCTGCGCTTTGAATCAGGTCGGCTGTCAACATATGGTAACGCAATCTATCCCTCCTTGGTTAGCAGAAGGCAACTTTGAAAGTTCTTCCTTTTTCCGAAAAAGCATCGCCAAGCCGGGAAAAATTTATTCAGTAAATTTTGAAAAAGGAATTGCATTTTCTAAAATCCATGCTACAATGGAGGTGCGTTACCTATTAACGTCAAACATACAAGAATATTGGAGGTAATACCATGGCTTACATCATCACTGACGCTTGCGTTTCCTGCGGCTCCTGCGCCGAGCAGTGCCCTGTTGAGGCTATTTCCGAGGGCGACGGCAAGTACGTTATCGATGCCGACGTCTGCGTTTCCTGCGGTTCCTGCGCCGAGCAGTGCCCCGCTGAAGCCATCGAGGAAGGCTAATTTTTCGTTACGCCTGTAATTGGCCTGCGCAGTCCTTGCGCAGGCCAATTTTTTATTGTATAATGGCTGCATCTTATGTAGGAGCGCTGCTGTCATGGAATTTTTGCCAAACGGATTCACCCTGGAACTTGCCCCCGGAGCCTTTCCGCTCAGTACCGATTCCATGGCGCTGGCCCACTTTGCCGCACTGCCGAAAAACGCCCGGGTACTGGATCTGGGTTCCGGCTGCGGCACCCTTGGGCTGCTGCTTTGCAGCCGGTGGGAAAACTGCAGCGTCTGCGGTGTAGAACTGGACCCAAATGCCCACCAGGCCGCCCTGGAAAATATCCGCCGCAACCAGCTGTCGTGCCGTATGGAAAGTATATGCGCTGACCTGCGGTCGGTATCTGAAACATTTTCTCCGGGAAGCTTTTCCTGCTGCATCTCCAATCCTCCCTATTTTTCCGGCGGACCCGCAAGCAAGACACTGCCCCTGGCCCGGCGTGAGGACAGCTGCTCCCCCAAGCAGCTGTTCCAGGCCGCTGCATGGGCGGTCAAATTCGGCGGCGACTTTTTCCTGGTTCACCGTCCGGAGCGGCTGGCCGAGCTGATCGCCCAGGGAAGTCTTGCAGGACTGGAAGCCAAGCGGCTGTGTCTGCTGCGGCATCGGGAAGGCGCTCCGGTGAATTTGGTACTGCTGCAATTTCGCAAAGGCGCCAAGCCTGGGCTTTTATGGCAGGAATGGACGCTGCATCACAGCGACGGCTCCCCCACCCCAATTTACCAGGAAATCTATCATAGGAAGGAATCCTAACTAACATGGCTGGAATGTTATACCTTGTCCCCACCCCCATCGGCAACCTGGGGGATATTTCCCAGCGCTGCCGGGAAACCCTGGAACAGGCCGACTTTATCGCAGCGGAGGATACCCGGGTCAGTCTGAAACTGCTGAACCATCTGGGCATCAAAAAAAGCCTTGTCAGCTACTACGAGCATAACAAAGCTTTTAAGGGCGATCAAATTGTGCAGCGGATTCTCGCCGGGGAAACCTGCGCTCTGGTATCCGATGCAGGCAGCCCTGCCATTTCCGACCCCGGAGAAGATCTGGTCAAGCAGTGCGCTCAGGCGGGTATTGTGGTCTGCGCCATCCCCGGCCCCTGCGCTGCCATTACGGCACTGAGTATTTCTGGACAGGCCACCGGGCGATTCTGCTTTGAAGGGTTCCTTTCCACTGCCAAAAAGAGCCGTCGGGAGCATCTGGAGTCCCTGAAAAGCGAGACGCGGACCATGATTTTCTACGAAGCACCCCACAAGTTGTCGGCAACTCTGGAGGATCTTGCAGAAGTCTTTGGCTCTGAGCGCGGCATCAGCCTGTGCCGGGAACTGACCAAGCTCCATGAAGAAGTTATCCGCACCACTTTGGGACAGGCGGTACAGTATTATCAGCAGAACACCCCAAAAGGAGAATTTGTTCTGGTGGTTGCCGGTGCGCCGGTGCAGGAAGCCCCCAACGCCTCCGATTCCGATGCCGCCGCCCGGGTTGCACAGCTGATGCAGGAAGGAATGAGCCGCAAGGATGCCGTCAAACAAACCGCCAAGGAATTGAACTTACCCAAAAACGTGGTATATGACATTGCCCTCGCCCAATCGGAAGATACCTCTTGCTAAAAGACATCAAAATTGCCCGGAATGACCATGTTCATTCCGGGCATATATTATGTTTGTAATCAAAACAGGCAGCGGGAAAACCAGTTAATACTCGGACATCTGCTTGATGCACTCCTGGCAGACAACCTTCCGCCGGTAAGTAATCAAGCCACGGGTGGAACCGCAAAAGATACAGCTTTCCTCGAATTTCTGCAAAATAATGCAATCTTTCTCCAGGTAAATCTCCAATTCATCCCGTTCCGCAATATCCAGCATCCGCCGCATCTCCACCGGCAAAACAATTCTTCCCAACTCATCTACTTTCCGTATGATTCCCGTCGATTTCATGATTCCATCCCTCCGATCAGGTTCCACACCACTGTGCGCAACGCCTTATGTGTTTTATCATTATACTGTCTGAATGGTCTGTAGTCAAACATTTTTTGATAAATAGGCATTTTTTGTCAAAAATATCCATTCATCTATTTTTGTCTGAGGGCATATTGTACAGCAAAAGGAGGGATTTCCATGCTAATGAGCTGGATTTGGGCTATAATTTCCGCAATCAGCTTATGTTCGGCCCTGATTACCGGCAGCGGAAGTGCACTGGCAGGTGCCATCGTTCAGGGGGCAGGAGCAGGGGTAGAGCTGGCAATCACCATGGCCGGCAGTCTGTGCCTGTGGTCGGGTGTGGGAGCCGTCATGGAGGCTGCCGGTATCACGGACATGCTGGGCAGGCTCTTTCGTCCCCTGCTGCACACAGTCTTTCCATCCACCAAGCAGGATGCTGCCCTCTCCAGAGATCTCAGCGGCAACATCTGCGCCAATTTTCTGGGGCTGGGCAATGCCGCCACGCCGCTGGGGGTTCGTGCCGCCCAAAGGCTGAAACGCGGGGATACCGCTACCAACGAACTGTGCCGTCTGATCGTTCTGAACACTGCCTCCATCCAGCTGATTCCCACCAATGTGGCAGCAGTACGCAGCGGACTAGGCTGTCAAAGTCCATTTGACATTCTGCCTGCCGTTTGGATCACCAGCCTGCTGTCCGCTGGATTAGGGGTTACGGCTGCCTGTCTGTTGGGAAGGATCTGGAAATCATGACGGATTACCTGGTTCCTTTAATTCTGTTTGTTACCACGGCGCTGGCACTGCGCAGGCAGGAGCGTGCCTACGATCTGATGTTGGATGGTGCGGCCCAGGGACTGAAGCTGCTATTTACCATCCTTCCGGCGCTGATTGTACTGCTGACAGCAGTGTACATGCTTCGCGCTTCCGGAGCTACGGAACTTCTGAGCAGATTTTTGTCCCCATTCTTTTCCTTTTTCGGGATTCCGCCGGAAACCGCCATGCTGGTTCTCATCCGTCCCATCAGCGGCAGCGCGGCGCTGGCAGTAGGCGCAGAGCTCATGGGGCGCTACGGTGTGGACTCGACCATCGGGCGAACCGCTGCCGTCATGCTGGGTTCTACCGAAACCACCTTCTACACCATCAGCGTCTACTTTGGCGCTGCTGGTATCCGCAACACCCGCTACACCGTTCCTGCCGCCCTGTTTGCTGATTTTGTAGGATTCTTCATGGCATCCTGGACCGTGCGGTTTCTATATTAGGGCTCTTGGGGGGTGTCCGCCTTCAGGGCAGCGCTTCTTCTTCGTCTGCGGCGGCGAGGACGGGTGCCATCCTCCGGATCGGCCTTCTCTGCCCGACGGGCATAGGCCTGGGCTGCCTCGGAGGTAGCCTCATAGGTCAGACGACTGACTCGGGTCAGACCATCCGGCTGCTGGGACAAGCGCACCCGGATCAGGAATTTGCCATGTTCCGGGCAAGCTGCCAGGTCCATATACCGATGTCCGGGTTGCGCAAACCATCGGGAACCCAGCATTCTGCCTCCGCAAATGGGGCATTTGTTTTCTTCCCCGGCCATGGCGCTCAGTGCCGCCCGCTTATCCGCATAGTCATAAAACACCTTTCGGGCAATACAGCCGGGAAGCTCCGCACCGTGGAAGCCATTTTCATGGCTTTTCAGGGCTTCGTCATACTCCCGGGCACCCTTCTGCAAATCCAGTCTGGCACAGATCAGCGCCGTATGGTAGGCATCTCCCAGAGCATCATGGGCAGGCCGGGTAGCCTGAATTTCGAACATCTCCATTGCGGTTTTCAGCGCCTTCTGGGCATTGGAACCGTCGGTCTGAGCGTTAAAAATCATCTGGGCATTATACCATCGATTGGTAAAGTCCGTATCCAGATCAAACAGTTCCAGATTTTCCCGCAGAATGCCGATATCATCAAAGCCCCAGGTCAAAAACACAATATCTTCCCCGCACCACTGGCGGAACTGTTCCATGGCTTCCGGGAAGGGTACTCCCTCTTCCCGGAGGCGGGCT
Organism: uncultured Oscillospiraceae bacterium; assembly: GCA_944382965.1. GTDB lineage: Bacteria > Bacillota > Clostridia > Oscillospirales > Oscillospiraceae > Faecousia. The sequence goes on along the minus strand of CALWOA010000021.1, from coordinate 14,968 downwards.
TCCTTAATTCCCGTGAGCTTGCTGACCCGGCGGTTCAGATGGCGGTAGTATTTGGGTTTAATCAGAATCTGAAATTCATCTGCCACGGTCTGCTCTTGGGTAAGCCGCACCGCGCCAATCTGAATGATTTCTCCCCGAATGGATACCGGCAGAACTTTCTTTGCCGACGGCGACCCTGGCCAGGGCTGATTCCATTCCATATCCAGCACAATATAATCCATTGCAACAACCTCTGTGTTCGTTATATCCTTTTACTGTATCATACCACATCCCACCGTCTTCTGTAAACAGAAAGTTCTGAGCACAGCGAATAACCGTGGTTTTTCGTTACTTGGGCAGCAGTACCCTTCCAGCAAAAAGCACCCGCATTAAGCGGGTGCTTTATCTGTGCAATCCGTGCAGCTTTCAGGTGAGGTTGCCTTCTCTCCTGTGTCGGTAGATTCCGTCTCTCCCGTGCTGGGAGGAGGCGTCGGTTCTGTTGGTGGTGTGTAAGGAATCTCTTGCATATTCTTATCCCCACACACAGAGCAGATTCTGTACTGTAAGCCCGGTGCATCCGGGGTAGGCTGCCTGTCCACATTCCAACCGCCGTATTGATGTCCTAACGGCGTAACCTTGTTACCGTTGTAGCTATCGCCGCATTTGCTGCAGGTATAGGTGGTGAAGCCTTCTGTTGTACAGGTTGGCGGCGTTACCGTTTGGGTATACTCATGCTTACACTCAACGGGAATTTCCGCTCCTTCCGTCTTACCGCAAACCGTGCAGGTATGCTCCTTCAGACCCGGCTCTGTTTCGGTGGCCGGCTTGGTGGTTTCCCACTCTCCCCAGGTATGTCCTTTGGCAGATACCTTGTTATCCACATAAGAGTAACCGCAAGGGCAGGAATAGGTAGTATAGCCTTCTGTTGTGCAGGTAGGAACTGTCACAGCCTCCGTATACTGGTGGACATGCTCCGTCGGCTCTGTACCAGGTTCAATGGGTTCCTCCTGGGGCATGGCGCATACCTTGCAGGTGCGGCGTTTGAGGCCAGGCTCTGTTTCAGTTGCATCCTTTACCGTTTCCCAATCCGACCAGCTATGGCCCAACGCCGGCACCATATTGCTGTTGTAACTGTAGCCGCACTGGCAGCGATAGGAGGTAAATCCATCTGTGGTGCAAGTAGGATCCACTACTGTTTTGCTGTATTGGTGGGTATGCTCCGTTGGTACATTCAATTCCTGCGTTGGTTCCGATTCCAGCTGTGTGGTTGGCTGCGTTGTCTCTTCCGTCTCGGCAGGGTCCGTCTGCTTGTGGGGCTGGGACATCTGCTCCGTCTCAGTAGGACGCGTATCAACCGGTGCTGTACTCTCATTCAGCACGCCCGCCCGGTTGCATCCGCTGAGCAGCAGCACCGCCAGCAAGACGGACAGGATCACTTGATATGTCTTCTTCATAAGGGATATCCTTTCTTCGGGACGCTGTTTGGCTTGCAAAAATCTTATCATACCTTGTGCCGGCTGTGGGCAAAATCACAATAGCAGCCAAGATACAGGCCCATTGGATTTGTCAGTTGTCACAGGAAAACAATTTCAGCACTTTGCACAAGAATTTTCTGTAAATTCAAATATTTTCCATCAAAATTGCGCCAATTATCAAATTCTTTGCGTAATTATACTACATCTGCATAGCAAATGTCAATGCGTAGCGAAGGCGGTAAATCTTAGGAATTATTTAAGTTTATTCTAGCCGATATTTTTCTCATTATGGCGATCAAGAGGATGATGATTTCTCCGGTTTCGCCTGTGTCTGTCAGGCTTTGTGTTGTTGTGAGCATATCATACAACAAAAAAGATAGGTAATCAGGAATTAAATTTTTTGTAAAGAAATTATGACCGCCAATTTCCCCAAAAAACACGGCCCGCCAACAGGCAGGCCGCGTTTTTCAGCGCCGTAAAAACAATTCGTTTTCTACTTTCCTATTTCAGTTCCAAATGGTTTCTCTTCAAGGCGGAGTGGATGGCCAGCGCCAGAATGGGTGCGCAGATGACAGCGATCACTGCATTGAAAATGGTAGCAGGCATCTTTCCCACCAGCGTCAGCGCAGCCGCTTGAGGAACCAGTCCCTCTTTAAACATACCGTTATAGAAAAAGCTCTTGGCCAGATAGAGCACAGCGTATACCACTGCTCCCGTAGTTGTTGCCAGGGTGGCTCGGCCATAATGCCAGCCCTTCCTCCCATACCAGAATACCAGTCCCACTGCCAAGCCATAGGCACCCTTGGTCAAAAAAGTGATCCAGCATTCTTCAATGTACATGGACAAAATGTCATAAATCGCCGAACCCAGACCTGCGGCCAAACCACCCAGCCAGGGGCCCAGCAAAATACCGGATAAGGCACAAAAAATGTTGCCCAGGTGAAAAGCAGTGGTGCCCCCAATGCTTAGCGGCAGCACAATCCGCATGGCGGAGCCTACCATGGTCAGCGCCGCCATCAGCGCTGTCATAACGATTGCTTTGGTGGAAAGTGGCTGTTTCTTTTCCATAATGCGATACCTCCCGAACTTTTTATGCTATTATATCGATATCTGGCAATAATTGTAGTGCCAAATTTAAATTATAAAACAAGGCCAGTTTCAGATCATGAACAGGAAAAAAGAAAAAATGTATCGAATTAAACTGAAAAGCAGAAAAAGACTATACAGATATACAAAATGATGTTACAATACATTCAGCAAGCATTAAACTGCGTAATTACGAAAGGGGTACTCATCCATGAGACTGATTCGCGCAAAAGATTACAACGACGTCAGCCGGAAGGCTGCCAACATCATTGCCGCTCAGATTTATCTGAAGCCCGACTGTGTTCTGGGTCTGGCTACCGGCAGCAGCCCTGTGGGCACTTACAAGGAGCTCATCGCCAAGTACGAATCCGGTGATCTTGACTTCTCTCAGGTCAAGACTGTGAACCTGGATGAGTATGTGGGTCTGACCAAGGACCACGACCAGAGCTACGCTTACTTCATGCGCAGCAATCTGTTCGACCATGTGAACATCGACCAGAACAACTGCAACATCCCCAACGGTATGAATCCCGATGCCGAGGCTGAGTGCGCCCGGTACGACGCTGTGATCGATGCTTTCGGCGGCGCCGATCTGCAGCTGCTGGGCCTGGGCCCCAACGGTCACATTGGCTTCAACGAGCCCGCCGACGAGTTCGTCAAGGGCACCAACAAGGTTGCACTGACCAAGTCCACCATCGACGCCAACGCCCGTTTCTTCGCCACCCGGGATGACGTTCCCACCCACGCCTACACCATGGGCATCGGTTCCATCATGAAGGCAAAGCGGGTTCTGCTGGTAGTCAACGGCGAGAACAAGGCTCAGGCTGTGAAAGACTGCTTCTTCGGCCCCATCAAGCCCCAGGCTCCCGGCTCCATCCTGCAGCTGCATCCCGACTTCACCCTGGTAGCAGACGAAGCTGCTCTGTCCCTGGTGAAGGATCTGCTGTAATCGTTCTATTATCACCCTTCAAACCGCCGCACCGAAACGGTGCGGCGGTTTTTTGTCAAAAAAGGGCTTGACATTTCTTTCCTACAATTGTAGTATAATCTCAAGACTACAGTTGTAGGAAAGGAGTAGTGTTATGGACACCATTTCAAAAATTACTGATGCGGAATACAAGGTAATGCGGGTCGTCTGGCAGCTGCAGGAAGCAACCTCTGCCCAGATCATCCAGGCTCTGGAAAGCACCGAGTCCTGGGACCCCAAAACCATATACACCCTGATCAGCCGTCTGGTCAACAAAGGAGCGCTGGAGATCCTGCGCACTCAGGGGCGAACCCATTATTATGGAGCGGTGGTCACCCAGGAGGATTACCGCCGACACGTCAGCTCTTCCCTGCTGGAACGGCTTTATGGCAATTCTCTGAAAAATCTGGTCGCTTGCTTTCTGAAAGAACAGTCCATTTCCCAGGAAGAGATTTCTCAGCTGCGGCGGCTGTTGGATGAGGAGGATTCCCATGGATAAGTTATTTTCCCTGGTGCTGGATGTATCCTTTCAGGCAACCATTGCCGGCGGGATCATTTTGCTGGTGCGTTTTCTCACCCGGAAACGACTCAGCGCCAGGTGGCACCGGCTGCTTTGGACGATCCTGCTGATTAAGTTGCTGATTCCCTATGGCCCCTACTGTTCCATCAGCGCTTTTCGAGCGGTTCCGGAGCATCCCACTGGGTTTGTGTTTGAAACGGTGCAGCCTCAGCAGACTACGCCGATAGTGCAAGAGGCCCCCGCCACATCGAACGATGTACCTGTTCCAGCTTCCCCTTCCGCCGCCGACATTGCCGCAGCTGTGTGGGCAGCAGGGGCAGCGGGATTGGGATTGTGGTATCTCTGGGCCAACCTGCATTTTCGCCGGAAGCTTTGCCATCGCCTGGTACGAGGCGCTCCAATAGAGCTGCGCAAACAGCTTCAGCGCTGCCGCAGACAGATGAACATCAAACGGCCGATCCGGATCTTGGTGCAGGAGGAAATTACCACTCCCTGCGTCTACGGCTTTTTCCGTCCCACCATTCTGCTGACTCCGGATACTCTAACTCTGGAGGAAAATCAAAAAAATCATCTGCTGCTGCACGAACTGAGCCACTACAAGCGGGGCGATCTGTATATCCTGCCGCTGCTGATGATATTGCAATGCCTGCACTGGTTCAATCCGGTGATTTGGCTTTGCTTCCGCACTCTTCGGGAGGATATGGAACTGGCAGCAGATGAACTGGTGGTGGAGGTTCTGGGCCCGGAACAGGCCCTGGCCTACGGAAAATCTCTGCTACGGGTAGCGGAGCAAACCAGCATGTCCCACATCCGCCTGTCTGCCGTAGGCATGACAGAAAAGAAAAGTCAACTGGAAACCAGAATTCGGAGGATTTGTATGAAAAAGAAAGGAGCCGGAAAGAAAATTGTGGTAACCATCCTGGTCTGCCTGTGCATCTGCGCTCTGGCGGTTTTGCTGCTGACCAGCGGCAAAAACCAGGCCCCTGCCCCCACAGAGGCTCCCACACTGCCCCCGGAAACCACCGCTGCCCCCACCCAAGCGCCTGCCGAAGCGCCCACAGAAACCCAGGCTGAAGTCACCCAGCCTGCGGTGGTGACCATCGGTGATGTATTCGGTTTCACCGATGCAGACGGACAAACCATTCTGATTCCCAAGCTGAGCACTCTGCCCCAGGATTTGGAGGCCGTGACCCTGGCTGTGGGTGAATATGGCAACATTCTGACGGTAGAATATGCCGGATTCCAGGAAGGCAGCCGGGCGGACACCGGCCGGATGACCCCGGACAATTTTGAAAACATCGGCGGTCACCTGTACACCGTGACAGAAGGTACTGCCGCTCCCGGAGAAACCTATTACATGCTCGACCCCAACACCTTCCCTCAGGAGCTGCTGATGCCGGTGACAAAGGGCGATCACAGCGCCGCAAAGGAGGCTTTGGTTACCACCCTGGCAGAACAGACCGGGCGCAGCGTGCAGGACAGCTGGCTGCTGGGCACCATCGGCAGCGATTCCCAGGTTTATCTGGTGCTGTTTGCTCCCCAGGGAGAAGATCTGCTGGCCAGCATTGCGGTGCACACCCCCGAAGGCGTCCTTCGCCGGGATTATCCTGCCAGCCGCAACGGTTCCACCGCATGGCGGGTTGATGACAGCGGCACCATGACGCCGGAGCTGTTCCAAATCCTTTTTGCAGCTAAGGCCGACGACGGTCTGCTGCTGGGTATGACCTGGCTAGGTTCGGAAGGAGAAACCACCCTTCTGCTGAAGCAGTCCGAAGGAGCCTTGGAAGAACTGCCCATTCTCTTCTATCGCTATACCGCCATTGCATAACGTTGCTTTTCAAAATTCCGGCACAGATAATCCTGTGCCGGAATGTCTTTTTTCGTATCAAAGTCCGTCATTGGGGAAACATAGCCCAAGGAGGAATGGTTATGACGGAAAAACAATATGGTCAGCTGGTTGCGGAACTGAATCCCAAGTCCCCTATTTTGCGGGACTGTCTGAATGCTTTCTGGATTGGCGGGCTGATTTGCACTCTGGGACAGGGTTTTGTAAATCTTTACCAATTTTGGGGGCTGGATGCGGATGCTGCCGCATTGGCAGGTTCTCTGAGTTTGATTGTTCTGTCCGCTTTGCTCACCGGACTGAGCTTGTATGACAACATTGCCAAGCACGCCGGCGCCGGGACCTTGGTACCCATCACCGGCTTTGCAAACTCCATCAGCGCACCCGCGGTGGAATTCAAAACCGAAGGCTTTATTCTGGGGGTTGGCTCCAAAATCTTTACCATCGCCGGACCAGTGATCGTATATGGACTAACTGCCAGCGTGGTATATGGTCTGATCTACTGGGTGTGGGGCTTGTTTTAAACATCCAAAAGCAGGGGCAATGCATAGGCTTCTGTTCCTGCTTATTCACGGTTATCCCAATGACAGGCAAAATAATCGCACATAGGGCCGCAGCCCTATGTGCGTTTTTCTCTACAGCAGGTGGACATTTTCCTTTTCAAATGCCACCCATGCAGTATCACCTGCATTGTAGATTTTCTTATTCTTTGGGTTAAAGTCCGTAATTTTCATCAGTGTATTACCCACCATCACATGATAGTTCTGGTAAGCGCCCATGAAGCAGGACATGATCACCTTGCAGGGAAGCTGCCCCTGCTCTGCCAGAACGGCAGACTCCGGCCGAAGCACCAGCGTGCATTCCTTGCCTTCTTCCATGTTGGCAGCACCCACCACATCCACTGCGTTACCTTCTACGGTCACAACACCGGCATCACCCTGCTTATGAGACAGCGGGCCCCGCATGAAGTTGGCCTCGCCGATGAAGTCCGCCACAAACTCGCTGGCTGGATGGTAGTAAATTTCCTGAGGCGTACCGATCTGCGCCACAACGCCTTTTTCCATAATGATGATCTGATCGGACAGCGCCATAGCCTCAGACTGATCATGGGTAACATAGATGGCCGTGATTCCCGCCTCCTGCTGGATGCGGCGGATCTCGGTACGCATGGTCACCCGGAGCTTGGCATCCAGATTGGATAGGGGCTCGTCAAACAGCAGCACACCCGGCTCCAGCACCAAAGCCCGGGCCAGTGCCACACGCTGCTGCTGACCGCCGGAGAGCTGATTGGTCATCCGGGCTTCCATGCCCTCCAGACCTACCAGCTTCAGAATGTTTGTGACCTTCTCCTTGATGGTCTGCTTATCCATCTTACGCAGCTTCAGGCCGTAAGCCACGTTGTCAAAGATATTGTAGTGGGGCAACAGCGCATAACTCTGGAACACCATGGCAGTATCCCGCTTATTAGGCGTCAGTTCGTTGATCGGCTCTCCGCCCAGATAGATTTCCCCCTCATCAGGGCTTTCAAAGCCAGCGATCATCCGCAGGGTGGTGGTCTTGCCGCAGCCGGAGGGACCCAGCAGCGTCACAAAGGAGCCGGGCTTGATTTCCAGATTGGCATCCTTGACCGCGTAAAAATCCTTTCCCGTCTTAGGGTCTTGATAGATTTTGGAAATATGTTCCAGGCGTACGCCCTTTTTCTCTTTGGACATTTCACTCTACCTCCTTGAGCTTGCGGCTGGTTCCGAAATATTTGATGACCAGATTCATCAGCAGGACGGAGCCATAGGTAATGGCAATCAGGATCGTGGCAAAGGCACAGGCAATGCCGTAGGATCCCTTCTCCGCGAATTCGTTAATCTGGACAGTGATAAGTAAGAACTGAGGCGTAACCAGCAGAATAATGGCAGAAATGGCGGTGATGCTGCGCACAAAAGCAGTGACCAAACCGCTGAGGAAAGAATCCTTGATCAGCGGCAGCGTGACCGTCATAAACACCTGGAAGCTGTCGGCACCCATATCGTATGCGGATTCCTCGATGCTCTTGTCGATCTGACGCAGGGCAGAAATGCCGCTGCGGGTACCGGTGGGCAGGGAGCGCACGATGAAGACAATGATCAGAATGGCGGCGCTGCCATAGATTCCGGACAGGAAGCCGGTGCCGAACACACCGTTTACAAAACCGCGGATATAGCCCACGCCCAGGACCGTACCGGGCACTGCCATGGCCAGCATGGAAACGAACTCAATAAAGCCTTTGGCCTTAAACTTTCGCTTGACCACCAGATAGGAGATGATCATGCTCAGCAGCGCCGTAATGGGTGCCGAGGCTAGAGACAGCAGGAAGGAGTCCCGGAAGGCCTGAAAACCCTTGTACTTTTCAAAGACACGGACAAACCACTTGGTGGTCAGAGTAAAATCGTAGCCCCAGGTATTGAAGCAGGCACCGAAGGGCACGCAGATGTACATCAGAATAACAAACAATGCCACCAGCGAGCACAGCACGGTCAGCGGTATGGTAACGCTCTTGTCCTCAATGAGCATGCGTCCCCGGGAAGCCTTGCCGGTGAGGGTAGCTGCAGTCTTTTTCTCCAGCACATATTTCTGCACCAGATACATGAGCATGGTAATACTCAGCAGCACCACAGCCATGGCAGCGGCACCCTGCTTATCATAAGCACCGGTAATCTGCAGATAGATGGTGGTTGCCAGAGTATCGTAGGAGCCGCCGATAATCATGGGGTTGGCAAAATCGGCAATGGATTCAATGAAGGTCACCAGGAAGGCGTTGCCCATACCCGGCAGAATCAGCGGCAGAGTTACACTGGTGAACACCTTAAATCGGGAAGCGCCCATGTCCCGGGCCGCCTCCTCCAGACTGGGGTCGATGTTCTTCAGCAAGCCCTTGAGCATCATATAGCACACAGGGAAGAAGGTAAGCGTCTGCACTACCGTGATGCCGCCAAAGCCATAGACGCTGTTATCATAGATTTTCAGCAGATATCGGGTGATGATACCGGCCTTTCCAAACAGCATAATCATGGAAAGCGACAGCACAAAGGGAGGCGAAACTACGGGCAGCATGGATACCACCTGAAACAGTCTGGCGGTAAATTTTGTGCGAAGCTTGACATAGACCTCCACATAGGCAAACAGCAGGCCGATAACGGTGGACAGAATGCCCACGGTCATACCCACCTTCAGGGTGTTGGTGATTGCCTGCCGGAAGCTGGGCATCTGGAAAATCCGCTGGAACACAGACATGGTAAGCCCGGTTTCTGCACCGTACACACTGTCTACCAGCAGAATTGCCAGAGGATACAGAATAAACAGAGTCAGGAAGGTAATCAGAACGACGATGGTTGTGACCATGATAGGGTCTGCCATCAGTTTTTTTCGCTCCAAAGCCGCGCTCTGACGACTGGCCATACGGGGTCCCTCCTTTCGGAAACAAGAATATCGGGGGATGGAGACTTTCTCCATCCCCCGCAGTGTTTATTGTGCGGTTATTCCGTCTCGAAACGGTTATCGCCGCCACCCAGAGCATTCATAACTTCCTCTACATAGGTAGTGGTATTCTGCTTGGCATCCTCAAAGTCATAATCCATGACATTCTCCGGATCCAGGCCGAACTCCGCAGCGATGGCGGGCTGCTCTGCATTGTCGATGACCAGGAACTGGTAGGAACCGTTGTCCTGGGCCTGATTGACGCACTCCGGGCTCAGAGCGTACTCAATCCACAGCTTTGCGGCATTCACGTGCTTTGCGCCATTGAAGATGGCGGTAGCACCGATCTCGTAGGAGGTGCCGCTGGAGGGAATGATCAACTCAATGTTGCCGTAACCGTTATCCACAATCTGGGTAATGCCGTCGTGCAGGAAGCCGATACCCACGACGCACTCACCGGTACCCACGTTCTTGGAAGGACCGGAGCCGGACTTGGTGTAAACGTGGACGTTCTTGTCCAGATCCATCAGGTACTGGATGCCCTCGTCATGGCCATACTTCTGGATCATGGTATTGATAATCAGCTTAGCCGTGCCGGCGGTGTTGTAGTTGGAGGTCCAGATCAGGCCCTGATATTCAGGCTTCAGCAAATCCGCCCAGTCCTGAGGAGCCTCCAGGCCCATACGATCCAGCTCGTCCTTGTTCACCATAAAGCCCAGAATGCCCTTGTAGATACCATACCAGTTTCCGTCTGCATCCCGGTAGGCATCACTCAGCAGATGGGAAGCGTTCTGTGCCTCATAGGGCATCAGCAGGCCTTCTGCAGCGCAGACATTGTAAGGATCCGTGGTGCCGCCAAACCAGACGTCAGCAGAGGGATTGCCGTTTTCTTCCTCAATCTTACTCTGCACCTCACCGGTAGACAGACGCTGGTACTGCACCTTGATGCCGTAAAGCTCTTCGAACTTTTCACAGGCCACGGCCAGGTATTCCTCCTCGCAGGAGCCATAGACGATCAACTCGCCTTCAGCCTGAGCAGCAGCGATCAGTTCGTCCATGTAGCTGGCTTCGGCGGCCTCTGTCTCGCCGGGTGCTTCAGGCGCAGCAGGAGCTTTGGTGGCAGTAGTCTCGGCAGGCGGGTTGGAACCACCGCAGGCAGCCAGTCCCAGAACCATCAGGGCGGTTAGTAATAGTGCTATGATCTTTTTCATGTATCCTTACCTCCTTTGGTAAAATCTACGAAGCAATTATACAATTTGTTCAACTATTTGTCAATACCCGCCCTCAAAATGTATAAATATAATATAAACAGCAGGATTGTCCAGTATCCCCCACCTCACTGCGCCCTAGTAAAAAGGTGTTTTATTCTCTTTGGTGATCCACCGGGTCCCTGCCACGGTCTGAAATGTTCGGATTTCAAAACATAGTTCCACAGTTTTCATAGGTTCCGCAAGAGAACGGTTTTATTCTTTCTTCCGCGTCAGAAAAAATCCAATGATTGCACCAATAAGGATAATCGGCGCGACTCGTACAAACAGCCACTCCAACGAGTGAAATGCAACTCCCAGAACGGCGGTTTCCGGAGCACGGTAATCCCACTGCAAGTAAGGACTTTCAAATAGAAATAAGATCGCGAAAATTACTGGAACGACTATACACAATGCGCCAAGCAACCAATGAATCAATTTCCTTCTTGCGGTTTTCCTTTTTGCCAGTTGCAGGTTTATCACCTCCAGTTTCGCGGAAATTGCCTTTATGTCATCTGCTTGAGGCTCGATGACCGTTTCCCCCAGCAACGTACTTACGGGTGTTTCGAGCACCTCCGATATGGCAATCAGCATGTCGGAGTCGGGAACTGACAGTCCTTGCTCCCATTTGGAAACTGTCTGCCGCACGACGTTCAGCTTGACTGCAAGTTCCTGTTGCGAAAGGCCCTTTGATTTTCGGATGGCTTTTATATTTTCGCTTAGCATTGGGGATCTCCTCCTTTTTCGATTGTTACCACTATTGTAGGCTAAACTGCCCGTTGCCACAAGCAACGCATTTTAACATTTGAGAAAAATTGTAAACTGCTTTGCGTTTTACGGAATAATGGAGTGCTGTTTGTCAAATTCTTGTGCACTACAATGCCATTGGCACCTGGGTAATCCCTGCTTTTGCCATATGTCCCACTACCAGTATCGGCACGATATTTTTTTCCAGTACCCTTTTGGTTCCACTGCTTGTCTGCCTTATTTGACCGTGGTAAATCTGGCAGACATGAAGCTTCGCTGGCGGCGATGCTTGCTGTTGATCTGCGTAATGGTAATCAGCGGCGTTTGTTTTACGAAGGTTGTGCTTCTGGTGGCAAAGCCCTATCCGGTACAGGCAGTCCAATAAAAAACCGGGATATGCTGGACACCATCCTGTCCTGTACCACCAAGCCGCCTTGGGTACCATTTAACATAGAGATTTCTTGGAGGAATTATCGTTTTGTACGAAAATGTTCTTAGCAGTAGATGATTCGGTAACTTATAAGTTAGGAAAAGCGGATGGTACAATCTTCAACCTCACGCTCACAATATCAATTGACGGCAGCAATTTACAATTTAGTGCAGAAGCAGAAGATGATTTTCTAAAATAATAATGATTTCTTTTTCATCGCAGGAACGAAACTGTACGAGAATCCCTTCGAACGAAGGGCGTACTTCTGTACTCTCCTGCCGGGAATATGCATACGTGCTGGGTCGCTTTATTCTCTGTCATCCGGAAAACCAGCAGACCGAGAATGTAGCAACGTGGCTACACCCTCCTGCGCTGCTTATGTGGCATTCCCTGTGGATTTGCTGGGGCACATGGTTCATAAATCAAAAAAGCCTCCTTCCTTCGAACTACCCCATTGGGTATAATGAAAGGAGGAGGCGATTTTGAACACGGACTTAATTTGACTTTAAAAAATTGGTTGCCATCTTAAGCAGTGTGTCCTCATCGTATTTTCCAGAAATGTAGAATAGTATATTTTGGTCTGTGTCAATCCACACTACGTAGTTTGTTTCGGTACTGACTGTCGCAATGCCTATTTCCCCAGTGTCATTATTTATCCTTATTTTGTGCTTTTCATATTCTACACCGTCCACATGTAAGGATTCATTACTTGGATTAGATATGTATGCAAATTGGACCAGCATTCCCTCGTCATCGGAATAAATGAATTCTTCACCTCCGGATGTTTCGTAAGATACCAAAAGTGTGCAATCATCAGGAATCCAATGTGGATAGTACTTTGCCTGTGTTGCATTGCGGTTCTCTCCGACAAAGAAGTAATCATAGAATGATCCACACTGCTGTCTGACCCATCCAAATACAATTTCCCTCGCTTCAGCGCTTATAGACAAAACAGCTCCAAAGCCAATAAAGATTATCAGCAAAATGCTTGTAGCAGCTCGCAGTACACGGTGTCGTACGGGATGATCAACTTTTCGCATAAGGCGCTTCATTTTTCTTTCAAAGCCAGTCGAATAATCATGGGTACATTCGCAAGGAGCAGGCAAGCTTTTGTTTATGGCCTCAGCCAACAGGGCGGCCGCATGCGACATCATCTCATCCGTTATCATAGAACGCCCTCCTCCTCGCAGATTTGGTGCAATTTCTTTTTTGCTCTTTGATCAAGCTTCATTACATTTGCTTCGGTTAGATCCAGTAACTTCGAAATTTCTCTGTTGTTATAGCCGTGATAATACTTCAGCAGAATAATTTGACGATATCGTGGGGGCAGTTTTGCCATACAGTAGGCTAACCCCTGGAGAGTTTGATTTTCTACTGTGATGCCGATCATTTCGTCAGTATATTCGACGGTTTCTTTTCGTTTTTTGAACCGGTATGCATCAATTGCTTTGTTTTCAGCGATTGTGACAACATAGTTCTGTGTTCTTGGACACACTACTTCATCTATATTGTTAATATTCTCTGCGATCTTGATAAAAGCATTATGTACAGCATCTTCCGCATCGTGGGTGTTGTTGAGTATTTTGTATGCCACATAGTACATAAGACCCTTATACTCCGAATATATTTGCTCAAATTTTGACTGGTCCTCGGGTGAGTCAATCATTGTCATGTATATAAACATATATATCCTCCCGGCTAAAAGTACAATATGTAGAGCAGATCAAAGTAAAGGAGTCACTTTTCGGACACTCTAAAAAATTATTTTTTCGGCTCTACATTTTCAGCAAAGAAAATCATTGCATCTTCATCAAGCAAAGCATTAAGATAAAGTAGCGTCCCGGTGTCTGAGTCTATCCATACAAGTACACTTGAATCCTCTGGATCATGTGAAAAATATAGTTCACCAGGCTGACCATTAATAGACACAGTACGTTGCTCGTATTCTACGCCTTCTACATAAAGTTTACTGTTATTAGCAGCATTCATATAGCTAAATAAAATTGTATTCCCTTGGCCGTTGCTATAGATATATCGTTCTCCGCTGATGATTTCTTGGGATGATACAAGGGTATAGTCTTGTGGAATCCACTGGGGAGAATACCGTGCATTTTCAGAGGGACTGGCTTGCCCAACGAAGAAATACTCATAGAATGATTCACACTGCTGTCTAATCCAGCTATGTACCATTGCACGCGCTTTGGGGCTTAATACAAGCAGTGAAGCAAAACTAATGAATAATGCGAGAATGATACAAGCAGCAGCTCGCAGAGTACGAAACACGATAGGATGGCTGGTTTTACGCACCAGTCGCTTCATTCTCCGCTCGAAGGCAACGGAAAAACAATGGATACATTTATCCGGTGCAGGCAAACTGGTATTTATTGCTTCGGCCAACTCTGCGGCGGCTTTCTCCAGCATCTCATCCGTTATCATAGCACACCCTCCTCCTTACAGACTTGGAGTAATTTTTTTGGCTCTCTGATCAAGTTCATTACATTTACTTCGGTTAAATCTATCAGTTTTGAAATTTCTCTGTTGTTATAACCGTGATAATACTTAAGCAAAATAATCTGACGATGGTCAATGTATTCGGAAGTTTCTTTTCGGTTTTTGAACCGGTATGCATTGATTGCCTTGTCTCCAACGATTGTAACGACGAAGTCCTGTATTTTTGGACACACTACTCCATTAATATTCTCAATATTTTCTGCAATTCTGATAGAAGCATTACGTACCGCATCTTCCGCATCATAGGTTTTGTTGACGATACTGCATGAACCTTTTCTAGTGCAGTGATATTTCCTCGAATTCCGGCCGATTTTCGTGCGAATCAATTCTTGCTCCCAATATTGACATATATATCCCCAGATTGCAAATGCAGTGTATGGAGTAGATTAGGGGAGATTATAACATGGGCCTCCGCATATTACAATTTTCTGCTGTAACTTTCCGGGCAGGGAATATCAGATGCAGACTTTTGGTTTTGGCTGGTTTTTTCCCATATTAGAAAAAAGAACTATCTGTTTGCTGCGAATTTGAACATGCAATTATTTCGTCTGTTGACGATATAATGATTGCCTTCGTCAACAGCTATATTTTGAGGCAACTTATAGATTCCCTTCGGAAAGAATATTATATTATACTATATTGTGCTTATCGACTTAACTCAGCAAGTCACCATATCTTGTAACAGTCCGAAATATAGGACAGCTTCCATGAGATAA
>CALWOA010000020.1 GCA_944382965.1 uncultured Oscillospiraceae bacterium | reverse complement strand
GGTGCCTGTTTGGTCTGCGCACGTGAATTCATTCCGCTTTTAAGCTTTGGACTGCGGATGCATTTTGCTCACCACTATCAAAGTTAAAGTAGTAGTCAGGGATCGTGTGGATCTCCACACCGGCAAAGAGTGCATTCTGCTCCGTGGTGAACAGGATGTCCTTGGAGGCATATATTGCCTTTACACCCTCGTATTCGCTCCAATGTGCCTGCAATTCATCGGCTTCCTCGTCGCTCATAACCATCAGATACCGGCTGCCGTCAATTTTGACACCATGCTCCAACTGGATCATTTCCCTAATGTGTTCCAGCAGGGCATCGGAGAGATATTCATCGTCCTTGGAAACAAAATCGGTGCGGTAATATTTGATATTGGCAGGGATTCCGTCGGCATAGTTGCTACCGTCTGTTCTCTTTCCGGTAATAACAGTCTTTACACGGGGATAGGTAACATTTTCGCAGATGCCGCTCTCGTTATTGGTACAGAGAATGAAGCTTCGCTTGCTTTTGGGATTCGCTACATTGTACTTTAAAACACCATGGGCAGTCGTGCCGCTGCCTGCAAAGAAATCCAGAATGATACTATCATCAGCAGATGCAATTTGAAGGATTCGTTCCATCAGTCTTGTAGGTTTGGGCGTATCAAAAGGTGCTTTTCCTGGAAAAATAGCGAGCAATTCTTTTTTTGCTTCATCGGTATGTCCTACCTCTGAATAAGGCCAGAAGTTTGAAGGTAGCTTTCCACCAACATTATCTAGATAGGTCTTTCGAGCAATTCCTCCTTTACCACCCTTGGTAAAGAAAAATCGAGGCCATTGTCCACGGTCATATACAGTCTGGGCTTTTTGCGCTGAAATCTCAAGAGACTCAGACAGCATAATTGCCTTTACTCCCTTGCGAACTTCATCAGCGGTAATACCGCAAACCTTGGCTCTTTCACTGGCATCATCCAATTCCTTCAGCTCATATTCACACCAACCTTGCATAATTTCAAGCATTGTATCTTGCTGATATCTCCAGCAAGCTCCCTTGCTTGGATATATAAGCTTGCCGGTAAACGGGTGCTGAATTGCATATACCATGCCTTGGTGTGTAACTGCTCCTGGCGCAAAAGCATCGCTTGTACGCCACATTGCTACATCGTTATCCGGATTTTTATATTTTGCATCCATTTCCGCTGTGCGAGGAAGCTTTTTAGGACTCCATGTATTCAAACGGCTATAAACAAGCAGATGTTCTACCTCAGTAACAATTCCCTTAGAGTCGTTTCTTGCCGAGTAGGTACGTTGCCAAGAGATATTTGCTGCAAAACAGTCTATTCCAAAAATATCATCACATAACATTCTCAATGGTGCATCTTCGTTGTCGTCTATGGATATGAAAATAACACCCTTATCGCTTAAAAGTTGCCGTGCAACACGCAACCGCTTGTCCATAAACGACAGCCACTTCGAGTGGGAGAACAGATCGGTCTTATCCACAAAAGCATCATCATATACAAAGTCTTTATTGCCTGTGTTATATGGGGGATCAATGTAGATGAGATCAATCTTTCCCTTATGGGTTTTCTCGAGTAGCCGGAGAGAGTGGAGATTGTCACCCTCCAGAATGAAGTTGTAGCCCTGACCGGGTGCTGCAGTGATCTCCCGCTCCGGCACCTCGGTGAATACGGGAATATTGTCCCGCATCATCACATCAACGGCTTCCTCATGCTGCTCCCACACAAGGCCATACTTCTTGGAGGTCAGCTCACTCTCGATTTCACCTAGGGCGATGAGCATATCGTCATCATCCCGGTGCTCGTCTTTTATCTTCTGCAAGAACGCCAACATGCGCTCCCGCTTTATCTGTGATAGGTTAGGCATGGTTCTTGTCCTCCTGTTTCGGGGTTTTCCCAATTAATTGCGAAAACTGGCCAGCGGCATTCGCCCAAGCAACTTGGCCATCCAAAATTTGCGAGTTGATCTCTATTTGTTTTGCCAGTCCTTCAGGATAGTAAGGATTCTGAATAATATCCCAAGTAATCTTATCCTTGTATCCCAAATCATTTGCCATCAGCTCCAGCAACTTGCACTGCTCTCGATATTGCTCCTGTGGAGTTACATCGGGTCTATATTTCGAAAGCAACACTGCCCACTGCTTTCTAACGGTCTCGCAATCCGAAAATACGATATCAATTGAATTGAGCGCATTAACTGTATCCAAACCCGCCCAGCCTGTAATTCTTCTTGTCATCAGGCACTGGAAAATCTGCATTTTGTCTTTGCGTCTTTCGGACTTATCCTGCAAACTTCGCCCAAGGTAAACCGCAAGGATTGGAATGATAACAATTGCTAAAATATTGATTACTGCAATGATAATCTCAAACGGTGACATAAGATATCCTCCACTATCTCTATAATTTCTAAATAGAGTCGCATTATCGAACAATCAAAGTTTCAGCTTTTTATCGCGTGTTATTGCTTCGCATAGAATGTATTCTTGCCAGCGCCATGTTTGGCAATATAGCCGTCTGCGACCAGCTTCTTCAGGTGGCGCTCCACGGTGGAGGCACTAAGAGCTGGGCAAAGTTCCAGAATATCCTTCTTCGTGAACTTGCCGAGCTTATTATTGATGGCATTCCTCACCGTATCGAGAGATGTAGGACTGACGATTTGGATACGATCATCAAAGTCGCGATATGCAGCGATAATGGTGCTCAGAAGATATTTCACGAACGAAGTGGGATCGTCCTGCTGTTCGTGCCAGCCAACCTGCGAATCCTCCAAGGAAGCATAGTAGGCATCCTTATTCTTTGCGATCTTGGCTTCCAGCGAAATATATTTACCTACTTCATAACCGGCACGG
The DNA here is from genome assembly GCA_944382965.1 of uncultured Oscillospiraceae bacterium. Taxonomy (GTDB): domain Bacteria; phylum Bacillota; class Clostridia; order Oscillospirales; family Oscillospiraceae; genus Faecousia. The sequence continues at coordinate 36,880 of CALWOA010000020.1, read as the reverse complement.
TACAGCAGCAAGGTCGTGAGCAGCCGGGACATTCTGCCGTTGCCATCAAGGAAGGGGTGGACACACAGGAAGTCGTGAATGAATACAGGGATAATCAGCAACGGATCTACTTTCCCTTCGCCAATGGCACGATTGTATTCTTCGCAGATTTCCCGCATTGCATCGGGTGTTTCATAGGGAGCCAGCGGTGTGAACAGTGTAAATCGATTTCCTGCTTCATCTGTTGCGCTGATATAATTCTGCACATTTTTGAAGCTGCCACCAAAGGCAGAATCGGTATGACTCAGCAGAATCTTATGGAGCTGCAGAATATAGTTCGGCGTTAGCGGAATATAGTCAAAATTCTCATGCACGATATTTAGCGCATCGCGGTAACCGGCAATTTCTTTTTCGTCACGGTTGCGAGGGGTTGTCCGCTCACTCATAAGTTGGCGCAGGCGCGTTTCCGTCGTGCGGATACCCTCAATTGAGTTGGATGCTTCGGTGCTCTGCGCCTTGGCAATCTCGACTAACCGCTCCAACTCCTGCGGCCGTTGCTGGATATATATTGACTGCTTCCCTTTATACTCGTGGATAAGGGTCAGATAGTTGACGATCTCGTTATCCCATGTTTTGTTTATCAGACTTGCATAATCAAAGTGGCGCATCTCGTCACCTCCATAACTATTCTCGTCAATTATAGCCAATTTGACGAGAAAAATCAACCCTGACGAAAATCTAATTTCTTATTTGAAGCAAACCCATTCATGAAGCTTCATACAGTTGGCTGATCCCTTTTCTTTGTTTATAGCGGTGTAGTTTTTGCAAGCAGAAATGACTTGATCAAAGCTGCTCTGTAAGCTACAATGGCACAAAGATAACCGCTTCCTGGATCTGGTGAAAAGTTGCCTAGATTTCAGGGAAGCGGTTTTGACCACATTTTTGACCATAGACAGCTCTGGAACACGTGGAAACAGCGGACTGAAGAGTTCCGGAAAGCATGGTAACTTGAGCAGAAAGCACCAGAAACGAACAGAAAAGATTAGGAAAAAGTTCCATCAATTCTTTGGGAACAGGAATCCGAGGGTTCCAACGCCATGCTGATGACTACCGACCCTCAAGTGGATTTGGCTGCCATGGCGGCAAGCGTAGGCCTAGGAGAGCCGCTGGAGGTCAGTGACCAATATGTAACAGGACCCGACTATGATTTGGAAATTTCTCAGGATCAGGAAATTTATGTAGGATATGAGCCCTGGTATCCCCAGGAGATTCCCGAGGGATATTGCCTGATCCAAGTCACTGACCATACCTACGGGAATCAGTCCTACTTATACGAAAACGATCATGGCGGAGATATCACCTACAACTTTACCTTCCAACTGGGAGACTGGGGCAGTAGTTCCGGCATGGGAACGGTGGAAGAAGTGGAGATCAACGGGAATATGGGATATTACTTCCCGGAGACGAATACCGTAACCTGGGTGCAGGAAGAAAAAGGCTTTGCCTTCTCTATTTGGGCAACGGAAGATGTGGATGTCATTGCCATGGCCCGCAGTGTGGCTCTGGGACCAGATCTTACCCCCAGTCAGGACGAAAAAATCTCCCTGGCTCTGGAACAATTGGGAGATTACCGGATTACCCAACTTCCGGAAGGAATGGTGCAGGATGAAATGGCTGGGGCTCCCTTGGAAAATGACGACGATTGGTATTCCTATGTCCGGCGCTGGTACGTTGACAAAACCACCAATGACAAGATTTATATGGAATATGAAAGCTATATCACAGCCCCGGAGGATTCCGTTTCTGCACAGGAGGTAGCGGATATGCACGTTGGCAGTGTGAATTACCCTGACAATGTGAAGCACATAGAAATCAACGGCTGTCCGGCCTCTGCTTTGGAATACGACGGAAACGCAACTGTGGCCTGGGCTTCCGGGGATGGGCAGAAAGGAACCGTTTTCTCCCTCTACAGCCAGGATTTTACCGCAGCGGAATTGGTAGAAATTGCAAAGAGCGTCCAGGCGTTCTAACTGTCTGAAAACTTCTTTACAGCCCCTCTTCCCTATGATAAACTAAATGCAGAAATTTTTGTTAAAGCGGAGGGCTGTGTATGAAGAAGTGTGTCGTTTACGTTTTGGCTTTGGTTTTGACATTGTGTCTGGTGGGCTGCGGTTCGAAGCCCCTGGCCTACTACTCCAACGGCTATGATTTCAGCAATTCAGATTGTGATCAGGTTATCTATCGGGTGTACCATTCTAACACAGATACCCACAACTGGGAGCTGCTGACCACATTCACCTGCACTCCGGAAGCAGGTCACTATTTTGATGTGAGCCTGGAGGGCAGTGAGAATCTGCTGACCCTGAGTTTATTAGACCGCCAGGTTGAAAAGACGGAGAATGCCGAGTCCATTCAAACGAAAGTCATCACGACATTTGAATTTGCCGTGGATGGATTTGGCGGTACGATTCCCGGATATCAAACCTTTCCGGTAGAAACTACCGATGGGGAACAGTTTTACCGTCTGTATCCCATTACCAACGGTAACGGCAGATACTTTATGGATCTAGCATTGGATCAGCCCTATGATGCCCAGGAAGATAACCTGGACAACATTCTCATCACCGTCACGCTGGAATAAGAATTCGGAGCAACTGAATACCGCAAAGCCCACCGGCAACACAATCCGGTGGGCTTATTTCTTTATATGCACGGGTAAATAAAGAAATTCAGCATAAATACTTGACAAAGTTGTCTGTTTATAATAGACTATACTTGTCGGTTGACAATAGACACATTGGAGGTATCCGTTATGGAAGATTACAAGTTGGGCCCGGTAGAATCCCGATTTGCTGACTTTATTTGGGAAGGCGAACCTATGACCACCAAGGAACTGGTGGACTTGTGCGCTGAAGAACTGCACTGGAAGCGGACAACCACTTACTCCATTTTGAAGAAACTTTGCGAAAAAGGATTTTTCAAAATGGAAAACAGTGTGGTCACTTCTCTGGTGTCCAAAGACGAGTATAATGCTTTTCAGAGCGAAAAATTCGTAGAGGAAACCTTCCAAGGTTCCCTCCCTGCTCTGGTACTATCTTTTGGCTCCCGGAAGAAACTGAACAAAAAAGAAATTGAGGATCTGCAAAAAATCATCGACAGTATGAAGGAGTGATGGTATGAAAGAACTCTTTTCCCAGGTACTCAATATGAGTATGACTGCCAGTGTAATGATTGTGCTGGTAATTCTGGCCCGGTTTGCTTTGAAGCGGGCTCCAAAGATTTATTCCTACGTTCTGTGGTCGGTGGTACTGTTCCGGCTGTTGTGTCCGGTGTCTCTGCCTTCTCCCCTGTCCCTGTTGGGGGCTCTGGATACGCCGGTGACGAAAAACGTTGGCTTGACCACATCTGTCTCCTATATCCAACCGGAAACAGCCTTCCGGCTAGTTCGGCCCCCAGAGCAAGCAGAAAATCAGGTTCAACCAGGAGAGGGAGTTCCTGCGCCGCTTGCTACAAACAAGACAGATCGCAAAGACACCATCTCTCTTCCGGATGTGCTGGCTGTGGTCTGGCTCACCGGAGCGGGCAGCCTGTATTTGCTGGGCATTGGAAATTACCTTCGGTTCCGCAGAAAACTACGCTATGCCTGGAAGCAGGAAGAAAATGTATACCGGATAGATCACATTGATACCGCATTTGCAGTGGGCTTATTTTCGCCCAAAATCTATTTACCTTCCGATTTACCGGCAGATCAGGCCGCCTATATCCTGGCCCATGAGCGCTGCCATATCCGCCGTCTGGATCTGGTAACCCGGCATCTGGCCTTTGCCGCTGTATGCCTGCATTGGTTTAATCCCTTGGTGTGGCTGGCCTTTATCTTGTCCGGAAAGGATATGGAGATGAGCTGCGATGAGGCGGTAGTCCGCCAGTTGGGCCCTGGAATTCGCGGCGCCTATTCCCAGTCGCTGCTGAACTTGGCCGCCGGGAAACGCCTTTTTCCAGGCGCCCCCCTGGCATTCGGGGAAGGAGACACCGGCAGCCGTATCCGAAATCTGGCAGCCTGGCGGAAGCCCAAAATTGGGGGCAGCATTCTGTGCCTGGTATTGTCCCTTGCCATACTGGCCGCCTGCGGATTGAATCCGGAACATTCCGCTGCAGACTCCCCCGCCACGGTATCTGATCCCCTGCCAGAGTGGACAGAAGAGGAAGCTATGGCCCGCTGCCAGGAAGTATTGGAGCAGGTTCAGAGCAGCGAAGGGTATCAGATTCTGACCTATCAGGAGAATCTGGGGGATCTGGCCTTGAACGAGACTTCCATGGCCAGCTTTTGGAAATCCGGGGATAATTGGCTCTCCATGAACCGAATCCCTACGGCTCCACCGGATAATATTTTTGCCTACTTATATTGGGATGGCGTTTACTGGGACAACGAAAGAACCACAGGATTTGACGAAAACGGATACATTCTGTGGGAAAGTTGGAAGACACAGGAAGTTCCGGAACCTTGGCTGGCATCGTTCCAATGGTCGAATGAGAAAATTTCCCAGCTTTCCATAGACGATACGGCACAGCAGCGGATTGTCCACCTGACTGTGTCTGAGCCTTATGTGGAAGGCGAATGGATCACGGAAGCTGGATATTCGGTAGACTTCGTGTTCAACCGGGACAGCACTTTCTCTCACGTCATTACACACACGCAAGATTCCAGTGAAGAAGATGGGGAATTTGCGCATAACCGAACCATGTACATTCAATCCCTGGACGCTTCTGCCGTGACGGAGGATATGGAAGCCTACTTTGATGGGACAAAGCCGGCTATGACCCGGATTCAGCCGGAAGAATTGGCTCAGGCAAAGGCAAGCATCGGCAAGGATATTACGGAATTTACAAACATGGACGGTTCCGCTTCCTTCCAAATAGCAGATGCGCTGCCAGAGCCGCCGGAAGGAAAAATTCTCACAGCAAAACCCAGATTGGTTACGGAAGATGAGGTAAAGGAAATCGAGAAACGCCTGTTCCCGGAAGAAGCCCAGACGGAGATTTATATCAGCACAGATCAGTTCTCTATCTATCTTACAGGCAGCCAGCCACTGCAATGGGAAGTGCCCACGCAGGAGCAGATAGCGGCAGCAAAAGCAGATGCCCAGAGTATTCTGGACAGCATAGGCATTGGTCAATGGAGGGTAACCAGTGCGGAAGTAATACAGTATGGGTCTGAAAACGCTCCGGAGTACGGAATTCTGGTTCAGGCCGCCCAGATGCTTCAGGAATTGGAGCTGACAGTGGAAGAAAATTGGAGTCTGGGCGCTACGGACACCAATGCATGGCTGCGTTTTACGCCAGACGGTACGCTGGTGGATATTGGATGCTGGTCGCCTTTGCAAGTGATTGAAGAATCCAGCGTGAAAATTCTGGATCCGGACACTTTGCTGGAGAAGGCAAAGTCAGTTCTGGCCTCCTATCCTGCCATCCAGACCTTTGGAAAACCCGCCGAATACACTGTAGAAATTACGGATATCGTTTGGGGTTCCTCCCTGACCAGCGTAGATCCCCAGACAGGCGCATACCAATATGCACCCAGTTTGATTTTCCGAGGGGAGATTCAGTTCCATGGTCCGGAGGGACAATACCTGTTTTCCCAGGTTCTGGGTACAAAGAACCGTCTGATTCTCAATGCACTGGATGGAAGCGTCCTCTATACAGGACTTCCTGAATAGGGCTCCTCAGCATAACGAAAAACAGCGAGCAGGTTTATCACCTGTTCGCTGTTTTCTATTACAAATATGGATAGATACAAGGATGGCTGTTGTTCTTAATAGTGAATCCGTCCCCTTATGGCCATGCTTTCAGCCAAAATTGGCAAAATTATATCGAATTTTGGATGAACGCATAGTACGAAGTTCTGGCGTTGTGCAGATATACCCGGCTGATCGGAATCAATTCCCCGGTAGTGAGGACAAAATTCCGTCCCTGCATATCCACCACATAACGCAGGTTGACGGCAAAGCTGACATGGCATCGGCACAGAGAATCGCAGTAGGGCTGTGACAATAGCTCTCCCAGCTTTTTCCGGGTACGGATTTCTTGACCGGAGGCAAGGTATACAAAGGTAATATGTTCCTTTCGTTCCAGATAGCGAATGCCCGACAGATTTAGCCGCAGCACCGATCGGTTTACAGAAACCGACAGTGTCTGTTCCCGACAAGCCTGAACAGATTCCGCGGCCCGCAGGAGAAACTTTGGAAGCTGAAGCTCCAGCTGATCTTTCAGAACCATTCCAATATGCGGAACGTCGTATACATCACTGACATATCGGGGGTATCCACTGACAAATACAATGTGGCACTCTGGGTTCTGGTCCAGAAGCCTGCGGGCTAGCAATATTCCATTCCCATCCCCCAATACGACGTCCAGTATGGCAATATGAATGTTGTTTGTCACATACATCAGCGGATCCAGGTTGGTCGCACAAAAATATTCTGCATTCCAACCGGGATGCAGGGTATTTTGGGATATATCTCGCAGTCTATCCAGCACAATAGGGTCATCATCGCAGATCAGAATGTTCAGCTTTTCTGCGGTATGATCAGTTGACATGCATGGAATCTCCTTCCAATGTTCTCGAAAGCGGCAGGCACACAGATGCGTAAAACCAGCCGTCTTTATATTCCGTATTCACAGAGCCGTTGTACTGGGAAGCGATTTTGTTCAGGATTTCCAACCCCAATCCATGGAGGCGCAAGGGGTCCCGGCTCTGGGATCGCTCAGGTTTGCATGCAGGGTTGTTGCATCGAATAATCAGACAGTTATTCCGGACAGCAGCATGCAAAGTAATTCCTTTGTCTGCCGCACCGCTTTCCAGAGCACCATGAATACTGTTGTCCAACAGGTTCGAGAACACACTGCAAAGATGGGCATTCTCAATGGAAAGCTCTGGGGGAATCTCCGCATTGACAGTAAGCGAGATTCCTTTGTTCCGACAAGAGTTCGCCTTATCTTGAAGTACCGCATCCACCATCAAATTGCTACTGAACCGGGTGCCCACCTGTTGGTGAAGGCTATCTTGTACTTGATCAAGCTGACGGCGTGCTAATGCCGTTTCACCGGATTCCAGCAGATGATAAGCCGCTTGAAGCTGATTATTCAGATCGTGCCGAATCTGATTGACGGTTAAAATGCTTTCCTGAAGCTGCCGATAATGTCCGGTCTGCACATCAAGCTGCTGGCTGACAAATCGAACCTGCTCGCGCAACTGACTTACTTGACGAATTTTCTGCACACCCACAAGGAAAGCTACATCTGCAACAATAGCAAGTAAGATTGCCAGCGTATAAGATATCATAATGCCGTCAACACCGTGAACAGTAGGCAGAACCCGGTTAATGATGTTAACCAAAATTGTTTGACTGATTGGGATTGGCAGGAAACAGAGCAACATGGAGGAAAGGCCGCCGCCCTGAAACAGGTAAATCATCAGCCGACCTGTTAAATAATACGCCAAACTCCCCAGAAACAACATGATAAAGCACATGATTGCCGATCCAAAAGATGTGGTGTTGTTAAACAATTCTGTGTATGCGTATCCCAGTTTCTTAGCTAACGGAAAGGCAATATATCCTATAGTGAACATGAGACCAGTCTGTACAGCGAGGAGCGCTACCATGGTCACAGCGCCTTGCAATTTGCGTCCCTTGGGAGCAAATGGCAGGATTGAGAAAACAGGAAACAAACAGCTGATCAAATCCATTGCAGAGGATTCTGTGGTTAAAACATACTGATTGATGATCCAAATCACGGTACTGATCGAACAAGCCCCCCAGATATATGCCCTGGGCCGCTGCATCGATACTACGTCAGCAGCAACATAATACAAAACCAAACCGCCCAAGAAGATAGGCAGCGAATTGCACAGGAAAATAACGTAAAACATGGACGTACCTCGCAAGGAACGTAGTAACAGTATCCATTATACACACAGCATCAGAGAAAGCAAGGAAAATCATAACGAAAATGACATAATTAGTCGATATTGTTCATAATTAGCAGATGGCACAAAATACCTACAATGTTATAATGGGAGTGTTAGGTAAAATTAATAAGTAGAAGTGTTTCTCTTTTCCATATTGGGTTCGAGAGAAATTAAAAAGGAGAGAGGCGTAACAACGTGCAGGATTTGATGCGTGTCATACACGCACATTTGACATATGCGCAAACAGTACGGGGTGTTTAATGGACTACGGCCTGGATCGTCGGACGGTTGAAATCATGGTAAATCTCTATAAGAGCACCTTTTGCATTTCTGCATTATATGTTTGTCGCACTTTTTATTAGAGGAAGATCCCTGTTTGGAGGTGTTTTTATAGTCTTAATGATAGTTTTATCCAAATTATTGGCATTCGGTATAAACGATATTATCCAAGGTTTTTGCTTATGCATAATATATTAGTATCATTTTGAGGGAACAACGGATATACAAAAGCTTTAGGCTAATGAATTCAACAGGACGAACTTGAGGGAGTAATGATGAATCGGAAAGATATGAATTTAAAATTTACCATAGAGCAAAATCCAGATTGCCTCGCATCCAGTAGAACCGTCGAAGGTGTGCTGCGGGACTGTGGTATGGATAATCGAACGGTCCAAGTCATGGTGAACCTCTATGAGGACGGTATCGTGAATAAAATCCGTCAATGCGGTGGTGTATTGTCTCGGACAGAAATCTACAAACTAGTCACTCTGCAAGAAAAGAAGTATGGTACATCCCAGAAGTTTGTGGAGGATGGCATTCAGCATTGGGCTGCAGCCTTTGGAGTAAAGCTGGAAAGCGTACCCCTGCCAGTTCAAAAAAAGCCCCTGCGTAGTTATATAGAGCCAAGTTTGCGCAGCGCCCAAGCCCTCACAGCAAAGTTATGTCACTATCTGAAGGCTTCGCTCAAACAATCGGCAAACTCTTCCTCTCCCAAACAAAAGCAGCTATCCAAAGAGGTAAAAACACTTCTGGGTACCCTGGCAGTCTTGTTTGCATTTTTGATTCTGATCAGCTTATTTGCTGACATGGTTCCTACCGCACTACCTGTGTCTGATACAGCGAAAGAAACCCAATCTCTTTTAACACATGGCGAGATAAGCGAAACAATTCAGTGGAATTTACAGGAAGGTGTCTTGACGGTTTCCGGAACCGGCGCGATGCCGGATTTTTCTTACGAAAATCCTTCTCCTTGGAAAGATCTGGCAGATGAGATTACTTCCATTGCGGTTGAAGATGGTATCACATATATTGGCTCCAATGCTTTCAAATATTTATCGAGTCTAACCCATGTCGCCATGGAGGATTCTGTTAGTGAGATTGGCAATGAAGCTTTTTATGACTGTACAAATCTGGAAAATGTACATCTTTCTAACAATCTGGCAAACATCAGGGCCCACGCTTTCTTCGGCTGCGAAAGCTTACGTGAACTGGAAATTCCCAGCAGTGTGTCGGTCATAGAATCTTATGCGTTTAAAGGAACCAGTTTAACAGCTTTGCAGTTAAGTGATCAATGCAAATACTCCTATCTTTCCTTCCCACCTGATATGACCGTTGTGGATGGCCGCCCTACATCCGGGTCCGTGGGAGAAAATATTACATGGGAACTGAATGCATCGGGTCATTTGACTATATCCGGCGAAGGGAGTCTGTATGTTGATGACAATCTCAATACCGAAGCCGCTCCTTGGTATTCCCAACGAAATGAAATTAAGTCAGTCAGCATTTCAGAAGGCATCACTGATCTGGGCGGAGGCGTTTTCGCAAACTGCAATAACTTGACAAATGTAAAGCTTCCCAAAGGTCTATTGGATATCGGATATGATACCTTCTTGAACTGCACAAGTTTAACACAGCTGTCACTACCTGGCGACATACAGTCGATAGGCAATGGTACATTCTCCGGCTGTACAAAGCTGAAGAATATTACCATTCCCAGCGGGGTGACGGAGATTGGTTGGGAGACTTTTCGAGGCTGTTCCAGCTTAACCAGCATCAACATTCCTAACAGCGTGACAACAATTAGCGTCCGTGCTTTCGAGGGCTGTTCCAGTTTGACCAGCATCAACATTCCCAACGGCGTAACAGTGATTGATTCCGGCACTTTCCAAGGTTGTAGCAGCCTGACAAATATCACCATCCCCAACAGCATAACAACGATCGGCTCCAGTGCCTTCCAGGGCTGTTCCAATTTGACCGGCATCAACATTCCCAATGGCGTGACTGAGATTGGCAATTTTGCTTTTGAGGGCTGCTCCAGTCTGACCCATGTCAGCATTCCCAACGGAGTAATGGAGATTGGCTATCGTACTTTCAAGGACAGCACTAACTTAGCCACCATCACCCTTCCAAAGAGTGTCCAAAAGATTGACGACTATGCTTTTGAGGGCTGCTCCAGTTTGGTAAACATTACCCTCCCCAATGGCGTGGCAGAAATCGGTTCTTCTGCATTTTCCGGCTGCATCAGTCTGCCCCGCATCAACATCCCCAACGGCGTGGCAGTGATAAACACCAGTACATTCCAGCGCTGCATCAGTCTAACCAATATCACCATTCCCAGGAGCCTCTCGAAGATTTCCTGGTCTGCATTCGAAGATTGTACCAGCCTGACAAGTATTGTCATTCCCGCAAAGTGCAGCGTAGAAAGCAACGCAATTCCAGAGTGGGTAGATATTGCATATTTTGATTAACTGTGTCGAAATATGGGTAAACCTTTACCAGCAAAAGAGGTAAGCGAATGGAATTCAAAACGATCATACAGCAAAAGCAGGGCAGTTTTCTGGATCACACTATACTCAGAGGAATTTTGCGGGACTGCGGGGTGGATAAACGGACAGCATGGGTTATGGAATGTCTCTATGAGATTGGTATTGTGGAGAAAATTCGCCGCAGCGGCGGCACCTTATCCCAGACCGAGGTTTATCATTTTGTTTCTCAATTAGAGAAAGATTACGGTATTTCTCCACTGTTTGCTGAAGAAGGACTCCGTCAGTGGGCATATGCTTTGAACGCAACGGTGCATACGCCCGCCCAGCCCAGACCACCAGTGAATCCCACAACACCAATCCAGCCCCTCACCATAACCCTTCCCCTGCCCCGGTACCACCCGCACCGCCCATTAGTTTCTTTTATGGTTCTATCCTGAAAAAATCAGATGTTCTCAAGTTGGGGTGGGATAAGGTAAGTTCCTTGACTATCCCAAATTGTGTAACAAAGATTGACGCTGAGGCATTCAAGGAGTGTACCAGCCTGACAGATATATACATCCCCAACAGTGTGACAGAAATTGGTCCTTGGGCATTTAGAGGATGCACCAATTTGGTGAATATTGCAATTCCCGACGGTGTGACCAACATTGACGATGGCACATTTGCGGACTGCACCAATTTAGCTGGTATCATAATTCCCGACAGTGTGACAGAGATTGGTCATTGGGCATTTAAGGGCTGCACCAGACTAGTCAATGTCTCCATCCCCTACGGAGTGAAGTATCTTATTTCTGGCACTTTCCAGGATTGTACCAGTTTGACGAGTGTCACAATTCCCAACAGTGTGACGCATATTTCTGGTGCTTTCCAGGGCTGTACCAGCTTGGCAACTATCGCAATTCCCGATAGTGTAACAAAAATATTTTCCGAGGCATTCCAAGGGTGTACCAAGCTGATGAGTGTTACACTGTCAAAAAACTGCCAGGTGACCCCTGGTGCTTTTCCTGAAGGGGTAAAATTGACGTATTATAAGCAGAACCTACTGGACTTTATTTTTAAATAAGGAGAGAGAAGAATGGCAAAGGATTATAAGCTGCCGCTGGGAAAGCGTGTGCGGCTGATGAGCGGAGCAGAGATCATTGTGGAAAAAGAGCTGGGTGAAGGCGGTCAGGGTGTGGTCTACCAGGTGGACTGCAATGGCAAAAAAATGGCCATGAAGTGGTACAAGCCCAATGGTATGGGTAAAGATCACCTGGCCTTCCGGGAGAATCTGGAAAACCTGGTTCAGAAAGGAACACCCAGCAGCGCGTTTTTATGGCCTGAAGCACTGACGGAATGGGAAAACGGCGTATTTGGTTACATCATGGATCTGCGCCCTGCGGATTATTATGAAGTGGGAGAGTATATGCTGACCCGGGTTCGCTTTGCGTCTTTCAAAACCATCATCGATGCGGCGCTGTCTATCACGGAGGCTTACCGCAGTCTGCATATCAAGGGCTACAGTTATCAGGACTTGAACGATGGCAACTTCTTCATCCATCCCAAAACCGGCAAGGTTTTGATCTGTGACAACGAAAATGTCGCTCCCAATGGAACCAATATGGGTATATTGGGTAAGCCTCGTTACATGGCACCTGAGGTTGTTATTGGCAAGAATCTTCCCAATACAGCCAGCGACGCTTTCTCCATGTCGGTAATATTGTTTATTCTCTTTACCCTGACACATCCGTTGGAAGGAAGACGTTCTTTGGAGCCTGTTATGACCGAGGAACTGCAGAAGAAGCTCTATGGTTCGGAGCCTTTGTTCATTATGGACCCGCAGAACAAGGCCAATGCCCCTGATCCCAAAGTGCACTGTAACATTGGCATGCTGTGGAGCTACCTGCCTCAGTACATGAAAGACCTGTTTTTAAAAGCATTCTCTCAGGACGCCTTGCTGAATCCCAGCCATCGTATTCTGGAACGGGATTGGATTAAAAATCTGGTGCGTTTCCGCAGTGAGATCATTGCCTGCCAGTGCGGAAATGAGGTATTCACCGACCAGGGCAAATCCACCACCTGCGAATGCTGCCGCAGACCCATCCGTATCCCAGCCAGACTGGTGTTCCCCAGCTATGCCATTCCCGCCATTGCCGGCGCTCGGATTTACCGGACACAGCTTGGTGTATGCAACGTAGACGAGGCAACCATGCCCGTAGGCGTGATTCAGCGTGACGATGCCGATCCGCGCAGACTTTACCTGAAAAACAAGAGTACAAAGATCTGGGATGCGGAAACCCCCAGCGGCAAGAGCAAACGCGTTGGCCCGGAGGAACGAATTCCCATGATGCCGGGCATCAGTTTCACGGTATTTGATACCACAATTAAAATTGAAGGAGAAGCATAATTCCTCAAACATCACCCCATCGTTATAGATATCAGCAGATTTGCTGTTTATTTGAATTAATACACGGAAAAAGGAGAGAACACTTATGCCTATCATTGACAATCTGAAAGAAACCCCTCGTCGTGCACTGCACATTTTCTACGTTCTGGATACTTCCGGAAGTATGGAAGGTGAGTCCATCGCCACTTTAAACCGTGCAATGCGGGAAACGACCGAGGCTTTAAAAGAGGTGGCTGAAAAGAACGCGGATGCAGAACTGAAAATCGCTGTCATGTCCTTCGCATCGGATGTTCACTGGCTCAACAACAGCGGTCCGGTTGCTCTGGAGGATTTTATCTGGGAGGATTTGACTGCCGGCGGATTGACCGAGGTGGGAGCCGCTATGAAGGAACTCAACAGCAAACTCCAGGACGATGTTTTCATGAAATCCTTGGCAGGCGCCTATATGCCGATCATCATTTTCATGTCCGACGGTTATGCAACAGACAATTATAAAAAGCAGTTGGACATCATCCGGCAGAACAAGATGTTCCGCCGGGCAACCAAGATTGGCTTCGCAGTGGGTGATGCGGATGTGAAGATGATTGCAGAAGTGGTTGGAAACAGCGAGGCCGTCATCCGGACAACCGATTTGGAAGTCTTTGCGAAGTTGATGCGCTTTGTATCTGTCACGTCTTCTGTTCTGCGCAGTCAGTCCAGCACCCAGACGGAGGGAACCACCGGCGCAGATGTGGTAAAGGAAGCGGAAGAACAAGGCGTGGTGGACTCTCAGGATCTGGTAGAAGTGCTTCCGGATTACAGCGCTGAGGAACCCTGGGTAGATCCTGACTGGGCGTAAGCTGGTTGATTCCAACCAGCAAGCAGGTATTGCATCATGAAAAAATACGATGTATTTCATAAAACGGTTCGAGGTGCCTCCCATATCGGGCGAGGCACTCCCTGTGAGGATGCTTCCACCTCCTTTGCGTCTGTACAGGAAAACGAAAAGTATTACATCGCTGCGGTGGCAGATGGACATGGCGATCCTGCCTGTGTACGCAGTGGAGCCGGCGCCCAAAAAGCTGTAGACATTGCATTGGACTGTTTGAGAATCTTTGCTGAGGCGGTTCTGCACCCGGATACAGAGCTTGACTCCATCAAAGAAGACTTGTTCTTGGCCAGAAAGCGGGAGCAGCACATGAAGCAGCTAACTGACACAATTCTCTCCCGGTGGTCACAGGCCATTTATGCCGACCTCATCAACAATCCTCTTACAGATGCGGAACTTCAGGCTGTGGGCAACAGTGCTGCAGATTACTATTACTGGCTTAAGGCGGCAGATAGCAATCTTTTCGAAGAAGGTAATCCTCAAACTTGTGCAAGCAAAAAGCTGGAGCACTTTTATGGGACTACTCTGATGGCCGCATTATTGGTGGATGATATGCTGATTTTGCTGCATCAGGGAGATGGACGGTGCGATGTCTTTTATCAGGATGGTTCTGTAGATCAGCCTATTCCTTGGGATGATCGCTGTCAGGGGAATGTCACCACTTCCCTATGCGATGCCGACGCAGCTGTCAGTGTCCGGACTTGTGTGATCGATCTGTCGGAGAAGCCCATTTTGGCCTGCTATCTGGGAAGCGATGGTGTGGAAGATTCTTTCCGCAATATGGAAGGCACACATGTGTTTTACCGGAAGCTTTCTTGTAAGCTGATTGCCCACGGACTTCCGAATTTTCTAAATTACCTGGAACAGACGCTGCCGGAGTTCAGCACAGAAGGCAGTCGGGATGATATTTCTGTGGCAGGAATCGTGGATTTGGATGCACTGTCCTCCCACACTGCGGAATTTCAGGAAATTGCAGAAGCATATGATCGGAAAGAGAAAATTTACGTTCTTCAGTACAAACAAGAGGAATACCGGAAACGGCTGAATGAGGATATGCCAAGGAAGCTGGATATCCTGCGGCGACAGTTGGATGCACTGTTCAATGAGCTGACGGACTTACAAACAAAAAAAGAACAATGCGAAAATACGCTTCATCGCCTGCGCCAAGAATATACTGCATTCGAATCAGATACAGAGAAACTTAAGCAGGAGCAGGATGATGCCTTTCCCAAATTTGCAATCGAAGAAGCGTGCCGGAATATTATCAATATTCCCCAATATCATCCTGCAGATGCTGTACAGTTTGAAAAAAAACCGCAAGAAACGCAGGAATACATTGCAAAGCAGGAATTCCTTTTACAGCAGATCGCCACATTGCAAAAAAATGTGGATAAAGCACAGCAGGAGTACCAGGCGTATAAAAGCAAATATAAGCAGGCTCAGGAGGCCCTGAGAGCCATCGAAACCGCATTGGAGGAATTAAGCGCACGCGAAGAATCAGACAGGAAGGATGAGGATAATGGATGAAGTAAGAGCGGTTATTGGGTTATCCAAGTGTGTAAAAACCGGAAAGCTATACGGTATCCGTTTTGAGCCCCAGGGAAATGACTGGATCATGACCTGGGCATTCCCTCTCAGCGAAAAAGCCGCCGCCGGCGAAAAGTATGACCGGCTAACTATTTCCGGCCGTTTCTTTACAGGCGAGGAATACCCGGGATGCCCCTACTGCGGAAATCGGTATTTCTTCTATTGCTGCGGCCATCTGAATTGCTATGACGGGCATTCAAAAACCAGCACCTGCCAGTGGTGCAATTGGTCTGGTGAATTGGGCGGCAACGTGGATAGAATTGATATTACTTCCAACATCTGATACGCAGAAGCAAAAATATTTTTCATATTTTTACAATTAAGAAGAGGTAGAAAGATGAAACGGAAAATCAGTATCCTGCTTTTACTGCTATGCTGCGTGTATTTTCTGTTCGGATTTGGCATTTTGAAATCATACCGTGTGGAAAGAGCAATCAAAAATATCGGTTTTGTTACGATAGAATCACGTGAAGATATTGAAGCAGCAGAGAAACTGTATGCAGAACTATCGGAAAAAGATCGAAACCGTGTGGATAACTATGAGGTTTTAGTGGCTGCCCGAGCAGAACTGGAAAGATTGGTCGGGCTGGTGGAAACAGCGCAAAACGCAATCGATGCTCTCCCAGAACCGATCACAAGAGATAGTGGACCTGCAATTATTGCAGCAAATCAGGCCTATAATGCAGCCCGGGCAGCTGTTGTACATGACAGGATCACCGGCTATGATAAGATTGACGCTGCAATTCAAACCTATGCGGCCCTGGTCATGGAAGATGCAGGCAGACTCATGCAGCAGCATCGGTATGTAGATGCCTATCAGCTTTATGTCATTGTGTGGGATAATTTTCCAAATTGCGCCTATGGCGGAGAAGCTTATTACGGCTGCCGAGATGCCGGTACAGGCAATGCAGAGGCGCTGTATAATAGCGGCAGGACGAAAGAGGCCCTGGATACTTTGAATGCAGTGGAAGACTATTTTGGTACTTCTGAAACTGGCCAAACCCTGCGTGAAAAAATCTATCAGCGCTTGGAACAGCAGCGTCCCCGGAGTGGACAAATTTTCCAAAATAATATTGGCTGGGGTTACTGTGAGTTTTCCGTTTCTGCAGGAAGCCGGGATGCCTGCATCAAGCTTGAAAATGTGGATGACCCTTCCAAGTACGCACTATTTTATGTCCGTGCTGGCGAAGAAGCCCTGATCAAAGTGAAAGATGGCAATTATATTGCCAAATATGCCACTGGAGAATATTGGTTTAACAAGGAAGCTCTGTTTGGAGAAAGTACCTCTTACACCCAGGCGGAAGATATCCTGGAATTTACCTCAACCAGAGATGGCTCCAGTATTTACTATTCAACAATTCAAATTACCCTTTACGAAGTGGTAGGAGGAGATCTGGAAACATCCCAAATTGACCCGGGTTCTTTCTGAGACAGTTCAGACGCAAAACGGCCACAGAACAGCTGCAGATCACTGTTTCAGATCCTGCGGAAAAATGTGAAAAGAATCAGACGGAGGAAAAAATATGAAAAAAATAGGAATTTTACTTCTGGCAGCCTGTATGGCTATATCTTTAGCAGCGTGTAAAAATGTTATCCCCGACAGTTCCTTACTTGGAAGTTTTGTTCAGGAGGAGCAGTCACCAACTCAAGAAGTTGAAGTTCAGTGGGTACAGGTTGACAATCCGGTCATGACCACTGCTGCCAGCTCTACATATAGTGGTGATCGTGCAACCCATGATGCGGTGAATTTACTCGATGGCAATACAAAAACCAACTGGACGGAAGGTGTTCCAGGTGATGGCATTGGTGAGTATGTAGAATTTGGTTTCTACGACAGCTATTTGCTGAATGCAATTTATATTTTCCCGGGCAATCAGTATGACAAGAGTCGTTACCTGGATAATTCCCGCCCCGAGCACGTTACCGTGACTTTTTCAGATGGAAGCACCATGCAATTTACTCTGAAGGACATGATGGAAGGTCAGGCAATGGTACTATCTGAGCCTGTTGTAACAGACAGTGTACGGATTACCATTGATTCTGTATTTCATGGTTCGGAGTATACGGACACCGTTATCAGCGATGTTGCTTTTGATGCCTATATGCCGGTGTTCGAATAAAAGTTGCTTTCCTGTTCTTGGTATTTCTACGCTTCTTTGAACAAACAACATCCACTGCCAAGCGGAAAATACTCTTTCGGAGCTGTTCTGCGGGGAGGTTTCCGTATGGGAAGCCTGGTAGAATTTTGGTATGGCACAGTGACTGTTATTTTGGGCAGCTTCTCCCAGATTGTTGGGATGATGAAATAATTTTGGAATGTATAATCAAATAGTTGGTCACCCCCCTGGCTAAGCCAGGGGGGTGACGCATTTCCCGCAGCAAAGATGCTCTATTATTTTTGGGGCATCCACAGTTCACACCGGTAAGGCGTGCCGCTGTGAAATTCCGTTTTGCCGCCATGGGCAGCAGCAATTTGGGTAACCAGGCGCAGACCTGTACCGTGAGCAGCGCCGCCATCCGGTTCCAGGAACTGAGGTGCGTGTGTCTCCGTTGAATCATCCAGCGTTCCACCTTCCACCCAGAGAACGATCCACTTGCCCGCTGTCTTGGCTCCCAGACGGATGAGGCCGCCAGGACTGTTATGCCGCACGCAGTTGGTTAGCAGATTATTTATCGCCCGACGCAGAAGGAAGGGATCGGCGTTCATTTCCGGCAAAGGTATTTCCGGCAGGTCTATTTCAAAATTGAAGCCAGATCCCATGCCGCCGTTGAGAAAATCTGCCCCGATTTGCCGCAGGAAGGCTTCCGGTCGAAGGGTTTCTTTCCGAAGGGCCTGCATTTCGCAGTCCAGACGCATGGTAAGATTCAAATCGTTCACCAAATCCCGAATGACCTGGCTCTGGGCGCGGATGGCGGATGCCTGCTGTCTGTGCAGCGGGCTTAAATCCGGCGCATCTTCCAGTTGCGCGGCGTAACCCATCACCACCGAAAGTGGTGTGCGGATATCGTGGGAAACGCCGTTGATCCAATTTGACCGGGCGGCATCCCGCACCTGCTGATCTTGGCGAAACCAATTGCCCACAGTCAGCCAGGCAAGTCCCAGTACACTGCCCAGTGCCAGCAGAAAAATACCAGCAAACCACAAAGGTGCCTGCAGCAGGTCTTGTGTGTTCATGGCAATATCATGCTTCCAAACGCTGCCTTTGGGAGAACCCACCACCAGCAGTCCATCAGGACGCACCCAACATCGGACGGGATAGTCTTCGAGATACCACCGGGTAAACGAGGCCACATCCGTAAGCGTGTATTGCTCCGGCACATCCTCCGGTTTGCGCAGGGACCACACCACCCGTCCCTGGGGATTCAGAAGCATCATCCAGCGGTCTTTTTCAAGCAAATTCTCTCCGGTAAAGGTGTAGGTCGTTCCATCCCAAGTTAAAGCCTTGGAGTACTCCCTTATGGGAACATTCCAGCCTCGTCCTCCATCAGAAATATAGCAGCCAAAGGCAAACCATCCCAGCATGGTAATGACAAAAATCATCAGTGCAGAAACTGTTACCAGCATAGCGCCTTTTCGCAAAGCTTGCAGCTTCATTGCCGTTCCTCCCGTTTCAGCCGATAGCCCAATCCCCGCACCGTCAGCAAAAATTTGGGATGGGAAGGGTCTGCCTCTATCTTCTCCCGCAGTCGCCGGATGTGCACCATGAGGGTATTCTCATAGCCAACCAGGGGGCCATCCCACAGAGCAGCGCATAGGGCATCGATGGTGACAATGTTTCCCCGGGCCTCCCATAGCTTTTTCAGCAGGGCAAATTCCTTGGCAGTCAGGGAAACTTCGCTGCCATTTCGATAAATGGTACTCTTGCCCCAGTCGATTTTTACATCTGCCAATGAAGAAAGCCCAGAGGTTTCCCGGTAAACCCGCCGCAGTACTGCCCTTAAGCGGAGCAGCAGTTCTTGAGGAAGAAACGGTTTGGTGATGTAGTCGTCCGCTCCCAGTCCCAGCCCCCGAAGCCGGGCTTCGTCTTCGTCTCGGGCGGAAAGGAACAGTACCGGCACATCCCGAATTTCCCGCAGTTTTCCAAAGAGGGAGAATCCATCCCCATCCGGGAGCATTACATCCAACAGCACCGCATCCGGCGCCGCGGTGGGAAACCGCTCCATGGCTTGGGCACAGGACAGAGCCGCATCAACTTCGTAGCCTGCCTGGGTCAGAATTTCTTTCACCATGTTCTGAAGCGCCGGCTCGTCATCCACAATAAAAATACGGTAGGCCATGGTGCCTGCCTCCTTTGCGTTCAACTGCCTCCATTATAGAAAAAAGCCTTTCATTTGTCCAGACAGCCTGATGGGATTTCAGGTAATCGTAAAGAAAGCTTCATGGGCATGTAAGGCATGTGAGATATTCTAGGCAGCGTAAGGAGGTTTTACCATGAACATTATCGAAACCCATGATTTATGCAAGCAATATGGAAACGCCATGCGGGTGTCCCACCTGGACTTAAACGTACCGGAAGGCAGCATCTACGGCTTTCTTGGCCCTAACGGAGCCGGAAAGTCCACCACGCTGAAAATGATCCTTGGCCTGGTTCGTCCAACAGCAGGCAGAATTCAGGTGTTGGGCAACAAAATGGACAGCCGCAATCGCCTGGCGGTGCTGCGGCAGGTTGGGAGTTTGATTGAAAGCCCCAGCTATTACGGTCACCTGACCGGAGAAGAAAATCTGCGCATTATCCAAACCCTTCGGGGGCTGCCGGAAAAGAACATTCGGGAAGTTTTGCAAATTGTCCGGCTGGACGGTCAGCATGGAAAGAAGGTTGCCCACTATTCCTTGGGCATGAAACAGCGCTTGGGATTGGCGGCGGCGCTGCTGGGATACCCCAAACTGCTGATCTTGGACGAGCCAACCAATGGCCTGGACCCGGCTGGGATTCAGGAAATGCGGGAACTGATTCGGGACTTACCTGGACGGTTTGGCATGACGGTGGTAATGTCCAGCCATCTGCTCAGTGAAATCGACCAAATGGCTGACCATGTGGCTATCATTCGGGAAGGTGAACTGGTATTTCAGGATTCACTGCAAGCTCTCCATGGCCGCAGCAGTCATCACCTGGCACTGCGAACCACCAACAACGCCGTTGTCCGGTGCCTGCTGTCGGAAAAGTCCTTAGACAGCCAGGAAGAAGATGGATTCCTCATTCTTCCTATTTTATCTGACGAAATTACCGCTAAAATCACGTATTTCCTGGCAAAAAATTGCCTGGGTGTCCTTCGCCTGGAGGAGCGTCAAAAGAGCCTGGAGGAGATTTTCCTGGAGCTGACGGGAAAGGCGGTGAGCTTGTGAAATTGCTGAGATTGGAATTTTACAAGTGCCGCCGACGGAAAATTGTCCTGGTGTGCGCCGCTGTGCTGGCGGTAGAACTGATCTGGATGGGTGTTTTCTTGACCCGTCAGGATGCGGAGAATTTACAGCAGGGCTGGATGCTTCTGCTTTACAACCTGACAATCGTAGACGCCATTGTTCTGCCTCTCAGCGTCGCCACGCTGGCCAGCCGGAATTGCGAACTGGAGCACAAAGGAAACACCTGGAAACTTCTGGAAACCATGGTTCCAGCGGGAAGGCTTTATAAGGCGAAGCTTTGCTGGGGCGCCCTGGTGCTGGCAATGCTTCTGTTGATACGCGCAGGACTCTTCCTGGTAGTAGGTGTGTACAACCAGTTTCCCGGCCCGATTCCCTGGAGGCAGATGGGATTGTTTACTTTTGTTTCCTGGGCGGTGTCCATGATGGTATATGCCCTACAGCAAGGTCTTTCCCTTTGGTTTGTCAATCAGGCAGCGGCCCTGGTGTGCGGTATCTTGGGAAGTTTTCTGGGAATTCTGTCCATGCTGTTCCCTGCGTGGCTGAAACGGTGCGAGCCCTGGGGGTATTATGGACTTTTGAGTTTTGTCGGCATGGACTGGGAACCAGCCACTGGTGCAACCCGATTTTATTGGCTCTGGCCCCAGGCTGCGGATGCGGCGCTGCTGGTGGTCTGGGCAGCGCTGTTCCTGGCAGCAGGCCGGACACTGTTCGTAAAAAAGGAGGTATAAACAATGCTTCTGCGATGCTTGAAAGCGGAAATACAAAAGTGCCGATGCTCTCCGGTATGGCTGGCTTTTCTTGTGCTGCCAATTATTCCGTCCGTGTTGGGAACCGGGAATTATCTGGCCAATCTGGAGGTACTGGATAATGGATGGTACAGCCTGTGGAGCCAGCACACCCTGTTTTCCTCCACCTTTTTCCTGCCTGCGCTGTTGGGTGTATTCTGCGCCTGGCAGTGGCGGCTGGAACATTGGGATCATAACTGGAACAGTTTTCTCACCGCTCCCGTGCCGGTGGGATGTTTGTACGGAGCCAAGTTAATCTTGGCTGCTGGGATATCCCTGCTGGCGCAAGTCTGTATTGGGGCGCTGTTTCTGCTCAGCGGAAAAATAGCGGGCATATCTGCTCCGGTGCCGCCGGAATTGCCGCAGTGGCTGCTCTTTGGGGCCTTGGGTGGAATTTCTGTGTGCGCGGTGCAGCTCTTTTTCAGCCTGGTGATCCGGGCCTTTGCTCCGCCGGTAACCATCGGCTTAATCGGTGGCATTCTGGGACTTTTGGTTACTGCCCAGGGACTGGGATATGCCTTCCCCTATTCCCTGCTGTGTCTGGGAATGCGGGCCAATAACCCGCAAATGAAACTGCAGATGCTTCCGTTTTTCTTCTCCGCCCTGATTTATACCGCGGTGTTTGCCATCTTAGCTGTGGGATATCTCCGTCGGTGGGATGCGGCAGCGGAATAAGGCCGAAATTGCCTTCCAACGATTTTCATATCATCTTTCTCCCTGGACAACCTGGCAAAACGCCGCGAGGATATCTTGCGGCGTTTTGCTGTGCGTATTGATTTCAAGTCGGGCAAACACTATAATAGGGTTATCAAGTTTGCTTACTCAGCAAGGATGCGAGGCACAAACATGAAACACATATTATTATTGGAAGACGATGAAGCCCTGGGACGGGGCATTGCCATGGCGCTGGAATCTTCGGAACTGGCGGTCAGCCGCTGTGCTTCCTTGACTCAGGCGGAAAAATTGCTGGAAACTGGGCGGTTTGACCTGCTGATTCTGGACATCAATCTGCCCGACGGCAGCGGGCTGGACCTGCTGCGCAGTCGCAGAGACAGCGGTGACACTACCCCAGTAGTCCTGCTTACTGCTAATGACCTGGAACTAGACGAGGTGACGGGTCTGGAAGCTGGGGCGGATGACTATATTACCAAGCCTTTCTCCCTGGCGATACTCCGGGCCAGGGTCGCTGCCCAGCTGCGCAGGAAGCAGAAAAAAAACGCCGGAGTGCTGATGCTTGGGCCGTTTGCCTTTGACTTTGCACGGATGGATTTTCGCCGGGATGGTACTGCGGTGGAACTGTCCAAGACCGAACAAAAGCTTTTGCGTCTGCTGGTGGAAAACCGGGGACGTACCCTGAGCCGGAATCAGCTGCTGGATGGAGTATGGACGGATGGGGCTGAGTACGTGGAAGAAAACGCTCTCTCCGTTACCGTGAAGCGGCTGCGCAGCAAGCTGGAAGCGGACCCCTCCCGGCCGGAATACCTGAAAACGGTATATGGCATCGGCTATACCTGGGCGGTGAAACCATGATGGGATACATTGTGGCAGGAATCGCCCTGACCGTTGCGTTGGCGGTGGTAATTTACAGCCGGTGGCGGACAGGGCGCACCATAAAACGGCTGGATGCCATGTTCACCGCTGCAACCAATGGAACCTTCCTGGAAACACAGTTTGATGAAAGCAAACTTTCCGCTTTGGAAAGCCGGGTACGGCGGTATCTGACCGCCAGCGCCCTGTCCGCCCGGACGCTTCAGGAGCAAAAAGACCAGATCAGCGCCCTGATTTCGGATATTTCCCACCAGACCAAAACCCCGGTGGCCAATCTGCGGCTGTATGCCCAGCTGCTGGAAGAGCAGCCTCTGACGGAGCAGGGACGAAGCTGCACCCAGGCTATCTCTACCCAAGCGGAGAAGCTGCAGACGTTGATTGAAGCGCTGGTTAAAACTTCCCGGCTGGAAACGGGTATTCTTTCCCTGCATCCGCAGCCGGGGGAACTTTCTCCCATGGTGCAGCGGGCAGCAGCCCAGTACGCACCCAAAGCGGCTGAGAAGCAAATCACTCTGACGGTGAGAAATGCAGGAGGCAGCGCCTGTTTTGATTCCAAATGGACGGAAGAAGCCCTATGCAATCTGCTGGATAATGCAGTAAAATATACCCCTTCCGGCGGCAAGGTTTCGGTGGATGTCAAACAATATGAGCTGTTCTGCGCCATTCGGGTGTCGGATACCGGCCCCGGAATTCCGGAAGCGGAACAGGCCAAAATCTTCTGCCGATTCTACCGGGCACCCCATGCCTATCAGGAAGAAGGGGTTGGTATTGGGCTGTACCTGACCCGGCAGGTTGCCCAAAAGCAAGGCGGCTATGTAAAAGTGGAAAGTAATGCAGGAAAAGGCAGCACCTTTGCTTTATACCTGCCCCGGGAATAAGACGAGAGACCCGTACAGGAGGCAAAACCCATGACAAACGAATATGAAAATGAGCACTTTTTCGAAGCTTATGCCCAGATGCCCCGGAGCAAGGAAGGGCTTTCTGCTGCGGGAGAATGGCACCAGCTGAAACCCCTGTTTCCGCCGCTGGAAGGAAAATCCGTGCTGGATTTGGGATGCGGATACGGATGGCACTGCAAGTTCGCATCCGAGCAGGGTGCAAAAAAAGTACTGGGAATTGACCTGAGTCAGAAAATGATTGCCCAGGCCCAGCAGCGCAGCAAAGGTGATGGAATTACTTACCGCGTCTGCGGAATCGAAGAATATGAGTATCCCCAGAACAGATGGGACTGCGTTGTTTCCAATCTGGCGCTGCACTACATTGAAAATCTGGACGCCGTATTTCAGAACGTGTACCGGACGCTGAAGCCGGGCGGGATTTTCCTGTTCAACATCGAGCATCCTGCCTTTACTGCCGGTGTCCATCAGGATTGGGAGTATGCTCCCGACGGAACTCCCAAGCACTGGCCTATTGACAATTATTTTCTGCCCGGTGAGCGGATTACAAACTTCTTAGGCTGCCAGGTGCATAAGCAGCATCATACCCTGACCCAAATTCTGATGGGCTTGCTGCGCAATGGATTTGTTCTGGAAGTGGTGGAAGAGGCCATGCCTTCCCCGCAGATGCTGGATATCCCCGGTATGCGGGATGAGCTGCGCCGTCCCATGATGCTGCTGGTTCGGGCAAGAAAAGACGCCTGAAGGTAATATCCGGAACTTCTGTCAAAACTGTCACATTCTCGACAGTACCAGGAAAGATTTTGGTGGTAAAGTCTGTATTGTCAAAAGACAGTACAGACTTTTCTACATCAGGAGGACAATATGGCAATTCTACAGACCAAAGACCTGAAAAAGTACTATGGCTCCGGGGATACCCAGGTAAAAGCCCTGGACGGTGTAAATCTGAGCGTGGAACAAGGGGAATTTGTGGCCATTGTGGGCACCTCCGGTTCCGGAAAATCCACCCTGCTGCACATGCTGGGCGGGCTGGACCAGCCCACCTCCGGCAGCGTCATGGTGGATGGAAAGGATATTTTCTCTCTCAAGGATGAAGCCCTGACCATTTTCCGCCGGAGAAAAATCGGATTTGTGTTCCAGTCGTACAACCTGGTTCCGGTGCTCAGCGTATGGGAAAACATCATCCTGCCCATTCAGCTGGACGGGAACAAGGTGGATACGGAATATGTCCGCCAGGTAATCGAAACCCTTGGCTTGGAGAAAAAACTAAAAAATCTGCCCAACCAGCTCTCCGGCGGTCAGCAGCAGCGGGTGGCCATCGCCCGGGCGCTGGCAGCCAAACCTGCCATTGTGCTGGCAGATGAGCCTACCGGCAATCTGGACAGCAAAACCAGCCAGGATGTGCTGGGACTGATGAAGGTAACCGGGCAGAAGTTCTCCCAGACCATGGTGATGATTACCCACAACGAAGAGATCGCCCAAATGGCCGACCGGATCGTCCGCATTGAGGACGGCCGGATTGTGACACGGTAAGGAGGAAACAAGATGAATGTTTCCAATCGTGGGTGCATCCGCAGACTGAGCCTGCGGGCGCTGCGGGCAAACCGCACCCGGAATCTGGTAGCCATTATGGCCATTGCCCTGACTGCCATGCTGTTTACGTCTTTGTTTACCATTACCCTGTCCATCAACGAAGGTTTCCAGCAGAATAATTTCCGCCAGGCAGGCGGCTGGTGCCACGGTTCTTTCAAGTACCTGACGCAAGATCAGTTTGAAGAGTTAAGAGAAGACCCGCTGATCTCCCAATGGGGACTGAGGCGTTTTCTGGGAATGCCTACAGACATTCCCTTCAACAAATCCCATGTGGAGGTGGGCTATTCCGATGCCAACCAGGCCCACTGGATGTACTGTGACCCCATCCAGGGCCGCCTGCCTCAGGAAGGCACCAAGGAAGCAGCCACCGACACACATGTACTGGAACTGCTGGGGGTTGAGCCGGAGTTGGGAGCGGAATTTACCGTCACCTTCTATGTAGACGGTCACGAAACAACCCAGACCTTCACCCTTTGCGGTTGGTGGGAGTATGATGAAGCCATCGTTGCCAACCATATTCTCATCCCGGAAAGCCGGGTAAATGCCGTGCTGGAAGAGGTTGGGGTAACGCCCCCCGGAAGCGATGGTATGACCGGCACCTGGAACCTGGATGTGATGCTGAGGCATGGCGCCCGCTCCATTGCTGCGGACATTGAGGAAATTCTGTCCAATCACGGCTATCAAAGCGAAACAAGGAACGATAATTACATTGCCATCGGCGTCAACTGGGGATATACCGGGGCCCAGCTTTCGGAAAATCTGGACTTCGGGACTGCGATGATGCTTGCCGGCATGCTGCTGCTCATTCTGTTTACCGGATATCTGATTATCTACAATGTGTTCCAGATTTCAGTGGCGGGAGACATCCGGTTCTATGGCCTGCTGAAAACCATTGGCACCACCCCCCGGCAGATCCGGCGGATGATCCGCACACAGGCCCTTCTGTTATCTGCGGCAGGTATCCCCCTGGGACTGGTGTTGGGCTGGCTGTTGGGCGGCGTGCTCACACCGGTAATTGTGGCTCAGCTCGATGCCGTTACCGCTGTGGTGTCGGTAAACCCGGCCATCTTTGTGGGTTCGGCATTGTTTGCGTTGATAACGGTGCTGATTTCCTGCCGCCGTCCGGGACGGATTGCGGGAAAGGTATCTGCCGTGGAAGCGGTGCGCTACACAGAGGGAAAAGTATCCAACCGGAAAGAAAAACGCAATGGCAAAGGCGTATCCCTGCTGTCCATGGCCTGGGCCAATCTGGGCCGCAGCCGGGGCAAGACCGTAATTACGATTTTGTCCTTGTCTCTGGCGGTGGTACTGCTGACGATGACGGTCACCTTTGCCCGTGGTTTTGACATGGACAAATATTTGGCCTATTTTACCGCCAGCGATTTCCTGGTGGCGGATGCGAACAAGTTTCAAGGCAGAGGTATCTTCACTGCAGATATCAATGTGAATGAGGACGTTATCCATGCAATTCATGCTCAGGGAGGCATAACTGACGGCGGCAGAGTGTATGGCAAAACATTTAACGCACAGGAATTTGTTACGGAAGAGTATTACCGCAGGCATTATAGCCAATGGATGACCCCAGAGCAAATCGACAGCGCGCTCTTTTGCGAGGAGCGAATGGCAGACGGACGAATCGCGGAGCAGGTTCAACTCTACGGAATGGAGTCCTTTGCTCTGGAGCGTCTGACGGTATTGGAAGGGGATCTGAGCAAGCTGGAAGAACCCGGCGGGAACTATGTGGCCGCTGTTTACTCCGATGATGACTATGGAAATCCGGAGTGGGACAGCCACTGGGCCAAATTGGGTGATACCGTGACCATCCGCTACGTGGAGGAATACGAGTATTATAACCCCATTACAGAAGAGATATATGGTCCCTGGGAGAATGTACCTACCAATGCTATCTGGGCGGAGCGGGCATCCAAATATCAAGACAAAGACTATACCGTAGCCGCCTTGGTAGTGGTACCCACTCCCTTGAGCTATCGTTACTATGGCGACGATGCGTTTATTATGGGCGCAGATACCTTCATCCAGGATACCGGAACGGACAGTGTCATGTACTATGCCTTTGATACCACCCCGGAAGCCAATGATGCCATGGAGGCTTTTTTACAGGATTACACGGAAAATCAGAATCCCCAATTCGACTACGAAAGCAAAGCCACCTATGCCGGGGAATTTGAAAGCTTCAAGAGCATGTTCCTACTATTAGGCGGTGCACTGAGCTTTATCGTAGGGTTGGTGGGAGTGCTTAACTTCTTCAATGCCGTCCTCACCGGAATCACCGCCCGCCGCCGGGAATTGGCGGTGCTGCAATCTATCGGCATGACAACCCGGCAGCTGCGCACTATGCTGGCGCTGGAAGGTCTGCTCTATACTCTGGGAGCCGCTGCTCTGGCCCTGGTGCTGATTGTGGCTGCTGCTCCGTTCCTAGATTCTGCTTTCAGCTCCTTGCTTTGGTTCCTCACCTATCGGTTCACCATCTGGCCCATTGCTGTGGTGCTGCCGGTATTTGCGGTACTGGGCATTGTTATCCCGGTACTCAGCAGCCGGATAGCCCAACGCTACAGCGTAGTAGAACGGTTGCGGCAGGAATAACAAGACAAAACCTCCGGCTAAGCCGGAGGTTTTGTCTAAGCCCTAGAGGCTTTTTACTGGCCTCACCCCTGAAGGGGCTCTGAAAGTTTTCCGACCGCGTTATCTATCGGCCTAATTTCGACGAAAAGGCCGACAGATTTTTACAACACAATCTATTAACCGGCTGGACGGCTACGCTTCCAGCAGCAGCACAGACAGGTCGTTGACATTGGTACCAGTGGCGCCGGTTTTGATCAAGCCGCCGCAACGCTCCAACGCGTGATAGGCATCGTTGTTTTGCAGCACGTCACTAATGGAAATGCCCTGGGTTTTCAACACGTCCCGGGTCGTGCCGTCAACATAGCCTCCAGCTGCGTCCGTAGGACCGTCGGTACCATCGGAGCCAATAGAGAACAGGGCTGCGTTCAGTCCGGCAATGTATTCTGCGCCTGCCAGCGCTACTTCCTGATTTCGTCCCCCCACGCCCTTGCCAGTGAGGCGAACAACTGTTTCTCCTCCTGCCAGGAAGGCAAGCTTCCTGCCGGAACCGGCGTAATAACCCGCTATATTGCCCAGAAACACGCCGGCATCTCTTGCAGTACAGCAGAGCCGATCTGTCAGAATGTTGGTCTCATACCCGAACTCCTCGCAGGCTTTCTTCGCGGCAATACAGAGCTGCCGCACCGAGCCCGTAATATGGGTCTGCACGTTATCCAACGTTTTGGGCGTTTCCTGGGCCAGAAGCTGCTGCATCTGCTGTGTTAAAGTAAGGCCGTACTTTCGGGCAATCCGCAGAGCGTCTTCGCAAGTTGAGGAATCCGGATAGGCCGGCCCAGAGGCAATCATGTCCAGGGGATCTCCTAGGATATCCGAAAGCACAATGGCAAATACTTTGGCCGGAGCGCATAATTGGGCAAAGCGCCCTCCTTTGACGGCGGACAGGCGCTTACGGATGGTGTTCATCTCCACAATGTCCGCTCCGCAAGACAGCAGTTCCTTGGTCAGACGGTTCAGATCTTCCTCGGGAATCAGCGGCTTTTCAAATAAAGCGCTGCCGCCGCCGGAAAGAAGGAACAAAACCGTATCCTGCCGGCTCAAGCCGCTGACTGCATCAATGGCAGCCTGGGTCGCCCGAAAGGAATTGGCATCCGGCACAGGGTGGCCAGCCTCATAAATGACAAGATTCCCCAGTGGTCCTTTGCTATGGTCGTATTTGGTAACCACCACGCCTCCGTCAATCCGGCTGCCCAGCTGGTCCCAGGCAGCTTTGGCCATCTGCCATCCGGCCTTACCAGCAGCAATCAGGATCAGCTTTCCTTGGGAAAAATCTGCCTCCTGCAAAGCTGCACGGACAGCGGTATCCGGCATGGCAGCCTCCAGCGCTGCGGTAATAATCTTCTGGGCATTTTCTCTTGCAGACACAAAAATGCCTCCTTTCGCTATAATATGGGGGCAGCAGTGCTCTTACGGGCACTGCTGCATCCGGAGAAAAGCATATCGATGAAAAAATTACACAAACAGAGACAAGACGAAGATAATGGCGATCATGACAATACCCATAACGGCAGTCATACCGGTCTGACACTTGTAAGCCTCTTCAGTCTTCATATCGGAGAACTGGGAGACAACCCAGAAGTAGGAGTCATTGGCATGGGAAGCAACCATGGAACCAGCGCCGATAGCCATAACCACAAGGACCTTGCCCAGTGCAGAGGTAAAGCCCATGGTCTCCATCAGAGGAGCCATCATACCGGCAGTGGTAATCATAGCCACAGTGGAAGCGCCCATAGCCAGTTTCAGGACCATCGCAATGATGAAGGGAATCAGAACGCCAAGACCAGAGTTGACCAGACCGCCAACGGAGTCAGCGATGGGCATGCACTTCAGGATCGCACCGAAAGAACTGCCTGCGCAGGTAATAGCCAGAATACCGGCAGAGTCCGTAACACCCTGGGTAACCCAATCCAGTGTATGGGACTTTTCCGCAGCAGGAATCAGCTTGATGGACAGGAACACACCCAGCAGCAGAGCCACCACAGGGTTACCGATGAACATAATGAGCTGGTAAACTGCACCTTCTCCAAAAGGCTTAGCAGGGAAATCTGCCACAGATGCAATGGCGATGAGGATGATAGGCAGCAGCAGGGGTGCAAAGCTCTCGGCAGTGCCGGGCAGCTTGCCATACTTTGCCCGCAGCTCATCCAGGGTGTACTCGGAGTTGGCAGGAATATTGACCTTGCTGGCTACCTTCATGGCGTACACAATAGCTGCCGCAACGGCCGGGATGGAAATAATCAGGCCAACCAGAATGGTCAGGCCAAGGTCTGCGTCCAGAGTACCAGCCATAGCAATAGGACCGGGAGTGGGAGGAACCAGGCAGTGCGTGGCATACAAGCCGCCGGAAAGTGCGGTGCCCATAACAGCCAGGGAAACATTGGACTGCTGCGCCAGCGCACGGCTGATGGGAGACAGAACCACGAAACCAGAATCACAGAATACGGGGATACCGGTGACGTAACCCATAGCACCCATGGCTACGACACTGTTTTTCTCGCCAACCGCCTTCAGGATAGCATTTGCCATGGTAAGGGCAGCGCCAGTTTTCTCCAGGATGGTTCCGATAATGGTACCGCAGAGAATGACGATGCCGATACTGGTCATGATGCTGCCGAAGCCGTTTTTGATCTGATTGACCACCTCTGTGGGTGTCAGACCGGATTCGGGGTCCACGACACCCCAGAACAGGCCGACGATCATGGCGATGACAAGCATGACGATGAAAGGATGCATCTTCATCTTGGAGATCGCCAGAACCATCAGGACAACGGCTACAATGATGGTTGCAAATAACAGAAAGGTTTGCATACGTTTTCCTCCTTCTATTTTTCAAGGTCTTGTGACCCTGATTTACGATGGGCATGCTCCAGCACAAGCCGGAGCAAATATTCCTGCAGAAAATCCGGCAGATCTCCCAGATCCAGCGTCTCCAGGATTCGTTTCACCCGGTATTGCAGGGTATTTTTGTGGATAAACTGCTGCTTAGCTGCGGCAGTAACGCTGCGGTTGCAGGTGTAATATGCTTCTGTGCTTTCCAGCATCACCTGACAATTTTCCTTCCCATAAGTATCCAACAGCCGTTGGTACAACCCATCCAGGAAACTGCTCTCCTGTACGGCCGTGCGGCGCAGCAGATAACGGCAACAGACATCCATCTGCCGGATATCGTTAAAATCCGTTCCGCAGGCACTATCAATAATGGAGGCTTGATCGTAGGCGGTTTGAATGTCATACAGATTGGCGCTGGGCGTGCCCAGGCTGACCCGGTAACCTTCGGCATTCAGCGCCCGGAGAGAACAAATATCTCTGCCGCTGCATTGACTGCATAGCAGCACCATGCGGCCTTCCACAATTCCCCAAAGGTCACAAGCCTTTCTCTGAAAGCCCAACTTGTCCAGGAGCTGGTGAATCCGTTCCGCGCTCTGGGGAATCTTTACGCCAGACTTGGCGGAAATCACCACCGTATTCACGGGGAATTGGAAGGTAATATTTAGTTTTTCCAGCAGATTATGGGTAGCCGACACCGCTCCTCCGGACGGAGCAATCAGATTCAGCAAAAGCTGAATGCGCATGGCACTCTCTGCCATCCGGGGCCGAAGCATAGCTTCCAGCTGGTAATATTTGGTGGCATATACCTCTAAAAGATGGGCCATATCCTGTATCTGGTCCGGATCCCCATGGATTCCCACCACACCTATGATCCTCCCGCCCAAGCGCAGAGGCATATTACACCCTTCCTTAGCGCCGGGATACCGATCTAGCTGGTTGGCATAGATGTTTACTACTTTTCCTGTTCGGGCCGCCTCCTTGGCGCCCTGGTGGTATGAACCCACACGCTCCGACTCCGTTGAGGCAATGATGATTCCATCCGGGTCCATAATGTTGATAATTCTTCCGCCTACCAGAGCAGATGTGCCATCCACCAGCTCTTTCGCAAGTTCATCCAGCAGCATACTCAGTCAAAGAAGAAGCAGTCGCCCACACCCAGATGGCACCCCTGAATGTCGCTGCGACAGCCGATTGCGCAGTCCGCCGCGTCACCGGAGCAGTGACTTAGGCCCAGGACTTCCAAACCAGCTTGGTGCAAAGCATCCACCGTTGTTTCAATCCGCTGTTCATCAGCTTCCACCAAATGAGTACCTCCAAAAACGGCCTTCACCGGTTTTTCCAGCAGAGAATGAACATGGGTAATCATGTTCAGGATACCTGGATGGGAGCAGCCCACCAGAACAGCCAAGCCACCCTCCACCTCCGCCGCCACACAGATTTCATCCCCGAAATCATCAGGGATGAATTGATTCTCTTTCCAGCGGACAAACCGAGGCGGAATCTTTTCAAAATCGTGAACTCTGGGGAAGTTGCCAATCAGGTACAGTCCGGGAAACAGCTCCAAAACTCCGTCCACCTGATGGTGGGTGATTCCGTTTTCACAAAGAAAGTCCGGTGTAAATCCGGCGGACAGATCGGTATGGCGCACACCGTTCTGAGCAAATTTCTTTTCAAAGAAATTTGGTCCGGTATACAGATGGCTGCTGCCAGCGCCAGATTCAACCAAATCCCGGAAACCGGCTGCATGGTCATAGTGGCTATGGCTAAGAACCACCGCGTCCAAGTTTTTTAAATCAATACCAAGCTTATGCGCATTGTACAACGGATTTGCGCCGGAGCCGCAATCAAACAGAACTCGATGACCGTTGTATATCAGGAATAAAGAAAGGCCATGTTCCGCAATCAGTGCCTTGTGCTCCGTCGGCTTGTTATCCATCAGTGCTGTGATATGTAACATAGCATATCGGTCCTTTCTTTGATCAGTTTCGTCATTATCGCCAGTTATTTCTGTTTATCCTTCTATTATTTGATATTATAAACTATTTTTTTCAGAAATGGAATACTCTGTTTTTG
Source organism: uncultured Oscillospiraceae bacterium (assembly GCA_944382965.1). GTDB lineage: Bacteria > Bacillota > Clostridia > Oscillospirales > Oscillospiraceae > Faecousia. The sequence goes on along the minus strand of CALWOA010000020.1, from coordinate 3,603 downwards.
GTCTCAATACCAAAAAGCAGATTTGTTTTGCGGGTTGGATTGTGCCATGTATAAAATATACGATACTTCTTGAAATGGGCTGTGACGGCAATTATAATAGTAGGACAACAAAGGAGGTAAGTGCTATGATCCAAGGATTTCGGCGAAGCAGAATTGCCAGCACTGCACTGATGACATTTTCTATTTTTATTGCAGTTATAATCTGGCTCCGGGACAGGGACTATCCTTTCTTTATTCCTTTGATCGCCTCCGTGCTGATGATCGGCATTGGCTTTTTTTCCTCCCGGGTACTGGGCAATGTACTGGCCAGTATGGAAAACACCCGTTATCTGGGGTATTTGCACATGGAGCTGGACCCGGACAAATTTCTGAAGGCGTACCAATCTATTCCGGAGCGAATGAAGCCCGGCAGTAGCGATGCCGCCATCTGCCGCAGCTACCTAGCCGACGGCTATACCGCTGCCGGAGAATACGAAAAAGCCCTCACCCTTCTTTCACAGCCTGGGGACACGCTTCCAGTACGGGGTCTGTATGCTTCCAACCGAGCAGCCTGCTGCCTGCATATGGGGAAGCTGGAGCAAGCCAGGCAGGAACTGAAAGAATTGGAGGAAATTATTGATGCCTGTCGTCTGAACAACGGTGCATTGGCAAAAAACCTTGGAGAAAACCTATCTCTTTACCGCCAGTACCTGTACTGTCTTGAGGGAAGTCCGGTAGATGAAGCATATTTGGAAACTGCATTTCAAAAGGCTCAGTACAACATCCGTCGGCTGGAGATAGCCCGCATTCAGGTGCTGTACAACCAAAGAGAGGGCAACCAAGGGGCCGTGAAAAAACATCTGCGTTACCTACGGCAAAATGGTGGTAAAACCGTTTACAAGCGCTGGGCGGATCAGCAATAGTCTCCTCCCACTCAAAAGGATCCACAGGAAGTGCCGTGATATTCAGTGTGATCCAGATGGCTGTAGAGAATGCTCTGGATTCCTATCGATATTTGACATAACCGCGAAACATACCAATCTGGCAGACTCAGAAATTGTACAGGCATTGCTGCCCAGGAATACACCGGAACTCTGCCATGCGAAGGAAACGTAATGCCGACCCCGAGTTTAACTCTCAGGGTCGGCAATTTTCATATATTCTTAGCTTTGGTGCTTATTAACGAATAATCGCCATGACGAATGAAACAAGTTTACATAGACGGGTTCGGCCCACATCTCCGCTAAATCAAGATAGACCAATGTATGCTGGCACACGTCAACAACCAACATCCTTTGAAGATATATACCGCTTCAAGTGCAGATTACTTTGCATGGAGTTTCGTTCCATCCGACATTTGCAAGTAATCTACTTTCTCCAATACAATCGGACTATCTGCAGCTAATATTGCTACATCTTTTTCTCCCATTGACTGGAACAGCGAAATTTCAGTCCCATCTTTCATCACCAAAGTCACGTTTTCATAATCCATTGCGGGGGTACCAGGAAGTGGAGGAAACGTTGCAACATCAATATGGATACAACTAAACTTATCAGATGGTTCTGGTATATCAAACGAAATCTCTACACTAAGAGGCGTGATGCGAACAGATGTTAAAGTAACATCCTCTACTGAATCAATTGCTTCAAATTCCGTTGCTCCATTACGAACAACCCAAACCTTAGTTGATACCGGCGATTCCAGCAACTCTATTTCGCCCGAATCCGCTTCCGTCAATTCAATTACAAACTTCCATTCCCCTGATGCCAGTAACGTTCTGGGATGCACACGCTCAGATTCCTCTGGAGTTAACATGTAGTCTGTTTGACCCGCATATTTGGTTGCCAAAAGTTCTTGTTCATACTCCTGGTCATGTCCCCACTTTACAATATCTTTGAAAACAATTTCACAGGTTTTCCCTGGGCCAAATGCGGAATCTGCCCCTTGTTGTACACCCGGATCGATTCTAATCACAATTTTAAGTGTGTTGTTTTTTTCATCACCATCGTCAATTACATCATAGGAAATATTCGCCGGAACACTACTTCCCGATGGAATTGCCTGAAGGCCAGGTAACCCAAGGCTGGCATCCGAGTGAATATCAAGAACATCGGAAAAATCTATATTCTCTGGTGCAGTTAGGCCGAAAGTAACATAGGCCATATTGCTTCCGGAAATCACAGATTCAAGTTCAATGGTAAATCCACCTTGTAACTGACTGATTTGATGATCTTCCGCATTCTCATTTATATATTCGATTTGTTCACTAGATAACGGTTCCTGCCTCTTATTTGTAAAATATGTGGCATACCAGTGCCATGCAAAAGTTGCACAACCAGCCAACAGAATAAGTACTGCAACAATAGCTGCAATCAGAACAATTCGCCTATGCATTTTCTTCTGTACGTCCACACTATTGTGTGCATCAAGAATATCGTTATCTTGAATCTGACCAATTGCTATAAGCAATTGCATGGCTTTTTTCATAATAGCCCCTCCTTCATCAAATGCTTCTGCAGCTTTGCCCGAATCCGACTTAGCATCAGACTCACTTTATTATCAGTAAAACCAAAGCGTGCTGCAATATCCGATATCGGATCCATATACCAATATCTACACACAAAAATTTTTCGTTCTGTATCCGGCAATCCAGACACAAATCTCCTGACCGCACAGATAAGTTCCCTTTGTTCGAGCTCCTTTTCAATATCATCCTTGCATGAAGTACACTCCTTAAGCTCTTCCAGCGCCAACATGATTTGTCCGCCCCCTCGTTTGAGCGCACCATTTTTTCTCCATCTATCTATCGAGATATTGCGTACAATTTTGCCAAGGAAAGGAGCCAATGGATTCGGTTTTCTGGGAGGAATCGAGTTCCATGCAGAGTGATATGTATCACTGACACACTCCTCAGAGTCCTCATGATCGGAAAGTATATTATAGGCTATGGCAAAACAGTAGCCACCATATTTGTTGTCCGTTTCCACGATTGCCTGTTCATCACGATTCAAAAACAATTTAATAATATTTATATCATCCATATTGTTTACTCCTATATTGGGAAGTGAGTGTCTTTCACTTATATATACGGATTCCGCGGCTCTTTCTTTCACCGCCAAATGAATTTTTATATTTTTCTGCAACAGATACGTCGCACCACGCCCCAGATTGTGACGCAAGCAGATTTGATGCTTACGCATTTTTTACATACCGGAACTATACAAGAAAAAATCTCAACCGGCAGCTGTGTATGAACCTTCCCATGTTATACGGACAACGCAAAAGCACCCTGTATAAGAAAGCATTTTAGGCAGAGTGGCGCAGCTGACGCTGCGCCACTCCTGTTTTATCCGAATGCGCTCGTGGTTATTATACCGGTCGCTCATACCCTTTGCTTCATCGAAACTAGCTGGCTTGTGACGGCAGATACACTCTGTTTTAAAATTGAGAAGAAATTTTCTTGCATAGCGTTATCATAGCAATTTCTATGTTTTGATATAGACGTCTGCAATATTCGGCCGAACGGTGTGAAGATTTCGTTTCGGGCGGTGTGACGGTTTCGGCTTGATCGGTGCGGTGTTTTCGGATAACGGTGTGACTGCCGGGTTGATATGGTAAACTCT
>CALWOA010000019.1 GCA_944382965.1 uncultured Oscillospiraceae bacterium | reverse complement strand
CCGTCAGTTTTTCAAGTTTGGGACATTATCTCACAGTACGAAGTCAAATGCTAGGCGGGTGGTTATTGAGCACTTACAAGAATTCCCTTAAAATACCAGCATTTTCAAACAGAATCAAAAACTTGCTGTCTGCAGCTTTTGTAAAAACTGAATATCAAAAAAGGCCGTTGACTATTCGCACCATGCGAGAAGTCAACAGTCTTTTTTGTTGTCCACATCTTTTTCAGGAAAGGCAGTTAACTTTATGCCAGACAAGAAACCACCCGATCAGCTCCAACAGAAGCCGGAACAGGTGGAAGCCTAGTTTGCACAGGCACAGCGCAGGCTTACCCATCCGGAAAACCACAAACAGTATTGTGAGGAAGTCAGGCGAGCAAACGCACCCATCTGTACACAATTTTGCTTTTTTGTTCTTCGCTGTATTTCAGCATTCTCACAGAATGCGCAGCCAGACCTCATTAGAGGGTTGATCTTCTGGGGATTGGGGAGAACCCCAACAAGAGAAAATGCGGCTGGGTAGCACCCAGACACTGCTTGCTACAATTTATTTAGCTGCAAGAGCAGGATTTTGAAAATAACGAGGATAAGCTGGAGCGGGGTTGCTCCAGCAACTTACAAAGTAATTACATAACTACTAAGATGGAAGAATAATCGCTTCACTGCGGCGAGACAAGAATTGATTATCGCACATGAGGTCGTGTGAATAAGAGTGCAGTGCTGATAGTTATTTACCTTTTGACTGTTATCCTCCATGCGGCATGATATTTGCAGTTACGGTGAAATGTTGGCTCTAGACATATTTGCTTTGGCTGGTTCCTTTGCAATCCGCACTATGGAGCCGTTAGTTAATACCAATATAGTTTCCGTTGTCCAGCATGGTCAATCCTTCAAAGCAAACTGGTTTTCCCTGTATCGCTGTGTTGTCCAATACTGTTAGTGGATATTTCGTTTTTAAGGCATCAGCAACCACTGCCTTCTTCCCGTTGCTTAACGGAGTCTTGTTGATGCCTGGGGCTTTTTAGCACATCAATCGTTTGTTTGAGAATATCAATTTCCAGCTGTATGTCTTGGATTTTTGCCTTCAATTCATCCAGTTCCCTGGAAGGTGCAGGCTCCCCTGCTGTCAGTTTTCCTCTACCTCACTCATTGGATGGATTCATTATCGCAGCAACACCTTTCTGGATATATTTACGTCACCAGGCATAGATGCTCGCTTTGCTATATCCTACTTCATTTGATATAAAATATACTTCACCGTTTGTGTGAGTTGAGGGTAAATGCTCATAGGGTAAAAACTCTAGAGAATGCCGTTTCTGCTAAGAGAGGGCCAAAATTGCCGTAGGGGCGTCAACCAGTGAGTCTACCATTATTTGTCCACCCGCCAGAATTATATAGTCAAGATTTACCCAGTTTCCATTGACATATTGCAGAAAAAGAATGTCTTTATAATCTTTGATATTAATATTAAATGCTGCTGTGCATTGTTCCGCTGTGGAAAGATAGAAGAAATTCTGTACGATCATGTCCGACGGGACCACATCGTTAAGAACATCGCCGGCTGCCATGAATAGATTTTGCTGCTCCGGGGTTAATACATTGGAATTTTTGGGTTCAATGATCTGAAAATCTTCATCTTCGAGAATCGGAAGGATCAAATCATTGGTTTGCTGGCTGGTGGATATGGCTTCATAGGAGTCGTGTGGAACCGTCATATATTGGGCTACCAAGAAGATGACGAGTATGGCTGCCAAGATCACGGCAAACATGCCGAAAGAACTGCGTTTCTTTGCAGCCGGAGGCTTTGATGCTGGCATCTTTGGTGCTTCGAGTTTGGTGCCGCAGTTCGCACAGAAAAACTGTGCATCTGGGAATTCGGTCTGGCAATTGGGACACTTTTTCATAACATGATACCACCTTTTTTACTTTCATGTCCAGGCACGACCTACACCTGTTCTAGGGCTGCAGCAGAGCCAGTACGCCACAGCGATTTTGCCGGGACGGGATGATCGATACGACCATCCCGTCTGTACTCCGGAAGATAATTCGCAGGGATACAGCGTTACGCCATTTCCTCAAGTATGCTGCGAACTGACTTAACTGCTTGTCTAATCTGATTTTTTTCCTCAGTACTCCTATGAACGATCAAGCGCATCTGTTCCATCTGATTTTTCAAATCTGCTGCCTTTTCGGAATAGTATGCCTGGAGGAGGACCGACAGCTGTTTCTCCAAATGACTATATATGTTTGTGATGACCGCAGGTAATGACTTTTCCAACTTATCGTATTGATTGCGAATATCTTGATAGACCTCCTGAGTATTGCTGCTCATTTCCTTGTCCCGCATCCCTCCTGCGACTCCCTTTGCCACCAAGTCCAAAATCGGGTTGTTCAAAGAAACAAAATTCAGGGCCAACGCAACGTTATCTCCCTTTGTCCATGTCTTATTATTCAGTACAAAGCGAAAACTGGCTTTCATTCCCAAATTGTTGATGTCGGAAGGCATATTCTTTGTGAGTTTACCGGAAATTTCATCCAGCATATCGTACAGCACATCCGTGTGGTAGTCGAAACAGCGGCTCAATGCATCCTGCAGGGTGTCGATACAGTAGATGGGGTAGTATTTTCTCACATCCCGAATATCAAAGGAACTAAAATCAGCGATTTCCTTTCGCATTTTCAAAATGACTTGCTTCAACCAGGTTTCGGTTTCCGCTTTCATATTCTGAATTGCAGTTTTGATGTTTTCAATGGCCTGGGTCTGCTGCACAAGCATTTCGGTTGTTGCCACATCAGACTTCTTCTGCTCCTCTTTCAGCGCATCCTCGCTAGTGTCCAGGCTACGGGCGATGCCATCCAGGTACGACTGCAGATCTGCCTGCATTCCCTGAATCATGCGTTCCATGCGGTCAGGCAATACCATGTCACATTTTGTGTCGACCAAATTGACAATATCGTCTCGCAGAGCAGCAAAGTTTGCCTCCAGTTTCCCCTGGGTCTTCTCGTTGGGGCGAGGTGTACCGATCTGACGGCAGCGCTCATCCAGCGCACTGATCATATAGGCATCTTCCCCTGGCATCAGGGAATGAATACGAGACTGAATTTCTTTATACATCCGTTCCAGCTCCGCATCATTTCTAAGCATATCTACATAATTCGCCACTAGTAGCAAATCGGTATGTTTCTGGGGGATCACACTGTTCTTCAAAAATACCTGTTCCCTGTAAGACAGCGGATAAATTGCAGAAAAAATGTAAATTACTGCATCTGCCTGCATTAACGATTCTATTACCATGGGACTGAAATCCTGCAATGAGTCACTCAAGCCGGGGGTATCTACAATGGTAACCTTTTTGAGGAATTCTATTGGCCGTTTCAGCTCCAGTTCGTAGAAATTACCATCTGCTTTCTCCAAAATCTCCTCCAAATGCTCCCGACGAAGCTGCTCATCTGTCAGAAGCATTCGTTTCCCTTTTTCCAGAACCAAAGCGTTGCTGTGGGGACCATAACTAATTTTGTTCAGGGTAATCGTCTCTGTTGTTACATCGGTGGTAACCACATCCTCTCCCAGCAGGGAATTGATAAAGCTGGATTTTCCCCTCTTGAATTCGCCGCAGACAACAATCGTAAACGGCATATCCTTCTGACGGCGAATGCTCTGTTCCCACGCAGTCACTTTGAAAGAAAATGCCTCACCGAGCAGCTCACGATATTTTTCAGAGTGGCGCAACTGGCTGAGCCCATCCAGGTAGCTATCCAGTCTGCATCTTAAATCTTCGATGTCGTATACAATTGCATTATTCATTTTCCTTCCCCCTTTTGCTGCGGGTGCCTTCCTCTGTCAGATTGATAAACTTTTTACAACGTTCGTCACATTCTTTATGAGACCGGAGAATAGAGTCGGCTTTTCTCATATCCGGCCGCCAATCGTAGAAGGTTTGGCATTCATAAAATTCCCGGATGGCCATTATACGTCTTGCTGAAGTTGGATGCGAATACAATGCTTCGTAATACTTTGTGGCATTGCTCATCTGAAGCTCCAACTGCTCTTCAATCGACGCATAGTCTATCTTGTGATCGCCAAAGGCACCGCCATACATTAGCTTTGCCTCTGCGGACAGAGCGTCCTCCAAATTATCCGCGCAGATCAGTCCTGCCCGATCGCAGGTTACCTCTGCGGCACGGCTCCAAGAATTCAGCGCAAGCTGTACACCGGTTGTGAAGACTGAAAGGAAAAATGCAGATAAACCGCCCAGCGCACTCAGTCCCTCCTGAGCGATCAACGTTGCAATGGTCTCATAGCTGCCATGATAGTTCTGGATATGTCCGCATTCGTGACCGATAATGGATTTTAATTCACCGGGGGTCATACGTTCGTAGAGGCCGCTGTGAAGGACAATGAACGGCTCCACATCATCGCAGGCGTAAGTATAGGCATTGAGTGTCTGATCATTCACAATGAAAATGTTGGGAACAGCAATTCCCAGCCGGCGGGCACATTCGCAGCCGATTTCGTAAACATCCGGGAAACTGGTGGGCGTTGCACATACGGCCTGCTGGTTCATAATTTGCATCTGCTGATGTACGATGGTCGAGGTAATACTTCTGGCAACTTTATATAATCCGGGAATGCTGTCCAACTTTTTGCGCAACTCGTAGTCCATGCCATAGGCATAGTCCGGGATGCCGTTTCCTTTCATATGCGCTGCTTCATGAGCTTTTTTACTGTTTAGATAAGAGCGGAAACTGCAGTCCATATCTGCAATCGGGGATAATTTACTCGTCAGTTCATTCATTTGAATCTCCTTTTATCATAGCCACAGCCATTTCTGAACCATAGAATAGCTTGAAAATAGCGCAATAAATACAATCAGCTCACACTGCTGCCATCGTAGGAACATCCAGAACCTTCCGATAAACTGGCTCCAGTTTCTGAATCAACGCTGCACTTTCCTGCCCCAACTCCTTCAGGTCTTTCCGCTGGGCATCTCGTTGTGCTTCGGATGCTGTCAAAGTCTGGCTGATGGCTGCAATTTTACGTTGAGTTTCATCAACGATTTTTTCACATTCATTTTCCATCGTGCCAATCAAGTCATCATATTGTGATTTAACTTCCTTGCTAATCCACATTTCCAGTTGGCCTGACAGCCGCATTTGCTGGATGGATGCGAACACTTGACTCTTCAAGTCTTGCTGCAAGCTAACAAGCTGTGTCCGGGCAAGGTCATTTTGAAACAGGAGTCTTGTAATTGCTCTCCCACCAAATGCACCCGCCGCTGCCCCAAGAAGAACTGCAGGAAAGGCTGCTGCTCCCAATGTTGCTGCCAAACACATTCCCGCATAACTAATTGCACAGCCGGACAGCCCTCCTGTAATGCCGCCTTTGATTCCTGCTGTACGGAAGCCCTCAATGGCCCCTCCAACACCCCAAATGGGACTAAAAGTCTCCAGCATCGCGCCTGCCGCCATAGATCCAATATCTTTACCGGCAGATGATTTTTTCTCATCCAGTTTGATATTGTTTAGGTGTGCATTGACGTTATCCAACCCCTTCCCAATCAGTTCGAAAGAGAGTTTCTCACCTTCTTTCTGAATAGAAGTGTTAATATTGGCTATGATTCGCTCCGTGTGAACAGACAAAATATCTGGAATCTTATTTTCAATTTTTGCAACAGTTTCTGCAATCAACTGTTGTTTGTCCGAAACAGTCATCCTCCCTCTTGGCTGCATTTCATCGATGATTTTCGCAGCTTCACGCTCAATTTCCTGATAACACTCCTCTGCCTTCCCAGTCAGATCTTGTGCAATCATTTTAGACTGCTCCCGCAACTTTCTTTTTTCTTCTTTTTTCTGCTCCCTCAGCTTCTTAATTTCGCTTACCGTTTTCTGCTGTGTTTCAAGGAATGCCTTCGCATCCAAGTCCATACAGTTCAACTTCTGGTCGATGACCTCGTTCACTGCCGGGCCCATGCTTGCAAGTTTCATCATGGGGCCGCTGAGTTCCAGAATTCCCCGCTCTTCCGTGAGCATATGGCTCAATGCCGCCTCAAATTCCGGCACTCCGCTCTTTTCCAGCAGTTTCTCGTCGCCTTCCATCCGACCATCCAGAGCATTCATTGCAGAAATGGGGTAGATCCGGATCTCCGCCAGCTTGGCCTGGACCATCCGGTACTGGTCCGAGTTCTTGCCGTAAACATCTTCTGTTTTGTCCAGCACGGTTTTCCGGATCTTCTCACGGATTCCATTTATTGCCTTGTCCCGATCCTTAGGCCGAACGGTATCAATTTTGTTTACCAGGAAAATCAGTCGGCCCACGTCACTGCACATGAGCTTATTTCGGACAAATTCCGCTTCGCTGATGCTGAAGGGGTTACCTGCCACCAGTACCATAATGACGGCATCCAGCTTTGGAACGATATTTTCCGTAATCTTGTTCATCCGTTCATCATCGTTCAGGCCTGGCGTGTCCACAATATCCACGCCGTTCTGGCAGAAGCGGCAGGGATAGTAGACAATGGCCTCTTCCACTTTTTCAGACATTGCTATAGCGTCTTCGTCCAGTTTTGTGACATATTTTGCCAAATCTTCTACTGCGATATCCACATGGGAGCCATCCGTCATGTTCACTTGGGCACGAGGAGACAAGCCATAGGTAACCCGGTTCATGGTTGCGGAACAGGGGGTAATGTCAGCCGGCATAATCTCCTGGCCAAGCAGCGCATTGATGACCGTGCTTTTGCCCCGTTTGAATTCACCCAGAATACCGACGGAAAACCTGTGCTCCTGCAGCTTTCTGCGGCTTTCCATCAAGGATTCTGCACGCTCCTTCAAATCCAGTTTCTCGCAGATTTTTGCCATCTGGCTCAGGCCTTCGGTGATTTCTGCGCTCATGGCATGGTAGCTGGTATAAACATCCGTGATATTTGCCATTGTTTCTCTCTCCTTTTTGTTATGTATGTAATAATGGATAATAGTGCTTATGTCAAAACGTCCGAAAAGTGCGAGAGTATTGTTTTGCTGGCGCAGGCCGTTTTTTCCAGGAGGCGATAATCCTCGTCATCAAGCTGTGTCCATGCGCGGCGCCGCAGGTCTCTACTTTTTCGGATGGTTTTACGTACTAGCATCCCGGTGTGGATCAGCTCCATCATGGGGCTGCTGAGTTCACAGGTCGTGAGCATGCGGCTCAGTCCGTCCTCGAATTCCAGGATCCCACTTTTCCGCAGCAGCTCCTCGTCGCCATCCAGCCGCCCATCCAGCGCATCCAGTGCGGAAATGGGGTAAATTCTGATATCTGCCAGCTTTTCCTGTGCTATCCGGTACTGAGCGGATTCCTTACCATATTCTTCTTCCGTTTTATCCAGCACGGTTTTCCGGATTTTCTCCTGAATTTTGTTTACCACTGTTTGCCGGTGTCCAGATGGGACCGTATTGATTCTGTTTACCAGGAAAATCAGCCGCTCCGTACCTAAGGGTGACAGCTCGCTACGGATGAATTCTGCCTCCCCGATGCTGATGGGACAGTCTACCGCCAATACCATAATAACGGCATCCGGTTTGGGAAGGATGTCCTCCGTGAGCTTATTCTTCTGTTCGTCGACATCAAGGCCTGGTGCATCCAAAATATCCACGCCGTTCTGGCAGAAGCGGCAGGGATGGTAAACAACGACCTCGTCTATTCTTTCCAACATTGCTGTAGCATTGTCATTCGAAGTTGTGACATATTTGGGTAAATCCTCTATCGGGATATCTACCCGGGAGCCGTCCATCATATGCACCTGTGCACATAGATTTGGGCCGTAGGTGACACGGAACATGGTTGCAGAGCCGCCAACCATGGCATATGGCATGATTTCTTGTCCCAACAACGCACTAATAACTGTAGCTTTACTTTTTTTGAACTCGCCTAAAATAACAACCGAAAACCTGTGCTTCTGCAACTTTCTGCGCCTGTCCAACAAGGATTCCCCACGTTCCTTCAGATTCAGTTTCTCACAGATTGCTGCCATCCGGCTCAGGCTGTTGAGGATTTCTGAACGCATGGCATGATATCGGGCAAAATTATCTGTTGTATTTTCCTCCATCTTCCAGCCTCCTGCTCAGTGGATTTCCGAAACTGCTGTCATTCGCTTTAATCTATGACCACGATATAATCTCTGCTGGAAAAACGTTGCAGAAGGCTATCGTCCATTTGTGTAAATGTAACGAGATGAATTTCTTCCGGCACATAACCTTGTTCCCGCTGTACCGCCACCACTTGAAGTGTGCAGTTATCCCGGTTAAATTCCGCCGGAATCTCTCCTAAGCAAAACATCTGTGCTGTTTGTTCCGTGACTTTTGCCAGGAATAGTGTGCAGTTTTCGTTGATATACTGCTCCTTTTGCGCCCGATACCAAGGAAGCAAAATCGACATACTAATCGTATCTACCACTGTTCGATTGCGAAATAGCTCATCAAAGGATATACCGCTTTGGACAGCTACACCATTTTCTCCCGGCGATTCTGAGTTTTTTATCTTCTTTTTTATTTTTCCGAGAAGCGTGCTGCCAGCAGCACCCCCAACTGCACCAACCAACATACCTAGTACTAATTCTTTACTCACAGTTAAACCCCTTCCATAATTTTGGATGAAGCAGATGCTTTACAAGCTCAAAAGGCAAAGGATACTCAATCCGACTGCTAGGCCATTACAAATGTATGCAATAATTTTAATTGTGCTGGATTCCTCAAATTTGCAAACATAAATACCCAGGATGCCCAAAGCCAATCCCAAGAAGTCACCCAAGCTTCCCCAATTAGCCCAAATCAACAGGGCAATAATACCAATTATCAGTCCACCATGAGCTTTATAGAACTTTTCCAGGCCGTTTCGATAATTGTTTTTTTCACCGAAGTAGTTATCTGTATAGGCTTTATAATCCTGGCCAAAATCCTTTACTGCATCCGTTGCTTTAGAGGCAGCACCTTTCTTCTCATCAAGAGCTGCGCCACACGAATGGCAATAGATCTGGTTATCCATACACTGGGCTCCGCATTTTCCGCATACTTTCATATCTTTTTCTCCTTAAAAAGTTTGTTGATCCGGTGAATAGATCCGTCCGTTGATGTCTCTCACTTCGAGTGTGTTCTTCCAAAAACCCGCCCTCCATATGCAATCTAGGACCATATCCTCGCTGACAAGAAGGGTAACCTCAGTTTTAAAACCAAGTTTCGTGGTGCCAAATTTGATTTTAAAATTGTGCTGCCCCGGAGAAACCCTCAACACAAGGCTACCGGGAGGCTTCATGCCATACCGCTCTTTGTCATCAACGGTGATATACATATCTAACGCCCGCTCATATAGCCATCTAAATGTGACGGTATACACGGCCTCCTGGGGCAGGGTGTTCAGTCGGGTGCCGCAGTTCTGGCAAAAAAGTTGGAAATCCGGGCACTGGGCGCCGCAATTTGGGCATACTTTCATTCTATCTCTCCTTAAAATGTCGTTCCGAAGCACTGCCCCTGTTAATAGATCCGCCCATTGTCATCTCTCACTTCTATTCTAGGCATAAACCCCCCTGTCGACTTAAATGCGCAAGACAGGGACAAGTCCTCGCTGACATGAAGTGCAAATTCGTAGTTCAAGCCAGCACATTGGATCTTAAAGCTGTGTTGACCCGGAGAAACACGTAGCATAACACCGTCGGAAGTTTTCACTCCATAACGATCTTGGTCATCAAGGGTGATATACATTTCACGTGCACTCCCGCTCCACTGATACGGCCGTCTAAATGTGATGGTATGTACTGTCGCTTTAGGCTCATTGTTCAGTGGGGCACCGCAGTCTTGGCAATAAAGCTGGAAAGCTTGGCACTGGGCTCCGCATTTTCCGCATACTTTCATGTCTTCCCTCCCCTAAAAAGGTGTTCATGTCTGTTGATCCTGTTAATAGATCCGACCATTGGAATCTTTTATTTCTATTGATCCCTTCGACCATCCCGACTTGAATGTACACTCCAGAAACATATCCTCGCTGACATAAAGCGTACATTCATGACTAAGATGAAATCCTCCGCTGATCTTAATATCATGCTGTCCCGGGGAAACCAGCATCCTAATACTGCCGGAATTTTTCAGCCCGTACCGGCTTTTATCATCAAGGGTGATATACATTTCACACGCACACCCGATCAACTGACACGGCCGTCTAATGGTGATGGTATGTACTGCTGCTTTGGGCTGGGTGTTCAGGGGGGAGCCGCAGGCTGGCAATAAAGCTGGAAATCCTGACACTGGGTCCCACAATTTTGGCACACTTTCATCGCTATCTCTCCTCTATGGGCAGTTTATCGATTCTGATCCGGTTAATAAGTGCGGCCATAGCTGTCTACCACTTTGACCGGGGAAGCCAGATAGGAAATTGTAGATGTAACTGTAGGGGTGCAAATTAGAGCCGTGTCTTCGCTGGCGAAAAAAGTAAACTTCTTTTTCCGGGGCTGACCAAACAGAGACATTTCGATCTCATGTTGTCCCGGGATCATCCGCACCGTAACAGCGCTGTCATTGGCCAGCTGATATTTCTCCCTGCCATCCACCTTGATGTGGATCACATTTAAAACCCACTGTAGCCCAGCAGGACGTCTCATAACGATGTTATAGATTTTTCCTTCGGCCGGGCTGGCCAGGGACGCACCGCAATAGGAACAGAATCGTTGGATATCTTTGTTATCCGCACCACATTTTGGGCATTTTTTCATCGGGATGCTCCTTTCTTACTAACAGAATTACGGGTGTGCTGCTGAATATCGAACCTTCATAACAAGATAATGCTCGAAATTAGTCATTTTTGCAGCAGAGCGGGCAGGGATTTGCGTACTTGTCTGCAGTGCCTATATTATAAATCCAAAACGATGTTGTATCACAATCCGGGCAGCCATAAATGTGGTAGAATTCCGTACAATTCCCATTCTCATCTGCCGGCAGAATGCGTGCATATTTTGTATAAAAATACGCTGTATCCACTGTTGCCTCATATTCCGTTTTACTTTCTTCATATAATTCATGGTATCGGTTAGCTTGCCTACTGTAAAAACTTACCTCACCCATTTGTTGAAACAACGCACAAATCAGGCATACAATCATGCCCAGCAACACCCACACGAACCAACTCGCTTTTACAGGTTTTGGCTTTTTGGTGGACTGCGGTGATGGAACCTGCACTTCATTGAGCTTGGTACCACAATCCGCACAGAACACTTGCGTATCCGGATACTCTGCATTGCAATTTGGACATTTTTTCATAATATCACCTTGCTTCAGTATATTTTGCTGCTGGCCATACAGCCGGTATGGCCCCGTGGATATACGTGCAGTATACACCGTGGATACACCGGCTTTGTTTTTTATTTCCGAGGCAGGAGAATTTACACTGGCTTTTCCAGGAGAATGGCTTCGGAACAGTTATGTTTGTCTTTTTTGTCCGCACAAACTGCAAAAGTCACTTTCGTAGCCATTCATCGTTCCGCATAGGAAGCACTCCCACCGTGCAGTATGTTCATCGCCTGTGCCGTCAGTCTCTGCCGTATTCATCTCGCCAGACTCCGGTCCAAAATAAATAACCGCAGGGACACTGTCTGCTTGCACCTGCAGGGGGTGCTGAACAGATTCCGTTTCTTCTACATATCTAGTTCCGCACATGCCGCAGAAATCTCCGACTTCGATCTCTGAACCGCAGTTATTGCAAAATCTTTTTTTCATTTCGAGAGGCACCAAATCAATTTGTGGAATTTCCCGCACCTGTTCTGTCAATTTTGTTCCGCACATGCCGCAGAACATACCTCCCTGCACAGCTGCGCCGCATTTGGGGCATATATTCCCACCATCGAGAGCAGGTTCCGCATCTACCACCGTGCCCGAAGATCCCCCATGGAGAATTGCTTCCGTCTCACTGTAGGGCATTTCCAGCAGCATGAGTCTGTGCATCATATTTTCGGAGATGACCCGCCCTTGACCACACTTCTTGCACATAATACTGTACTGTTCCTTTTTCAAAGGGATTGTAGGAATATAAAACAGAGCTACTTTGAATGTGGATTTTTCCAAATTCATCTGTGCCACGTTATGACAAAAAGGGCATTCGTGTTCCCCTAGATATTTCAGTTTCTTGAAATAGTCTTTTGCGCCCAGTCCGTTGACCGTAAAGCCGCCCATGATATAGCCCTCCTTGGATTTCCTATATTTTCAGTCTCTTGTCGAATTTTGGATCTCAGCGTATTGCCGCTCAATGTCCTGATAAGTGTGCACAGCATCACGAAGCTTCTGTTGGCAGTATTCTATCTCTAGTTTCAAAGCCTGTATTCTACCCTCAATATGTTTACTGCATTTTTTCTGTATATCCGTTTGTTCAGTTCTGACTATCGCATATACCGCATTTTGCGTATATTCCGGAAATACTTGATTCCATTGTGCCAAATATGCATCGCTGAAACTTTTTACCTGTATTCGGATCAGCTCGATGATATTCTTTCCCTCCAGCCGACGTGGCAAATGAATCTGTATTTCCGGAACCTCTGATTCTCTATAAATCGACAAACAATCCACCACGGCATCCCGTATTTGTTCCTCTTCAGGAAATACACGCCTGATTTCCTCTGCACTGCACCCGTTGGGGAAAAGAAACTCCCTCCGCCACTGCAAATACGTTTCCACACGCATCAGCACAGATTTATTAACCTCTTTTTTAATCTTCTGTCCAAAGAAATATACAATTCCATTTCTCACCATTTTTTTTGCTTCTTCCAATGCCTTCAGAATGACACTGTTGGAATTAACTGTTACTTTTGACAGGTGGTCTATGTAGCACTTTATGATCCGAGAAGCCAATTCGTCTGAATTCCAGGTTTGGCAGATACCTTTGAACTCTCCCTCCAAGTCTTGACAAATACTTGTAAGCATTTCAGCTCGTTTAGAAAAATATCTTTGCTGGCGCTCATCCTCTTTTGTCAGCTGCACGACAAGATTTTGCTTGTTCAATATCTCGCGCTTAAACCCAGCGTCTTCTCGAATCCACGGAAGGAACCGCTTCATCAGCTGGCCAACCCGATAAATTTCAACTTTCTGCTGCTGTGCATTTAAAACTGTAACCAGTTCCATCTTCAGCATTGGCAGATTGCTCTGCTCCAACAGTTCATTATCCCCCGTGTCAAAAGCCTCAAGCGCATTCATTGCTGATACCGGATACAATTGGAGATTTTCCGGTGAAAGGATTCGTTTTGCTTTCTTCTGAAGTTCAAAATCGTCAGGATATCTTTCCGACACCATCTGCAAAGTATTGTTACTGATACGCTCACGTAAAAATCCAACCATCTTCTGTACATCCCGCTTACTCAGCAGATCCGCACAGGTCATAGCGAACACTACATGCTGTAGATTTGGCAGTGCAAGCATTTTTGCAACCCATTCACATTCGGTTTGACTATAGGGCATGGAAGCCTTCACTGCAAAGATGGCCGCATCTATATCCTGTAAGATATCTTCCACGACCGCTGTCATACTTTCCGTATCGTTCAAACCCGGTGTGTCAATAATTTCCACATTGTTCGCACAAAGTACCAATGGATATTGAATTTCCGCTTCTCTGATTGTCTCAGCGATTTTCGCAGACTGATCTGTCAGTTTCGTAACATAATCCGCTAGGCACTTGATATCTATTTTTTTGCTGTCCCCAGATTTATAATGGATTACTGCTGCAGGCTGAATTCCAAACGTGATTCTGTTCACCGTTGCAGTGGTCGGCTCAATATCAACGGGCAGAATGTTCATACCCAGCAGAGCATTGATTAAACTGGATTTTCCACGCTTAAAATCGCCTAAAACTGCCACACGAAGCCGCTTTTCCTGTAAAGACTGAATGGCCGAGTCGATATCGTTCTGAATTGAATTGTTTGGCACACTTTTGGCAATGTTTTGCAACTGCAGTAAAATGGAGTGCAGTTGAAAGTCCAGAGCATTCATTTGTTTACCTCCATTAGAACTGATTAAAAAATTAATCCAGCATTTTTCAATTTACTTGAATAATACCAAGTTCGGCTACTATTCGTCATTATATTACTCGAAGGTCGTGATGTCAAATACACTTATTAAAAAATTATTCATATTTTTTGTAGTTACTTCTTGAAAATAATAAAAAGTAATACTATAATTTTTGTATCACATACAAGTACACGAAAGAGGCATAATCTATGGATGCAATGACCAGCCTCAGCAGAAAAATGTTTGAATATGCACTTCACATGGATAGCATACAGCGTGCGGCTCAGGTGCTGCTGTCCCACCCTCATATACGCACTATGGGCGACATACTGATGGAGTTTTCCAATACAGCGGATGTGAAGAAGCAACTAGTGGATGGCCTTTTCCAGTGGTTTCCGGAGAGCAGCCGGGAAGCGCTGGATCGAAAGGTTCGCAACTGGCTGAACGGGAAGACACAAAGCCTCACCAAGGAGGATGCCTTTGTGGTCAGTCGGATTTTTTCTCTTTCCCTGGAGCGGGCCAACGAATTTCTGAAGATGGCCGCCGGAGAGGGCATTCACTGGCGAAATCCGGAGGATATCGTCTGGGCCTACTCGATTGTTCATACTCTTGGTCCGGAGGAGAGCCGCAGTTTGCTTCACCGAGCCAATGCACTGTACGAACAGCCGATGGCAGCGGCAATATCTGCAGATGCCTACACGGCCGATGTATTTGAGAAGCTCCAGCCGGTGCTGTACCACTCTCAGGAGGAACTGCTGTCCTTTTTGGAAGCGCAAAAGGACAGCCTAGGTGCCCTGCACAACACTGCATACCAACTGTTTTGCCAGTTTATGGATATTCTGAGCAAGGGGTATGCAGACGGGGATGTTGCCGCTCTGTTCCAGGAATTGACTGCAAAAGAAAAGAAACGCAAAGAAGCGGAAAAAGCGGATCGTGAAGCTACTGCCCGGATGGAACGGGAAGACCAGAAATTAGCGCATCCCTTGAACAAAACTTCAGATAAAGAAAAGCGGCTGCAGGAGATGGATGGGGATACTGAACTGTACCGGCCCGAAGCAATGAGCACCAGTGAAATCCTGGAAATCTACCTGTATCGAAGCTTGGTCCCGGTGAAAGAGCGTGGAAAGGGGTCTACGGAAGCATCCTTCTCAGCCATTCAGCGAAGCATCCGTCAGAACTGGCCGGATGAGGCCACTCTGTCCAAAATGAAAAGCAGGAAAAAGGACGTGACCCGGAAGGTGCTAATCTTGCTGTTTTTGGCAACCGACGGCTTCGGCAGTGATTTTACCCTGGATGAGGACGATGAAGAACCTTTTACCCAGGAGGAGCAGTTTCTGGATCTCTATACCCGGATGAACTTTATGCTTGCTTCCTGCGGCTTTCAAAAGCTGGATCCCCGGAATCCCTTTGACTGGATGATTCTGTACTGTATTTCTACAGGAGATCTGTGGGAAAGCGATCAGCGGCTGCCTGCCATGCTCCGGGCGGCGTTCCCGGAAGGATAAAGGCAGAAACAGGAAAATAAAAACAACCCCAAAAGCGCAACCCCTCTATTCTGAAAGCGAGGATTCATGTCAAGGAGGGATTTTTGTGGATCATCGCATTCCACTAAAACTTCATACCGTCCTCGCTTTCGGAGCTATGGACTTCCAGATTGAAGCGGTTGTGGGGCAAGGTTCCAACGCCATCGTATACGATGCGTGGTATCCGGACAATCTGAACCCAGCGCTGCGTCACCATGTTTTGATCAAGGAGCTGTTTCCCTTTCATCCCCAGCAGAAGATTCAGCGAGGAGCGGATGGCGCAATTCATGTGGCTCCGGAGGCAGCAGAACTGTGGCAGACCCATCAGGAGAGCTTTGAGGCCGGAAATGCTATCCATCTGCGGCTGCTGGCGGATCATCCGGAACTGATGGTAATGGGCGCCAACCTGAATAGCTTCCACGCTAACGGTACGCTCTACTCTGTTCTGGGGTATTCCGGTGGCCGGAGTCTCCAGTCAGAACTGAACATAAACGCTTCTGACCTTCGCTCCACAGCCCGTCGTATGCTCCTTCTGTTGGACGCATTGGAAGCTTTTCACAAAAGCGGTTATCTCCATCTGGATATCAGCCCGGACAACATCATGCTGGTGGGACAAAAAGACCGGGAACGGATTTTTCTCATCGACTATAACAGCGCCAGAAAAGTGGATGTCTCGGGCAGTCCTTATTTCAGCTTTAAAGCAGGATACTCTGCACCGGAGGTCTGCAATGGGGATTGCGCAAGTCTGGGATTCCCGTCGGATTTGTATAGCGTGGCCGCAGTATTTTATCGAAGCTTGATGGGCCGGAGTCTGACCATTTCGGATGCGCTCCAAATCCGTGCGCCGGATGCCCAGGACAGCCCTTTGATTGCGGGCATGCCCCAGAGTGTAGCCAGCATGGTGAGCGCCATTGTGAGAAAAGGACTGCATACCCTTCCCCGACGCCGGTATCAAAGCATCGGTCAAATGCGGCAAGCGTTTTTGGAACTATTGGACCGGATTGACTGCGTGGGTGTTACACACTGGGCGCTGTGGGAAACGGGAAAGCGCAGTGTGGAAGAATTGATCCGGATCAATCCCTCTTTGCGTTATCTGAAAGGGGACAGCAGCCTGTACCCCATTCGACTGGGACAGGACAAGTCCGTTTCGCTGGAACAATATTTGAACAAGCTGCTCTCTCCCGCAGGACGATCCGGCGTGATTCTGGCCCAGGGAGGCATGGGAAAAACCACGTTGCTGCTGCACACCGCTTCTCTCTTGGGAAAACGGTATTCCTCAAGCGCCAGCGCCGTTGTTTACTTACCGTTGGACGGTTGGACCGGCGGTGATCCCAATTATATCCGCACGCAGATTTTGCTGCGACTGCGGTTTAAAAGAACGGAAAATACTTTTGACTCCGCCATGCATGCGCTGAACCAGCTGCTGAGTCAGTCACTGCACACCAAGTCCGGGGATATCCCAACGGTTTTGCTCCTGCTGGATGGGTTCAACGAAATTCAGGAGGAGGCGGGACCGCTAATTCAGGAAATCCGGGACCTGAGCGCCATGCCCGGGGTCCGGATTCTGGCCGCTTCCCGCAGTGATATCTCGGAACTGAATCTGGAGTCGGTTCCTCTGAAGCCACTGGATATAGAAGATGTTGTGTCCGTTTTGGGGCAGCACGGGCTTCTGATTCCCAAATCATCGGAAATGCTGCAGCTGCTGCGCACACCGCTGATTCTTTCCATATACATTCGGGCCAATGAAAGCGGCGTCCAGCTGGACATACACAACAAAGAGGAACTGATGCAGGCCTATGTGGACTCCCTGCTGGAAAAGGAGCTTCGCCAACTGCCGGAGGAATCTCCCAGGCGATGGCAGACAGAGGCTGCGATTCGGCTTGTGTTGCCGGCTCTGGCGGATCGGGCAATGTCCGCCCCCCTGACGGAGTCCCAGACGCTGGACGTGGTCACGAGGTGCTGGAAAGTGCTCCGTTCCGGGGTAAGTAAAAAACTCTTTCCCGTGTGGATTGGGCACAGCCGAGATATATTTGGAGATGCGGAGACGTCGGAGCAGTGGTACGGGATTGTGATTCACAGTCTCCTGTGGCAGCGGCTGGGGCTGCTGATGAAGGATGCAGAAGGGAACTACCGGGTATTCCACCAGGATGTAGGGGAGTATCTGGCAACACAGTACCAGCCCATTCGCAGTGCGGCGCTTCGGTACCGAGGTGTACGCTGGTCCGCCCTTTCTGTCCTTGTGATTGCGGCATTGACGGGCATCAGCGGCCTGGTGCTCCCGCAAATATTGAATCAACCGGTTGCCTACGATGTAAAGCAAACCCAAACGGTTATTGACCATATTTCCCTTTGCTACTCCATATTTGGCAGCCGATTGATGGAAATGGAGGAACTGACCGACTACCTTGCTGGTGGGGAGTGGATCGAGTTTCAGCGCCAATACCCCCGCTACCTGGAGCGGGCCCAGGCACCCACCATGATGGGGGAAAACGTTGAGCGATACCTGGAAGAAATTTCCGACCTGGAAGCATCCGGGGACATTGTCGCCTGGTCGGAAATGCCATTTGACGCAGCCAGTGCCACGGAGTTTGTCCAAACAGCCCAGGAGCAGGTAGAGAAATATCTGGAATATTTGTCCTATATGGAAACCTGGTGTTCTACGGAACGGGCACGGTCTTTCTGCCCGGAATTTCCGGATACCCTGCAGCAACTTCTGGAAACGGATGAACTGGCTATGAGCAAACTCTATTATCTATCCTGCTATCCCCATCTGCAAACAGGGGAACCGGTATGGCAGGATGGGGTAAAATACTTGACTGCACCGCTTCCGGGAGCAGGGGCAGAACCGGAGCAGTCTCCGGAGAAATTACGTAATGACCAGCAGGAGGCCGAGCAGGCTATGGCCCGCTGCTGTGCCATGGTGGAACAGATACAAAAAGAAGGGAATCGAACGGAGGAAAGAGAATGAAACGAGGATTATGCTTGATAATGGTTCTGGTGCTGGCCCTGAGCCTTTGCACTGGCTGTGCATCCAAAGAGGCGAACGCCGCATCCACCGCCGATGCAAATGCATTGGAGAATGAGAAGCAGCTCCTGCTGGATCATTGGACCCAATACTTAACGGCAAAGGAAGATATTTATTCCCGGATGCACTGGGTGCTGGACTATGTGGACGCCTGCCTGGCAGACAATCAGTGGGAAAGTCTACTGAAGGCCCGAGCAGCCTGCAATGCGGCAGCGGCATACCTGCAGGATTATTGTCTGCCGGAGTTTACGCTAACACAGGAACAGTGCAACAGCCTGATCGGCGACGGAATTGAAGCAGATCTTGTCCAGGCAGAGTATCTGAATCTCCCCACTGCACTGGGACAGGAGTTAGGTACCCTTGCATCTTTGGATGCCCTGCTGAACCATGATGTATTCCTTCAGGCATCCTGGGAGAGCTTGTCCACTTGGAGCGAGGCATGCCGCAGCGGCCTGGAGGACCTAGCTCAGTATTACAGTCTGTCTACCAACTATCTGCTGCTGCAGCTGGAAAAAGCCGAACTGTGGAACAATTTTCTGGAACAATATCCCACGCTTTCGCTGATGACTGGCGAGTGGGAGGAGAGCCCAGATGCGCTGCTGGAGCAGGGGAATGCCATTCTGAACCAATATGAGGAACGCCTGACTCAAATGAGTGCATGTGTCGGCACATCGGAATATACCTTGCAGCTGGTACAGGAAGCCTTGGACACGAAGGACCTAACCTATCTGATTCAGGCGCTGCACACCATTGAGGATGTCTCCTGCTACATCCCAATGCCCAACTGGATGCTGGACAGCTATGTCTGTACCTACCGGATTACCAATCCGGGCAACAATGATCAAGAGACAATCCAGGCTGGTCAGGAGATTTTTTCTGCTCCCTCCGGCTATTATGTATCCGCCTCGGCAACGCAGGACGAGGTGGCGCAGTATGCCCAAACTCTGGCCTCTTACGGATTTTCCCCTTCGGCAGGTTGGAAAGAAGAGAACGGGGCTTACCAGGTTGTCCTTCTGGAAGAGAATGTCTCCTTGATTGTAGAGTGGACGGAGGACGAGACGGTTCTGTATATGAGCGACCCGATTGCCTGCCTGATTCCGGAACTGTATCTGATTGCCATGACGGCAAAATCTTAAGTGTGAATATCCTTTTGCTCGGAATTATCCCATTTCCCGCCGCATCCCCCATATGGAGTGTGGTGGGAAATTTGTTTTCAGCCTTGGACAGAAAAAGCAACGGGGCAAAATGCCGGTGTTATTCTAATGCCATCCAAATTAAGGAGAGGATTTCAAATGGCAGAGAATGTATTGTTTCTGATGAATGATGATTACTGTGAGCAGGATACGATTCACTACATCAAGCCCTATATGTTCATCAAAGGATATGCCATGGGCAAGGAACTCTCTCAGACCATGCTGGCCCTTCCGGTAGCCCGAAAGCTCCATGATGGACAGTACCGCAAGAGCGGGGAACCCTATTTTACCCATCCTCTGAAAGTCTGCTCCACCCTGATCAGCTATGGCATCGACGACGATGTGACTCTGGCTTCTGCCATTCTCCATGACGTGCTGGAGGACTGCGGCGACCAGCTGACCGAGGGCGGAAAGAGTCTGATCCAGGAGTACGGCATTGCTCCGGAGGTGGTGGAGACCATCTCTCTGCTCAGCAAGCGCTCTGGTTTGAACGACCAGGAACTGGCGGCCTATTTCCAGAAAATTGAGAAAAATCCTCGGGCTGCCCTGATTAAGCTGACAGACCGGCTGCACAACAGCGGAAGTCTTTACACTTTTACCGATGCCAAAATGGCGAAATATCTGCGGGAGACCAAGCTGTTCCTGATTCCCATGGCATCCTACTGCAAAAAGTATTATCCCCAGTACGCCAACGCTTTCAGCATCCTCAAAAGCAGCATCACCGCTCTGAATGACAGCATGGCGGCAATGCTGGCGCGGGTTTCCCAAGGCCAGAAATGACAGCATATCCAGAAAGAAAAGGAGAGAAACATATGAAAATCACCATGAATATTCAGGACATCCACTACGGAGATGTGGCCGTCCAGGCCTTTCCTGTTATGGCGGAAAAGCTTCCTGCGGAAGATACGGCCATGAACAAGCTGCTCAGAGCCATTGCGCATTTGCCGGAGGATGTGGTCTATTCTCTGTTCGACGCCATCCCTCAGCAAGAGAAAAACGAAATTGTTTTCCTGCTAGTTCAGGAAAATAAAGAAAAGATTCTTGCATATGCCACCCAGTTTCTCCAGGAGCAACGGATCGGCCTGACCATCCAGAATCTTGCAGTCGCTTCTGATCTGGCGGTGGAGCTGGTTATTCTGGATATTGATTACGGAAGTTTGGTTCAAAAAATTCTGCCTTTGATTCAGGATAAACTGGCTGAAGAGCATGACAACATGGCAAGTATTCTGGGGAAAATTCCGGCAGGCAGT
Source organism: uncultured Oscillospiraceae bacterium (assembly GCA_944382965.1). GTDB lineage: Bacteria > Bacillota > Clostridia > Oscillospirales > Oscillospiraceae > Faecousia. The sequence continues at coordinate 22,147 of CALWOA010000019.1, read as the reverse complement.
CCGAATATCCTTCTAGGCTTTCTGCCCCAGAAGGCAAAAGACGACATTGCAGCCTACTTGATCAACAAGGGCCAGGATCAGATTCTCCGTTTTGCCATGCAGGCGGCAGCAAATCGAAACATCCGCCTGGAACTGGCAGACTTGAATGTAGAGACATGATGAAAGGGTGACTGATATGGCAAGTATTAAGATGCCAATATATTATGTAAAATACCAAAATTCAGAAGAGGCAACAGAATACAGCCGAAAGCTGGCGATTCATCAGGCAAGGAAGTTTGAGAACAGCGTGATGATATTTATGGTCGTCTGGATGGTCATAAGTGGGATTTCTGTGCTGTTTAATAGCGGGACGGTATCTGCAATCATGGTATTTTTAGGAGCAGTTCTCGGCGTTTTTGCTGGGAATTTATATAATAAGAAATTAAAAATGTACTACGAAGCAAAAAGAGATGCGGCATTACGCAGAGATTGCACAAAATAGCGTATTTCCGGCGGGAAGACACATCCATCCGTATGTATAGGAAAAAGGGTGTGGTGATCCATTACCAGACATACATAGACTGGAAAAAAATGTTGACGTTGATAAATAAGGAGGATAATAACTATGAGCCCTATTTTGGTGGTATTTTTCATTGTGGCCATTGGTTCAATCGGCGCTTTTGTTTCCCGTAGCCTCAACTCGAACTATGTCAAAAACGAGCGTTATTCCGCTGACATTGACCAAAGTAGAAATAGTATAAAGAATGTGCTTGCGCCAGGTGAGGAGTTAATACTGGTTGACAGTGGAAGAAGAACAAACGATGCCTTTGCAATGTCTAATGCCGGGATTTACTACCTTAAAAAGGGGGAGCTGGTGTTCCACGCTGCATACAATGACATTCAAAAACTCAAATTTATGAACTATACCGGAGACAAGGTTTCCTCTATTGAAAATGTGGAGCATATCAAAATCGTTTCCCATCCAGGCTCCTGCACCCTGTACAGCTTCCCTAAGGCGAAAGAAATCGCATCCATATTGGAGCAGAAGTGCTTCTAAGATTGCTCCCCATTGCTATATATAAGGGAGATATCTTATGAACCGTGAACAGCTCAGAAAAGAAAAGGCCATCTGCAAAGAACTGCTCCGCATTGAAAAAGAAGAAAGTAATCTGGCTCAGGCGACCCGGAAAACAAAGCCTGCCGGTTGGAAGCAGGAACTGGAAAGCCGGATTCCGGAAAAGGTTTATACCGGACTGGAAGCGGCTTTTGCCAAAGGATTTTCCTTGGTTTTTCGGCAAGGCCGTGGGATCATTGAAAAGACATACAACAAATCGGATCTGGAAGCGGATCATGCCATCCGGGACTTTGCGGTTCAGCGAAAAGGCGGAAAAAAAGAACTGCGCCGGCTCCAATCCAGTGCCCGGCAAAGGAGCTTGCGCAATCTGGCTGTGACTACGGCAGAGGGCATTGGCCTGGGAGTATTGGGGATCGGGATGCCGGATATTGTTCTCTTTCTGGGGACTCTGCTCAAGGGCGTTTACGAAACGGCCCTTGCCTACGGATTTGCATATGACACGCCCCAGGAACAAATGTGGATTTTGAAAATGTTGTCCACTTCCCTGTCCTCTGGGGATGCCTGGACAGAAGGAAACGCCCAGGTTGAGGAAATGCTCACTCTGGAAACCGTAGGCATCACCCAGGAAGATCTAAAGCAGCAGATCAGGCAGACAGCTTCCGTTTTTGCCGTGGATATGCTGCTGCTGAAATTTATCCAGGGTTTGCCGGTGGTAGGAATTCTGGGCGGCGCTGCCAACCCGGTATATTACCACAAGGTCATGAAATATGTGCAGCTGAAATACCGGAAACGGTACTTGCTGCGGCTGCTGGAGGGTGGAACAGAATGAAAACCGGAATTTTTCTCTCCCTGCTGGGGATATTGATGCTAACTCTTTGGGGACGAAGCAAGGTTTTTGAAAAAATAGGAATCTCCAGATGGAAAGGCTGGATTCCGTTATATGGTGGATATCTGCTGTACCAAAAAATTTGGAAGCCGGAGATGTTCTTTCTTGCGCTGATGGGCTGCTGCGGCCGGCTGATGAATTGGGCGTTTCTGGGAATGGCTATGTTTTCGGATCTCTCTTTTCTGTATGACGATATCAGCCCCGAAAGCACCGTCATGATGTTCACTCTGACCAGTTTGGAACTGATTTTTTTCCTGGCAGGGCTTCTGGTGCACCTGCGTGCCATGAAACATCTTTCTGCCTGCTTCTGCCGGGGCTGGGGTTATGCGGTAGGGCTGACACTGCTGCCGCCAATTTTCTTCCCGCATTTGGGACTGGGCTTTACACAGCCTGCCCAACATGCTGCATCTGATTCACAAGGAGGTGCCTGATATGTTCTCAGAAGCATGGACAAGCACTGTACAGCTCTGCAGCCTGATGCTGCTGATCCTTTCCTTTGTCTTTCAGGCAATCGGGCGATATGGCATCTTTCGACGGGCGGGAATTCCCGGGTGGAAGGGGCTGATTCCCTTATACAGCACCTATGTGCAATACCGTCTGACCTGGAATACCACATGGTTCTGGGTGCTGGTATTTGCTTGGGGTGGAAGATTTCTGGCATTGATGGCGTTGAATTTGCTTTGGTTCGATCCAGAGACTTGGTTGCTGCTGATGCTCCTGCCGGATATGGGGTGTATTCTGTGGGGGCTGGCGGTACGTTTCTTTGCCATGAAGCACCTGGCCAATGCTTTTGGACGAGGAATTGGCTTTTGCTGGGGGCTGTTCCTGCTGGAACCAGTGTTTCTGCTGATTTTAAACTCCGACCAATATTCCTATCAAGGAAACAGCGGCTATTTGTGAGGTGCTGAATGATGGAAACCTTTGACTTAACCCGATTTGAAGAGGCCCACCACCGGGATTTTGCCACAGCATTGGCAGAAATTCAGACTGGGAGAAAGCGCACCCACTGGATTTGGTACATTTTCCCCCAGCTGCGAGGGCTGGGCCGGAGCTATACTGCGGAATATTTTGGGATTCCTGACCTGGATGCCGCCAAAACATTCCTCGCACATCCGATTTTGGGACAGAACCTGCTCACCATCACCCGGGCTTTGCTGGATCTGAAAGAGGATAACCCTACCCGGATTCTGGGAACACCGGATGATCTGAAACTCCGTTCTTGTATGACCTTGTTTGAGGCAGCGGTACCGGAGCATCGGGAATTTGCAGCCGTTCTGGAAAAATTCTACGGTGGAAATCGGGCCCCGTTGACCTTGGAGATTTTGGCGAAGGAGATTCCATGACAAAAATACGCGATGGAATATATGGCTTGTGCGTAGCGGACGCATTAGGAGTCCCTGCAGAGTGCCGTACCCGGGAAGACCTGAGGACACATCCTATCACCGGAATGTCAGACGGCGGTATCCGCGGACAGGGTGTAGGGTTTTGGTCCGATGACAGTAGCATGACCCTTTGTTTGACAAAGAGCATTGCCCAGACGGGATATTTTCATACCCATGATATTATGGAGCGGTTTCGCCAGTGGTTTGTAGACGGAGCCTATACCCCCGGAGGGAACTGTTTTGACTTTGGCCACACCTGCGCCAAAGCAATTCACAGATATCAGAAGGGTGTTACACCCGCTCTGTGCGGCAGCAACAAGCTGGAAGAAAATGGGAACGGTTCTCTGATGCGGATCTTGCCCGCTGCCTTTGTCCTGTACGGAAAATATGGGAAAAATGTTGCCTATGTTTCCAGGGCAATGCAGGAAATTCACAAAATCTCCGGACTGACCCACCGGCATCCGCTGGCCCAGTCTGCCTGCGGAATCTACATTTCCATTGCCTGCCATATTCTGGATGGAGAAACCCTTCCCATGGCTGTATACGATGGCATTCAAAAGGCGCTGCAGTGGTACGGCAGTCACAGTCGGTTCGCCCCCTGGGTAAATGTCTGGAAGTCTCTTGCTTTTGTTGCCCAGCGGGAAGAAGAATCCATTCGAAGCGGCGGCTATGTGGTAGAGTCTTTGGAAACAGCTCTTTGGTGCCTTCTGAGGACGGGCAGCTATCGTGAGTGTGTTCTTAAATGTGTGAACATGGGATATGATACCGACTCTACAGCCGCCATTGCCGGAGGACTGGCTGGACTTTACTATGGATATGATGCGATTCCTCGGGAATGGATTTCTTTGCTGGCGGGAAAAGAAATCATAGAAGACTGCGTACAGGGATTGGAGGGTTACTGCATGGAAAATAATCGAACGAAAGAAGAAAAACCTCGAAACCTGGATACTATCCGCCGGGCAGACCGGCAGAGCCAGTGGAATACCGCCCTGGATCAGAAGGCGGCAGCAAAAAACAAGGATAAATTCCTGGGCTGCCTGATTGGCGGAGCCGCCGGGGACGCGCTGGGGTATGCCGTGGAATTTCTGACAGAATGGGCAATCTCTGCCCGGTATGGGAAAACCGGGATTACCGAGTATCACCTTCAAGACGGCCTGGCCCGGATTTCCGACGACACCCAGATGACCCTGTTTACCGCCAACGGCTTGCTGGTGGGCAAGACCCGGGGGTGCCTGCGGGGAATTATGGCCTCTTACCCGGATTACATCGCCCAGGCTTATCAGGAGTGGTACAAAACCCAGGTCTGCGATTTTCCGGCAGCAAAGGATTTTCATACCTGCTGGCTGCTGAATGTGCCCCGGCTCTATGCCCAGCGGGCACCAGGCACCACCTGTATGAGCGCCATTGACGCCGGGTGCCATGGCAGCATCGAAAAGCCTATCAACAGCAGCAAAGGCTGCGGCGGTGTCATGCGGGTGGCCCCGGTGGGATTGTATCTGGGTAGCTCCCGTTTGGCGGGACTGGCAGCCGATCTGGTGGCAGCGGATGCAGCAGCCCTGACCCACGGCCATGAAATGGGATACATCCCGGCAGCCATGCTCGCCCACATTGTCCGATTGGTTTCCCACAGTGAAGACATTTCCCTGGAGGATGCAGTGGCAGACAGCATGGACGCCATGATCCGGATTTTCCCCGGAGCAAGTCACTTGCCCGGGTTCCTGGAGGAAATCAGTCTTGCAATGGATCTTGCAAAGAAAGACGAACCGGATCTGGATGTCATCCACGCCCTTGGCCCCGGCTGGTGCGGCGATGAAGCGCTGGCAGTCGCCGTCTACTGTGCACTGAAGTACCAGGATGACTTTGACAAAGCATTGATTGCAGCGGTGAATCATGGCGGCGACAGCGATTCCACCGGCGCCATCACCGGCAACATTTTGGGGGCCTATCTGGGGGCATCCCGCATTCCGGAAAAGTACACGCAGAATCTGGAGCTGCTGGATGTGATTGCGGAAATGGCCGAAGACCTTTACCACGACTGCCAGATCAACGAATACACCATTGCGGAGGACCCCCGGGATATTGCCTGGGAGCAGAAATACGCAGAGGTTACCTATCGAGGAAAAAACCATGATTGATGTTCACGCCCATTTGATTCCCGGAGTAGATGACGGGGCGGAGGAGATGACCATGGCCCTGACCATGATGCTCCGAGCCCAAGATCAAGGCATTACCGCCATGACGGCCACGCCCCACAGCATGGCCTTTGACGCAGATGCACCTTCGGTACATAACCAGTTCCAGAATCTTCAGCTGATGGTGAAATTGTTTTTTTCGGACATGGAACTGTATTTCGGCTGTGAAGTGTACTGCGAGGCAGAGCGGATGCCGGAGATTCTCAAAGCGTTGGACTCCGGCGTCTATCCAACCATGAACGGCACCAGCTATGTGCTGACGGAGTTTTCTCAGTGGACCAGTCCGGAGCGTGCCCTTTCCTGTGTCAAAGCCCTTGCCGCCGGCGGATATACCCCCCTGATTGCCCATATGGAACGCTATGCCTATCTGCGCAGTCAGGAGGCGCTGGTATCCCGCTTTCGTGAAATGGGCGCCAAAATTCAGATCAACGCTTACAGCCTGTATGACGAGCAGGATCCGGGAATCAAGAATTGGGCCAGGAAATTGGCAGAAAATCAGTGGGCGGATTTCCTGGGAACGGATGCCCACCGAACCTACCACCGTCCGCCCTGCGCCCAAATGGGTCTGAAGTGGCTGTATGAGAATACCCCGAAAGAATATGCCGATGAATTGTCTTTCGGCAACGCCCGGTCACTGCTGGGCATGAAGGAAGGAGGCGTGGAAGATGGAACGCTATGAAGAAAAGCTGGCGGCAGCTTATGTCCGTGGACTGGGCAGGCAGAATCCAGCGCTTCTGCCACCGGCTCTACTGGAAACGCCCCTGGAAGGGTTATCTCAGGACGAAATGGAAGCCATCGTCCACGCCGGAGAAGACGCCGGCCTGAGAATGTATCATTTCAAGAAGAAAGAACTGCTGCCCAGAGTCAAGGCAGTGCTGGGATTTCTGTACGGTGTCCAGCCGGAGAGTCTGCTGGACGTGGGCAGCGGGCGGGGGGTATTCCTGTTCCCCTTTCTAAGCCAGTTTCCCTGGGCCCAGGTAACAGCGGCGGACATTCTGCCCCACCGGGTTCAGATGCTCCAAGCCATTGCCGATGGCGGAATCGAAAACCTGACGGTCCTGGAGCGGGACATCTGCCATTGGCCCCAGGAGGAAAACCGGTTCGATGTGGTGACCTTGCTGGAAGTATTGGAACATATCCCCGCCGTTGACCAGGCCGTTGCCAACGCTGTCCGGCTGGCAAAACGGTTTGTGGTGGTGTCGGTCCCCAGTCACCCCGACGACAACCCGGAGCATATTCACCTGCTGACCAAGGACATTCTCACCAGACTGTTTACCAATGCAGGCTGCACCAGGCTGCATTTTGACGGGGTCAACGGTCACCTGATTTTAATTGCTTCCAAGTAAGGAGAGAGCGTCCATGGAACCTGTCAATCTGAAAAAATATCCCCGGACCCCGCACCTGGAAGGCTCCCGCCTTCAGCCCGGAGACGAGGACCTGTCCCAAATCCCCTTTTCCTGCATCCGGGGAAAACATCTGGTGGTGGAGGAAAAAGTGGACGGAGCCAACAGCGCCATTTCTTTTGATGAAGATGGAACGCTGCTGCTGCAAAGCCGGGGCCACTACCTCACGGGGGGATACCGGGAGCGGCACTATAACCTGATGAAGCAGTGGGCCGGGATTCACCAGGATGCTTTTTTTGAGGTATTGGGTACCCGATACATTCTCTACGGGGAATGGCTGTATGCCAAGCATACAGTATATTATGACAAGCTGCCCCACTATTTTCTGGAGTTTGACATCTTTGACCGGCAGGAAGAGATTTTCCTGTCCACAGCTCGGCGGCATGAGATGCTGCAAGGTCTGCCGGTGGTTTCCGTTCCGGTTTTGGCGGAGGGAATCTTCCGGACAAAAGAGGAATTGGTTTCTCTGCTGGGGCCTTCCAACTATATCAGCAATCGAAAGACGGAAACTCTGCGTCAGACCAGCGTAAAATTGGGCCTGGACCCGGACCGTCAATGCCGGGAGACCGATGACACAAATCTGATGGAGGGACTTTATATAAAGGTGGAGGAGAACGGCCAGGTTGTGGAAAGATTGAAATTTGTTCGTCCCTCCTTCACGCAAACCGTGGAAATATCATCCACCCACTGGCTGGATCGCTCCATTGTCCCCAATGGATTGTCGATTCCCATCAATGAAATCTATCTGCCCCAACTCCCCGAAAAGAGGTGAGCAGGATGGATTTGACCCACGTTCTGGGAAACTGGATGACGGAAATGGAAAACACGCCCCAGAATCCCCAGTGGCACGCCGAGGGAGATGTGCTGCGGCACACCCAAATGGTATGCAAGGCGCTGGAATCTCTCGACACTTACCGAAACGCTGACGAGAACACCCAAACCATTTTGTACCTGGCAGCGGCTTTGCACGACATTGGAAAACCATCTGTCACACGGCAAGAGGCAGGAAACTGGGTTTCTCCCGGCCATAGCCGAAAAGGAGCAGAAATAGCCCGTCAGTTTCTCTGGCTTGACTTGGGGCTGTGCGGAACCCCGGAGAAACAGCGCCTGCGGGAAGCGGTGTGCCTGCTCATCCGGTATCATTCCGTCCCGGCCTACGCTGTAATCCATCCCGATGGACTGCGGCTGCTGCGGAAGATTGCCGCAAACGGTCAGCAGGTCCCTGGCTTCTGCCTGGATTGGCTGTGTACCCTGGCCCAAGCGGACGCCCGGGGAAGGATCTGTCAGGATCAGCAGGAATTTGAGGAACGGGTGCTGCTCTGCCGGGAGCTGGCACAGGAGGCCGGATGCCTGAATGGCCCCTATCCCTTCCCTTCACGGCATACCGGCCGCGCTTATCTGTCCGGAAAGGAAATTCATCCGGAATATGAACTGTATGATACCACATGGGGCGAAGTTATTCTGCTGTCCGGTCTGCCCGGTACAGGCAAGGATACCTGGATTCAGCAGCACTGCCCCCGATTGCCTATGGTTTCTCTCGATGTCATCCGCAAGGAGCAGGGTATCTCACCCCAGGATAATCAGAGCAAAGTCCTGGATCTGGCCCGGGAGCAGGCTCGGGAACTGCTGCGGCAGAAGCGGCCCTTCGTCTGGAACGCCACCAATCTGACGCACCAGACCCGGCAAAAGCAAGTACAGTTGTTTGAAAGCTACGGCGCTGCCGTCCGGATTGTATATCTGGAAACACCCTGGCAGGAACAGCTTTGCCGCAATGCGCACCGGGAAGCTGCTGTTCCCGAAACGGCCATTTCTCATATGCTGGAAAAGCTGTCACCTCCGGAAAGCTGGGAAGCAGGTCATGTCATCTGGCAGTGCGTTTGACCGTGCTGCTCCTGAGGAAAAGGAAAGGGAAGGAACGATGGAAGGAACGATCAAGCAGCTCTGCCCCGGATATTCCGATGGCTTCTACCAGCTGAAGGCAAGAGGATTTCTGGCTGCCAGCCTGTATTGGGCAGACGAAAACGGCCCGCTTCCCAACTGGACATCCTTTGCCCATTTCCCGATTGAGCCAAACGGTGTGGGTTCTTATCACATGACCGGCGGTCGGGCTGTCCCTGATGAGGCCACCCATGTGCTGATGAAGGCAGTCTCTGCCGATCTGGAAGCCACCAGCGCAGTATTGGTGCCCATACCGATGCCGAGTAATCTACCCCAAAAAGAGCCGGCGCAGCGCTTTCTGGTGCTGTCTGATCTGCATCTGAGCAGCAAGCCCTGGCAGATTCGCAAAGCCCTTTCCATGGGTAAGGGATGGGACGGCGTACTCATCCCCGGGGATATCACCAATGATGGCATAGCGGAGCAGTTTATGCGCTTCTGGCAGTGCGTCACGGAGGTGATTCCCCAGACACCCGTATTCGCCGTTGCCGGAAATCATGACTATCCCGTTCATCCCCTGCCCCAGATATGCCGGAGAATCGAAGATTATCCAGCGTTACACAAAGCGCTTTTGGACAGAGCAGCGAATTTGGGGATTCCCTGCCAGGCAGACAGCAGCGGCACCTTCTCTGCCGCTTTTGGAGATACGGAGATTTTCGGATTAAATGCGGTGACCCATTGGCGGAAATTCCGCTTCCCGGAATCCGCCCAGCTGGATTGGCTTGCCAATCGACTGAATCACAGCAGCGCAAGGAATCGGATTATCCTGTGCCACGCTCCTTTGGCAAACCACAGACCCTATCACCAGCCGGGGGACCCGCCCTATCTGCACCTGGATAAAAAATTGCAGGGAATCCTCGATTCCCAGAGGGATATCCTCTTTCTTTCCGGGCATACCCATGTGTCCCTGAACTGCCAATCCGGATGTATTGAACGGGATTCGATCGGCAATCTGTACATCAATACCGGTTCCATTCGCCCCACCACACTGAAGCCGGAGGAACCCCTCCAACCAGCTTCCTGGACGGAAGGGAATGCAATAGAACTGGAAATCGGAAAAACCCATATCTGTGTGAAGGGAATCTCCATCAAGACCGGTCAGTACATCTCCAGGGGATATTACCGCTTTCCAAAATAGGAGAGTTTCTGCAAGGGAGGTTTTCTATGCTGAATTTATTGGAGGACTATATTTCCCGGAGTCTGCCGGAGCAAGGAGAATTTCAGACCAATCCCAACCTGCTGAAGAAAGTGGACTGGGACGGAAATTTTCTCCCCTTTTATGGAAATACGGTGGTGTTCCTGCTGGACGACGGGGTAAAAGAAGATCTGAAAATGCTACAAGCGCAGCTGCAGGATGCCGCTGGCTGGATGCTCAGCCAGCCGCTGAGCCCCGATACCTTTCACATGACTCTTCATGATTTGGTAAACGGAACAGAGAAAACGCCGGATCTGTGTCAGAGGATGGAAGAAGCGGAGCAAAAGGCAAAAGCATTGCTGGCCCAGTGGGCAAATATGCCGCCTTTGCGGATGAAAACCACCTGGCTGTTCAATATGGTCAACACCAGCATTGTTCTGGGGCTTGCTCCGACAGATCAGGAAACCGCCCTCCGCCTGGACACCATGTACACCGCCTTGGAAGCTGTGGTTCCCCTGGGATATGGCCTGACCCCCCACATTACCATGGCCTATTTCCGCCCAGGCAGCTATTCTGCTGCGCATCTGCAAGCCCTGAGAAATGTTTTATGCCCCATTGAGCTGGAATTGCAGCTGGATCTGAGCAAACTGGTTCATCAAAGATTTTCTGACATGAACCATTACACTACTACATGATTTTTCAGGGAGGAAAGCATATGTTTCACTCAAAGAAATTATTTGGCGGGAACAAAGTTCAGCAAAACTTGCATATGCAGCCCCAGGCATACAGAGTCGGAGCTACAGCCCGGCATGAATTGTTTGTTGGTTCCGCCCAAAGCATCCGCTGGGTCAGCACAGAAACGAATCCGGATGGACAACCGGCAGCAATCCGCATTCCCAACGAATCTACAAGAAACTTCTCCTACCCCGGCAATTTCATCGCTGACGGGAAAACATATAAAAGCTGGGAGCAACTTTGCCAGAAAAAAGCGGAAATTCCAGGGGTATACACAGATATCTACGGAAGAAATGTGGTCTACTACTCAGAATTGTTTCCCTGCTTTGACAGCTTCGATTATCTCTATGAGAAGCGCAGACATCGCTGGTTCTTCCTTCTGGGTAACGGCAAGATGACCCGGGTAGTTTATGCCGACGAGCAGGAGAAGATTCATGTTACAGAAGATGTTGCCAACATTGAAACCAAGTGCTGGAACATTCTGAAAGATCTGCCTTTCTGGAATCAGGAATCCTGTACCGGCAAGGAACATAACCTCTGAAACACTGGGGAAGGATGGGGTTTATGGAGCAAAAAATCAAACGTTTTCGACAGGAATATGACTATTTAAGCAACTTCTACCCTGCCTGCCTCCAGGTGGACGGACTGGAATATCTCTGCTCCGAGGCAGCCTATCAGGCGGCAAAGTGTGCAAAGGCAGAAGACCGGTTGCTTTTTACGGAGTTGAATTCCAACGATTCCAAGATTTTGGGACGGAAGGTTCCTCAACGGTTCGATTGGGAAGAGGTAAAGGTCCAGGAAATGGAGAAAATCCTCCGGGCGAAGTTTACCCAGAATCCTCATCTGGCACAGTTTCTGGTGGAAACCGGAGATGCAGAGCTGATCGAGGGAAATACCTGGCACGATACCTTCTGGGGCGTTGACCTGAAAACCGGTGAAGGAGAAAACCATCTGGGGAAACTTCTGATGGCACTTCGGAAAGACTTTCAGCAAAACGGCATTCCTGAAAGAAAGGAAGCGCATTCCTTCCGCCAGGAAATGAGCGCGGACGGTATTTGCGTGCAGCTGCGGGATATTACCCAGATTCCCTGTGACTGCATCGTCCATGCCGCCACGGAATCCGTTGAAGACAGTGCTGCTGTCTATCGCGCCGCAGGTCCCCAGCTGCTGGAAGAGTACCGCAGGCTTGGAGGCTGTGGAGTAACCGAAGCAAAACTTACCGCCGGCTATCGACTGGCTGCAAGCCATGTAATTCACACAGTGGGGCCCCATTACGGCGTAAAGGACGATGCCGCTCTGCTGGCGCATACTTACAAAAATGTGCTGGATCTGGCAGCGAAGCAGCATATTCATTCCATTGCCTTTCCCGCCATATCTGTGGGCAGATTCAGCTATCCCAAGAAGGCTGCCACCGAAATTGCGGTCACTTCTGTACGGCAGTGGAAGCAGGAACATATGGACTATCCGTTGGAAGTAATTTTTGCCGATGTGGATCTGACGCTATACCGGGGCTTCTGTGAGGCGCTGAAAGGTTGACACCAGAGAAACCATTAATCTCCCAAGGAGGCTGACGGGAAATGCCATTATTATTTGTCCGGGACAACATTGTCCATATGAAGACCGATGCCATCGTCAATGCGGCTGATCGCAGCCTGCGCTCCGGAGGTGGTGTCTGCGGCTCCATTTTTGACCGGGCGGGTTATGACAAAATGGAAAAGGCCTGTCAGAAAATAGGAGGCTGTGCGGTTGGCAATGCGGTGATGACGCCGGGGTTTGCCCTTCCTGCCAAGTATGTCATTCATGCAGTTGGACCTGTATGGCAGGGCGGCAGTCAGAACGAGGAGGCACTGCTGCGCGCCTGCTACATAAAAAGTCTGAATCTTGCGAAGAAGCATTGGCTGAAGTCCATCGCCTTTCCCCTGATTTCCTCTGGCTCCTGTGGTTATCCAAAGGATGCGGCTTTGCAGATTGCGATTTCGGCAATCAGTTCCTTTCTTCTGAAACATGACATGACGGTATATCTCGTGGTCTATGATGAAGATTCTTTCTGTCTGTCGGAAAAGCTGACCCAGAGAGTAGAGCAATTCATTGATGACCGATATGTTCAGCAGCGCAGCACCTATCTCCATCTGCAGCCTCAAGAGAGCGCCGGGGGCGAATGTGCGCTTCCGCCTCCCAGCGCCTGTATGCCGAAAGCCATGCCCCATCGCCGGCTTTCGGATCTGCTGGCTCAAACGGAGGAGACTTTCTCCCAGTGTCTGCTTCGGCTGATTGACGAGCGGGGAAAAAAGGACTCGGAGGTATACAACCGGGCCAATCTGGATCGCCGATTGTTTTCCAAAATCCGAAGCAACAAGAATTACAAGCCCACCAAACAGACGGTTCTGGCCTTGTGCGTGGCGCTGGAACTTTCCCTGGACGAAACAAAGGATTTGCTGGGAAAAGCTGGCTTTGCTTTGACCCACACCAGCAAGTTTGACATCATTCTGGAGTATTTCATTTCCGAGGGCAGCTACGACATCTTTGAGATCAACGCAATTTTGTTTCAGTTTGACCAGCCTTTGTTAGGTTCTCTCTAAATGTCCCCTCCCAGGCGACAAAAAGAAAGCCCTCCTGTGGTATCCTGTCAGTACAGCAAAACACTGAATTACAGAATATGGAGGGCTTTGTTATGAAGAAGAATTTGACGGAATTGGTATTTATTCTGGATCGCAGCGGTTCCATGCGGGGGCTGGAAAGCGACACTGTGGGTGGCTACAATGCCCTGCTGGACAAGCAGCGCAAGGAAGACGGCGAAGCCATCGTGACCACCGTTCTCTTTGACGATGGCTACGAGCTGCTCCACGACCGGATTCCCCTGACTGGCATTGCAGACATCACCACCAAGGAATACTATGTCCGGGGCTGCACCGCTTTGCTGGATGCAGTAGGCCGTACCATCACCAAGGTGGAAAACGCCCAGGCCCACACTTTGGAAAGCCAGCGTCCGGAAAAGACCCTGTTTGTGATCACAACCGATGGGCTGGAGAATGCCAGCAAGGAATACCGCCTGGATACGGTCAAGGCTATGATCAACCGTTGCCGGGAAAGAGGCTGGGAGTTCCTCTTCCTGGGGGCCAATATGGATGCGGTCAAGACCGCCGGTGCCATGGGCATTGCCCCGGAACGCAGCGTCAACTACCATGCGGATGCGGCAGGAACTGCGGCAACCTTCGCCAGCGTAGCCTGTGCTGTCAGTGAAATGCGCTGCGGGATCATGGGCAACAAGTGGCGCAAAGCGGTGGACGAGGATTATAACAGCCGAAAGCGCTGAATCCATTTAAGATACTGTCACAGAAGGAGGATTCCAATATGACATTTCAGGAACTGTTTCCCAACAAAAAAGCAGTGATTGCCATGCTGCACCTGAAAGGCACCACCGCTGAGGACATTCAGGAGCGCGCCAAGCGGGAAATTTCCATTTTCTACCAGAATGGTGTAGATGCGGTTTTGGTGGAAAACTATTTTGGCAGCACGAACGATTGCCAATGGGCATTGGAGTATCTGAAAGAAAATTACCCGGACCGCATCTATGGTGTAAACATTCTGGGAGATACCAAATCCGCTTTTTCCCTGGCAGATACCTACGGAGCCAAATTTATTCAAATTGATTCTGTCTGCGGACACCTCAGGCCCCATCGGGAGCCGGCTTTTGTCAAAAGCCTTGACACCCTGCGCTCCAACAGCAAGGCACTGGTCTTTGGTGGCGTCCGGTTCAAGTATCAGCCGATCCAGTCTGGCAGAACAGTAGAGGAAGATCTGAAAATCGGCATGACCCGCTGCGATGCTGTGGTGGTCACCGGGGCAGGCACCGGACTGGATACCCCCCAAGAGAAAATTGATCTTTTCCGCAGCACGCTGGGAGACTTTCCTCTGATTACCGGTGCGGGGGTCACCGTTCAGACGGTGGCACAGACGCTAAGCCGCTGTGATGGTGTGATTGTCGGAAGCTGGCTGAAAGACGAGCATGATGCTTATGGAGAGGTCAATGAAGTGTTCGTGCAGCAATTTATGGCGGCTGCAAAGGGTTAAGAATGCAGCCGCTTTCAAAAAACTGAGCAAAGCATGGAAAGAAATCAGAAGAGGAGGAAACAAAGTGGATGCAAAGCAGGCAGTAATCGTACTGCAGGGGAACGTGCAGTTGAACGCCAAGCCCAATACCACCTACTCCTGGTTTGGCCCTGTTTCTATGGACAGGGAATTAAAATTCCGTGAGGCCTATGAGATAGAGCGCAATGACTGGAACAATGGTATCCAGGGCTGCATCTACCAGGTTAAGGGGCGGGAATTTACGGACTTGTCTTTTGTGAAGGGGAAGACCCTTGCAGAATATCCGGATGACTACGAAATCCGTGAACACATGGACGGAACGAAGTTTTTATTCTCCTATTCCAGTATTCCAACCTTTGATTATGCAGATCGGTTGTGGGACAGCACCAGTCATATCGCAGTATATGAAATGGGAAACGAAGTCGTCCTGCTCTCCTGCCGCCACGGTGCTAAGATTCCACGAATTAAAATTTACGTTGGTCTGGAAAAATCTATCCCCAGTTTCGACAGGTGGTTGTCTGTTTTAAAAGAAGCAGCAAGCGCCGCCAGGTGAAATCGCCTCGACGGGTAAAGAGGAAACGGATGTACCTGCACATCATCAGGCATATCTGGACTTTAAGAATACACTATCGGAGGGCCCAAAGATGATTACCATCACGTTTGATTTCCCGGAGCGGGAAGAAACAGATTTGCAGCAGCTCAATGCGATGCTGGCTACAATGAAGCTGAAAAAACTGAAATTGGAGGATTTTGAAACCTATCTGTGTACTACTTCAGACGGGAAAGGAAAAATTCTGGGTTATCGTCTGGGATTAGACAGCGGAAAGCTGATCTGTATTCCAACTGAGGACGACCAGGAAAGTAACATCTACCAGATCGACTGCGAGGTTGTGGCGCATCCCATGGATTCAGACCAGTATGTGGACTGCTGGAGGGCCGCCCACTCGGATCGAGTTGTCCGCACCTTGATTGCCATGGATTACAGCGGCAAAACCGGTTTTGTGGTGCTGCACCATCAAAAGAAGTGAACCCCAATGCAGAGGGAATGAAACAACATCCGCAGGTTTATTATGGGAGAGGGTAGAAATGAATTTTTTAAGGAAACTATTCAAAAAACAGGTTGACTCTAATTCGGGAAAGCAGAATCTTCCTGCATCAGGAGCGGAAGATCACAACCTTTCTTCCGTACAACAGACTTTCCCCAAACCATATCTGACCAACATGGTGACTTTTGGACGAAGAGACGATCCTGTTTACTTCATTGATGAGCAGCATGGGATTCGAACAGTACTTGTGGATAGTACAGGAACCATCCAGAATTTTCCCGGCATTATCAAGGAAGATTTCTGGACAAGCCAAGTATCCCCCAATGCAATGAAACCGGAAATTCGGTTTAGAACCAGCTTTGAGCAGCGAAAGGACCGTTGGATTATGCTTTGGCAGATCCAGCCGGACGGTCGCTACTGGGCAGATGAAGACGGTTTTGGCATCGAAGATGATCTGGAAGTGACCCTCTATACTTATGTAGATCAACATGGTCAATTCACAGGCCCTTTCCGAATTTTTCGGCTTGGTAATCTGCCCTATACGCTGGATCGATTTGAGAATGCCCTGGAAAGGTGGTACCCCAAAGCACTTGAGATGTTGAAAGCAGGAAAGTTGGAAGCGCCAGTATATCAACAACCGGAAGATATTCTGTTTCCACGCCTCATACACACGCCCGACATCCGTTTCCATAATAGTGATATATATTCTCTCCGGGACAGGCAAGAAGCCCTGGATTATTGGAATCATGAAATATTATCCAGAAAACTCCTGGAGGCAACCGAAATCCTGCTTAAAACAGACAAACCCATTGAGCAGATTGGAAATTACGGTTGTCGGTGCAAGATTCAGGCATCCATGACACTTTTTTGGCTTGTTACCGGGGATATGCGGTTTAAGGCCGTGCTGGATAAGTTTTTCAACGGAGCATTGGAGTCCACTACAGAAAGGATATTGCATAGAGTATCCGGCTGAAGACTTGGAAATTCCCTGTCAGGATGCAGCGTGTATTATCCTTGATCCCCTTTTTATCCCCACAGCAAAAATCCCCTCATAATGTCTCATGAGGGGTGTGTAACCGATAGGTTTGGGAGAGCGCTTGAATGGCATTCAAGAGGTCAGCGGTTCGATCCCGCTTATCTCCACCAGAAAAGTTCCGAAATCTTAGGATTTCGGAACTTTTTCTTTTTATCCGGTGGACGAAAAGTTCCGATTTACCATCCCCGGTTGCGGGGGTGGCAACCAGCTGACCCAAATATGACCCAAATACTTTTTTGCCCAAAAACTACGCAGTTTCCTGGTTTCCGAAGGCTTTACTGAACTTATTGACCGCTTCCTGCCGGATGGAATCCTGAACATGCAAATAATGCTGCGTCATATCCAGGTCTGCGTGGCCTACAATGCTCTGAATGGTGGGAAGATCCACACCCAAAGCCTGCATCTGAGAAACGTAGGTGTGTCGGCAGCAGTGGGGCGTCAGAAGCCGCACGCCCCCAATTTGTTTCAGTACCTCCCGGAATTTTTTCCGGAAGTGGGAGGGGTTGCAGGGCTGGTCTTTCACGCCTACCTCCCAGATGTACTTTTTCTCCGTATTCCGGATGGCCATGGCGCAGGGCCGGAGGGACGGCGGCACCGGAATATCCCGGTAGCTGTCCCGGGACTTGGGCGGCCCTACGGAAACAGTTCCCTTCACCAGATTCACCGCCTGGCGGATGGAAATCATGGAACCGTCCTGGGCAATGTGGCTTGGTTCCAGTGCCAGCAGCTCCTGGGTCCGCATCCCGGTGCCCAGCATCAGCCGGATGCTCTCCCCCAGCAGATCATGGGGAAGCTGTTCCATCATCCGCCGGACTTCCTCGGCGTGGAAGGCATCCTTTCGCTTCGGGGCCGTCCGGGTCGAACGCATTTTGTCTGCGAACCGCACGGGATTCTTGAGAATCAGATCATTGGCCTCCGCCTTGTTGAAAATCTGATACAGCATGCCCCGGCAAGATGCCAGATAGGAGTCAGACCTCCCTTCCCTTCTCAGCTCCTTCAGCAGCTGCTCAATGTCGAAGGCCTTGATACCGTCCAGTTTCCGACTTCCCAGGTGGGCTTTCAGAGTGGTCAGGATGTACTTGTAATTTTCCCGGGTGGTGGGGGAAATATTGTCCTGGTGGTTCTGAAACCAGATTTCCGACCAGGTTGCAAAGGTGTGTTTGACCCGGGTATCAATTCCGTAGATGTGCCGGATGCGATAATTTTCCAGCTTGTCCCGGACTTCCTTCTGGGTTCTTCCATAGAAGGATACGGTATTGGGACGTCCGTCTTCCAGGTATCCGTCCATGAGACGGTATTCCCACCGGCCATCTGCCCGGCGGCGCAGACTCCCTTCGCCGTTCAATCGTTTTGCCATGTTACGCGTCATTGCTCCTTTCTTCCGGTAACCTTGGCTTTCGCCCTTTTAGGTTAACATAACTTTTTCACTGTGTAAAGGGATTTGGAAAAAATAGTGAGAAAAAACCGCAGATTGCCCCGGGGCTGAGCCGCCGGGGCAGCGGTCTCAGCGGGTACTCACCTCTTTTTCCATCCAGTCCATCAGTTTATCCTTCGGCACCATCATCCGCTTGCCGATTTTCAAAGTGGGAAATCCCCGGGTGTGCATCAGGCAGTAGGCGTTGGCCCGGGAGATTCCCAGCACCTGTGCCAGCTGATCGGCGTTCAGGGTCAGAGGCAGTTGTTCCAGGGATGTAAATGTTGCTTTCATATTGCAGTTCCTTTCCGGATAGGTCTTTGCCTATCCCTGTTTATTCCTCAAGGTAGTTATTGTTTTTCAAAGGTAATTGGAAAATTGAGCCGGAGCCGAACGGGGGGATTGTGTGGAAGATGGGAGAACAGGATCCCTAAGTGAGGAAAATTCTTTCCCCACCCAGGGCCTGTTGGGTGTTCCCCCAATCCCCGACGGCCTCCGGCTAGTGTGTTTTAACTGGAGAGGAAGAGATGGTTATCTCTCCCGCTCTCTGACCCGCTGGCCCTTTTCCAGGGCCTTCCGGGCCTGTTTCAGCTCCCGGATGCGGGCCTTCAATTCATTTTCTTCCTGCAATTTCTGGTGCCACAGGGACCGGAAATGCTCTGCCTTGGCAAGATAGTCCTTGTTGTAGATTCGCCGGTCTGCTGCCTTCTGGCAGTTGTAAGCGATCCGGCTGAGCTTCTTCCGGTTCTCCCGGATGTGCTGGAGCTGGGCTCTCAGCTGCTCTTCCCGGGTCAGATTCCATTCCCGCTGATACCGGAATCGGGCTTCCCGGGCTTGGTCCTGCCACTGGTCTGCCGATTCTGCCAACGCTTCCCGGAGGGAAGATGCTTCCTGGATTTGTAAATCCACCACATCCCGCTCCCATTGAAGCTCGCTGCGCTCTTCCGGCGCATCCGGATCACAGCCGCACCAGCGGAGGTAACTACCATGCCGGAACCGCTCCTGGTCGGATGCTTCGGGATTCTCGTAGCGGTCCCACCGTTCCATCAACCGGTCTAACTTCTCTTTCTCTGTCTGCAAGTCCCGTTCCAGGTAGGTGACCTGTTTCACCAGATCATGGAGTTCCTGAAAGTTCTCTTTCTCATATCCGGGACATGCCTTGGACGCAATCAGCGCCGCAGCGTCCGCAATGGCATCCTCTGCCTTGGCATTGTTTTTCAGACGCCGCTCCCGGAGCCACTGGATGTACTTTTTCTTTTCATAGTACTGCGCTTCCTGCTGCCGCAGTTCCGCCTCTCCACGCCGGTTCTTCCCAATTGCGGAGTAGAGCAAATCTTTGGAAATGCCCACGGTGTCCAGCCGGATGTTCCGCTTGGCTCCCGGCAGGCGAACGCTGTAGGTGCTGCCCCGGCGGATCAGGTCTATGTCATACTTCCGCTTCAGGGTATCTTTCAGGTGCTCCATGGTGCAGCTGTCCGTGGCAGCAAACAGAATCTGATGTTTCAGCACATTATAGCGGGATTCTTTTCTTTGCTGCTTGCGCTGCTCTTCCACCCGGTTGTTGTCCTCCTGGGCAAGGCCGTGGCTTCTGGTGTAGGCCAACAACCAGTCCTGGCAGTGGTGCCGGAAGGTGGGATTGTCCTGGTGCTTTCCTCCGGCGCATATCTCGCACCGGAGCACCTGGCCCCCTTCGTCGTGGATCATCCAGGGTCGTTCCTCCCGGGCAACTGACCGAACAGAGTTGATTGCCACATGAATGTGGGGATTGTCCGTGTCCATGTGGACGGCAATCAGGGCTTCGTACCCGGGAAGATTCTCCCGGACGAACGCCTTGCCTTCTTCCAGCAGGGCCTCCTTGGTCAGCAGGGGCACATCCGCTTCCGGGTGGCTGATGATGTAGATGTGCTGCTTGCGCTCTGCTTTGGTATTGTTTTTACCAAAGCGAATATTGGTTTCCATGCAGGCTCCGGCCCAGCTCTCCGGGTCCATCTCCCGCCCGTGCCCATCCAGGGCACAGATGGTGTAGTTTTCCCGCTCCTGAAGCAGACCGTATTCATCCAGGATGGGCTCGTACAGCCCGGTCTTGGAATCCTCCCGGTGCCGGTATTTCAGGTAGTCCAGGGCGTCGCCGTAGGCAGCATTTTTAGAGCTGGTGTCCGGTGTGTCTGGCTTTGTTCTCGTAGGCGATGCCGAATTCCTCCAGCAGCCGTCCCGCCTTTACGTTCAGATGCCGGGTGAGCCGATTGCTCTGGTCAGGAAGGCCCAGGACAGTGACTAGTTCGGTAGGAGTCCCTTCCCAGTAAGGAGCCTGGGGTGTGACCAGTTTTGCCACCGCTTCCAGGATCGGATCCGGCGGTTCCTTCCAGGGCTCCGTCTCTGCGTGGTCCAGTTCCCAGATCAGGCTCTCCGGATTCTTGGTTATGTACAGTTTCTGCTCCGGCTGATCCCGGCTGGATAGCTCCAAAGTGGCTGTGAGATCGGTGCGGTTTTCTTTTTTCATCAGAAGGGCTCCATCGGAGCCACCCAAAAGGCCGTTGGTGCCGGAAATCATCTCGAAGTTGTCTCCGGCGGGCTGTTTCCGGGTGTGGTGGACCAGCAGGAGACAGATGTTGTAGGAATCTGCCAGCTGCTTCAGGTTGGTCATCACATCGTAATCGCTGGCGTAGCTGTAGCCCTCTGTGGTCATCTCCCGGACTTTCTGGAGGGTGTCCACAATCACCAGGATGGTGTCTGGATGCTCCCGCAGGAAGTTCTGCAGCTGCTTGTCCAGGTTCTGGCCCACCTGTCCGGCATGGGTGGCAAAGTGCAGGTTGTCGCAGCCTTCCACGCCAAACATCCGGGCCATACGTTCCTGAAGCCGTTTTCTGTCATCCTCCAGAGCCAGGTACAGGACGGTGCCGCCATGCACCCGGTAGCCCCAGAGGTCGGTGCCGGTGCTGACCCGGTAGGCGATCAAGGCCACCAAAAATGACTTGCCGATTTTCGGTGCACCTGCCAGCAGGTAGACCCCGGTGCCTAGAAGGCCCTCGATGACGGCCCTCCGGCTGGGAAGGGTTTCTTCCATCAGCTCGTTGTAGGAGACGGTGTTCAGGAAGTCCGGGTCCTGTGCCCGCTGGAGTTTTTGAAAAAAGTCCGGGGAATCTGAAAAGTCGTCATTGAACTCAGCGTCTGTTTCTGCTATACTAGGTGTGTACGTTTTGGACGGCTGCCCTCCATCTGCGCCAACAGATGGGCTCAGGGCGGTCGTTTCTTTTGCTTTTGACATAGCTTCTCCTTTCCGCTCGATTGTGTGTCTCCGTTCAGATAATTTGCATTTTTCACCTTCCTTCTGCGATATAAAAAGTCGCTAGGCGGTGAAGCACCCAACGACGAAGCGCCATGATTGGAAATTGCTGTGTGAATGTCAAGCGGTTGCCGAGTTACAAATGCGCTTGACATCTCTGTTCAATTTTCAAGGTACGCGGGCATTTTTGTTTTCTGGAATGCCCTTCCAGCTGCGGGTTCCGAGCATCGTCTGTCTCAGACAGTCCATTGCCGGTCGCCTGGTATGACTATAGCAGGATTTTTCCGTTTCGTCTTGATCACGGAGTTTACACCTTTTTTACAAGATTTATGTTTTATATCATACGATGGCTTCAGCCTTGATTTTTCCCATGTTCCAGAAGGCCGTCCGCTGCCGTCTTTTTTCCCTCCGCGACGGTGCGACGATAAAATTGCCGCCCCCAAAAACACCGTCGCAACCGTTGCGCATCGTCGCGCGGCAGGGTTTCAACGACAGTTCGGAGCGTAATCGGTCCGATGAGGTCTTTGGTGTGCCTATGCCGGAGGTACAGAAAAGGT
>CALWOA010000018.1 GCA_944382965.1 uncultured Oscillospiraceae bacterium | reverse complement strand
TCCAAGTACCCCAAAAGCACCAAATTCGGAAGACAAAATCCCATCACGGAACGCTGGAACAGCGACGAGCAACTTGTTCTGTGGCGGGCTGCATGGGCAGATGTGGCAAACCGCCATCTGGAGCGCACCGGGCACGAAGAACGCATCGACCACCGCAGCCATGCCGAGCGTGGCCTGCTGGAGCGGCCTACGGTCCATGAAGGTGTGGTTGCCAGAGCCATGGAGAAAAAGGGCATTATCTCTGACCGGTGCGAACTGAACCGGCAGATCAAGGCGGACAATGCCCTGCTCCGGGAACTGAGAGGACAGGTCAAAAAGCTGGCGCAGGCAGTCAAAAATACCCTCCCGGCACTTGCCGAGGCCATGGAGAATCTGCGTAAAAATCTGCTGCTGTTCTGCTATCAGCTGGGGTATCTCCGCAAGGGCAAGGAGCGTCTGAACACTTCGCTGAATACGCTGCGCCCTGCCCTCACACAGTACAATCAGCTGGCAAAGGACATTCGGGATAAGACGAAAGAACGCCGCAGCTTGCTCTCCGAGAAAAAGGCGCTCTCTGCTGTCCATGTGTTCCGGCACCGGGAGCTGGCGGCTAAGATAGCGGCGCTGACGGAGGATTTGGAAGAACTGCGTTCGGAGAAAAATATGCTTCTGGTATCGCTGGCATATACAGAGGAAGATGCTGCCGATAAATTCCCTAAAGACATCGCTGCCATGGAGCAGAGCCTGAAACGGTTGGAAGAACAGGAACAGAAATATTCTGCCGAGCTGGACGCTGCCCTGAACGAGTATGCCGGGCTTCGGGAGCAGGCACAGGGTTTCGCCCCGGTGCAGCTGTATGAAGCAAGACAGGCCATCCGCCCCGGCAAGGAGCAGGAAGCGGAGAACCGAGCACAGCAGGCTTACGGCGAGAAATACAGTCCGCTTTTGATGTTTGACAGCAAAAAGGCGGTTTCCCGTATGCTGCATGAGGATATTGAGCGGCAGGCAGTACGGAGATTGGTACGGCAGGCGCAGAAAGAACAGCAGGCTTCGCATGAGAAGAAATCGAAAGGGGTAGAACGGTAAACAGTCTTGGAAATGTTATGGAATGGTCTGATGCCTGCTATACTAAATTTGCCACAACACCGTTTCCTGGTTTTCAAGCTGCCGGATTTCGCAGCGCCGCTATGGAGGTAGTCAACAGTGAGGTGATTTATGTATGAGAACCCCGAAATATTATCTCTACTTGACCGATGAAGAATATAGTCTTGTGTTGCAATCTTTAGTTTCGCTCAAAAACAATCTCATTCGTGAGGACAGATACACCGATGCGGTTGATGAGCTTATTATCAAACTTTCAAAGGCGAAGAAAAAGAAAGTACGCATAGTATAAAATATGGAGGTCGATACTTTTTGACGGTATCGACCTCCATCGCTATGTTAAAAGACCAGAGGTTATTGTTTAACGCATTTGTTCAAAAACAATATGTTGAAACTTTATGCTTTTCAAAAGTACCTTTCACAGTATTCAAGGGACAGTTCTAAAAACTGCTTCAGCATATCGAGGTCACGGTACATACCGTGATTGCAGTTGGGAAATTCAAAATAATCATACTCTACACCGTTATCCTCTAATGCAGAAACCAATTTGTACTTTAACTCTCTCGGTACGAGATGGTCTTTCAGCCCATATCCCAGTAATGTGGGAACAGAGTTTTCATTTACCAGCCTTGCGGGAGAAATCATATCGACATACTTCTCATATTCGCCGCTTTTGATAATTTCCTCTGTAATATTTACGCCTGTCATCATAGAAAGGAATTCCGCGTCAGTATCGAGCTTGTTGACCTTTTTTAGTATATCCCAATCGCTCGGTTCAAAGTCAGCAGGTGCGGCAAGTTGAAACACAAATTTTACAGGAACAACAGAGGTTTCGGCACAGGTGTAGGCATAATTCATTGCAAGCGTTCCGCCTGCGGAAACACCGCAGGTTGCCATACCATCAAGGGTATAACCGAGTTCTTTGCACTTTTCGTTGATTGCGTTCACACATTCTTTGATTTCTGTGTTCATTCTCACAAGGCTTGCGTCCTCTTGAACAGTTTGAAGAGAGTAGTCAAGTGAAGCTGCAATATACCCCTTTGAAGCGTAATATTTGCACCAAACTTCTCCGTCCTCTTTTGCACCGGAATTAAAACTACCGCCGTGGATAAAAAGAATAAGCTGCTGTGCGTTTCCTATATCAAGGTTTGCAGGAACATACAAATCGTATTTATGTCCGTAATCATTTTCATAGTTTAAGTCGTTGTAAATCGTCCCTACAGTATCGTCCCATTTGACCTGCATCAGCTTCATAGGTGCAGAGCCGAGCATATTTACTCTGATTAAAGCACTGACGGTAAACACGATAACGAACAGTATACTCCAAAGTGTTATTTTTGTTCTTTTCTTCATACCGCCACCACCTTATATCAAATTGTCGAGCAATAATTCCCCGACAACTATGCCAAGTTTGGCGGCAAAGATTATTACGGCAATAGTTATGCCAATATTGATGAATACTTTCTTTCTTTTCTTGTCCATACAATGTTCACGCTTTTATTATTATTTCACAGGCATATATTTATCAAGATATTCTCTTAATTCAAATCAATAAGCTGGTCTTGATACAGCGAATTTCTCATAATTTCAGGTTCATCGCCTGTGAAGGCACTGGCAGCGTACATATCTCCTTGCAGTTGCCACATAAACCATGCCGTCACATAGCCATTGGCGGCATAGAGCGTTTCGCCGTGTGCGGTACTTTTTCTTCTAAGCATAATTTTGTTATCAGGAATATCGTTATAGATGTCAGACAACTGCGCTCCAGTCACCACCCAATCATCGCCGCCACCCTCGCCAGAGATCAGCATAATGGGCGTATCCAATTTTGATGCATCATAATCCCATTGCAACGCCGCAGCCAATTCTTTGTTTGTAGGAGAAATCGCTACTGCTGCTTTGAAAATATCTTTATTTTTCTGCGTCGTAATGGCATTGATTACGCCTACTCCGCCTTGTGAGTGTCCGGCGATACCGATATTATTTATGTCGATCTTTTGATAAAAAATATTTTCGGCATCATTGATAGTGCTGCTGTCATTCAGTAATTGTAAATACCGGACGCACATTTCTGCTGCAAAACCATTCCAATCGTACTCTTCTTCTGTACCAATCACAATAAATCCCCATGATGCAAAATGCTCAGCCACAGGAAGATATTTAGACATCGGGACACCCGTACCATTGCAGAGCACAATTACAGGATATGTACCATTTTCCTCTGCTAATTGGCTTGGATAGCAAATCGTATATTTAGAAAATCCCTGCAACACTGCTTGCTCATAGTGGGTTACTTCGGAATCCCCTTTTTTCATATATTCCTTCTCAAGTTCCCCTCCCACTTGCACGGTGTCCTGATAGTTTGTTGGTGCATTAGGTTGTCTGGAAATCTTTTGAAGCACGGCGGTACAGCCCTTAAACAGAAGAAAGAACAGCCCAACAACTGCAAGCAACCCAATCATAACTTTAATCACTTTTTTCATTCGCTTTCCCTCTTAATATATAAACATCATTTTACAGGCATATATTTTTCGAGATATTCCGCAACTGAATTCATCCATTGTTCGGAAATGGCATCGTCATTCTGCAATCCATGCCCGGAATGGGGCAGTTCAAAATACTGAAAGTCCACACCATGTTCCTCCAACGCCGTTTTCAGGCGCAAGGATGCCAAATAGGGCTGTATCCTGTCTTGTGTGCCGTAGGCAACAACCGCAGGAGCAGAATGTTCTGTTATCCACATAGAAGCGGAAATCGGCTTTACCTTTTCCAGATAAGTACCATCCCGGATTTCTTCCGGTGTAATTTCAACCCCAGCCATCACGCCGAACATGGCGGCGCAGGCTTCATCGCTCTGGTCAAGGCCGTAAATCCCCCAGTCCTCTTGATAAAAACTGGCTGGGCCGACTGCGCCGAATGTCAGCACAACTGGGACAGGGGCTTCCCCGGCGTCACGGTAGGCATAGATCATGGCCAGCGCATGACCCGCAGAGCCTCCCGCCATGGTCATTTTGTCGATCTGGTATCCGTTTTTCCTGGCGGCTTCGATCACCTTTGGAACGGCATCCTTGATCTCATTGGACTGAGAGAAAACGCTTGCAGAGTTGGTATCGGTGCGCAGCGTGTAGTTGATTCCGGCTGCAACATAGCCTTTGGAGCAGAGCCATTGCAGCATGGCGGTGTCGTCCTGCTTATCCCCGCTGGTAAAGCCGCCAGCATGAAGATATACCACAAGGCCATAGCGTTCCTTTGTGTTGTCTGTCGGCAGGTAAAGGTCAAATTTGTTTGCTTCGCCTTGTCCGTAAGGGATGTCGGTTTGCATCCTGCCGATCTCGTCACTCCAAACCACCGTGTATTCTTTGTTCCATGATGGCTTGATGGCGAACTTTGATACCGCACCGCCTAAAAAGGCTAACACAAATGCCAAAATCCCCATTCCAACGAACACAGCTCTGCCCCTCTTTTCTGGTATTGCTTTGTTCATAAAAAGTTTCCTCCGAACAGTGTGCCGCCCAGCAGCAGATTCATAAAGGCCCTGACCGCAAGCCTGCCCAGAATAAATCCCGCAGCAACAATGATGAGCAGGATCATCCATCTCTTTTTTGTCCAAATCATGCGAAAACCCTTTCTCCCGTTTGATTGACAATTCACGTTTGTTGTGATACCATCATGGTATTACATTTGTTTCGGCGTTACAATAGTATCACCCATTTTTGCTTGATGTCAATGGGAGGCAGTAAAATGAGACAAAACGAAAAAACTGTATCACCGATGAGCAATGAAGGACGAAATGCCTATGTGCTGGAACACATCACGGATGCAATGTTAGAGTTAATGCGGGATAAACCGATTGAGGATATATCCATCAGTGAGCTGTGTGAAACGGCAGGCATTGGGCGGGCATCGTTCTATCGGAATTTCAACAGCAAAGAGGATATTCTGCGGGGATATATTCAAAATATCTTTCAGGAGTGGACACAGGACGATCAGCAAAATGAGGATAAACTTCTCAGCGAACGCCTGAGATCCATCTTTTCACATTTTGAAGCACATCGCAGTTTTTATGAGCTACTCAATCAGAGAAATCTTATTTATCTTTTGAAAGATGTTATCGTAGGAATTTGTGGCCCCAAACCAGAACACTCAAAAATTGAAGCCTACGCACGAGCTTATGTAGCCTATACCTTGTACGGCTGGATTGAGGTGTGGTTTCAGAGAGGAATGAAAGAAACAGCGGAAGAAATTGCAGGATTGTTCCAGAGCCAAGGGCTATAATTAGGTATCCAGATATTTTGTTGTACAGCTATAATATAAGAGCAGACACCTACTTTTGGGGTGACTGCTCTTGTTTTAATTGAAAAATTATTCACACAATCAAGTGCTAATCAATTTCTCCGGTTCAGAGACCATTCAATCTTGTTCAGGCAAATTGCTTGGCTTGTTATTGAGCTTGTCGAATGAGAAATCATGTTTTTTATGTTGAAAACACCCTTGACAAATCTCTTTCCAAAAGAAGCTACTGACCAAAACCGCCAAGGATATGGGCTATACAAATATCGTAACCTTCGTTGACGACGGTGTTTCCGGCGTTACCATGGATCGTCCCGGCTTTAATGAAATGATGCGCCAGTTGGAAGAAGGCAAGGCCTCTGCGCTGTTTGTCAAAGACCTTTCCCGGCTGGGCAGAAACTACATTGAAGTGGGGCGGCTGATGGAGGAATTCTTCCCGGAGCACGATATCCGCCTTGTGGCGGTTTCGGACAATATCGACACTGCCGAAGGCGAGAATGAGCTGGCGCCCATCCGCAACCTGTTTAATGAGTGGTATGCGCGGGACATCAGCAAAAAGCGCCGGATCAGCAATAAGATCAAGGGCAATGCCGGGGAACCAATGGGGCCGCCCCCCTTTGGCTACATGAAGGACCCGGAGAATCCCAAGCACTGGATCATCGATGAAGAAGCTGCCCAGGTCGTTCGCAGAATTTTCAGTATGATTCTGGAAGGGTATGGAACGGAGCAGATCGCCACTATTTTTGAGGAAGAAGAAATCCTTACTCCTCGCGCCTATTGGCTGAAAAAGGGTGTCAAGAAGCCCGGAAAGGCAAAACAGCAGCCATCTACCAAGTGGAATGCCTCCACCATCGTGAATATTCTCGCTTTGCAGGAGTATTGCGGAGATGTACTGAATTTCAAGACCTACTCCAAATCCTACAAAAACAAGAAGCGGATTCCCAATGACCGGGAAAACTGGGCGATCTTCAAAGATGTGCATGAGCCGGTTATTGATCGTGTGATCTGGGAACAGGTTCAGGAGAAGCGCGGGAAGATCCGCAGGCGAAAGCCTAAGGATGGAGAACGGAATATGTTCTGCGGTCTGCTGGTTTGCGCGGACTGTGGTCATAATCTGAACTTCCATTTCAATCAGGGAAATCACGATATCAAATACTTCAACTGCTCCAACTACAACAGCAGCCGGGGGACTTGTACATCGACCCATTACATCCGGGTGGATTTTCTGGAACAGGTGGTTCTGGGGGAAATCAAGCGGCTCACCAAGTACGCTGTGCGTTATGAGGATGAATTCCAGCAGGCGATCATGGGCAGCACCCAGAAAACCGTTGAGCTGGAGCGGAAGCTGAAACAAAAAGAGCTGACCGCAGCGCAAGCCCGTGACACGGAATTGGACGGTTTATTTGAGAGGATCTACGAAGATAATCTCTCCGGCAAGCTGTCCGATGAACGCTTTGCCAGAATGTCCCAGCGCTATGAGGAAGAACAGGCTGGTCTTGCCGACAAAATCAAAACGCTCCGCAAGGAGCTGGACAAGCTCAGCAGCGAAGCCGTCTCTACGGATATGTTCCTGTCCACGGTGCGAAAGTACACACGAGCAAAAAAGCTGACGCCCCGTATGGTAAACGAGCTGATCGATCACATTGAGGTCTATCAGGCTGAAAAGATCGACGGTGAGTGGGTTCAGAAACTGACCATCCACTACAACTGCATCGGCACCCTGTTCATCCCGGATACCGATTCGCTGCCCGTCCCAGATGTGACGGTCAATACCCGCAAAGGCGTGTTCGTCACCTACGAACCGGCGCAAAATGAGCAATAAAATAACGAGTGTTCTCACAGGATATCAAATCCTATAAGAACACTCGTTATGGTACGCCGGAAGGGACTCGAACCCCCAACCCTCGGAACCGGAATCCGATGCTCTATCCATTGAGCCACCGGCGCATATCGCTTATCAGCCTAACTATTATAGCAGTCTTTTCCGGCTTTGTAAAGAGGTTGGGGAAAATATTTTTTGAAAAGAGAGCCTACAGGTGCAGATCCTTGCTGCGAAATACCAGGATTCCTGCCAGGGAGAATACCAAAGAAGCCAGCAGCAAAATCCCGGCAAAGAGGAAGGCCTGCTCATCTGCAGCGGCTAAACCTTCTGCCTGGAAGAGGGTGAAGAAAGTGGCATACTTCATCTGTTCCAGCTTGCCGCCCATATTGGCCAGCATTTGCAGAATATACATCAGCACCGGAATTCCGGCACCAAAGGCCAGGCTCAGCTTGGTTTCACTGAAGCTGCACGAACACAGAAAGCAGAATGCGCCAATAAACAGCTGCAGGCACAGCAGTCCACCATTGACCATCAGAAGCTGCCGTAGTTCCAGTTCCCCCGGGAACATCCCTTCGGCAACAAACCATTCCAGAGCGGTGCTGTAGGCAACCAGCAGGACGATTCCAGTGAACAGGGCCATCAGCTGGGTGAAGGCCACCCGGGAGCGTTTTACCGGGGCAGCCAGCAGCGCCGCCATGCTGCCCTGATCCACATATTTGGCAACCAGTCCGTTGGCGCGGATGATGGTATAGACCATGGGAAACACCAGCAGGATCATGCCGTACAGATAGGAGGTCATAAATCCCATCAAGGTATCCTGACCGCCTACCATTCCCACAGCTGCCATCAGTTCCGGCATGAGCTCCTCAAATTGTTTCAGCGCATCCGCCATCTCCGGATCGTACATGCTGATGATCATGGATATGTACATGGTCAGGATGGCAGCAAAGATGATAAGCAGTTTCCAGGACCCTTTGAGCTCCTTGCGATACAGTGTCAGGTTCATGGCCGATCCTCCTCAGCGTAATAGTGCAGGAAGATATCTTCCAGAGTCTGTTTCTGGGTGAGGGTGACCTGGCAGGGATTCAGCCGGTTCAGCTCGCCGCCGAAGGCCTGGGCAAAGTCCGCCGCCTCCTGGGGTGCAGCCAGGGTAACAGTATAGCGCCTGCGGTGCTTGGCGCCCAATGCACTGGCGCTGTCCAGGGCTACCAACTTGCCGCTGCGGATGATGCCGATGCGGTCGCAGGTGCGCTCCACTTCCTCAAACATGTGGCTGGACATCAGAATGGTTTTTCCGGCGGCTTTTTCTTCCTGAATCAGTTCCACAAAGCGGCCCTGCATCAGCGGGTCCAGGCCGCTGGTGGGTTCATCCAGAATGAGAATGGCCGGGTCATGCATAAAGGCGGCCACAATGCCGATTTTCTGTTTCATGCCCTTGCTCATTTTCTTGATTTTGCCTTTGGGATTTACTTCAAACCGGGCAATCAGTTCCATCATCCGGTTTCGGCCGGACATGCCCCGGTATTTTTGCAGGAAGGTCAGGTACTCCCAGCCATCCATATCCCCGAAAAAGGAAATTTCCCCGGGAATGTAGCCCAGATTCTTCTGAATCCGGGCGGCATCTTTCCAACAGTCCATACCATCGATGGCGCAGCTGCCCTGACGGGGCCGGAGAAACCCCATCAAATGGCGGATGGTGGTGGTTTTCCCGGCGCCGTTTGGCCCCAGAAAACCGAAAACTTCCCCGGGAGCAATGGAAAAACTCAGATCAAAGATCCCTTTTCCCTGCCCGTAGTCCCGGGTCAGGTGGGATACTTCCATGGTGTGCATAGGCCGGCCTCCTTACCGCCTGAAAATCAGGCTGGAAAAAATCAAGCTTCTTTATCCACGTGGACAATCAGGTGGGGATAGGTCATACCGATGTTCTGTTCGTCGAAAATATCCTTGATCCGCTTGGTAGCGGCAAAGTACACATCCCAGTAATCTGGTGTTTTGACCCACAGCCGGAGGCTGTAAGAGATGGCGCTGTCACCATAAGCGGTGATTACGGCATTGGGTGCCGGGTCCAGCAGAACGTTGTCCATGGTGCCGGCCAGAACCAGTGCGTCCAGCACTTTCTGGGTGGGGGCATCATAGGAGGCGGATACATTTACCTCTACCCGGCGAGTGCCGGTGGAGGAGTAGTTGACAATCTGTGCCGCAACCACGGAGCTGTTGGGAATGGAAACCACCTTGTTGTCCGGGGTAGCCAGCACGGTGTAGGTCATGTTGATTTCCTGAACAGTGCCGGATTGGGCGGCAATCTCCACATAGTCGCCGGAGTGGAACGGATGGGTGTACAAAATGGTAAAGCCTCCGATAATATTGGAAACCATATTCTGCAGCGACAGGGAAAGTGCCAGGGTCAGCACACTGGCCAGGGCCACAATGCCGGTAACATCAATGCCCAAAGCAGAGGCAGCGCTCAGGCCGGTCAGCAGGTAAATTCCGGCCCGGACCAGTGACAGAATCAGACTGTGGGCTGCCTTTTCCAGCTTGGATTTTTCCAGGGTCTTGCGCAGCAGGGTCAGTACAATTTTTGCGGCCAGAATGCCGATTACCAAAACAATCAGTGCCCCGCCGATCCGGGAAAGAACCGGAAGACGTAAAATTGCAAAAATGTCCATAAGCGTACATCTCCTTCGTAAAATGATTACAAATATTATACCAATTCCCCGGAAAAATAGCAAGCGATTTCCCGGAAGCACCACAGGAAAGCCAATGTGCCTTTTGCAAAAAAAGATATTAAACACAATTTAAGAAACCTGCCTCTTCCTTCTTAAGAAAAATGGTGATATAATACCGTTACTTAGTGAAGAAAGAGGGATGCCCCATGTATAATATCCTGATTTGTGACGATCAGCCGGACATCGTCAACGCTCTGAAAATATACCTGACTCCGGAAGGATACAACCTCTATGAGGCCTTTACCGGGCAGCAGGCGCTGGATATTGTGAAGAATAACGAAATCCATCTGATTTTGCTGGATGTGATGATGCCCGTTATGGATGGTATCACGGCTACGGCCCATATCCGGGAGATTTCCAATGTCCCCATTATTTTGCTCACTGCCAAATCCGAAACCGAGGATAAGGTGCTTGGCCTGAATGTGGGCGCCGATGACTATATTACCAAGCCCTTTGTGCCGGTGGAGGTACTGGCCAGAGTCCGATCCCAGCTGCGCCGTTATGCCCGGCTGGGAAGCTGCCCGGAACCTACCGGCGGTCAGATCACTCTGGGGGGCATTGTGCTGGATGACCGGACGAAAACCGTTACCGTGGAAGGAGAACCGGTTTCTCTGACGCCCACGGAGTACGCCATTTTGCACTTACTCATGGCCAATCCCGGAAAAGTGTTCTCTACCAAGGTGCTGTATGAATCCGTCTGGCAGGAAGCGGCCCTGGGCAGCGAAGGCGCAGTGGCGGTCCATATCCGTCATCTGCGGGAGAAAATTGAGATCAACCCCTCGGAACCTCGGTATCTGAAGGTTGTTTGGGGCCAGGGATATAAGATGGAAGGGGAGAGCAGATGAAAAACCACATTGCATTTAAATTCCTGGCGATCCTTCTGTGCACATTGGCACTGTTTGGCTGTGTGGCCAGCACCGGCGCAATTGTGGCCCTGACTGGTGCCGGGCTTTACGACAAGACGGTGCAGCAGGTGCGGGATGCGGAAGTGAAAAGCTGGGGAAGAGACTTGACAAGCGGCGTTGCGATGTACTACAGCAGCGTGGAGCTTGGCGGCTGCCCGAGGCCGTTGGTGAGGGAACATGTCAATGATGGGGGCTGGTATTATGCCGGATTTAACTGGGAAAAAGCTGGCTATGCCCTGAAGGACGCTGAGGGCAATATCCTCGATAGCGACGGCGCCCTGACGGAAGCGGATGGAGCGCAGGTCTATACCTTCCCTGTTTCCGGACAATATCTGCATCTGGTTTCCACAGAGCCGAAGGTACAGATAATTGAGGTTCCCACTCAGTCTGTGGAACCCAAAATCTACACAGACTCGGAAACGTACATTTACAATGCCATCCCCAAGACCGGTGCGGCAGTATATGGCGTGACATTCTGGGATATGGATGGTCAGCCGATTTATAACAACACCGGCAGCGGGGAGATCCTGGGTACGGTGATGTATGACGAGGACGGAAATGTCCTATACCGCTCCAACCGGTCGGAATATGTGGAAATTGGACAAGTGTCTCAGCTGGAATTGCTGGGCATTGGCTCTGATGTGATTTATGAAGCCTATTCTTCCCAAAGCGTGGGAACGCTGACTCAGGATGAAATGGGGTGTACGGTATTTACCGCTACTGTTCAGACAGAACTGACGGAAAACCTTACCCAGGAAGAGCCTGTGACCGAAGCAACAACCCTGCCGGAAACCCAGCCTGCAACCGAAGCGGCTACAGAACCCACCGCGGAGCAAACCCAGGCACCGGAAGTGGATGAAAACGGAGATCCTGTTCAGGATTCCACTGAGGAAACCGTGCAGCAGGAGCAGGCACAATCTGAGGAGCAGCCGGAGGAGGCAGCGGAAGAAACGGCAGAAGATGCTGACCAGGAGGAGACTGCTCCCCCTACGGAGGCAGAAACAGCCCAAATCAGCGAGGACCCAGAGGCGGTGCCGGAAACAACTGCGGAGGCTGCTCCGACAGAAACCGCTGCTGCAGAGACTGCGCCAACTGAGACGCAGGCACCTACAGTCCCAGAGGAAACGATTCCGCAGCAGACGGTGCCTGATCCGACTGCACCGGTGACAATCAACGGAAAGCCCCTAGATCAGTATGATATTTCCCGCTACGAGTATACCGATGAGCAGAGCGGCAGCACCATGGTTGCTAAGTGTGTTTACGTTCCTATGCCGGAGATGACTCTGGAGTTGTATTTGGCACAGGGCGGGCTGCGAGATGACGGACTGTTTTCCTTGCTGGAGGTTGTCCGGGGATTCCGCAGCGATCTGTTCCTGATCCTGGGAATCAGCTTGCTGGCATTTGCGATTTCGGGCGTGTATCTGTGCTGCGTGGCAGGCCGGTCACCCGGAAGTAAGCGGGTGCAGGCTGGCGGACTGAACCGGATGTCTCTGGATGCCTATCTTGTACTGGCAATCGCCAGTATCAGTGGTATTGTCGTTGTGGTGTGGGAAGGCGCAAGTTTGGCGCTGGAACAGAATTTGCAGGTGGGATGCGTCTTTGGCGCAGGTGCCGGATTCCTGGCTTGCCTGATTTTTGTGGGATTCTGCTTTGCCTTTGTGGCGCAGATCAAAACTCCTGGCGGCTTCTGGTGGCGTAATACCCTATGCGTGCGGGTGCTGAGCTTGTTGGCACTGGCAGGACAATGGGGCCTTCAGAAACTGCTTCCTTACCTGGGCAGTGGATTGAAGAAAATTGGCGGCGGCGCAGGAAAGCTGCTGCGCAAGCTGATGGGGCAGCTGAAAGAGAAGACCCATATCTTCCTGTCGCTGCTTCCGCTGACCTGGCAGTGGCTGGCCTGCGGCTTCGGCATCTTCCTGCTGATGCTTCTGGCAGTGGCTG
The DNA here is from genome assembly GCA_944382965.1 of uncultured Oscillospiraceae bacterium. GTDB lineage: Bacteria > Bacillota > Clostridia > Oscillospirales > Oscillospiraceae > Faecousia. The sequence goes on along the minus strand of CALWOA010000018.1, from coordinate 39,846 downwards.
TTCGCTCCGTATTCTTTACCCTGTTGTTCCTGGCGGCGGATGTTGTGCTGATTCTCTACGGCGCCCGGAGCTTCGGTACGCTGATGGAAAACACCCGGCGGATGAGCAGGGGAGATCTGAATATCAAAGTGGACGATAAGCAGATGGTAGGTGTGTTCCGTGACTTTGCTGAGGACCTGAACGCCCTGGCCGGTGTGGCGGTGGCGGCAGCCCAGAAGCAGCTGAAGTCTGAACGGATGAAGACCGAACTGATTACCAATGTTTCCCACGACATCAAGACCCCGCTGACCTCCATTATCAACTATGTGGACTTGCTGCAAAGACCCCACACGCAGCAGGAAGAAGCGGCGTATCTGGAGGTTCTGGATCGCCAGTCCCAGCGGCTGAAGAAGCTGATTGAAGATCTGATGGAAATGAGCAAAGCCAACACCGGCAACATGACCGTAGAGATTACTCAGGTCAATGCGGTGGAATCCGTCAATCAGGCTTTGGGAGAGTTTGCCGACAAGCTGGACAGAGCCCAACTGATTCCCGTGTTCCGACATACCGAAGAAGTGGTGTATATGCGGGCCGACGGACGGCTGGTCTGGCGGGTGCTGAGTAACCTGCTGAGCAATGCGGTTAAGTACGCCATGCCCGGAACCCGGCTGTATGTGGACCTGCTGGAGACGGAAGGAAAGGTTATCCTTTCCCTGAAGAATATCTCCCGGGAAGAACTGAATGTGGATGCCGATGATCTGATGGAGCGCTTTGTCCGGGGCGACGATTCCCGGAATACCGAAGGCAGCGGCTTAGGGCTGAACATTGCCAAGAGCCTGATGGAGCTGCAGAAGGGACAGCTGCAGCTGCTGGTGGACGGTGACCTGTTTAAGGTCACGCTGATCTTCCCCAGCATTTGATCAGACGCAAGATACCCCGCCGGTGAAAATACCGGCGGGGTAATCGTTTGCGAGAAATCGCGGAATGTTCATAAATTTGTCGTTTTTTGTTTTCAATTCTGTTATTGGGCGTTCAAAACCAAAAAGTATCTTAATAACAGAAAGGTTGCGGAAGCCGTGAGCCGCTCCTTTCAAACTCCGTAGATCCTCTTTTCTACCTCTCTTCTTTCCAAACCCTTTTGCGGAATCCCCGGTGCCTCCCCTGGCACCGGGGTTTTTCCGTTTTAGACAGAAAAACTGTGCGGACAATTCTGCCCGCACAGTTTTTAAAGTTTTAGCCGTTTCTGACTTCCATGAACAGGCTTTCCATCAGGCGGGAAGTCTCTTCCGGAAGGTTGTCAAAGCTGGAAGCGTTGCGCAGGGTTTCTTCCGAGGGATAGGCTACCGGGTTGGCGGCCAGCTCCGGGTCCAGATATTCTTTGGAGGCGGAGGCGGGGACGCTGTAGCCCAGGAAATCCATGTTGGCAGCGCTGATCTCCGGATCGCACAGGAAGTTGATGAACAGCTCGGCAGCTTCCTTTTCCTGGCAGCAGGTGGGGATGCACATGGCGTCAATGAACATGTTGAATCCCTGCTCCTGGGGCTGATAGAAGGCCAGGTCGGGGTTCTCGGCTACCATGGTCAGATAGTCGCCTGCGTAGTAAGGCGCAATCCAGGCTTCCTCATTTTCCATGGCGTCGAAAATCTGGTCCATGACGTACTGCTGCACTACAGGCTTCTGCTCTGCCAGCTTGTCGGCGCAGGCCTGGAGCTCGGTTTCGTCGGTGGTGTTGATGTCATAACCCAGCAGATACTGGGCAATGGCGAAAGCGTCCCGGGAGTTGTCGAACATCAGGATCTTGCCGGCGTACTTTTCATTCCACAGCAGTTCCCAGCCGGTGACGTCGGCTTCATCTACATACTTGGTATTGTAGATGATACCCACGGTGCCCCAGGTGTAGGGAACGGAGTACTTGTTCTCCGGGTCGTAGGATGTGTTGCGGAAAGATTCGTCGATATACTGATAGTTGGGAATGTTGTAGAAGTTCAGCTCTTCCAGCATGCCTTCCTGACGCATCCGACCGATCATGTAGTCGGAGGGAATGATCACGTCCACGGTAATGCCGCCGTTGGCCAGCTTGGAGTACATGATCTCGTTGGAGTCATAGGTGGAGTAGCGCACTTCGATGTTGGGATAGGCTTCCTCAAAAGCGGCGATCACATCCAGGGAGTCATCATCACCCTCGGCAATGTACTGACCCCAGTTGTAAACATACAGGGTGGTTTTCTCCTCACCGCCGCAGCCGGTGAGCATGGCTGCGCAGCCCAGCACCAGGCATACTGCCAGCACAAGGGAAAGAATTTTTTTCATTTTTAAACTTACCTCCTCATTAAATACCCGCAGTCCGGGAGTGGGCTTTTTTACGATCACCATATACCTGAATCAAATTCATGGCGATCATCAGCACCAGAATCAGCAGGAACAGCAGGGTAAACATGGCATAAATCTTGGGCTGGAGGGGCTTTTTGGTGTAGGAATAAATCTCCACCGGCAGCGTCACAAAGTCCAGACCACTGACAAAATAGCTGATGACGAAGTCATCCAGACTCATGGTGAAGGCCATGATGGCGCCGGAAACAATGCCCGGCATAATTTCATGCAGCGTCACCCGGAAAAATGCCTGCACCGGGGTGCAGCCCAGATCCATGGCGGCGTCTGTCAGAGACTTGTCCATCTGCTTGAGCTTGGGCATTACGTTAAGGATTACATAAGGCAGATTGAACGTGATATGGGCAATCAGCAGGGTCCAAAAGGTCAGACTGTTGCGCTGTCCCAGCATCCGGGTACCCACAAACACAAACAGCAGCGACAGGGAAACGCCGGTGACGATGTCCGGGTTGGTCATGGGAATGTTGGTCAGGGTCATGGCAGCTTTGCGCATTTTGGGATTCAGGTTATGAATGCCCAGGGCAGCCACGGTGCCGAAAGTGGTGGCGCAGAAACTTGCCAGGATGGACACAATCAAAGAGTTGCCCAGAAGCTGCAGAAGGCTGCTGTCCTGGAACAGCCGGACGTACTGTTTGAAAGTGAAGCTTTCAAACTGGGTAATGTCCTTGCCGGTATTGAAGGAGGCCACGATCAGAACCACCATGGGGATATACAGGAAAATGAAAATCAGGGTGGTCAGGATGCGGTTTGTCCGCTTCATACAATCACGCCTCCTTCCTCACTGTCACCGCCGAAGCGGTTCATAATGCCGGTACAGACAAACACCAGCAGCATCAGCACCAAGCTCAGGGCGGCGCCCAGGTTGGGGTTGTTGCCCTGCTTGAACTGACGTTCAATTACGTCGCCGATGAGCACCGTATCGGTGCCGCCCAACTTCTGGGAGATATAGAAGGTGGACACGGAAGGAACAAACACCATGGTCATTCCGGACAGAATGCCGGGAACCGACAACGGCAGTACTACCCGTCCAAAGACCTGAACGCCGTTGCAGCCCAGATCTTCCGCCGCTTCAATCAGGCGGTGGTCAATCTTGACAATGGTGGCGTACAGGGGCAGGATCATGTAGGGCAGGTAGTTGTACACCATGCCCAGAATCACCGCACCGGGGGTCCGGATCATTTTCAGCGGTCCGATGCCAATTCGAGCCAGAAGGCTGTTGAGAATGCCGGTGTCCTGCAGCAGGCCCACCCAGGCCAAGGTGCGCAGCAGAAAGCTCATACACATGGGCAGCATTACCAGCATGTACAGGAATTTCTGGGTGGCGGGACGGCACTGCGCAATGCAGTAGGCCACGGGATAGCCCAATATCAGGCAGATTACCGCAGAGGCCAGAGAATAGACGATGGACTGCCACAGCACCGGCAGATACATCCCCAGATCCTTCAGATTCCGAAAGGAAAAGGCCCCCGTGGCCGGATCGGTCAGGGCGTAGTAGGCCACCACACCCAAAGGAATCAGTGTGAAAGCCACCATCCACAGCAGGTAAGGGGTGCTGAGCAAAACCGCATTATTCCGCTTCTTCATCCGCAGCATCCTCCGTCAGCTCGTCATACTCGGCAGAGTAGGAGCTGTAGTCGCCAAACATGCCGGAGTATTCGCTCTTGTGCATGATGTGAATGTCTTCCGGGTTCAACCGAATGCCGATGACCGAGCCCACACCGTGGTAGTCCGTGGTCTGAATCAGCCACTTGAAACCCTTGAACTCGACAATAATGTCATAATTCAGGCCCTTGAAGGTGATGCTGGTAACGGTGCCCACCAGATGGCCCTGCTCGGGAGGAACAATGTCGATATCCTCCGGACGGATGACCACGTCCACGTTTTCGCTGGGGGCAAAGCCCTTGTCCACGCAGTCAAAAACCCGGCCGAAGAACCGGACTTTGTAATCTTGCAGCATGACGCCGTCGAGAATGTTGCTTTCGCCGATGAAGTCCGCAACGAATGCGTTTTTCGGTTCGTTATAGATATCCTCAGGTCTGCCGATCTGCTGAATCCGGCCTTTGTCCATGACTACCACGGTGTCGGACATGGAAAGGGCTTCCTCCTGATCGTGGGTGACGTAGATAAAGGTAATGCCGGTGGCCTGCTGGATGCGCTTGAGTTCGTTCTGCATATCCTTGCGCAGCCGCAGATCCAGCGCTGCAAGAGGCTCGTCCAGCAGCAGCACCTTGGGACGGTTCACCAGAGCACGGGCAATGGCCACCCGCTGCTGCTGACCGCCGGAAAGGCTGTCCACGCTGCGGTTTTCGTAGCCCTTCAGGCTGACGATTTCCAGCATTTCACTGACCCGGCGCTTAATCTCGTCCTTGGGCAGCTTGGCAACTTTCAGACCAAAGGCAATGTTGTCATATACGTCCAGGTGGGGGAACAGCGCATAGCGCTGAAACACCGTGTTGATCTGCCGCTGGTAGGGCGGCACATCGTTGACCTTTTTCCCGTCGAAGGTCACCGTGCCGGAAGTGGGCTTCAGGAAGCCGCCGATAATCCGCAGGGTGGTGGTTTTGCCGCAGCCGGAGGGGCCCAGCAGCGTGAGGAATTCATGGTCGTTAAAATAAAGATTGATTCCGTCGAGGATACGCTCCCCGTCGAACTCCACGGTAAGATCCTGGAGCCGGATGAGTTCTTTGGACATTATCCTCCCCCGTTTCTTTTGTATTTTATGTCAAAATTCGACAACTATAACTATAGCGCAAAAATCCCTGTTGTCAATGTATTTTGTTGGGAAATGGGAATTTTTATTCGGTACCACAGCGCAAGTAAGGGCACCGGGAGAGTTTCCCGGCGCCCTTGGCAATACAATATTAAATGGTGATCAGTTCGTAGGAATCTTCGCCCAGGCCAATCTTTTTGGCGTGCTCAATCTGGCTGCGCCAGTTGGTATGGGGGAAGGAACCGGTCAGGTTGTCCAGATCGGGACGATTTGCTTTATCCAGCTTGGAGTTGGGCATAACGCTTTGGGCGTTGACCGCTTCCGCACAGGCCAGATCCAGTGCTACCGGATCGAAGGAAGCAAACATGCCCACGTCTGGCACAATGGGAATGTCGTTTTCCGCATGGCAATCGCAGTAGGGGCTGACATCCCGAACCAGGCTCACATGGAAGTGGGGACGCCCGTCCAATACGGCCTTGGTGTACTCAGCAATCTTGCAGTTGAGGATGGTGGCGGATTGGGCGTAGGCAGGGGAGATGGCCTTCACCGGGCACACGTCAATGCAACGGCCGCAGCCCATGCACTTGGTCCAGTCGATGTGCATGATGCCGTTTTCCATCTGAGGGCCGTCGTGGGCGCAGTACTTGGCGCAGGTGCCGCAGCCGATGCACTTTTCCGGGTCCACTTCGGGACGGCCTTCGCTGTGCATCTCCCGCTTGCCGGCGTTGGAGCCGCAGCCCATGCCAAGGTTCTTCATGGCACCGCCGAAACCGGCTTCTTCATGGCCCTTGAAGTGGTTCAGGGAGATGACAATGTCGGCATCCATAATGGCCCGGCCGATTTTCGCTGTTTTCACATACTCGCCGCCCACCACAGGCACGTCTACATCGTCAGTGCCCTTCAGACCGTCGGCAATGAGGATGTGGCAGCCGGTGGAATAGGGGGTAAAGCCGTTAAGATAAGCGGTTTCCAGGTGATCCAGGGCATTTTTCCGGGAACCGATGTACATGGTGTTGGCGTCGGTGAGGAAAGGCTTGCCGCCCAGATCCTTTACCAGATCCACGATGACCCGGGCATAGCCGGAACGCAGATGGGCCATGTTGCCCAGCTCGCCGAAGTGAATCTTGATGGCTACAAATTTGTCCTTGAAATCAATCTGATCCATGCCGGCGCTCAGACACAGCCGGGCCAGCTTCTGGGGCAAGGTCTCGGAAGTACCGGTGTAGAAATCGGTAAAATAAACTTTGGATGCCATTGTGGTTACCTCCTGTCAGAATTTGCTTTCAGTTTACTTGTTATTGTCCGGAAAGTCAAGAAGTACGGAAGAATATGAAACAGGAAACGGAAAATCATTCGTTGGAATGCACAATAATATATAGGAGTCATTTTGAAAATTGCACAAAGTTTTTTTGTATTTCCCCAAAACTTTGGCGGGAATAAATCTTGCGGCAAAGGATAAATGGTGGTATCATGTTCCCGCCGGAATAGAAGCGTTTCCATTGCGGCAATCGCAAATCAATATCAGGGGGAATCACTTTGGAAATTTATCTGATCAGCCTGGCCGTTGCCTTGGTTGGCGGCCTGATGCTTTCTCGTTTGACCAAGTTAATTAACCTGCCTGCCGTTACGGCTTACCTGGTGGCGGGCCTGATTCTGGGACCGTTCTGCCTGGGCGCGCTGAAAGTCAGCGGCTTTGGCTTCAATAGCCTGGAGCAGGTGGAAACTCTGGGGATTGTGACCCAGACGGCTCTGGGCTTCATCGCCTTCACCATCGGCAATGAGTTCCGGCTGAGCCAGCTGAAGGCCACCGGCGCCAAGGCCATTACCATCGGTATTTTGCAGGCGGTTATCACCACCATTGTGGTGGACATTGTTCTGGTTGCGCTGCACCTGTTCTTCCCGCAGCTGATTTCCATCCCCTGTGCCATTACCCTGGGTGCCATCGCTTCGGCTACCGCTCCTGCTGCCACGCTGATGGTGGTTCGCCAGTATAAGGCCGACGGCCCCATGACTAGACTGCTGATGCTGGTGGTTGCCATTGATGATGCGGTGGGTCTGGTGCTGTTCTCTGCTTCCTTCGGCATTGCCACGGCTCTGTCCAGCGGACAGGTCAGCGTGCTGGCTGTGGTGGTGGAGCCGATTCTGGAGATTGTGGCATCTTTGCTTCTGGGCAGCGCCATGGGCTGGCTGATGAACTGGGTAGAGCAGTTCTTCCACTCCCGCAGCAAGCGTATGAGCATCTCCGTTGCCTTTGTGATGCTGACAGTTGGCCTGTCCATGCTGGAGTTTGACATTGGCGGTATCCATCTGGGCTTTTCTCTGCTGCTGGTGTGCATGATGACCGGCACCATTTTCTGCAACATCTGCGACACTTCCGAAGAACTGATGAATCGTGTGGATGGCTGGACTATGCCCCTGAACGTGCTGTTCTTTGTGATCTCCGGCGCAGAGCTGGATCTGAATGTGCTGGCCCAGCCGGTTACCCTGCTGGTGGGCGTGACCTTCATTCTGGCCCGGTCTGCCGGTAAGTACTACGGCGCTGCCCTGAGCTGCCGCCTGACCCGGCAGCCCAAGCCCATTACGGATCATCTGGGCATCACCCTGCTGCCCCAGGCCGGTGTGGCACTGGGCATGGCTATGACAGCGGCTACACTGCCCGATGGCGCCCTGGCCCGGAATGTGGTGCTGTTCAGCGTTCTGGTTTACGAACTGATCGGACCCAACCTGACCAAGCGGTCTTTGCTGGCGGTGGGCGAAATCAAGCCCGAGGGCCGTACCAGCGCAAGAAAAATCAACGAGGCGTAACTTCAGCAAAATGCCCCTTTCTCTGCAGGAAATTCCTGTTGACAAAACCATCCGAATTGCTTACAATGAATGTACCATCTTACATGACTGACGGACGAATGCGGTTTAACGCAGGGGAAGTGTAAGAGTAGTTGTGCCGACCGTCTGGGCGATCTGGTTACCAAACTGGATCGCCCTTTTTGTTCATAGGGTTTTCGAACAGGCGGGAAGACAAAGGGTGTGTCAACACAAAGAATCGAGGGGTGCATTATGAAAAAAATCAGAAATCTCTCCGAAAGCGACTTTTTGAAGCTGTTTTTTGGGCTGCTGAGCCTGGCTTTCCTGGTTGGGGCTGTGTGTATGCCGGATCGGGGCAGCATGTTTTCCGGCCTGTGGCAGATCATTAGCCAGCCCAGCAAGCTGACTACCAACTACTTTGCAGTGGGCGGCTATGCGGCTACCTTCCTGAACATGGGCTTGGTGGGGCTGATTTGCCTGGGGCTGTTTGTGGTATTCCGGGGCAAGGCCAATAATGTTTCCACGTTGGCCGTGGTGCTGACGCTGGGTTTCTGCTCCTGGGGCATCAACATCCTGAACATCTGGCCCACCATTTTCGGCGTGATGCTTTACGGCCTGGTGAAGAAGGAATCCTTCGGCAGCCTGGTCAACGCCATGATGTTCTCCACCGGTATTGCGCCGTTGATTACGGATTTGATGATCCGCTACCCCTACGCCGAGGCGGTGGGCTTCAACCTGCCGGGCATTGGCGTGGCTGTGCTGGTGGGTATTGTCATTGGATTTTTCCTGCCGGCGGGTATGGCGGCATCTCCCAGCATTCACAAGGGCTTTGACCTGTACTCCGCAGCGCTGCCCATTGGCATGACGGCGTTCTTCCTGAATGCAGTACTGTACAAAACCATGGGTGTTGCCCTGCCTGACGGAGCCGATTCTGCCCAGCTTCAGGTAGCTTCCCGGCTGACGGTGAATCTGTTCTGCGGCATTGTCTTTGGGCTTTGCGTACTGGGTGCGCTGGCATTGGGATGCAAACCCCGGGATTACTGGCGCCTGCTGACCGACAAGGCAGCGGTGAACAATTTCTCCTCTACTTACGGCAATGCAGTATTCCTGATGAATGTGGGCGTGTTCGGCCTGTTCATTCTGGGATACTATAATCTCATCGGCGCGTCCTTCAACGGCGTGACCTTCGGTATTATTTTCTGCATGCTCTCTACCTGTAACTCCGGTTCCCATCCGGGTAATGTCTGGCCCATTATGGTTGGTTACTTCCTGGCCTCGGTGGTGTTCAGCTGGCTGTCTATCTTGGCAGGGGGGACCTTTGCCCAGGCCATCAACGCCCAAGCCATCTGCGTGGGACTGTGCTACGCCAACGGCTTAAGCCCGGTGTCCAGCAAGTACGGCTGGCAGTTTGGCGCTCTGGCAGGTGCCATGCACTACATGCTGGTGACTTCCGTACCCAACCTGCACGGCGGATTCTGCCTGTATAACGGCGGCTTCACTGCAGCGCTGATCTGCGTTCTGCTGATTCCTCAGCTGGAGCGGTTCACCAAGACCAAGCAGGAACGCCGGGAACTGAAGGTGAAATAAGGACAACGTGCTGACTTGGGAAACCGGGTCAGCACGTTTGATGTAATAGAAAACTTGGAGGTTATCAAAATGTTTTACGATCAGGTAAAAGAAAGCGCCGACTATATCCAGTCCCAGCTGGGACAGAAGGTGGATGTGGCGGTGATTCTGGGCAGCGGTCTGGGAAAAATCGTGGATGCCATGACGGAGAAAAAGACCATTCCCTATCAGCAGATTCCCCACTTCCCCCGGAGCACTGTAGCCGGTCATGCGGGCAATCTGGTCTTCGGCAAAATCGGACAAACTAAGGTGCTGGCCCTGCAGGGGCGGTTCCACTACTATGAAGGATTTTCCTTGAAGGAAGTGGCCTACCCGGTGTATGTAATGAAACTGCTGGGGATTGAAAATATGATTGTCACCAACGCCTGCGGCGGCATCAATCCGGGATTTGCGCCAGGAGACCTGATGATCATTGATGACTTTATCAACTCCATCGGCACCAATCCGTTGATTGGAGAGAATGATGAGCGATTTGGTCCCCGGTTCCCGGACATGTCTGAGCCCTACTCCACTGCGCTGCGGGAAAAGGCAAAGGCAGCGGCAGACAGCTTAGGGATAGAAACCAAACACGGTGTCTATACCTTCTTCCAGGGCCCATACTACGAAACCGCTGCGGAAATCCGGATGTATAAGACCCTGGGAAGCGATGCCATCGGCATGTCCACTGTGCCCGAGACCATCGCCGCCAACTACCTGGGCATCAAGACCCTGGGCATTGCCTGCATCACCAATATGGCAACCGGACTGCGCACAGGAAAGCACAGCCACGAAGAAGTGGTGCGCATTGCGGAGCAGTCCAGTGAAAAACTTTGCCGCTGGATCACAAAGCTGCTGGAAACCTGGAATTAACGGGTGTATTCCCGAATAAGCCTGAATCAAAAGTCCCGAAAACAGCCTGCTCCAGAAACCAGGAGCAGGCTGTGCATTTGTTCTGCTGGACAAAGAAGAACTTGTGTGCTATGATGATGCCGTGATCCTGACATTAAGCGCAAGGCGCTGCGTGAAAGGTGCGAATATGGTGTTTCTTCCCCGGTGTCTGCCGGGGATACTGCCGTTGCCGTGCCGTCAGGTCACGGCAATTTTTATTTTGGAGGGGTTCTATGCAAACACGGGTAGCGGTTATGAGCATCATCGTGGAAAACCCGGACGCGGTGGAGCAGCTCAACGCCATGCTCCATACCTACGGAGAGTACATCATCGGACGAATGGGCATTCCTTATCGGAAGCGGGGAGTCAATATCATCGCCATTGCCCTGGACGCACCCCAGGACACCATTTCCGCTCTGGCTGGGAAAGTCGGAAGCCTGCCGGGAATCAGCGTGAAAACTGCCTACTCCGGGGTTACTGCCGAAGATCAAGAATAAAGAAAAGAGGATATTGTTATGAGTAAGAAAATTCGCTGGATTACGGAAACCGCTTTGCTGCTGGCGCTGCTGATTGTTCTGCAGTCGGTCACCAAGAGCTTCGGACAGTTTGTCACCGGTTCCTGCGTCAACGCAGTGCTGGCCCTGGCGGCCCTGCTGACGGGCTTGGGCAGCGGTATTACCATTGCGGTGATTTCTCCTGTGCTGGCATTCCTGCTGGGCATCGCCCCACAGGCGGTGACGGTGCCGGCGATTATGGTGGGCAACACGGTGTTTGTGGTGCTGATTCGGCTGATTGCCGGAACGGACAGCAAGGTTCTGGGCAAGCAGATTGCCGCCTGGCTGGTTGCTGCTCTGGCAAAGTTTGCGGTGCTGTATCTGCTGGTGGTAAAGATTATCTGCGGACTGGCTGCCGCACCGCTGCTGGAGGCGGGTACGCTGAAGGAGCCTATGCTGAAGATGCTGCCCACCATGTTTGCCTGGCCTCAGCTGGTCACTGCACTGATCGGCGGAGCCGTGGCACTGATCATCGTGCCGGTGCTGCGCAAGGCCCTGCATCGCTGAAAATTATCCCCGGACCATTTGGCCCAGGGATCTCTTTTGACAGGATAAAAGAAAACCGACATCCATTTGGATGTCGGTTTTATGGGGTGGATAATGGGACTCGAACCCACGATCTTCAGAGCCACAATCTGACGCCTTAGCCAACTAGGCCATATCCACCATATGCAATTCGCTGAATGGCACGCCAGGAGGGATTCGAACCCCCGACCTACTGCTTAGAAGGCAGTTGCTCTATCCGACTGAGCTACTGGCGCATATCGAATGGAGCGGGTGACGGGAATCGGACCCGCGTATCCAGCTTGGAAGGCTGGTGTTCTACCATTGAACTACACCCGCGAATTCGCTTCACCAGCTGATTCAGCCAGAAAATACTACCATAGAATCCGCTATCTGTCAAGAGCTTTTTGCAAAATTTCCGGTATTTTTTCGTAGATCACATCTGCAACCGCACCGTCGGCGCAGTTGCAAACGGTGGGGAATCGGTCTGCCAGGATGGCGTCTCCGGGAACAAAAGCGTAGTCGGCGTCGCGCAGCATGGAAAGATCATTTTCTGCGTCTCCCGCACAGACGAGAATCTTCCGGCCCAGCTTTTGCTGCAGCTGGCGGGCAGACCGGGCCTTGCTGACCCCTTTTGCATGGATGTCCAAAATCCGGGGAGCTGCTCGGAAGACTTCACAGCAGGCTCCAAACCGCTTCAGAAGAATTTCCTGCACCTGGTCAATCTGTCGGTATTCTTCCTCAGTGCCGGAAAACAGATGGGATACCGTCACATCCCGAATCTGGCCATAGACGGAGAACTTCAGGAAAGGTCCCAGATCATCTCCCGGCCGTGCAAAGCCTCGGCTGCAGCCGTTGTGGTCACAGAAGGCATCCCAGGCGGGATTTTCCTGGAACCGGTAGTGGGCATCCACTCCCTGAACTTCCACGGTCATATCGGGAAACAGCTCCATACAGGTCCGGACGGTCTGCCACAGATCCAGAGGAATTTCATGGCAGAACAAAAACTTTCCGGTTTGGACATCATAGGCGGCGGAACCGTTGTACAGCAGAAGCGGAGCGTTTACAGGCACTTTGTCCAGGAAGGGTCTTGCCATGGGGACACTGCGGCCGGTATTGACGGTGAAGGCACCGCCGTTTTCCATAAAGTAACGGATGGCCTCCACATTCCGCTGCGGAATGGTGGAATCCGGTGCAGTTAAGGTCCGATCATAGTCGGCAGTCAGCAAAACATCAGAATAAATCCCCATATTGGTACTCCTCTCTCAGGGTAATCAGCCCATTTTTTCCAATTTCTCCAGCACTTCCTGAAAGTAGGCGGGCAGCTGGGCAAAAACCATTACCGGATGACCGTCCCTCGGATGCTGGAAGCATAACGCCCCTGCATGAAGGCACTGGCTGTCCTGCCCCAATTCCGGCTTTTTGTGGCCATAGACGGTGTCGCCCAGAATGGGGTGGCCGATGTAGGCCATGTGTACCCGAATCTGGTGGGTGCGCCCGGTTTCCAGCCGACAGCGGATGTGGGTATATCCCCGATAGCGGCGCACCACTTCCCAATGGGTCACGGCAGGCTTGGAGTTGCGTTGGGTGACGCACATTTTTTTGCGGTCAGTGGGGTGGCGGCCAATGGGGGCATCTACCGTTCCGGAGTTCTCCCGGAAAGAACCTACCACAATGGCTTCATAGGTGCGGGCCATGGTGTGGTCTTTCAGCTGGCTGGCCAGCATGGTGTGGGCGTAGTCATTCTTTGCCACCGCCAGCAGGCCGGAGGTGTCCTTGTCAATGCGGTGGACGATACCGGGGCGCAGTTCCCCATTGATGCCGCTCAGGTCGTCCCCAAGGGCGTAGAGCAGGCCATTGACCAGGGTATCGTCACTGTGACCTGCGGCAGGGTGGACCACCAGCCCCTTGGGCTTGTTGATTACCAGCAGGTCGTCGTCTTCGTAGACGATTTCCAGATCCATGGGGGTGGGGGCAATGTCCACAGGCTTGGCTTCGGGAATGGTGTATTCCACCTGGTCGCCAATGCTCAGTTTGTCATTTTTCTTGCCGGGCTTGCCGTTGCGCAGAACGGCTCCGGACTCCAGCAGTTTTTGGGCAGCGCTGCGGCTGAGTCCGTCAGCACATCTTGCCAGAAAAGCATCCAGCCGTTCCCCGGCGATATCCGCAATCAGGCGCATTTTTTCTCGTCCTTCCAGAAGTCCCGGTGAAACAGCACCAGATGGCCCATCAGCAAAACGCAGCCACAGGTAATGAAACAGTCGGCTACGTTGAATACGGGAAATTCCACAAAGGTAGTTTCAAACATGTCCACCACATATCCCAGCCGTACCCGGTCAATCATATTGCCCAGGCCGCCGCCGTAGATGGCGGCAATGCACCAGCGCTCAAAGGGGACGAAGCCCATGGGCTTTTTGTAGTACTCCCAAACAATCAGCCCGGTAAATACCGCAAAAATCAGGGCAAACAGCCACTGCTGTCCCTGAAAGGAAGAAAACGCGGCACCGTTATTCTGCACATAGGTCAGCTGCAGCAGCCCCGGCAGGAAGGGGACTTCTCCGGACAAGGGGATATTCAAAACCGTCAGATATTTCACAGCCTGATCGGCTGCGGCAATGCAGAGGGAAAATAGTGCGTAGTACAGAAATGGCATGAATCTGTTCCTCCTATTTGGTCGAAGCTATGATACCATGGCTCCCGGGGAAAGTCAAATTGTTTGGATTTTCCCGGTATAAAAAAACCCGCCCCAGGTATTCCCAGGACGGTGCTACAAGAGCCTATGTCAGTTTACCAGAAATCGGCTGATCGTGCTGCAGAAGTGCTGATATTCCGCTTCTGTGCAGGTGACAACTGCGGTGAGGGGGGAGGAAAAGTTCAGGCAGAACATTTCCATAAAGCTTTTTCCATTGGCCTGATACTGGTCGTTTCCTACCCGAACGGGGAAAGGAAAGGTCGTTGCCAACGCAACAAATTCCTGGACATCCCGAACGGATCGAAGCTGAATTTCAAATTCCCACATAAAACTCTCCTTCGCAAGCTGTACAAAATCCACATTATCCTGTATAATGGAGAGCAGCAATCCAAAAGACGGCTCCGATATTCCCGCATACGATGCAGATACCCATATTATAGCATTATTTAGCAAAAATGCAACTGTCGGTTTGGCCGATTTTAACAATTTATTAACTTTTTTATTGGTGGATTTGACAATGAGGTTTGGATTTTATACCCTAGGATGCAAAACAAATCAGTACGAAACCCAGGCAATGGAACGATTTCTGACGGAAAAAGGCCATGAAATTGTACCCTTTGACCAGGTATGCGACGGCTATATCATCAATACCTGCTCCGTAACGGCGGTGGCGGACAAGAAAAACCGGGCGGTGATCCGCCGGTGCCGCCGGGACAATCCCAATGCGGTGATTGGCGTCTGCGGCTGTTACTGCCAGCATGCACCGGAAGACGTGCGGAAGCTGGGGGTGGATGTGATCGGCGGCAGCGGCGGGCGACAGGCTTTTGTGGAACAAATGCTCACGGCACTGGAAAACCGCTCCCATTTGGAATGCCTGGACAATGCGCTGCGCCGGAGAGAATTTGAGGTCCTTCCCGCCGGCGGCCTGGAAGAGCGGACCCGGGCCATGCTGAAAGTGCAGGACGGCTGCGTCAATTTCTGTACTTACTGTATTATCCCCTACACCCGGGGACCTATTCGCTCGGCTCCGGTGGAGCTGGCGGTGGAGCAGGCCCAGGATCTGGCCCGGCGGGGTTATCTGGAGATCGTGGTGACGGGCATTGAAATTGCCAGTTGGGGTGCGGATCTGCCAGGCAAGCCCCAGGTTACGGGGCTGATTGAAGCCATATGCCGGGCGGTGCCCCAGCTTCGGGTGCGTCTGGGGTCTCTGGAGCCCAGAATTGTCAACGAGGATTTTTGCAAACGATTGGCGGCGCTGCCCAATCTGTGCCACCAATTTCACCTGAGTATGCAAAGTGGCTGCGATACGGTTTTGCAGCGGATGAAGCGCAAGTATGACACTTCCCGCTACTATGAAAGTGTATGCCTGTTGAATCAGTATTTTCCAGACTGCGCCATCACCACGGATATGATCGTGGCCTTCCCGGGGGAGACAGAGGAGGAGTTTGCTCAGAGCCTTTCCTTTATTCAAAAATGCGGCTTTGCGGATATGCACATTTTCCCCTATTCCCGCCGCCCCGGCACTCCGGCGGACAAAATGCCGGGCCAGCACAGCAATGCCACCAAAGAAGCCCGGAGCCGGGCAGCCATTGCCGTGGCAGAGCAGATGTGCCGCCAGTTCCGGCAGAAGCTGATTGGATCGGTGCAGGAGGTTCTGTTTGAAGAAAAAACCGGCGAATATTACACCGGTCACGCTTCCAATTATGTAAAAGTCTATGCCCCGGGAGAGAACCTGCACAACCAGATGCGCAGGGTGCGCATTCTGGAAATCTGGGAAGATGGTGTACGGGGAGAAATTCTGGACATCTGACAGAAAAAAGCTCCAGCCCAAGGTTTGGGCTGGAGCATATTTTTATGATTGCTTGTTTTTCTTCCGGTATTCGCCTTTGCGGTCAAAGCGCATGGCGGCGGTCAGATTGATGCCCACAGTCGCCAGCACAACCAGAATTGCCTGCCAGATCAGACAGTCGGCAGCACGCCAAACCATGTCGGTGACTTCCATTGTAGCAAAGCCGCCGGAAATCAGCAGCATAATGATGGTCAGAATCAGTCCCAGGCCGCCAAAAACCACGCCGGCCAGCCGCTGAGTAAACCGCCAGGCCTGGACACTGCCCATGCCGTAGTAGCAGCGATAGCCAAAATAGTAGTTGGCCTCCTTCGGTGACAGGAACAGATATGCAAGTCCCAGCACCAGCAGAACAATGGGGCCGATCATCACCGCAAAGCGGCAGACGGCGGACAGGCTTCCAAAAACATCGCTCAGTTCCGGCAGTAAAGACGCCGGGTCGAAGGCATCCATCATATCCTTGATGGAACCTAAATCCAGACCGCCTTCCGTGGCGGCAGTGGGATCTGTAGGGATGGTGGCCACAGTGGTTTCCAGTGTTGCCAGAGTGGTCTCCAGAATTTCCGTTGGAATTGTGCTCATTATTTTTCCTCCAGGAATTTGCTGATCTCCCGCATAAAGCTCCCGGCATCTTGGAACCGATGGTAGATGGAGGCAAAGCGGATGTAGGCCACTTCGTCCAGGGGTTTCAGCCGTTCCATGACCATTTCTCCCAGTTTGTCGGTGCTGATTTCTCGCTCCAGGGTATTTTGGATGGCCTGTTCGATTTCCGTGGTAATGCGGTCCAGATCGGTGACGTCCACTTTCCGCTTGTCAAAGGCGCGGATCATGGAATTCAGGATTTTATTGCGGTCAAAGTTCTGACGGGAGCCGTCCCGCTTCACAACAATGATGGGCAGACTCTCCACAATCTCATAGGTGGTGAACCTGCGCTGGCAGCCCATACACTCCCGGCGGCGGCGAATGCTCAGGCCGTCCTCGCTGTGGCGGGAGTCCACCACCTTGCTTTCCTGATCGCCGCAAAACGGACATTTCATGGGAAATTCACGCCCTTTCCCTCAATGATTCCTGTATTATAGCAGAAAAATCTTCCACTGTCCAGCATTTTTTATCAGCCGGGATTCGACAGGAATGACTCTTGCCAATCTGGCGCCGATGGGGTAGAATAGGGACATGTCCGTTTCGTTTATGCTATCGTAAGGAGTGCGTTATGTCGAAAAAAGTATGGTTTTCCCTGTGGGGCGGTTTGTTTGTTCTGTGCGCCGCGTTGGGATTTTTGCCGGAGCCGGTTTGCGCCCCTGCAGAGGACGGGGGAATTTGCTTGCTGCGGGTGGTGATGACGGTACTGTCGGTGCTGTTCTTCCTGCCTCCGGCAGTGCTGCTGCATCAGGCTGGGAAGGAAAAGAATGTCCCCATTCAGCAGCGGATCCGCAATTTGTCCGCCCTTTCTCTGGGGCTGACGCTGGTGGTATTGATTCTGAACTTCTGGTCAGCTCTGGGGCCGGAAATGCTGGGGACGGTACTGCATTATGTGCTGGTGGTGATATCCACGCCTATGATTTGCAGTGGTCAGTGGGCGCTGAGCCTGTTTTTGTGGGCCTGCCTGCTCATGGTCAGTTTGCGCCAGCTGCGCAGAAAATAATCCGTTATTCGTTAAAAGACGCTGCGTCAAAGGTGATGACCACATGATACACCATGGACCCTTCCTGATTCATTCCGTCCTCCACAAAGCGGCGGATGGATTCCTCCTGACCTTGCAGGTCGGACGGAAGGGCCACATCGAACACCAGATTCATATGTTTGCGGCCCTGGGTCATGCGAAAATCGTGTAAGGTAAGCCGGGGGTCCCGCTGCTGAAGCAGCGCAGTGGCAGATTGTTTGCACCGGGTCAGCTCCGGATCGTCCACAATTACCGGGTCGTAGTGAATTACCAGGTGGACGTTGTGACTGCGCAGGCACTCACGCTCCATATCATCGATGCACTCGTGGCATTCCAGCGGGTCTTCCCGATAATCCATCTCCACATGGAGACTGGCAAACCGCTGTCCCGGACCGTAATCATGGACCATCAGGTCGTGGTAGCCCAGAACCTTGGGCTGCTGGGCTATGTAGTCTACAATTTCCTGCCGCAGATGGGAGTCTGCATTTTCTCCCAGCAGGGGAGAGATGGTATCTTTGGCCAGCTGCACACCGCTGTAGAGAATGAACAGTGCCACGCACAGACCGATGTAGCCGTCCACCGGCAGACCCCAGAAATGCTGCACCAATCCTGCGGCCAAAACGGCAGTGGTGGTAATGCAGTCGTTGCGGCTGTCGGCGGAAGTAGCCAGCAGGGCGGTGGAGTCGATTTTCTTGCCCAGCTTCCGGTTAAACAGGGCCATCCACAGCTTCACGGCAATGGATGCCACCAGAACCCCGGCGGCCACGGCGGAAAATTCCACCGGCGTGGGATGGATAATTTTCTCGGCGGAGCTTTTGACCAGCTCAAAGCCGATGACCAGAATCAGAGCGGCCACCGCCAGACCGCTTAAATATTCCGCTCTGGCGTGACCAAAGGGGTGGTGTTCATCCGCAGGTTTATCCGCCAGACGGAATCCGATCAGGGTCACAATGGAACCGGAGGCGTCGGAGAGGTTATTCAGGGCATCCGCAGCAATGGAGACAGAACCGGTCAGGGTGCCCACAATGCCCTTGCCCAGGGACAGCAGCAGATTGCAGGCAATGCCCACCAAACCGGACATGGCTCCGATGGCGGCCCGAACCCGGCTGTTGGAGATGTTTTCATAGTCTTTGACAAACAAGCGTAATAGAAGATCCGTCATAAATTATCCTCCTAAAAGGCCGGAAAGCCGGCGTTATTTCACTCTACTGCCAGTAGAGTCGGGAATTCTACCACCTGTGGGAGACAATGTCGGTGAATTTGCCCGATTATGGCGTGACTTTGCTCCCAGTCTGTTGTATGATATCTCGGTAAGGGTGTACCACCCGCCATTATACTGCAAAAGACCGAAGGTGTCTATTACTTTTTGGGAGCGTGAATGACAATGAGCTATCGCATTATTACTGACTCCGGCTGTGATTTCCCCAATGACATGTATGCCCAGCTGAATCTGACCATGGTACCGCTGAGTGTGGAATTCCGGGGCAGTGTTACAGATGATAAAAACGATGACAGCCTGAAGCAGATTTATGACGGACTTCGCGCCGGGGAATCTGCCAAAACCTCTGCCGTCAATCCCAGCCGTTGGACCCAGGCTATGGAAGCCCCTCTGGCAGCCGGGGAAGATGTGCTGGTGATGGCTTTTTCTTCCGGCCTGTCCACCACCTACCAGTCTGCGGTGATTGCCGCTGAGGAACTGCGGGAAAAATACCCGGAGCGGAATCTCTATGTGGTGGACACTCTGGCTGCGTCCATGGGCCAGGGCCTTTTGGTCTGGTATGCCTGCAAAAAGCGGGACGAAGGTATGACGCTGGAGCAGCTCTACACCTGGGTGGAGGAGAACAAGCTGCATCTGTGCCACTGGTTTACGGTGGATGATTTGATGCACCTGAAGCGTGGCGGTCGAATCAGCGCCACCACAGCGTTGGTGGGCACCATGCTGCAAATCAAGCCGGTGCTCCATGTGGACGACGAAGGCCATCTGATTAATGTGGCCAAAGCCCGGGGACGGAAGGCATCCATTGATGCTCTGGCTAAGAAGGTGGGCGAACTGGCGGGGAACTATGACAACAGCACCATGTTCATTTCCCATGGCGACTGCTTGGAGGATGCAGAGTATCTTGCAGGCATCCTGAAGGAAAAGTACGGCGTCAAGGAAGTTGTCATCAGTTATGTAGGCGCCGTTATCGGCTCCCACTCCGGCCCCGGCACGGTGGCCCTGTTCTTCCTGGGCGATCATCGCTGAAGACCTTCCATAACATAAAAAACATAAAAAGCGCAATGCGATTTTTCGCATTGCGCTTTTGCCGTATGCTGCTTGTTACGGTTTGGCAATTTCACCCCGGATGCGGAAGCGGAAACGGATGTCCTCTTCGGCGCTGATGTGGTAAGCAGACTCCACATCGGTGCCCCAGGTGTCAATACCGCCCACACCTCGCATTTTCCCGCAGACCGTTACCACCGTCCGGGTAGGATCTGGCAGTTCCTCCACATGGAAGGCCTGCTCCAACTGGGCGGGGGTATAAGGAATGGCGGAGAAAGAGAAGGGATCATCCAGCTTTTCCAGGTTCAGCACGGAAGCACCCAAATGCAGCCGGGCATAGTGGGTATCTTCATGGTTGCCGCACTCCTGGGGTACCAGGTAGTTGGCAATGTGGGGCACTTCGCTGTGCAGTCCGAACAGGCTGCCCTTTTTCCGGTCCGGATAGGTTTCGCCTGACAGGCCCATCCACTGGGTTTTCTCTACCGGCTTGGGGGTAGCGAAGCGAAGTCCCAGCAGAGGAAGCTGGGGACGGCCTGCGCCGCCGTAGTAATGTACATCGACATCCAGATTGCCGCTCCGATCTACCCGGTAAGTGACCTCTGTTTTCAGTCCTGGCAGGACCTGGGCGGTGAAGGTGTAGCAAATGGCAAAGGCTTCTTCACTGCGCTCCAGAACCTGAACATCGGTGCAGCTCTGGTAAGCATCCACTGCCGACCAGATGGCGCTGCGTAAGGGGAAGCCGCAGCCGATGTCATTTTCTGTAGGAGCCCGCCAGTAAGCAGGCCGGGGACCGCGCCAGATCCATTCCGTATTGCCCCAACGCAAAGACGCAGGACCGGCTTGACTGAAGGAGAAGAGAATCTCAAAATCCTCTCCCTTCACGCCCCAGGCACCGTCACCCTGGGTGATCCGCAGAGGCGCAGAGGAAACGGAGTGGACGGGCATCCGAGCAGCTGCTCGGGCTTGCTCGTTGGCAGCGTCCTGAGCAGCACGTTGGGCGGGGGAAGTATGCCAGTACCGGACTTCCTGCATACAGGGCTTTTCCTGACCATCTGCGGTGACGATACCGTTGCCGCTGAAATTGTAGTCTGTCTGCCGCTCTCCAAAGTCACCGCCGTAGCCCAGAACCTCACGGCCGTTCACATTGGTATAGTACAGGGCCTGATCCATGTAATCCCAGATAAAGCCGCCGTGATACTGGGAAAATTCCTCGCCCAGCCGGACATAGCTTTCCATGCCGCCCAGGGAGTTGCCCATATTGTGCATATATTCACAGTTCAGGTAAGGCTTGCCGCCGTCGGTTTCCAGGTATTCCCGGATCTGCTCTGGGGTGGCGTACATCCGGGACTCTACATCGGAAATGGCGTCAAATTCCCGACAGTGGAACACGCCTTCATAGTGCACCACCCGGCTGGGATCGACGCTGCGGAAGTAATCCGCCATGGCCAGAATGTCCGAGCCTGCGTAGGATTCGTTGCCGCAGGACCAGAAGAGAATGGAAACATGGTTCTTGTCCCGCTCGAACATGGATTTGGCCCGGTCCAGCACACAATCCAGCCATTGGGGAAGGCTGGCGGGGATGTTCCAGGAAGGGTCAATGATGGGGTCTTTCTGCCAGGAACCGTGGGTTTCCATATTGGTTTCGTCCATCATGTAGATGCCGTTGCGGTCGCACAGGTGATACCATTCGGTGCGGTTGGGGTAGTGGGAGGTGCGCACAGCGTTGATGTTGTTGCGCTTGAAGGTCTCCATTGCCTTCTCCATATCGGTAAGGGTAATGGCCCGGCCGGTATGGGGATTCCATTCGTGGCGGTTCACGCCGTTAAGCATCAGCCGATTTCCGTTGAGATAGAGAACCTTGTCCCGCAGTTCAAACCGGCGGAAGCCAGTGTCGTAGGGAATAAATTCGGTCACTTCGCCTTTTTCGTCCAGAACCGTCAGTTCCACCCGGTACAGCTCGGGGCTTCCGTGATCCCACAGTCGGACGTGGTCAAAGGAAAGTTCCTGGCTGACCCAATAGCTGCCTTCTTTCTTCAGCTCCAGACTGCCATCAAAAAGCACGCCGTCGGTGCTGTGGCAGATTTTCGCCCGGACAGCGGCGCTGCCTTCCAGCAGAAGGCGGATGTTCAGACTGCCGCTTTGATTATCGGGGTTCAATGTGGTACGAATCCACAGGTCCTGAACGTGGGCATGGGGCTTGGCATACAGGTAGACAGAACGGAAAATGCCGGAGAACCGGAAAAAGTCCTGATCTTCCAGCCAGGCGGCGCTGCTGCGCTTGTGCACCTGGACGCACAGTCGGTTGCCATAGCTGCGGATGTAGGGGGTCAGGTCAAATTCAGAGGGGGTGAAGGTGTCCTCGCAGTAGCCTACGAACTGCCCGTTGAGCCAGACGTAAGCCGCCTGTTCAATTCCATGGAAGGAAACACACACGGCTTTTCCCATGAGGCCCGGGTCCAGATCAAATTCCCGGACATAGCAGCCCACGGGGTTATCCTCCCAGTCAATCTGCGGCGGGCGCAGATAGGCGTGGCCATCCCAGGGATAGAGCTTATTGATGTACTGAATCTGACCGTAGCCTTGAGTTTCCATATGTCCGGGGACGGTGATGGTGCCAAAGCCTGACAGGTCGTATCCTTCCTGCCAGAAAGCTTCCGGCCGGGAAGCGGGATTGGGACTCCAGGAAAAGCGCCACTGTCCATCCAAGGTTTGGCGCAGGGAGCTTTGCCCCTGGGCAGCCTCCTGGGAAGAGGCATAACAAATATGATCAGAATGGGCATCCAGCCGGTTCACGCGGAACACGGTCGGGTCTGCCAGCCAGTTGAGATCTGCCTGCATGGTATTGTCTCCTTCACATGATATTTCGGTTGCCTGTTATCCAGTATAGCAAAGGTCAGCGGCTTCGTCAACGGATTGGGAAAGTGGAAGAAAGGTGAGAGAATTATCAGCGAAATATGTGGAGAATATGTCCAAAATGGCTTGAAGATTTGCAACAAATCGGAAAAAAGTCCAAATTTCCGGAAAAGGATTTACCAATTTGAATTTTGGCAGATTCAACAGATTTGTGGATGAAACATTGTGTATTCATACAAAATTCATAAAACTGCTTTACAGCAACCTCCAAAATTGCTATATTTAACTTGATTTTGAGGGCATCGCTCTCAAAAAACAAAGGAGGAAAAATCAAAATGAAAAAGGTAATTGCGCTTGTGCTGGCTCTGGTCATGGCTTTTGGCCTGGTAGCCTGCGGCTCCGCCGCACCCGCCGAGACCACTACTGCCGCCGCTGAGGGCGACGCTGTTGTGGAAACCACCGCTACCGCTGCGGAAGCTGCCGGTGTCGATGGTGAAGTTTCCATCTTCTGGTACACCTTCGGCGATACTTATCTGTCCAGCGTTCGTTCCGCTATGAACGCCGCTTGGGACGCTGCTGGCATCAAGTATCATGACTACGATGCCAACAACAGCCAGACCACTCAGACCGAGCAGATTCAGACTGCTATCACCAAGGGCACCGCTGTCCTGGTGGTAAACATCGTGGACGCCAGCTCCGACGACGCTACTCAGGCCATCGTTGACATGGCTGAGCAGGCCGGCATCCCCCTGGTGTTCTTCAACCGTTCCGTCTCCGAGGAGATCGTTTCCGCCTATGACAAGGCTGCTTACGTTGGCACTGACTACACTCAGGCCGGCCACATGCAGGGCGAGATGATCGGCAACTACGTTCTGGAGAACTATGAGACTCTGGATCTGAACGGCGACGGCGAGATCTCCTACGTTATGTTCAAGGGCCAGGAAGGCAACATGGAAGCTGACGCCCGTACCCAGTACGGTGTTGAGGATGCCGACAAGGTTCTGACCGAGGCTGGCAAGCCCGCTCTGGTGTTCTATGATGATGCCAACCCCTCCAAGTATCTGCTGGATGCCAACGGTGCTTGGTCTGCTGAGCAGGGCCAGAACCTGATGCAGACTCTGCTGTCCAAGTACTCCGAGGACAATGGCAACATGGTCGAGCTGGTTATCGCCAACAACGACGACATGGGCCTGGGCGCTATCTCCGCTCTGCAGAACGCTGGCTACAACAAGGAAGGCGGCAAGTACATTCCTGTCTTCGGCGTTGACGCTACCGACGCTGCCAAGGAAGCTATTGCAGCTGGCTCCATGACCGGCACCATCAAGCAGGATGCCGAGGGTATGGCCAACGCGGTTGTGACCATCTCCCAGAACCTGGCTACCGGTGCTGACAAGTTCGACACCATCGACACTGCTAACGTGGTGGGTACCTGGCGTGTGAACATCCCCTACTCTGCTTACACTGGCGAATAAGTTATCAATTGCAGCGAAAGCAGCCGCGTCTCGGCGCGGCTGCTTTGGTTACTCTTGGACCTTTTGCAGCATGAGGTCATGCCCATGAACGCTCGTGGGCGTGCCCCGATTCTGCAAAATCCGGGTAACCAGCATTTCACAACAGGAGGCGAAACATTTGGAAAAGAATCAAGAATCCGTCCTGCTGCGAATGGAAGGAATCGTCAAGGAATTTCCCGGTGTCAAGGCCCTTGACGGTGTCAACCTGACAGTACGGGCCGGTACGGTGCATGCCCTGATGGGCGAAAATGGTGCCGGTAAGTCCACCTTGATGAAATGTCTGTTCGGCGTTTACAAGAAGGACGCTGGCAAGATCTTCCTGAACGGCCAGGAAGTCAACTTTAAAAATTCCAAGGAAGCCTTGGAAAACGGTGTTGCCATGGTGCACCAGGAGCTGAACCAGGCCCTGAAGCGCAACGTCATGGACAACATGTGGCTGGGCCGGTTCCCCATGGTTGCCAAGGGAATTCCCCTGACAAGCGAAAAGAAAATGTATGATGCCACCATGGAAGTATTTGACCAGCTGGGCATCAAAGTCAATCCTAGAACCGTGATGAGCACCATGCCGGTTTCTCAGCGGCAGATGGTGGAAATTGCCAAAGCAGTTTCCTATAACTCCAAGATCATTGTGTTCGACGAGCCTACCTCCTCCCTGACGGAGGTGGAAGTGGAGCACCTGTTCAAGATTATCAACATGCTCCGGGACCGCGGCTGCGGCATCATCTACATCTCACATAAGATGGAGGAAATCCTGCGAATTTCCGATGATATCACCATCATGCGTGACGGTCAGTGGATTGCCACCAAGCCTGCCAAGGACCTTACCATGGATGAGATTATCCGCCTGATGGTTGGACGTGAACTGACCAACCGCTATCCCCACAAAGACAACGTGGTGGGCGAGGAGCTGCTCCGGGTGGAGGGCCTGACCGCCATGTACTCCCATATCAGAGATGTTTCCTTCACCGCCAGAAAGGGTGAGGTTCTGGGCATTGCAGGCCTGGATGCCTCCGGCCGTACGGAAGTGCTGGAGAACATCTTCGGCGTTGCCACCCGCAAGAGCGGCAAGATCTTCCTCAACGGCAAGCAGGTGCGCAACCGCAACGCCAAGGAATCCATCGACAACGGCTTTGCCCTGTTGACGGAAGAACGCCGGGCAAATGGTATCTTCGGGATCCTGAATATTCGGGAAAATACCGTTATTTCCAGCCTGAAGAGTTACCTGAACGGCCCGCTGCTGAGCAACAAGAAAATGTCCGATGCTACCGAATGGAGCATCGATGCCATGCATATCAAAACTCCCAGCCAGTACACCCAGATTCGTTCCCTCTCCGGCGGCAACCAGCAGAAGGTTATTTTGGGCCGCTGGCTGAAGACCGAGCCTACTGTGCTGCTGCTGGACGAGCCTACCCGCGGTATCGACGTAGGCGCCAAATATGAAATTTACCAGCTGATCCTGAATCTGGCAAAGCAGGGCAAGACTGTCATTATGGTCTCTTCGGAAATGCCCGAGCTGCTGGGCGTGTGTGACCGGATTTTGGTTATGTCCGGCGGACGCCTGGCCGGTGAGGTCGATGCCAGAAACACCTCGCAGGAAGAGATTATGACCCTTGCCGCTAAGTTTGCTTAAGGAGGAATCAACCGTGACGAAATTAAAAGCCAATAAGCCTTCCAAGATTGAAGAACTGAAGGCCATGACCCCCAAAGACAGAAAGCGCGCCATTGGCGATCTGCTGATGAACAACGCTATGTTCATTATCATTGCCATTGCCGTTGTGGGCATTTACATTGCAGAACCTACCTTCCTGTCTCTGCCCTCCGTCGTCAATATCATCAACCTGACCGCGGCCAAGCTGCCCATCGCTCTGGGCGTCGGCGGCTGTATCATCCTGGCCGGTACCGATATTTCTGCCGGCCGTGTGGTCGGTCTTTCTGCCTGTATCGCCGCCGGTCTGCAGCTGACCACCAATAAGCTGTTCCCCGGCTTGCAGGTTATGCCCGTTCCCGTAGCCATTCTGGCTGTGCTGGTTGTGGGCGCCTGTGTGGGATTTGTCAACGGCTTCTTTATGGCTAAGTTCAAGCTGCATCCCTTTATCGTCACCCTGTCCACTCAGCTGATCGTCTACGGCATTATTCTGATCTTCATGCAGCTGGGTACCAACTCCGGTCAGACCCTGTCCGGCATGAGCGAGAGTTACCGCAACTTCGTTACTGGCGAGCTGTTCAAGGTCGGCAACACCACAGTGCCCCGTTACGTGCTCTACTCCGCCATCATCGCCGTAGTTGTGTGGGTTATCTGGAATAAGACCACTTTCGGCAAGAATATGTACGCTGTGGGTTCCAATGAGGATGCCGCCAATGTCTCCGGCGTCAATGTTACGAAGACCATCATCATGGTTTTCATTATGGCTGGTATGCTCTACGGCTTGACCGGCTTCATGGATGCCGCCCGTATCGCCTCCGTCAACGCCAACACCGGTCTGAACTACGAGTCTGATGCCATCGCAGCCTGCGTCATCGGCGGTATCTCCTTCGTTGGTGGTATTGGTAAGGTCAGCGGTGCTATCATCGGTGTGCTGCTGCTGCAGGTTATCTTCGTAGGCTTGAACTACCTGTCCGTGGACCCCAACCTGCTGTACATCGTCAAAGGTATGATTATCCTGGTGGCCTGCTCCATTGATATGAGAAAGTACTTGGTTCGTAAGTAATGGAAGAGCAGAAACCCAGCAGAGAAGTCCAAAGCTCTTTCCGGGGACTGTATCGGAATGTGAAAATCTCGGTAAAAACCCTGGACAAGATTATCCTTGGCGGTATCGCAGCCATTGTAGTGCTGGTGCTGTTCGGCGTAGCCAACAATGGATACACTGTTACCTTTGATTCCAACGGCGGCACGGATGTGCCGTCCCAGGAGCTGATGTATGGTGACCTGGTGGCAGAGCCGGAGCCTCCTTCCCGGGAAGGCTACGAGTTTGCCGGATGGTACAGTGATGAAAACTGCATCTATCCCTGGGATATGGAAACCAATCAGGTCAGCCGGAGTATGACGCTCTACGCTGCCTGGGTTCCTGAGGAATAAGTACTAAGTCCGGGCATCCGCAGGATGCCCGGACTGTTTTATGACCGTATGAAATACCCCGTTGTCAGGCTAAAAACAGCATGAAATAACCCCCGATCAGTCCCGGATTACCAGGTAACTGTCGGGGGTTATTTCGCACAGTGAATGGGGTCAATCATTGGGTAACCTCGCTTTCTACGAAGTAGACACTGCTTTCGTCGAATCCGAATTGCTTCCGTCTCAATTCCTGTATTATCGTTTCCTAGAAATTTATGTCATCGGAAGAGGGGGAAAGCAGGTCTTTCGATTCCGTTTTTCATGGGAATCTGGGGTGTACTAGAACATTGGTATCACCTCTTTGTGCCTATATCATAACTGATGATCTTGCAATTTGCAATATGGAATAGTGGATAAATAAGTTTCTTGTTTCCCGTGCAAATGGCAGAAAAAGCGGATTTTCTTCAGATAAGGATTGACGGAGCAAATTGCTTATGATATGATGAATCTGTTAGGGCGTCTGTATTGACAGCGCCTTTTTTCATGCGCTGTATTTTGGTAAGTTACCCTTGACTTATTTGCGTTTTTTGACCATAATATAGCCTATATGAAAAATTAGGGGAGAATTCTCTGATCCTTGCCAAAAGGAGGCATTTTCGTTGAGCGGAATGAAAAAAGTCTTTGTGGTGCTGATTTTGGTAATCATGCTGGTTACCCTGGCTGCTGGTCTGGTTTGGAACATCACCCACTACTGGATGGTGGACTTCCGGTTTTATTCCAAGCAGGCTCAGAGCCTGGACCTGCGGGGGCAGGATATTTCTCTGAGCCACTACGACAAACTGCACAGCCGTTTGCCGGATTGCGAAATCCGCTGGGACATCCCTTTCCAGGGAACAGTTTATCCGGACGACACCACAGAACTGACCATAACCACCCTGAGCGAAGAAGATGTGGGCGTACTGGGCTATTTTCCCTCTTTGCAAAAGCTAAACGCGGAGGGCTGCAAAGACTATCCCCAACTGCTGGCGGCCCAAGATCGGTATCCGGAAGTGGACATTACCTTTGATGTGGAAATCAACGGCACCGGCTACCGCTATGATGCCAAGGAAATTAACTTGACAGGTATCAGCCAGGAAGAACTTGGCCTGCTGCCCTATCTGCGCCAGTTGTCCACGGTGGTGGTCAGCGGGGGAGAGCAGATGGAAAACCTGGCCCAGCTGCAAACCTACTGCCATGAAAACGGTCTGGATTTCTTTGTTTCCGTTAACGGAGAAAAAATTGCGGATGATACCAAGAAGGTAACTCTGAAGGAACCCAATGATGCAGAACTGAACCTGCTGCAGCTGCTGCCGGACATGAAGCAGCTTCACCTGGAAAACCCCAAAGCGGCGGCAGATGCGGTTATTGCCCTAAAGGATACATATGCGGATGCGGAAGTAACCTGGGAGCAGGAAATCTGCGGAAAGAGCTTTGAACTGGGTGTGGAGGAAGTGGACCTGTCCGATACCACCATCAAGACTTTGGAGGAAGTGGAGCAGGGCATGAAGTATTTCCCCGGTACCAAACAGGTATTCCTGGGAGAATGCGGACTGGACAATGAGGAAATTGCCGCCTACCGGGAGCGGGCCCGGGCGGATTATAAGGTTGTATGGATTGTGCGCTGCGGTGAGAAGTTGCCCACCCGCACCGACACCACTTCCTTCATGCCCAGCCGGGACGGTGTTGGCTATATCCGGGACGATGCCACGGTGAACCTGCGTTACTGTGAAGATATCATCGCGGTGGACGTTGGACATATGGGTGTGAAAGATGTCAGCTTTGTACAATATATGCCCAACCTCAAATATCTGATTCTGGCCCATACGGAGGTTCAGGACATTACGCCCCTGAGTACATGCAAAAACCTGATCTTCCTGGAACTGGACTGGAGTCCGGTAAGGGATTTCACTCCGCTTCAGGGCTGCACAGCACTGGAGGATCTGAATATCGGTAAAACCGGTGCGGATGTAACGCCCATCGGAAAAATGACCTGGCTGAAAAATCTGTGGATGGTCTTCCGCGGAGGCGGAAGTGCTTGGGAAATGACCCAGGCGCTGCCTAACACCCATGTGGTGGCCAGCGGCAATGCCACCGTTTCCAGCGGCTGGCGGCGGCTGCCCAACTACTACGCCATGCGCGATGCCCTGAATATGTACTATATGGAGTGGTAATCCTTTCTTGGGTTCCGCTTTGCCCACGTCTGTCAGGCAGTCCCTGACAGACGTGATTTTTCTCCGGAAAGGACGGTTAAGATAAATGTCACAGGAAATCAATCGAAATCGGATATTTTCCCTGCTGCTGGTGGTAGTGGGAAACATCCTGTACGCACTGTCTGTCAAGCTGTTTCTGCTGCCGGCAAATCTGATCAGCTGCGGAACCACTGGTATTGCTCTAGTGGTTCATCATCTGACCAATATCCCCATTTCCGGCTTCATCTTTGTGTTCAATGTGGTGATGCTGCTGGTGGGATGGCGGATGATTGGCAGGCAATTTGCCTTAAGTACGGTGTTTTCCTCCTTATTTTATCCTGCTGCACTGGAGGTGCTTAACCGCACTTTGGGGGATATCCGGATTACCCAGGATATTCTGCTGAATGTGGTCTTTGCCGCATTGGGGCTGGGTGTGTCGCTGGGCATGGTGATCCGGGGCGGTGCCTCCACCGGTGGCATGGATATCCCACCGCTGATTCTGAAAAAGTATTTGCATATCCCTGTTTCCTCCAGCTTGTGGGTGTTTGATTTTTGCATTATGATTTCCCAGCTGCTGTTTCATACCCTGGAAGATCTGCTGTACGGCATTTTGATGATTCTGATTCTTTCCTTCACCTTGAATCGGGTGATGCTCATGGGCACCAGCAGAACGGAAGTAAAAATCGTCAGCCCCAAGGCCGACGCCATTCGGGATGCCATCTTGTCCCAGGTGGACAGGGGCGTGACCCTGCTCCACGGAGAAGGAGGGTTCCTGCACACGCCTACGGAAATCATTCTCAGCATCGTCTCCAACCATGAAATGCCCAAAATCGAGCGCCTGGCCCGAAGCATTGACCCGGACTGCTTTATGATTGTCAGCCGTGTCAGTGAGGTCTGGGGACGGGGGTTCTCCCGGGGGAAAGTGGATCAGAATTTGCCAAAGAAATAATTTGACTTTCTTTGGTGGGGACACAAAATCAGCTGGAGCGTCTGCATATAAAAGACTTTTGTCTGTCTGGGAAAATATTCATTGACAATTCGGGGTGATTTTCTTATAATAACCCCGGATTTTATCTTATTTGGAGGAAGAGAGAATTATGCAACGTGAACATCTGGGAAGCCGATTGGGATTCCTGCTGCTGAGCGCCGGATGCGCCATAGGCGTCGGCAATGTCTGGAAATTCCCCTGGATGGCGGGCCAGTACGGCGGCGGCGCATTCGTGGTGATCTACTTACTGTTCCTGGTGGCCCTGGGCGTGCCAGTGCTGACCATGGAACTGGCCATGGGCCGGGCGGCCCAGAAGAGCCCTGTGAAAATGTACCCTGCCCTGCAAAATAGCGGCAAGTGGAACTGGCACGGCTATGTGTGCCTGGCAGGCAATATCTGCCTCATGATGTTCTACACCACCGTGGCCGGCTGGATGCTCCAGTACTTCGTGGACACTGCTCGCGGCGTCTTCGTGGGCATGGACACCGCAGCCGTAGAAGGTGCGTTTGGGACCATGCTGTCTTCTCCCTGGAAAATGGTCTGTTATATGGGCGTTGTGGTGGTTTCCGGCTTCTTTATCATCTCCAAAGGCGTCCAGAAGGGCCTGGAGAAGGTTACCAAGAGCATGATGGTGGCCCTGATGGTGCTGACCATCGCCCTGGCCGTCAACTCCGTGTTCCTGGAGGGCGGCGCTGAGGGCCTGAAATTCTATCTGATTCCCGACGTTCAGAAAATGCAGGAAGTGGGCATCGGCAACATCATCGTAGGTGCCATGAATCAGTCCTTCTTTACCCTGAGCCTGGGCATCGGTGCCATGGCTATTTTTGGCAGCTACATCGGCAAAGAACAGGCCCTCATGGGCGAGGCCTTCCGTATCTGCGGCCTGGATACCCTCGTCGCCCTTTCCGCCGGCCTCATCATTTTCCCCGCCTGCTCCGCCTATGGTGTGGACGTAACCCAGGGACCTCCCCTGATTTTCGTGACCCTTCCTAACGTCTTTAACAACCTGCCTCTGGGCCGTCTCTGGGGCAGCCTCTTCTTCCTCTTTATGACCTTTGCCGCCTACTCCACGATCCTGGCGGTGTTTGAAAACATCGTCTCCTGCATCATCGAGCTGACGAACTGGAGCCGGAAGAAGACCTGCATTGCCTGCTGTGTGGGCATTTTCCTGCTGAGCCTGCCCTGCCTGCTGGGATACAATGCCTGGTCCAATATCCAGCCTTTGCTCGGACACGACATTCAGGAGACCGAGGACTTCCTGGTGAGCAACATCATGCTTCCCCTGGGCTCTCTCATTTTTGTGCTCTTCTGCACAACCCGTTACGGCTGGGGCTGGGAGAAGTTCATGGCAGAAGCCAACGAAGGCATCGGCCTGAAGGTTGCCAAGTGGATGCGGCCTTACATGACCTATGTGTTGCCGGTGATTGTGGCAATTATCTTTGTTGCCGGTATGATTTCCTTCTTCGGCGCATAACAAAACAGAAACCGGGTCAGGGAAAAACCTGACCCGGTTATTTTCTAAAGAAAAGAGGACTCCCTGTGGAGTCCTCTTTTTGCGTTTAGTCCAGATGCTCGCCTTCGTGGCGGTAGGCGCTTTCCAGGGGGGAAGCAGCCGGGGCTTCCTTGGTGTATTTTTCCACACACTTGGTCGCCTGTTCCACGGACAAAATGGTTCCCGCTCCGGCTACACAGCCGCCGGGACAGGCCATGCCTTCCAGAAGATACCCCTTGTACTTGCCGTTTTTGGCCATCATCATCAGCTTGCGGCAGTCCCGCAGGCCCTCGGCCCGGGCGGTCTTGATTTCCAGTCCCGGATTCTGCTCCTTGGCCAGATCCGTCACCGCCTTGGCGACGCCGCCGGCCACCGCAAAGCCTCGTCCGGCGCTGGTGCCTTCGTTCAGGCCTTCGCTATCCGGCAGGGAACCAAAGTCAATTTCCTTTGCCTCAAACATACCCATCAGCTCTTCGAAGGTCAGAACAAAGTCCACATCGGAGCGGATGTCCTCCCGGATGGCTTCCAGCTTCTTGGCGGCGCAGGGGCCGACAAAAACCACCTTGCATCCCGGATTCTGCTTCTTCATCAGCCGGGCGGTAAAGACCATGGGGGTCAGGGTCATGGAGATCTTCTTGGTCTCCGTGGGGAACAGCTTGTAGATCATGGAGTGCCAGGCAGGGCAGCAGGAGGTTGCCATATAGTCCTGCTCCTGAGGCACCTTCTCCAGGAAGTCCTTGGCTTCCTCAATGGTGCACATATCCGCGCCAATGGCCACTTCCACCACCCGGTCAAAGCCCAGTATCTTCATGGCGCTGACCAATTTGGTCGGAGAGACCTTGCCGCTGAACTGACCGATAAAGGCGGGAGCCACAATGGCGATGACTTTGTCTCCCTTCAGGATGGATTGGATGACCTGGAAAATCTGACCCTTGTCCACAATGGCACCGAAGGGGCAGCTGACCAGACACTGGCCGCAGGCAACGCACTTGTCCTGGTTGATGACCGCTTTGCCATGCTCGTCCACACCGATGGCATCCATGCCGCAGGAAACCTGGCAGGGCCGTTCCAGGTGGATAATGGCGTGATAGGGACAGGCTTTGGCGCAGCGTCCGCATTTGATGCACTTGTCTTTGTCAATGAAGCTTCTGCCGTTGACAAAGGAAATGGCATCCTTGGGACATACCTTTTGGCAGGAGGCAGCCAGACAGTTCTGACAGCCAATTGTCACCTTATACTGATTGGTGGGGCAGGCGTGGCAGGCATAGGGAATAATATTGATCAGAGGCGGCTCGTAATACTGCTCGGCAATGGCGGCCGCATCCATTCCTTCCGTCATCAGGGTTCGGGTTTGGATGGGGCGGATGCTCAGGCCCATGGCCAGGCGAACCCGTTCGCCGGCAATGGCCCGCTCCAGGAAAATGGATTCCCGGTGCATGGGCTGATCACCGGGGACGATTTTGAAGGGCAGATCTTCTGCCTGGCTGTAATCGCCGCCGGAATAGGCCATGCGCGCCACTTCGGTGAAGACATTCTTGCGGATATCTGTGATCAGGGAAGGGATACCTCTCATTTGCTTTCTCATCCTCCAGAAAAAGAATTATGCCGAAATGGGAAAAATTAGGACAAATCCCCAGTCGGCAGACAATATGAAGTTATTCTATCACAGTTTTCTGAAATTTTCTACAAAAAAAAGAAAAATAATCCGGCCCTGTCCGCATAAAGATACACCATAGGTATCGATTGTACCAGGAATTGTTTGGAGGGATGATTATGAAGCGGATTGCTTGGGCCGCGGCGCTGCTGGCGTGCCTGTTTTGTTTGCCGGGAAAGGCCGAGGCTGTGGAATTGTCGGTGGCGGGAAAAAGCGCCCTGCTGATGGACGTGTCTACCGGAAGTATCCTGTACGAATCCAACGCCCACGAGCGTCTGGCCCCGGCCAGCGTCACCAAAGTGATGACCATGCTGCTGATTATGGAAGCAGTGGACAGCGGCAAAATTGCCATGACCGACACCGTCACCGCCTCGGAAGCCGCTGCTGCCAAGGGCGGCAGTCAGATCTATCTGAAGGCCGGGGAAACCATGACCGTATCGGATATGCTCAAATCCGTTGCCGTTTCCTCCGCCAACGACTGCGCCTGCGCCATGGCAGAGTACATTGCCGGTTCTGAGGAAGCCTTCGTGGCGCTGATGAACCAGCGCGCCCAGGAACTGGGAATGACGGATACCACCTTCGTCAACTGCACCGGCCTGGATGACGGGGCCAATGCGGACCAGCACAAAACCTCTGCCCACGACATTGCGGTTATGTCCCGGGAACTGCTGAAAAACCACCCCCAGATCAAAGAGTTTACCACCATCTGGATGGACACGGTGCGAAACGGCAGCTTCGGTCTGTCCAATACCAATAAGCTGATCCGATTCTACCAGGGAGCAACGGGCCTGAAAACCGGCTTTACTTCCGCTGCCGGATATTGCCTGTCCGCCTCCGCACAGCGGGAAGGGATGGAACTGGTGGCCGTGGTGATGGGAGCGGCAACCTCGCAGGAGCGCAACGCCGCCTGCAAGCAGCTGCTGGATTATGGCTTTGCCAACTTTGCCGTCATTAACCCGGAACTGACGGAAGTCTCCGATGTCCCCGTCCGGCTGGGAACCCAGGAAGGGGTGGCGGTTCAGCTGGGGCAGAGCGACGGCCTTCTCATTGACAAGGCGCAGAAAAACACCGTCACTACTGATATTACCCTGGACGAATCCGTTACCGCACCGGTCAGCCAGGGGCAGCGGATTGGCACCCTGACGGTAAAAAGCGGCGAGCAGGTTCTGCGGGAAATCCCGCTGGTTGCCGCCCAGGGAGTAGAGCGGCTGAGCTGGGGAGCGCTGTTTGTCCGGGTGCTGATGCGGGCTTCCATGGCAAAGTCGTAAGGCTTTGGAAAAGCTGGTTCATAAATTATTTACGGATAATTCCATTTTTCCTCTTGCTTTTTTTCGCGCTATGGAGTATGATGTATTAGCACTCAGAGATAACGAGTGCTAAAGTAAGTAGATATATGCAGCTTGCTGCGGTCTAAATACATTGTGTATGGAGGAATTACAAATGAAACTGAAACCTATGGCGGATAATGTGCTGCTGAAGGCCACCGAAGCCCAGGAGACCACTGCCTCCGGTATCATTCTTGCCACTACCAGCAAGGAAAAGCCCGCGATTTACGAAGTCGTTTCCGTGGGCCCCGGCACCAAGGACGTGACCATGACGGTGAGCGTGGGTGACCGTGTGGTGGTCGGCAAATTTGTCGGCACCGATGTAACCCTGGACAAGGCAGACTACAAGTTCGTCAAGCAGGACGATATCCTGGCTGTTGTGACTGACTAAGGAGGAAATACACTATGGCAAAGATGATTGTTTACGGCGAAGAAGCCCGCAAGAAGCTGCAGTCCGGCATTGACCAGCTGGCCAATACCGTTAAGGTAACCCTGGGACCCAAGGGCCGCAACGTGGTTCTGGGCAAGAAGTACGGCGCACCCCTGATCACCAACGACGGCGTGACCATCGCCAAGGAAGTGGAGCTGGAGGATGCCTTTGAGAACATGGGCGCTCAGCTGATCCGGGAAGTTGCCACCAAGACCAACGATGTTGCCGGTGACGGCACCACCACCGCTACCGTGCTGGCTCAGGCCATCACCCGGGAAGGTCTGAAGAACCTGTCCGCCGGCGCTAACCCCATGGTTATGCGTAAGGGCATCGACAAGGCCGTGGCTGCCGCTGTTGCCGCCATCAAGGAAAACTCCGTGCCCGTGTCCGACTCCGCTGCTATCGCCCGTGTCGGCGCTGTCTCTTCCGGTGACGAGAGCATCGGTAAGCTGATTGCCGAGGCTATGGAGAAGGTTGGCACCGAAGGCGTCATCACCATCGAGGAGAGCAAGACCGCTGAGACCGGTCTGGAAGTTGTGGAAGGCATGCAGTTCGACCGCGGCTATATCTCCCCCTACATGGTCACCGACACCGACAAGATGGAAGCTGTTCTCGACGACGCTTACATCCTGATTACCGACAAGAAGATTTCCTCCATTCAGGAGATCCTGCCCATTCTGGAGCCCATTGTCAAGGCTGGTCGGAAGCTGATGATCATTGCCGAGGACGTAGAAGGCGACGCTCTGGCTACCCTGCTGCTGAACCGTCTGCAGGGCCGGTTCAACATCGTCTGCGTCAAGGCTCCTGGCTTCGGCGACCGCCGGAAGGAAATGCTGCAGGATATCGCCGTGCTGACCGGCGGTACTGTGATTTCCAGCCAGCTGAACATGGAGCTGGCTGACACCCAGATGACCGATCTGGGCCACTGCCGTCAGATTGTGGTCACTAAGGACACCACCACCATCGTTGACGGTGACGGCGACGTAAACGAGATCAAGGCCCGTGCCCACATGATCCGTTCCTCCATTGCCACCACCACTTCCGACTACGACCGTGAGAAGCTCCAGGAGCGTCTGGCAAAGCTGTCCGGCGGCGTAGCTGTCATCAAGGTTGGCGCTCAGACCGAGGTTGCCATGAAGGAGCAGAAGCTGCGCGTGGAAGACGCTCTGAACGCTGCCCGCGCCGCTGTGGAAGAGGGCATCGTCGCTGGCGGCGGCACCGCTCAGGTCAACGCTGTTGCCGCTGTGGAAGAGCTGATTGCTACCCTGCACGGTGACGAGAAGACCGGCGCTAAGATCATCGCCTCCGCTCTGCAGGCTCCCATCCGTCAGATCGCTGAGAACGCCGGTGTGGACGGCTCCGTGGTCTACGAGAAGATCCGCAACTCCGGCAAGGTCGGCTTCGGCTACAACGCCTACACCGAGGAGTATGTGGACATGATTCCTGCCGGAATCGTTGACCCCACCAAGGTCACCCGTTCCAGCTTGGAGAATGCAGCCTCCATCGCCGGCTGCGTGCTGACCACCGAGTCCCTGGTGGTTGACAAGCCCGATCCCCAGGCCGATGCAGCCATGGCTGCCGCAGCAGCCCAGGGCGGCGGAATGTACTAATCCCCAAAAAACATCTGGACACCGGAGCGTCGCTCCGGTGTCCTTTTGCTATGTGATGAAATCACGGAAAGCATCTTTGGAAGGTGCTATACTGACCCCATCAAATCCGGGAGGGAATGGAAATGAGAATAAAACGGAAAGCTGCCGTGGACACCGCCGCCTGCGTAGCCTGCGGCTGCTGCGTGAAGGTCTGCCCCAAGGGGGCAATCGCCATCTACCGGGGCATCCGGGCAGAAATTGACCAGGAAAACTGCATCGGCTGCGGCAAGTGCGCCAAGGAGTGCCCCGCATCCGTCATCACCATCCGGGAGGTACAGCCATGAAAAAGCAGTGGTATGATTATCTGTGGATTTTCTCCGCGGCCTATTTGATTCTGGGCTTTTTCAACATTCTCTTTGCCTGGCTGGGGCTGCTGTGCTTCTTCATTCCCTTGCTAATCTCCCTGACCCGGGGAACCAAGGGCTACTGCAACCGCTATTGCGGGCGGGGGCAGCTGTTTTCCCTGCTGGGGGGCCGGTTCGGCCTGTCCCGGAAGCGGGATATTCCCGGCTGGATGAAAAGCAAGGCCTTTCGTTATGGGTTCCTGATTTTCTTCTTCCTTATGTTCTTCCAGATGCTGTGGAATACCTACCTGGTCTTTGCCGGGGCACAGGATCTGCGCCAGGTGGTCACGCTTCTGTGGACCTTCAAGCTTCCCTGGCATTGGGCCTACCATGGCACCTTGCTCCATCCGGGAGTTGCCCAGTTTGCCTTTGGATTTTACAGCGTGATGCTCACTTCCACGGTGCTGGGGCTTGTTACCATGGTGCTGTTCAAGCCCCGCAGCTGGTGCGTCTACTGCCCCATGGGCACCATGACCCAGCTGATCTGCAAAGCCAAAAATCGGTGATTTTATCACGGAAAACTCCGGAAAAATCCGCTATTCTATGATTACAAAATAACTCATTTAAGGAGGAAAATACTATGTCTGCCATCTCCATTACCAAGAACAATTTCCGTCAGGAAGTACTCAATTCCGACAAGCCTGTCCTTCTGGACTTCTGGGCCAGCTGGTGCGGCCCCTGCCGGATGGTGGCGCCCTCCATTGAGGCCATCGCCCAGGAGCGTTCCGACATCAAAGTGGGCAAGATCAACGTCGACGAGGAGCCGGAGCTGGCCAGCCAATTCCGCATCGTCAGCATCCCCACCCTGGTCGTGATGAAGGACGGAAAAATTGTCAACCAGGCCCTGGGATTCCGCCCCAAAAATCAGATTTTGTCCATGCTGTAATTTGGGAAAATTTTCCAGTTCAGCAACTCCTAAGTTTTTCTTAAGCTTGTTGAAACTCCCGGCGCTTCCTGCTATAATATTGTTGAAGTATTATAGCCCGGAAGTGTCGGGCTGTTTTGCAAGGAGGAATACATATGACACAACGAAAAGGGTTGCGCGGCATCCTGGCGCTGCTGTGCGCAATGACCTTGTTGATTGGTGCCATTGGGCCGGCCTGGGCAACGGAAGCTGCCCCGTTGACCGACGGAGGTACGCAGGAAGTCACCCCTGCGCCCGATGGGGAAACCCCCGCACCTGCGCCGGAGACACCCAAGACCATTAGGTCCTGGGACTGGGTAGACCCCAATGGCTACCTGAAAGAGGGCGTTCTGAAACAGCCCGATGTAAATGCGCAGAATCCCGTGCAGTTCAGCGGCGTAACGGTGTTCCTGCCCAAGGAAATTACCGCCAAGGTAGAAGGCAGCGAGGAGGATGTAACCATCCCGGTGGAGGGATGGGAATGCCTGAGCTTTGGGGATATGTCCACCGGCGGCGATTACACCTTTACCGCCAAGCTGGGCCAGGGCTATACCCTGAAAGAGGGTGTGGCTGCCCTGGAGGTGCAGGTCAAGCTGGGACAGCCCGTGACCAATGGTGCTGGCGATACCACGGGAAATGCGGCGGCCTCTGATGTGATTACCGTCGAAAACTGGACCTGGGTGGATTCCATGCAGGCTCTGAGCGATGACGGCAAGCTGCATCTGACCGAGGAAATCATAGATGAGAACCTGCCCGAGATTCAGAAGCTGCTGCCCCAGTCCATCCAGGCGGGGGAGCATACCATTTCCCTGACCTGGACTTATAGCAAGGAAAC
This sequence comes from uncultured Oscillospiraceae bacterium, assembly GCA_944382965.1. Lineage (GTDB taxonomy): Bacteria > Bacillota > Clostridia > Oscillospirales > Oscillospiraceae > Faecousia. The sequence continues at coordinate 690 of CALWOA010000018.1, read as the reverse complement.
CAAGACCTTCACCGCCGAACTGCCCGATGGCTATGCCCTGAAAGAAGGGGCTGCCCCCCTCGCTGTTGCAGTGGTGGTAGAGGAGGTTATGGTGCTGCCGGAGGGTGCAAGTACGCTTTATGTGGGCCAAACACCAATTACTGGGAGCGGCTATTGGAAAACAACTGCTGATGGAAAATTGGAACCTGGTAGTGAAAGTGACTACAATGTCCACTACGACGGCAACGGTACTTTGACGCTGAACGGCGCGACGATTCAGGGAGGAACTTCTACCGGGTCAGTTCCTTATGGCGCCGGGATCTATGCTCAGAGCAACAGCGGTCAATCAGTTTCCCTGACCATCAAACTGATTGGCAATAATACCATCACAGGCTCCTATGGAATTTTTGTGGATGCAGAGGTGAGCCGTGACAGCTATGGTACAGATGCCACCCTGACTATTACGGGTGAAAACAATGGCAGCCTGGGAGTATCTGGTTCTGATCACGGAATATATGTCAAAAGCGGAACAGGCGACGCCTCCCTGACCATTGAAAACGCTTCCGTCGATGCAAAGACTACTCAAACCTCTTCTGGCTACGCCGGCGTCTGTGTGCAGTCCGGCCCAAGCGCTACCGGCTCCCCGAATATCTCTCTTTCCGTCAACGGCGGCAGCCTGACCGCCAGCGGCACTGGAAACAGTGATGGGAT
>CALWOA010000017.1 GCA_944382965.1 uncultured Oscillospiraceae bacterium | reverse complement strand
TCACCTGGCCGGGCATTATGGCCCTGACTGGCCCGAAATTACGGCCCTGCCGGCCCGTTACGGTGACAATCTGCATGCTTAGAGATGGAATTATTCACAAGTTTGTGGTATAATTTTACCAGGCAAAGTAGGAGACAAGTAAAAATTTATCGTGCAGGAAATCGAAATGGGAAGTGAAATATATGATTACAGTATTCAATCGCAAAGAACTGATTATAACAATGGAAATGAAACGTCAGGCCGAAATGCGTGATATCCTTTCTCAAAACGGCATTGCTTATACTGTAAAAACTACGAACCTCCAGGCTGCAGGAAACACGCGGGGGCGTGCCGGAAGCTTTGGGATAAATCCAGACTATTCCTACGAATATAAAATCTATGTTCAAAAAAGGACTTTGAAAGAGCAGCATATTTAATCAAATGATCTGCATTTTCAAAATAATTCAGGTGTGGTCACGGACCTTTTGGCAGTGTTTTGTTGGATAATTGCCTTTATCGCAAGCGTCGGATTGGCTGACTATATCGTAAAAATAATAGAAAACAAATACCCCAAAAAATAATTACATCCAAGAGGTGATGCGATCATGAGCAAAAGAGCAACCGGAATTGCCGCCCTGGCAGCGATTACAGCCGCATATCTTGTGTTTCGATACCCTTTGTTTCCTCTGCATGGAATGAAGGAGTTTCCTCTGCATCTGTGCCTCCTGGGAGCGATCCTGATTGCCGTTTCCGGAATCGTGAAAGGAAACCGGATTTTGCCCATTGCAGCTGCCCTTGGCTACATCATTGGCTTTCCCGCCGGAAAATTGTTTGAGCGAAACTACGGTGAGGGTCTGAACAGCATGTGGATCATCTGGCTGATCTGTTTTGCGGCAGCCATTCTGCTGGGGATTATCGTCAACTTTCTTGTGCATAGAGATACAAAACGCTGAGGTATTTGCCATGAAAAAACAATTTACTTTTGTTCTTGCCATCGTGCTGTGCCTGATTCTGAGTAGCTGCAGTCAGGAAGTATCCCTTTCTTTTCCCTTTGAAGCTGCTGACGTGGAACGTGTGGAGATGTTCTACTTCATTGACCCGACTGAGGCAGAGAAAAAGGTACTGACCGAGCAGGAGGATATTCAGAATCTATATCAATTTCTCAGTGGCCTTACCTTGCGGGATAAAGAAACAGAACCCGTGGCCGGTGGCTCCGTGACCAGTTTCCGATTTCATCTCTCTGACGGCATCACCTATGAAGTGATCTATTCTGCGATTGCTGTAAAGTCCGGAAGAATCTGGGCTACCGGTATGGATCAGGACTACTTCACATCCGCTGATGTAGGAGGAATTTATCAATCTTTCCAATATGAAGCGGAAGCTGCAGCAGAGGAAGAATTGCCGGTACTTACGATGAAAAATGACGCAGAATCCTCCGACTGGGACAAAATTCCTATGGTAATGGTAGACGGCAGACTCTACTATGATACCGGTGAAGAAAGCAGCGTGGATGCCCGCTGCGGCGTCATGGACGGAGAAATCACGTCCTCTGTGGATGGCTCCGAAGTACCGACTAAGGATAATCAATCCAACTTTGGTACCGGTTTCGGTTATCAGTACGGAGCCAACGATACCTTAGAGATCTCCATGAATGGGAAATGGATTGTGTTTGCCCAAAGAGATGGAACAGGCAGTCAGGTTCGGTTTGGAGATCGGATGGTGGATGCGGGCAGCCTTTCCAAAGAAACCCTTGCTTGGCTGGAATGGTATAACAGCTTGGCAGAAGAAGAACGCATGGCGATCAGCATGATTCCTCCAGACCTATATAGTCAGCTGGAATTCCCGGGCACAGAAGATGCCGAGGCTCCCTCTGAAACTGAACAGGGAAAATAGATTACGCAATACAATATAGGCAAAGATTGACCGTTGATCTCACCTTGTGTGACCATCAGCGGTCTTTTTTGCGCCCTTTTTCAGCTATCCCTATAATTCACCAATAAATGCAGACACAGTCTCTCCCTGCCTTTGTACTGTTCCATTATTGTTACGTTTAATATCAAAAGCGGCACAGCAATAGCTGTACCGCTTTTCTTCATACCATTTTCCTTCTTCAGCGTATCTCGAAGCTGTATGCATAGCCTGGCCACGTGGGCGCTGCATTTTTTCTGCAGCTTTTCACAGTTATGTCCATCCCATCTAAACATGATATGGAATCTATCAGAATTCGTTTTGTCGGACAAACCATTCTGTTTTGTTTCTGGGGTATGCAAGCAGCGCACATAATGTCCGAGATATTGATATTAGCCCTTTTTGTTTTCCCTGACCTTAAATTGACTTAATTGCTTCTTTCACAGCCAAGAAATTCTCCTTGGGCGTCAACATGGATGCACAGCAGCCGGGAGTCAAGATAAAGCCAGTTTTACCTGCAAGTTCAACCGCTTCCTGAATGTGCATTTTGATATCTTCTGGTCTTGCCTTATGCAACCAAGCTTCATTGATACCACCCATCAAACACTTATCTGTCCGTTTGCGTGCTTGTGCAAGGTTAGGCGCTACCCAACGATCGTGCCAGTTAACAGCATTGACCGGGTACGAAGACAGCAAGTCAAACATTGTATTCTCTCCATGAATATGGATAATGTTAAAGTATGTATCATTTTTGATCGCATTCAGGATCTGAAGGTCATACTGTGTGCCAAATTCCTTGTATTCTTCTTCCGTCATCAAGTCATAAGTTGAACACTGGCTGGCAAAGAAGAAACCCGAAACCCCAACATTAACATTCTCCGCAGCAAAGTTAATGCAAGTCTTTGTAATCTCTTTCAGCGCATGATGAACCAAATCCGGATGCTTTCGCATATCCTCAAAAACCCGATCTCCAGCAAGCTTTCTGGCAATGGTCAAAGGGCTGAAAATTGTCTGTACAAATGGGATCTCAAGACCTTTCTTCTTTTGCTGACGTGCGATTTCCTTCGCAGCAAGCAATACCTTGCCATGATTTCCAAAGCAACCGGGGACAGACTGGAGCTCTCCCCACTCCTCTACATTTTCAATCGCAAATTTTCTTTCAAATACAGCCTGAGTCGGCGTACAATAATAAGTACAACTTAAGCCATAATCCGCAGCTTGGTAATTACCAAAAGGCATCATTTTAATGAAATCAAGTTCATAATCAGATACCATCTGAATTTGCGTCTCAGCCAAAGCCACAGCATCCTGGTCTACATGTGGCAGATGGTACCACATTCCAAGGGGAATACGGTCTACTTCCTTGTGTGCCAGCGCTGCTTGAATACGTTCTTTCTTTGTCATATCCATAATATATACCTCCATCGGTGTAATTAACATTTCTCTTGCATAATATCTACAATGACGCTGTCCGTAGTGCCCATGCCCTGCACCGAAACTTTTGCCATATTTATGATGGATTGCTCAGGTGAATCCGAAAGTATACCATTGTCACCCGGAATATGTACTCTGGACAGAGCCATATTAGATGCATCTATCGCAGCATCCACCGCAACAGCCAGTTTATACGCACACCCAAGTTTTGCGCCATCGCAGAGCATACCTGTCAATCCGGCAATCATATTCAAAATGGAAGCTTCAATTTGGTGATCCGTCCCACCTCGCAAAAACGTAAGACCCGCCGCACATCCAACACCAGCCGCAACTCCGCAGCCGCAAATGGGAGACAATGCACCCAGATAAGACTTAACAAAAATAGTAACCATATGGCTAAACGCGACAGCACGTCGGATGAGATCATCATCGTAACCCATTCGTTGGCCAAAAACATTGATGGGGATAATGGCAGTCAAGCCGTGATTGCCACTTCCTGCGCTGCTCATGACAGATAAAGGCCATCCCGCCATGCGCGCTTCCGATGCTGCTGCGGTATAGGCTTTGGCGCACCCTTCCACTGTGCCGTTTGATCTTGACATCATGTATTTACCAATGCCAACGCCAACACCATCTGACAGTCCAGCTTCTGCGATCTTCATATTCATATCGATTCCATCCTGAATGAACGCTAGCTCCTCGCCAGGAAGTGCTTTTGCCAGCAAAATCATTTCGCGGATGGTATATTCTTTAATCTGCTGCTGTAAGGATGGTCCAGAAGTAGATGCCACTACCGAAGCTTCTACATTCATCGTATCCAGAAGAACTTCATCGTCGTATTGTTCAAAGGCAATGTTCGAGTGATTTCGGTAAATAATCACCATTGCCTTATGATGCTCTCCCCAAACTTGGGCAGTCACTTTTAGACAAGTGGCTTCCGGGTCATATTCAACTTTGACAATTTCTTCCTTTAGATATCGCTCAGCCTGGGCGATTGCCTCTTGATTGACATCTTTCAGCACTTCAAGACCGTATTCTGAGTTACCACAGCTGACAGCCAATGCCGCTGCGAAAGCGTTGCCACGCTCCTTCGTCCCAGGTATTCCCACGCCAAGGCCATTTTTCAGCACATTCTTATCAATACTCACCACTACCCGGCTAACTGGCTCACCCAAAAGTTTTTTTGCTCTGGATACGGCCAAAGCCACAGCGCCAGGCTCTGTACAACCCAAGGCAGGTTTCACCTGATTCTTCAGAATTTCGATGATCTTTTTTTCCTTACAGGACTCCATTTATTTTCCTCCTATGCAGATGCGCGCTGTCTGGCTGCACCATCTGCTGCAATACATTTGTCAAAAAAATTTTTTACGCCCTATTCCATCACAATTTACTACGGCAATACCTAAGCAGACCAAAATCAGCGCACCCAGGCTAGAAAAGTGGAATAAGTCCTCTCCTAATAACACTGCCGAAAATACTGCACCGAAGACCGGCGTTAAGAAATGATAAATTGCTACACGGCTTGAAGGATTTCTTTTTAGTAAACCGGTCCACAAAGCAAAACCACCTGCAGAAACGAACGCCATATATAGGATCAATGCCATCGCCATAGGCCCGAAATTCCGGAAATGTCCCCCTCCTAACGCACCTGTTAGTAGCAATCCTATCCCACCAAACAGCAGTTGATATCCGCTAATAAAGGAAGAATCTCTACTATTTGCAATTTTTTTGCTTAAAACAGACCCTAAGCCAAAACACAATGCGTTAGCCAGCATGCACCCTTCTCCCAAGAAAGAAAACCCCGATAGATCTCCACCTAAGTTCATTATTACGATTCCCAAGAATCCAGTAACGCAACCGATACACTTGCGAAAATTTAATTTGTCATCCAACGTCAGGAAATGAGAACATAAGATCGTTGCAAATGTGCTCAATCCGCCGAGGATGGCTCCTTTTACTCCCGTAGTATTGGCTAATCCCACATGGAAGAAGAAATAGCATAAATAGGTTAGAACAAAACCCAATAACGCAAAATCTTTTGCCTCCTGTCTTGTTGGGATCAAGACTTTTTTTCTTGTGAAAAAAATCAAACCTAAGGTCATCACCCCTGCTAAGGTAAATCGGAAGCCCGCAAATAAAATTTGCGACCAAATATCCCGACTTCCGATTTCCAGCAGCGCATAAGCCATCTTTATCCCAGGGAACGCGCTCCCCCAGAGGATTGCTGTTAATACCGCTGAAACAAAGATACCGATTTTGCTAGTCAGCCACTTATCTTTCATCCCCCTCACCCTTCGCTTTTTGCTGGTTTTATTGGCTAAGGATATCTAGGTTTTCATAAACCCACTGCAATTCATACACCGCATCCACACCGCCATCGGCTTTAATATCCGTAGCAGTCGTAAATCCAAACGCTGGTGAGCACAGCAATACGATTGGTTCTCCAATCTCTCTGGCTTCACCTGGCCGTTTAATCAGGTATTCCTTGAAAAACTTACGGAATTCCTCCGTACCTTCTTCCGGAACAAATGGTCTTGACATCTCACTCATAACCAGCCCCGGGGATACGGAATTAACCCGTATATGAAATGGAGACAGTTCAGCAGCAAATCCTTTTGTCAGCTGCACCAACGCAGCTTTATTTGCACCATACAGTGTCCTTCCCGCAGCCGGTCGCCAATGTGCCATAGAGGTTACGTTAACAATTGCTCCATAGCACTGCTTTTTCATATACTTTGCCGCAGCATTGCAACCAAAAAAAGCACTCTTAAAATTCATGGCAACTGCCCGATCAAAGTCCTCCGAACTGGCTTGATTCAGTGCTCTCGGCATACTGCCACCAACTACATTCACCCAATAATGAATTGTACCAAATTTTTCTGCAACGTGGTCTGCAAAAGCATATACAGATTTTTCATCGGTCATATCAACCGATTCTGCATACACATTCGAATACCCCAGATCCATCAACTCTTTATACGCTTTTTCCAGCTTCGCTTCGCTTCTAGAGCAGATCGCTACGGAGCAGCCCTCTTTTAAGAAGGTTAAGGCCGTTGCAAAACCTATTCCCGTACTTCCTCCGCAAACCACTGCTACATGACCAGCCATTTTCAGGTCCATTTCTTTTTCTCCTTATTTTAAAGTCTCTTCTGAAGCAACAACATTCTGAAACTTCAGGGGAATTGTTCGTAAATCCAGAGCCCCAATGCCGGGTTTTCAACAAAGTAGGTGCTCTCAAGGCTTTCGTCCTGATATCCAACTTTTAAGCCAGGAAAACCGAACAAGTTCGCTAACTCCTCACTTGTAATAAAGCGGTATCCCACAGCTTCGACATTTCTCTTTCCCAGATTAGGCGCATAATAATACACAGTAAATTTGCCTTCGGTACTTCCATGTATCAAATGTGCTGCAACTGCTGGATTTTCCCTCAATTCCAGAGAATTTCTTTGTAACTGAACAATTCTTTCTTTCCCACAATATCCATACAGGCGGATCAGCTTATCCATTTGCGCATCCTCGCTGAAGCAAGAGACTCCCGGAGCAACTACAACCAGCGTACCGCCCTGGGCCATAGCTCTTTTAATCCTGTAAATTCCTTTGTTGGCTGTCCACATACTATGGAATTCTTCTGGCTTCATCCATACTACTGCAGTTTTCAGAGGATGGTCCAAATGGATAATGTTATATCTGTGAGATAATGCTACAGCCTGTTCATACGCTTGCCTATCATTACCGGCAAATAATCCGCACAATACATTTTTCTGCCTATTATCAAGCCTGGTAACGGTCTGAATAAATAAAATAGGCAGCTGTGACAAAAAACGTTCCTGGGCACAATCCATTAAATTCCGTGCCGGCGTATGGTCCAGTCCCATAATTTTCTCCATACCATAACAAGCCCCAATCATGTGGGTAGCATGGATCATGGCACTTCCACCTGCACCTACCATAAAATTTTTACTGTAATTGGACATACCTGCGACAGCATGCGGAACCACCTGTCCGACAGAAATAATCAATCCATATTTTGGATCCAAAATTTTGCGGTTGATCTCCACCGGAATGTCTTTTTCCAAAATACCATCCGACAGCGCATGTACAGTGCTTGAATCTATGCTGCCCACAACAACGGTATCATTACGCCAATCATGAGAAAAGTAATGGCTATTGGGAATATCCGGATACATGACTTTTCTGCGCTGTTCATCCATAGGCGCATGCGTTCCATCTGCCTCCAAAAAATCTACATTGCACCAGCAACTTAACACCTGATAGCAAATACAGCAAATCGTACCCGCAAAGGAATCACGCCTTGTGTCATCCGGCCCTAATATCAGAACAGATTTCAAATCGTGTTTGCGATATAGCGCAAGGACTTCCTGCAAAAACTTTCTCACCTGGTTATATGTAAATCCGTCTTTTGCCACCTTAGAATACAAAACCGACTGTGTCATTGCTTACCGCTGAATTCTGCCAGATGCGTCACCTTTCATCAGCTTTTCCACTTCCGATCTGGTAACCATATTGAAATCACCTTCAATTGTATGCTTAAGCGCAGAAGCGGCAACTGCAAATTCCACTGCTTGCTGTGTATCCATACCATTCATGAGACTATAAATCAGTCCACCGCCGAAGGAATCACCGCCGCCAACGCGGTCCACGATATGCAGCGCATACTGTTTCGAGAAGCAATACTCACCGCTTCCAGCATTATACAGCATAGCGCTCCAGCCATTATCCGAGGCCGAGTGACTCTCCCGGAGGGTAATTGCTACCATTTCGAAATGAAACTTATCCGCCAGCTGTTTTGCCACCGAGCGATAACCATCGCGATTTAGTTTCCCGCTATAGATGTCTGTAGATTCTGCCTCAATGCCAAACACGTCCTTAGCATCCTCTTCATTTGAGATGCAAACATCTACATACTGACACAGATCTGTCATTGCTGCTCTTGCCTGCTCTCGGGTCCAAAGTTTTCCCCGATAGTTCAGATCACAAGAAACTTTCATGCCATGTGCCTTGGCAGCCTGACACGCCTCCTTGCAAATCTGGACCAAGTTTCCACCCAAAGCCGGCGTAATACCGGTAAAATGGAACCATTCTGCCCCTTCAAAAATTTCATCCCAGCAAAAATCCGAAGGAAGTGCTTTTGCAATGGCTGAGTTGGCTCGATCATAGATACAGACTGAGCCGCGCTGTGAAGCTCCCTTCTCATTGAAATAAATTCCAATTCGATCTCCACCACGAACAATTTTGCTGGTATCAACGCCGTAGCGACGAAGACTATTTACTGCACTTTGTCCGATGGCATGTGTTGGCAATTTCGTTACATATGCAACATCCATGCCATAATTCGCCAAAGACACAGCCAAATTTGCTTCACCGCCGCCGAAAGTATATTGAACATGATCGCATTGTACAAATCGTTCATAATTATAGGGCTGTAAGCGCAGCATCACTTCTCCAAAAGTAATCACCTTTGCCATAAAATGTTTCATCTCCCCATTATTATGTTTTACTTCTGCAGCAAATGGACAGCAAAGCCACCAAATTCTTGCTTCAAATAAACAGCCGTAATCCGATTGTTTTTATACTTGGTTGTATCCTTCTGAATCACATACCCCTTTTTCTCAAGTTCCGCCACCGCAATTTCAACATTGTTTGTGCGGATCGCGATGTGTCCTTTCTCACCTAAGTATGGTTTTTTCATTATTTCAATCTCGGTAGAGGAAAAAACAGAACTATTTCCCTCTTTTTCAGGGAAACTGAAAGCATCCTTGAGCTGCTGCGACAACTCCGAAGCTGCCTCGGCGTCCATCGCATTAATCCCAATATGCGCTACCTCAAACCCTAATGCTGCACTTCTGGCTTCTCGGCACAACCGTGAAATCTTTTCATAGTTTCCCTCAGCAATATCAGCTTTACTGCAAACCCAGCTGCCGCCGACCGCATGAACAAATGGGGCAGCGACAAATTCTCCTACGTTTTGCACGCTGACACCGCCAGTGGGCATAAAGCGGATTCCCACAAAAGGTGCAGCCAAGCTTTTCATGGCAGCCAAGCCTCCATAAATATTTGCAGGGAAGAACTTCACTACCTTCAATCCCATAGCCATAGCAGTCATAATCTCTGAAGGTGTAACACAACCAGGCAGCACTGTGATATCGCGTTCTAAGCACCACCGGACCACATCTTGACTTAGCCCCGGGGATACAATAAACTTTGCCCCCGCCTCTACTGCGGTCTCACATTGATGAACGCTGCATACGGTACCCGCTCCAACCAACATATCCGGGCAATCTTCCGAAACCTTTCGGATACTCTCCGCCGCTGCTTCCGTTCTGAACGTAATTTCCATTACATCAATACCACCAGCAAGTAAAGCTCTCGCTGTTGGAACCGCTCGTTCTGCCTCATCAAGCACCACAACAGGAACAACTGCACATTCATGTATTCTCTGGGATACTGTCTTCATTTTTTCACCCATTTAACCTTTCAATCTCTGCTTCAGCTTAGAATAACAGTTTATTGCATTGTCATACAGGATCATCTTTCCAATCGCTTGTGCCCGTACTTCATCTACAATTCCCTCATGAATCAGCTGATTCAAAGTGGTGGCTAAAAGCCTACGAAAATACCCCGCAGCAAACCAAGAGGTTTCTGGAACCATAACGCCGTCTGATCCATACATCAGTTTGTCCATAGGTGTACGTTCCATCAGTGCGCGCAGCCGATTTACACCATTAAGGCTGCACAAGAAAAATGTACCGCTGCAATCTGCGTAAACATTAGAGTACTGCGCTGTGAGGAAAGATACATCTTCTTCATGAGGGTGACCGCCATGAAGCAAAACAATTCTTGCACGGTTCAAAATCCGACTATCCCGAAAGAAATCCGTCATCCCGATTGGATTGAAACTCTTAAAATCAAGATAGCTGCCGCCGCCGGCGCCTGTATGGATTTGGATGGGAATTTCATAGCGAACCGCCACTTCCACACCAATCATCAGTGTATATGCGTACAATATTTTTTCATCTTCTTCAGTTCCAATCCTGTTTCGTATTTTTTCATACGCTTGACTGGCAGCCTTATCAGACGCAAATACAAAATTTAATCCGCCATAATACGCAATAGAAGATTTTAACGCTATGGCCTGTTCTTGCTCAATCCGTTTACATAAATCCTTTTCAAAAACATCCAGGAATTCCGGAAAAGGCAAACCTTTTTCCAAAGTTTCATCTACCGACCGCTCAATACGAACGATACAGCATCTTTTTTCATTTGGGATAGCCTCATTGAAATAAGCGATTTCTTCTTCCGTGAACGCTTTTCCTCGCAGCGGACTGCCAATCTCAAAACAATACATGGCTACGTTTCCCTGCGCATACAGATTTTTCATGTAGCTCACTGGATCTAGCCAAAAACGTCGATGTCTTTCCTGCTCAATCTGCTCAAGCGTTGATTCTGCTGGCATTCCATAGTATTTTCCCAACTCCCGCATGATCATCCCATACAGCAGCGTCTGGCGGGCATGTTTCTCCTGTCCAGGTCCCGGAATATAGCCTCCGGCAATTTGACCAAATTCTGGTTCACGACTGGGATGAACCCGGTGTACATGGGTGTCAATCAGAGGAACCGTTTTTAAATAGTCATACACGTCTGTCACCTCATCGTCATAATTGCTCCACCAAGTTGCGCGGTGCAGCAATGCCATAGGTTTTAGAGGGGGTATTACAGCAAAAGGAGAACTCAGTTGTTCAATGCACTTTCAACCGTTTATTAACCATATGTAAAGGAAATCTAAGCCCCCAGGTACGCTTTCTTTACCTCTTCATTAGAGAGAAGTTCTTTACTGGATCCGCTGAGGTGTACATTTCCGTTTACCAAAACATACCCTCTGTCCGCAATAGCCAGCGCCATTGACGCATTTTGTTCAATCAGGAGAACCGTTTTTCCCATATCTCGTATCCGAACGATCATATTGAAAATTTCTTCCACCACAATTGGCGCCAAACCCAAAGAAGGCTCATCCAGCATAATCATTTTCGGGTCCATCATCAGGCCGCGCGCAACAGCCAGCATCTGCTGCTCACCACCGGACAAACTGCCTCCCACCTGATTCAGGCGTTCGCGAAGCCGGGGAAATAGCTCGTACTGTTCCTCCAGCAATTCCTTCTGCCGCTGTTTTGTGAGTTTTCTATTTCCCATCGTGCCAGTGAGTAGATTTTCATAAACCGTCAATGATGGAAAAATACGGCGACCTTCCGGTACATGGGCAATTCCTAAATGAACAATTCTTTCCGGACGCATATGTGTAATATCCTGACCATCGAAGGTAATCTTACCTCCGGTCTTGTCAACCAAACCCGAAATTGCCATCAATGTTGTGCTCTTCCCTGCTCCATTGCTGCCAATAAGCGTTACAATTTCCTTTTCCTTGACTTGGAAACTAATATCCTCAAGAGCCTGAATGTAGCCGTAATTGACCTTTAAATTTTCAATTTTCAGCATATTTTGCAGCCTCCTTCCCGAATGTACCAGATCCAAAGTACGCAGTTTGGACTTCCTTATTATTGCTGACATAGTCCGGGCTTCCCTCGCAGATCTTCTTGCCAAAGTTTAAAACCATAATTCTGTTGCAGCAATTCATTACAAACTTCATATCATGCTCAATCAGCAAGATCGTCTGTCCCTGAGAATTAAGCTCCTCAACAAAATCCCGCAATGCATCCGTCTCCAGGCGGTTCATACCAGCAGCAGGCTCGTCCAGCATCAGAATTTTGGGATCTGATGCCAAAGAACGGGCAATTTCCACACGTCTCTGGATACCATAAGGAAGATTTCCCGCCAGAGTATTCGCATATTGTTCCAGTCCTGCCTTTCGAAGCGTCTCGACTGCCTTCTCCTCCGCAAATGCCTCATCCTCTTTGTATGTCTTGGTATGAAAAATCGCATCTACCAGCTTCGTTTTCGTGCCCATGTGACAGCCGATTTTTACATTCTCCAAAACAGACATAAACTGGAACAGCTGCGTGGTCTGAAAAGTCCGCCCCACACCAGCACGGCTGATACTCTCCTGAGATAGATCGCTGATATCCTGTCCGCAAAAAATAACTTTACCTTTCGTAGGCTTGTAAATGCCGGAACAAACATTGAAAAATGTCGTCTTGCCTGCACCATTGGGACCGATAATTCCAAAGATGTCCCCAGAATTTACTTGCATGCTTACGTCTTCCACTGCCTTAAGACCGCCAAAATAACGGCAGACACCTTCTGTTCTTAGTATTTCACTCATGGGGTAGTCTCCTTTCTTTTGGCTTTTCCAGTAGCTTTCATTTTCACTTTGCCACCAGCAAGTATACTGTTTGACGCACCCATTAGGCCCTGGGGACGGAACCACATCATTACAATAATGAGTGCTGCATACATAACGAAACGCCACACACCAATAGGTCGCAGTACTTCTGTTAGTCCGTTCACAACCACCGATCCAACCAGAGGACCTACAAGTGTTCCTTGGCCGCCAATGATGACCATGCTCATGATATTGAAGCCTTCATCCAGCGTAAATACGGCAGAATCAATATACTGTACATAAACAGCATAAACAGCGCCAATAATACCAGCCCAGAAAGCGCCGAATGCAAAGTTCATCATTTTTGCGGCAGAACATTCCACGCCTAATGATTTTGCTGCCAACTCATTCTCGCGAATAGACATCCAGCTTCTTCCGACGCGAGAGTTAATGACTCGATGGCTTACAAAAAGGAAAATCAGCGCAATTCCCAAAAACAAATAATAGAATTTCAGAGGCGAGTCAAACTCGAATCCAAAGAATACCGGGCGAGGAATACCTTTAATGCCAAAGGATCCTCCTGTGAGACTCTGCCAATTCAGGGCCAGAATCCGAATTACCTCAGAAGCACCCAAAGTAATGATGGACAGGTAGATTCCTTTTAGGCGAATTGTTGGCACGCTAATAATCAAGCCAACCACTGCAGCAAAAATACCCGCCAAAATCATAATTGGCCAAAAACTCACTTCAAAACGCGTTGTAATTATCGCCGCAGTATAGGCTCCTACACAGAAAAATCCCGCATGTCCCAACGATGTCTGTCCACTGTAACCGTTGGTAATATTCAAGGACCCAGCCAATGTCATGTACATCAGAATACGGCAAAAGATACGAATGGTCGACTTTTCGAAACCAAGCAACGGGAACACAACTGCAAACGCCAGTATCAGAATCAAAATCATTTTCTGATTCTTTTTTACATATTCCTTCAGTCTATTCATTATGGCCGCGCCCCCTTCTTAACTGCAAACCCCTGAGGTCTGATGATCAAAACCAAAATCAGGAAGCAAAATGCAAAGGCATCACGGAAGTTTGCGCTGGAGAACGTAATGCCCAGATTTTCAATAACGCCAATACACAGACCACCTACGGCAGATAGACGTACATCCGTCATGCCGCCCAAAACCGAAGAAGAGAAGGCTTTCATACTCATTGTACCGCCCATGGTTGCATAGCAAGTCTGATAATAAATTGCCATCAGCATACCTGCTACGCCGCCGATGCCGCAGCCAATACAGTTGCCCACCATTGCAGTGGATCGAACGTTAATTCCCACCATATATGCCGCAGTTTTTTCTTGACTAATCGCCCGCAGTACGATACCGCCTTTTGTTTTGTTCAAGAACAGCGACAAAACCGTTGCCAACACTATAACGACAGCTAAAATTACAATCTGCAGCAAATTGATGCTAACGGGTCCAATTTGGTACACCCGATTATCGATAATGTTCAGCATAGGCATGCGATTTGCTCCGAAAATAATTTGAGCCAAGTTTTTAATCAGCATGCTAAATCCAACAGTACAAATCAGGGAAATATGTCTGGGAGCATCAAAAAAATGCTCGTAACACACCTTATAAACTGCCATACCTACCAGCCAGGATGCAGCAAATGCAGCAAATATTCCAAGCAGAAGGTTATTTCCGGCCCAAAGGAAGGTATAGTAAGCGGCAAACGCACCAAGCATCATAACCTCTCCATGAGTGAAGGTAACCATGCCGGTAATACCCACAACAACTGAGTAGCCGATTGCCATCAATGCATAAATTGACCCCTGACAAATACCATTAATCAGTTGGTTACTTATGTATTCCATGTTGACCTCCAAAAGTTGCTGAAGAGAGCAAATACCATGTGTTGCACAATACAACACATGGTATTGCCGCTAACTCATAATCTAGAAACAAACCAGCTGTAATTACTCTGCATCATAATCATAACCACAGCGGATCACATATTCACCGTCAACAATTTCACAGATCAGATACTTTCTGACAATGTCACCGTTTTCAGAGAATTTAATGGGTCCTGTCAAATAAGTATCATCCGTCAGATAAAGGTTATCCCGAATTGCCTCACGGGTAATGTTATCACCGCAAGCCTCAATAGCCTCTGCCAAAATAATAACACCATCATACGCAAAGCCTGCCATCACAGTGGCACCAAATCCGGCACGCTCTGCAAATTCTTGTGCAAATGCGTAGGCAGCGGGGTCAGATTCTGCGTAATAAACGGACACAGTCGTTAAGATACCTTCGCAATTCTCGCCGCACAAATCAATAACCTGCTGGGAAGTGGAAGGTCCAAGCATTGTGATGGGAACATCCCAGCCACTTCCGCGAATCTGGTTGATAACATTCGAAATGCTGGTCTGATCAACGATCATGACATGATCCGGTTCTGCTGCTTTTGCCTTGGTGATCAGCGCAGAGAAGTCGCTTTCCGTATCTGCATAGCCTTCGCAGAAAACAATATTCATTCCCGCAGCCTCTGCAGCAGGGATAAAGCTATCGACAATAGATGCGCCGAAGTCCGTATTCATGTAGAAAATGGCCACATTCTTTGCGCCTGCATATTTACCCACTTCATACGTTGCCGCATAAGAACCTTCGTAGCTGGCCAAACCGGCGATCTGGAAAGCCCAATCACTCATAACAGCGAAGTCTGGGTTAGAAGCTGTGGGAGAAAGGAGGACAATGCCTTCTTCATCGCAGATGGGAGCTGCTGCCATTGCGCAGCCAGAAGAGAAATCGCCAAGGATTGCAACGACCTCATCGTCATCGGCAAATTTGGATGCCAGCTCAGCAGACTGATTCTGGTCGCCCTTCGAATCCTCAAACTGGAGGACCAGTTCCCGACCGTTAATGCCGCCCGCCTCATTGATATCTTCAGCAGCCATTGTCATAGCAACTTCGTATGTCTTACCGAACTCAGCCATGGTACCGGTTAACGGTGCCAGCACGCCAACTTTAATTGGCTCTTTGTTTGTTGAAACAGCGCCAGTCTCTCCAGCATTCGCAGAAGCTGCGACAGTTTCAGAGGGTTCCGCTTCACCGGCACAGCCTGCCAGTAGGCAAGCGAGCAAAGCAAGAACAGTCAACAGGGCGGTTAGCTTTTTCATTTTTCATTCTCCTTTTTAATTTGAATTTGCCGTTTTTTCGGTGTGAAATCTCACAGAATCCACAATTTTACTTGTAGCAAGCTGTTGTATTCTGTTGCTTTTCACTGGTTGCATTATAGCATATTACGAAACCGATTTCAATAACAGTTTTTCTTATCCATAGTTATGTGAAATTTAAGTTCTCGCATATTTGTCAATAAATGTCACAAATTTTAATCTTTTTTTGCTTTTTCTTTCAGAAAATATGCAAAAAAACTATTGTTTTATCATTGTGTACAATTTTTATATTAATTTTTTGTTGCATAATTCCAGTTGTTTACCGATTCCATAATCACTTTTCATGTGCTATAATTGCAAAATCAGGAGGTGCATAAAATGTCATATGTATTTGTAAATGTAAACAAAATCCGAAATTTCTCTATAGAAATGTTTTGTCACCACGGACTTTCTTTGGAGGACAGCGAAACTGTTACCGACGTTCTTTTAACCGCCGACTTGTTTGGCATTGAGTCCCATGGTGTACAGCGTCTGATTCGCTACCACAACAGTTTGACCAAAGGACAGGTTGTAACCAAACCAAATATCGAAATCGTAAAAGAAACGCCTGTCAGCGCAACCATCGACGCGAATCAATGTTTAGGGCACATTTCTGGTACTTATGCCATGAATCTGGCCATAAGAAAAGCAAAGGAAACCGGTATCGGCATGGTTGCCGTCCGCAACTCCAGCCACTTTGGTATCGCCGGCTATTATACAAGCATGGCGCTTCCGCATCACATGATCGGCATCGCGACTACCAATACAGAACAGATCGGCGTACCTACCTTTGGACGCAGACCGATGATTGGCACAAATCCGCTGGCATTTGCTATGTATGCCGATCCTTATCCGTTTTGGTTTGACGCCGCCACCACTGTTGTAACCCACGGCAAAATGGAAGTTTACGAAAAAGCAGGAAAGAAACTCCCTTCCGAATGGGCAATCGACGCACAGGGCAAAGAGGAATCTGATCCCAGCGAAGTGCGTCGCAGAATCCGTTCCAGAGAAATGGGCGGAATCCTTCCCCTCGGTGGGTTTGGTAAGGTTCACGGCGGGCACAAAGGCTATGGTCTGTCTTTAATAAGTGAAATCTGCTGTTCCATTCTCTCTGGCGGCCCCACCTGCATCCACATGGCAGATGGCTCTGGAGAGGAACATACATCCCATTTCTTCGCCGCTATTGACTACGGTATGTTTGGCGATGCTTCAAAAATGGAAGAATCTCTTTCCGAGTATCTCCAAGAAATCCGCGATAGCGAAAAAGCCATCGGCTGCGATCGCATTTACACCCCCGGAGAGCAAGCTTGGATCTCAAAGGAGGAAAAGCTGATGCACGGAATTCCCCTTCAAGAAGCAACCGTTCAGGAAATTATCAACATTGCCCAATCTTTAGGACTAACCTTTGTGCCATAAAAACAAAGATCGCACACACATCTTCTCTTTGCAGCAAATAGCTGCGAAAACAGTCCCCCTGGATATTTAACATCCAGGGGGACCTTTTTTAAGCAGTTTTCACCACGGCTCAGTCTTCTGCCAACATGCCGCAACGGCGGAGGCGTTCACGAATTTGGTTCTTTTCTTCCGGACTTGCCGCAATGAAAGGAGCTCTCGGGTAGCAAGAAAGAACCCCACGGATCTCCAGCATCGCATAAATGGCCAGTTGTGTTGATTTTGCAATATACATAATATCCCTGAGTTCATTAATCTGGAACTGTGTTTTGCGGCAGGATTCATAATCTCCTGCCATTCCCTCTTCATACATTTTACAGCAAATTTCCGGGAATGCATTCCCCAACCCAGGGATAAAAGCCTCACATCCAAGAACTCTGGCAGAAAGGAACATAGCCTCCGTACCCAAAGCCACATCAAACGTATCATCTTTCAGCACGCGGCAATAGTTTGCATGGGCTAAAATATCAAAGGTTGCATCTTTCATGCCATTAACACCGACTTCTTCTTTGAGACGCCGCAGCAGTGGCATTTCCATCTTATAACCTTGGAAATTTGGATTATTGTATACATATACTGGCACGCTGCCGTCAGCTGCTGTTACAATATCATGATAAAAACTACAGATACTATCCTGATTGTGCTTATAATAATAAGGTCCTACCGCCGAAACGGCGCTTGCACCGCATTCAATTGCATATTCCGTCAGCCGAACGGTGCTGCGATTATCCGCCGTACCCACATGAACAATCACAGGTATCTTTTGGGCAACATCCTCCAAAACAGTCTTTGTTACTAATTTTCGTTCTTCTTCTGTCATCAACGCGCCGCTTCCGTAGGACCCTGTGATAAACAATCCATGCACACGATCTTTTAAAAAGTTTGTCAATACATGCAGTCCATCCAAGTCCACCTCTCCATTCTCCCGAAACGGGACAATCATGGGGGGAATAACACCTTTCATACGAAACATAAATTAGTCCTCCTTTTCAATTATTTTTTCTGCTACAGCAATTGCGCCGTCTACCGTCAATTTTCCAATTGTACTTTTGTCATAAATTTCCAGTATTTCTCCAGTCACACCAACTTTTTTCTGCAATAGGTTCTTATACATATGACACCTGGTCTCATGACCAAATAAAATAATGGTATTGGCCAAATACCCTTGTGCCTTCATTGCAAAGAAAGCTTTCATGTCATCTGCTGCAATGATTGCGTCTGTAAAAACTTTGCGTTCCCACGCATCCGTCTTCAGCAAGACTTGCATGAATCTTGGCATCAAAAGCGCCCGAATAATGCCGTCACGGCCGACGCAATCGTACGCCGTATCCACCAGTGTTTCAAAAGAATATCCATACGCCTCTTCCCCCGGCTCGCTCTCAAGACTTTTACCAATATTGGTTGCTTCCAGAAGCGCTTCCCGAAGTTGACCGCTTAAAGTTGTCTTGCTGGATACAATTTTTTTATTTTCGTCACAGAATATTATTTTTGTATGAGAGCTCAATACCACAATCGTGCACGGAAGGCTCGGGTGCAGCTGTTCCATAATCCCAATGCACTGAACTTCTTCGCCACGCATAAAGTCAATGTCGCACAGGTCTGTGATTTGTGCATCTTTTCTATAGCAATTCCGAACACCTCTGACAAAATACAGCGGGCAAGGAATCGGCAGTACATTTGGGTCCGTACATTTATAAATGTGCTCGCTGAGCTCGCACAAACCAACCGGAGCAGTTAAATGCGGCAGTTCCATCAATCCTATTTCAGATGTAATCATCCCACTGGCGATTGCAAATTTGACCTCTTTTTCATCCACTCCTTCCTGCGCAAGCAACTCAAAGAAAAGCTCCTTCAACCCGCTTCTCAACGTTTCCCGGCTTCCCGTAATCGCCGTATCTCGCACCCCCACTTTTTTGGTTGATGATGCTACGATGTTTCTTTGCTCATCTACCAGATAGATACGAGAATTGGTTGTCCCACTGTCGATAACAGCAAACATTTATGTTTTCCCCCTAGGATGATTTACCATATGCGCAGGTGGGTCCCCACCAAGTACCCGGACAACTTCCTGCGCAACCTTTTTCTGCAGCAGTTTTATCGACGTTTCTGAATACCAGGCTATGTGCGGCGTTATAATTACTCTAGGGTCGTTTCTCAGCGGATGATCTTTGGGAATAGGTTCTTGCATCGTAACATCCAGCCCCGCCGCACTTACAATTCCTTTTTTTAAGGCGAGCAGCAGAGCATCCTCATCGATCAGCCCCCCTCTAGCCGTATTTACAATCGCCACCCCAGGCTTCATTTTCCCGAATGTCTGTGTGTTGATCATTTTCTCCGTTTTTGTATTAAGCGGGCAATGAACACTAATCAAATCACTGCACGCATACAGAGTATCCAAATCTACCGGTTCTACGTTCAATTCTTCTGCCGCTTTCGAATTCATATAAGGATCATAGGCATAGATTTTCACCCCAAATCCAGACAGCTTTTTTGCTACCATCTGGGAAATCGCGCCAAATCCCAGCAAGCCAACGCTGGATTGAGAAAAGGACTTTATTGGCTCACCCGCTGAATACCCCCAAAATCCATTGTGAACAGCGTCCATATATACACGCATATGTTTCGAGCAAGCCAGCAGCAGCATCACCGCATGCGTGGATACTTCATCGATACAATAATCCGGCACATTGCATACCGGAATCCCCGCTTCATCTGCCGCATTCAAGTCAATATTGTCATAGCCAATCGCGTAACGAACAATCACTTTACATCGTTTCAAATGATGAATTACCCGACGAGTTACCTGGCAAAACTGCACAATCAACGCATCACAATTCTCGGCGCGAGAAATCAATTCTTCCTCTGTGGAACTGCGGTATGCCTCCAGAGTATGCCCTTGCTCCGTAATCAGCTGGCGCTCCTGGCTGATATCCTTGTAGTAATAGTCAGCAATCACGACCTTCATCCCAGCAAACTCCTCTTCAGTACGTCAGTATCAAACAGACGCCCACGCTTTACGACATAACGTACGCTCGTTTCTAAACAGTGGATATCCTCCAACGGATTCCCTTCCACTGCAATCATGTCAGCAAGTAAGCCACTTTCAATTTTCCCCCGGTCTGCTACACCGATGCATTCTGCGGCGTTTTGTGTAGCAGCCTGAATCGCCTGTACATTACTCATTCCGTGTTCACACAGCAGAACAATTTCCTTCGCCGTCATATCGTGTCCATTAAACGGTGTACCTGCATCCGTTCCGCAGGCAATTTTAACCCCGCTATTCAACGCACATGTAAAACCGGAAGCGTGGGCTTCAAGGCTGTTGTAAACTTTATCAATAAACTCTTGCGCCAATCCAAGCTCTTTACCTTTGCACGCCATAAAATACGGTGCGCAAAATGTCGGAACGTAATACACCCCCTTACGAACCATCTGATCAATGATTTTCTGATTCATGAAAAAGCCGTGCTCAATAGAATCTACACCAGCATTCAACGCATTTTGAATACCTGTCGTACCCTGCGCGTGCGCAGCAACCTTTTTCCCAGCTTTGTGAGCTTCTTCACAAATTACCGTCATTTCTTCACAAGAAAGCTGCGCATTCCCTGGCTCCACACCTTTTGTCAGCACCCCGCCTGTCGCCATTACCTTAACCAAGTCCGCCCCGGATTTCAGGCGCTGCCTTGCCGCTTTTCTACAGGTATCTTTTCCGTCGACCTCTACCCCTACGGTATAACTATGTCCGCCAGTCATCGTAAGCATTGGTCCTGACACGAACATATCCGGCCCAATTATGAATTCATTTCGGATACAATCTCTAATTTGAATATCCATGTCGTCATAACAGCCCAAATCTCGGATAGTCGTAACACCAGAAGCCAACAGCTGCACCAAATGCTTCTGAATGAGAATCACACGCTGCGCGAGGGGATACGTCAGCACAAGATTACTATCTGCAGCAGGCACAATCCCCACATGGGTGTGGCAGTTAATCAGACCAGGCATAACCGTATAACCAGACCAGTCCACAATATCTGTACACTCTGGCGGGCGTTGGCTTGAAACGGATACAATTTTTCCGTTTTCCACTGAAACATACTGGTTTCGCTTTACCTCCCCACATGCGCCAGTGAGGATTCTCCCGCAAAAATACACACGATCCATCTTTTCACCTCAAATCTGATAGAAATCAATATGATCGACGTCACAAACCGCCTCGCGCGCGCTTTTCCCATACAGGATTCCAAAGTCATCAAGGGTTTTGTCGATAATCGCTTTTCCTTGCGGCAGCAATGAGATTTGACTGCTCATTGCACTGTAAATATGTCTGGTATGGTAAAGCCAATCCTTACGGCAGGAATCAGACAGTTCTGTCTTTTTTTTCGCCAGCGCCTTACGCGCCTCTTCATCCATAGAAAAACCTTTCCATACAAAACGACAGCATTCAGCTCCCTCCGTCCGTGTGCTCTCAACAGTCAATTCCAGATTCCTATTAAACCCTTTGACAAGATTGTAATCAATGCAACTGCAATACTCCACTCCTTCCTTCAAAAAGCCCATTTGTTCCCATGCCGTCAACCAAGGGCAAGTGTAGGCTTGTGTGATCACATCCGGCTCAAAAGAAACGTCCTCTGCTTCCATTGTGCCCGGCTCCGGCGCCCATTCCCCGTATGCCATATATCCAAACGGATCCAACGGATCTCCATGTTCTAAGCATCGCTTCGCCATCCGGGAACCTCTCTGATCTGCATACAGAAGGGTACCTGCATGCACAGCCTTTTTACCATCCTGCCCTGCCAGCTTCACGGCATTTCGAACAAACAGCCCATACAAAATGGCATGATGCTCCGGAGTATATCTCACAGGAATCTCATTGCCAGCCATACGTCTGCTATGTGTTGCCACAATTCGGCAAATTTCAAACGATATATTTTTGCAAAAAGCCCCGAATTCTGAGCTTTCTGTTGAGGAACTTCCGTTGGTAAACTCCGCTTTAATTCGCTCTTCAGCTAAAATTTCGTAGCAGAGTCTGCCTCGTTCCGCAACCCCCCCTTTTGTAGCATGACCGGCCAATGCGTTTTCTACTTCTTCTCTGCTCTCAAGCTGCACAACATGCAGCCTCAGGTCTACATTGGAAACCATAATGCTTGTGGCTTTTTCCGAAGGAAGGCCAATACTGCAAAGGTAATCAATTCCTCCTTGTGTCCAGCCAGACAAAAACTGTTTTAGTTTTTCTCGGATTTCTTCCTTTACACCGTCAATGCAAAGGTGTTCTGCTTGATCAGGATAATACCGCCAAGTATCCTGATGAATTCCCCGCATAATACCGGCTACGCCGCCGCTATCCCATTTTGTTTCTTCTCTTTTTAAGCTGTCTGTAATGGCAAAGCATGCCCAAGGAATCACTTCTGCCGCGCACATGGACGCAAGGATATCCTGAATATTATCCGGGTCAGAATACACAATTCCTCCCAAGGGTTCGAATATTTTTTCCAGAATTTGAAGATTCTCCTCTGGCCAGGTACTTTCTTTTGGTAGTGTTACATAAGTATTTCCTTCCGCACCATGCAAGTCCTTTCCTGCTATTTCTCGGGTCATATTAGGCAAGATATTGCACACATGAACATCTTTCCCCAACAAATCCACATAGAATTTTCCTTGAGGTGAGGGCGGAAATGCATATAGATCCGGCAACCCTTTTCCTTGGTCGCGCAAAGAATCATAGTATGGCTTTAAAACTTCTTTTGCCAGCTTTGGCGCCACTGCAGGAGGTGGAGAGAACAGTATCACATCTGGATTTACTTGTCGTAACGCCTTTTCATTCTCATCCAAAAAAATCGGGAAAGCATACTTCTGTCGTTTGAATTCCAGCGTATCTGCATCCGCTGTTACCGCAGCAATTTGGGAACCTATCTTCTCCGGTTTACAGAACCGACTATAGCAGGGATACAAATATCCAGCCAAAAAACCAAACCCAATACTGACAAATTTAAGATCGGCATAATCTTTCATACTATTCTCTCCCGTCAAAGTTTTTCCAGAGCTTCTGAAACCCAGCGCAAATGTTCATAAGGTACATTGGGAGCCAACGTACAGTCTGCCGATAGGAGGAAACCCGTCCTGCCAGCACTGCGTACATATGCTTCGGTCATTGCTTGAATCTTCTCCTTTGTCCCTGTATACAGCAACGTACCCGGGCGATTGTCAAATCCACCCATAATTGCACGCTTATTGGGAAACATCACGCGCCCTTCAGCCAGACTCAGCCCATCCAAATGCTGGTCCCAATGTATCGTTGAACCTCTATAGTCTGCCCAAGTATCAACATGGTTTCTCCCATCGACACCACCGCACAGGTGGACAATGTTATATTTGCCTGCGTCTTCACATGCGCGCATTTGTTTCTCATCCTGAGGTCGAATCCATTCCGTATATTCACTGGGCGAAAAACGACTGTTAGAGCTATATGCCTCAAAAATTCCAGTCGCTCCCCCTTCAACAATCAATTCCTGGCACAGTTCCGCTACAAAATCCCCAACCGCCTCCAATGCAGGCAGTAAAAACTTTCGAGCCGCCGGATCTCGCAGATGTGCATCACACATTTCTTTTCCATAAGAGCGCAGCAAAAAACTATACGCAGCATACACTACATAAAAAACGCAAGCCTCATCCTGTATTGCATCTTTCATTCTGCGGATCAATTCAATCTGTTCCTGAAAATACGCACTCCCCTTCTTCGGGGGGCGAATATGTATCCAATCTTGCGGAGTCTGTACCGAGACGCCAAAGTCAACAGGGTAGTAGCCATTGCTGTTCATCTTTATAAAATCCAAATTTGCTGACTCGTATATTTCCTTATGCCGTCGAATGCACGCTAACCCATAATTGTCCTGCCCCACAAAATGATGCCAAAAAGAAACCGGTATTTTATCAACAGGCTTTCCGTCAATGCAATCAAGGACCCTCTGCTTTTTATCCATGCTCAAACTCCCCATTTTAAAAACTGCCCGGCAGGCAAGCCGCCGGGCAGTAATGATTTTTAATCCTCCACGGCCACTTCTTCCAGGGCTTCCCGGATCCAATTTGCACGCTCCTGCGTCAAATGTTCCATCAAAGAACAATCCGCAGAAAGAATAAAGCCAGTTTTGCCTCCACTTCGGGCATACGCTTTTGTCAGCGCCTGAATTTCCTCTTTGCTTCCAGAAAATAGGACTGTGCCAGGTTTATGATCAAAGCCACCCATAATTGCCCGCTTGTTCTTATAAAATACCTTTCCTTCCGCCAAAGACATTCCTTCTGTATGCTGATCCCAGTGGATTACAGCGCCTTCATAGTCTCCCCATGATTCAAAGTTATTCTTTACACGGTCCCATCCGCACAAATGCACAATATTGTAGTTGCTAACACGATTAATAGCGTTTAACAGCTTTTGATCCTGAGGACGGAGCCATGCGCGATACTGTGCTACAGTAAACCGATAATTGGTAGACATTGCCGCATCAATACCCGTAATACCCGTTTCCTCCAGAAGTTTTACGGCAAACTCAGCAACAAAGTCGCCTAAGTTTTCCAGCAAGGGCATAAGATACTCCCTTGCTTCCCCATCTCGCAGATGTGCAATTACCATTTCCTTGTCATACTCTTTCCAAAGGAAACTAAAGGCAGCAAACACCAGATAGAAAATACAGGCCTCATCATGAATACTATCGCGTGTCCACTTGCACCGATCAATCTGTCCCTGGACGAAATTGCTTTTCATATCTGGAATTTTCAATTTTGCCCAGTCCGAAGGAACTCTCACCGGTTCATTAAAACCGATTTGAAAAAAGCCGTCACTTTGCATTTTGATAAAATCAATGCCTGTTTCTTCATACCAGCGCTTATGCGCACGGACGCACCCCATTCCATGGGCGTCCTCTCCTGAAAAATGTTCCCAAAAACAATATGGAATACGGTCAATCGGTTTGTTGTCAATGCAGTTGAGCACACGTGTTTTTTTATCCATGAAAGCACCTCCCCGCAAGGCTTAAGTAAAAGAATTAAATTGCACCAATCTCAGTGTAAACTTTTTCCAAAGAAGCACCATGATTCAGTCCATCCCGAACCCGGTTTTCCTTTTCAATTGTCTCCAGCGCCTCATCCAGCACTTTACCGGCAATCTCTTTAGGAATAACCACAGTGCCGTCAATGTCGGCAAAGATCATATCACCAGGGTGAATGGTAACGCCTTCAATCTCCACAGGAATTTGACACTCATTGATTTCGCATCTTCCTTTAGAGGTTCTTGGATCAGTTCCACGATAGAAAAGCGGGAAATCCATTCTCTTTAATTCCTTGACATCTCGTGCCATTGCATCCAGAAGCACACCTGCTCCACCCCGACGTCTTACCGCAGTGGCAAACAATTCGCCAAACACCGCACAATTATAGTCTCCCCGTGTCTTCAGAACATAGATCTCTCCTTCCTGCAGTTGATCCACAACTTTGCATTGGGCAATCAGGGGATTTTCCGGCATCGTATAGACTTGTGTGCCAATGCTCGTAAATGCCGGTCCAAAAATGACAGTGTGGTCATTCAGCGAATGGATGGCTCTGCCAATACACTGATTTCGATAACCCATACCATCCAGCACATCACTAAGAATGCCGGAATACAGGACTTTCTTCAGTTCTTCCATTTTTTCCTTGTTCAGTTCCATAATGATTCCTCCTAAGTACGTCTATTTGTCGAATACTTCCTTATTATATTGAAACCGTTTGCGTAAATCATTTTTACCTCTTTGCGCCGAAAAAAGTAAAGTATGATTTGTTTTATTCAATAGCACATTTTCTATATTTTGTCAATATAAAATAAAAATCGAATTTATTATTTATATATTATGCACTATTATCACACACAAAAACTGTTGATAATATCGATATGGTATGTAATAATATTTCTTATATTACGATCTGTTGCAAAAATTTTGTTTATCGTTTTCATTATTTTTTGCTGTCGACTACTTGCTTTTCTGCTCCAAGCGTGATATATTTATTTTACTACAAATTGGGAAATATTCCCTGGAGGAATATATGGAAAAGAAGAAGAAAGTTACTATCGACGTCATTGCAGAGGCCGCCGGAGTTTCAAAAACCACCGTCTCTCGCTATCTAAACGGGCGCACCGAGTTAATGAGCAAAGCAACCGCAAAAAAAATACAAAACATTATTGAACTATGCGATTATCGTCCCAGCGAATACGCCAGGGCATTAAAAAACAATCGGACAAAAATGATTGGCATTATTGTTTCCGATATTTTGAGCCCTTGGACTTCCGCCTTTATTGGCGGATGCGAAGAAGTTCTCTCTGAAGAGGGATATTCTGCATTATTTTTGAACAGTAATAATAGCATAAAGAAAGAAAAGGAGTTGGCAGCCTCTTTAGAAACCAGAGGTGTTGAGGGACTTATTGTCAACCCAGCTTCCTACAATGACCCCTATCTGATGAAATATTCCCTTTCTGGTATGCCCCTTGTGATCTGTGATCGCCTGGTAAAAGATTATCCATTTAATGCTGTTATCGCCGGCATCCGGGAACCAATCAATGCACTGATTGCGCACCTTAAATCCCAGGGATTTACACGTCCAGTCCTTTTCTCTCTGACAAAACACGAAAATTATGCACGGATGATTCGTGTTAAAGCATTTAAAGAAGCCATGCTCGCCATTTATGGTTACTGCAACGACGAAGACATTTTCAATATCAAAAATGATAATTCTGAGGAAGTCTTTCTCCGCCTTCGAGATTTCATAGAAGTCCTTTCTCCAGAAGAAAGAGTTTGTATTCTTTGCGTCAATACCATCACTACGTTACGTGTCTTCAGCGCTATTCAGAGATTGAATCTGTCCATTCCAAAAGATATCGGAATCTGTGGTCAGGATGACTGGTGTTGGGACAACTCCATTCGGTTGCCATCCCTCCTTTATCCCGAAATAACAACGATTAACATTGACTCTCATGAAATTGGTCGTCAGTGTGCAAACATGATTCTGCGCAAAATTGCCGGTGATGATGATTCGGAGCGTTGCGAAATTATTGAAGTTCCTTGCTCCCTTTCTATCCGAGCTTCTACGCAATTAAAGGGGACCAATGATTAAGTCCTATTTGTATCGGTAGGCTCTCACAGCACTTGCGGGATTTGATTGGGGAAGCGTTTTGATGCGCAAAGGCTTTTTTGACATAACATGCCCCGGCGCCAGAGAATGGTGCCGGGGCAAATGCGTTTGCAGTTTTGCTGATTTTGTTATTGCTGTGCTTGCAGCTTCACACCATTGGACAGGAGAATATAATCCACCTCGTCCAGGATGATGGGTGCCGCCATGGAACCGGGATGGGCAGAAAGACGAAGCAGGGTATACTGAGAGCCATCTTTCATCACGATGGCTACATCGCCAACGTCCTGAATTTCACCTTCAATCTCCGGCTGTGTAAGTTTCATCTCGTAACTCAAACCACTGAGTGTAAAAGAAGTTATCTGGTTCTCATGTACATACTCCTCTTGAATCCAGTCTGATGTGATAATGGAGACAGGCTCCGTCACAAACTCCACTTTCCGGGTGTCAATGCTCTGGAACGTCAGGTCGAATTCCCAGACTCCTTCGGCCAATGGTGTATATTCAAAATCCATTTTCTCCATATCAAAAACAGACTTTTCAAATCCTTCCGCATGCATGGTCCAGTGGATGGAGCCATCAAAGGGCATTACATCCTCACTTTCTACTGAGGGAATTACTTTGAACATCAGGCTAGCAGTATTCGGAAGACCATCTCCATCATCCACGGTTGCATAATCACACATGGCATCCGGCGAAGAACCATCCGGTGCCAGCACCAGACCCTCTGACGGTTCTGGGAAGAGCAGAGGATTTTCCAGGAACCGAATATCTCCGCCTTCCAGACTGACCCCCTCCGGTGCCTGGATATCTACGGTAATGTATGCGATTTTTCCATCCGTCAAAGCAGATCCCACCGATACAGAATAGCCATTCTTCGCCTCGGTTACAACGGGTTGGGCAACGGAAGGCTGAAGGTTATTTTCAATGTAGTCTATCTGGCCATCGCTTAACTGCGCAGAACGCTCCTGCTGGAAATAGGTGGAAAAAAGCTGGCCCACATATTTTGCTGCGTAGGCAGTCATGATCATCAGCGACAAGATGGCCGCTGCAATCAGAATTTTACGAAGTATCCCTCGGGTTGGGCGGGTTTTGACAGGTGCAGAAGCGGCAGCCTGTTTCCGGGTGCGGATGGCGCTGAGGATATACTGGTCCTGGGCTTGTCCGATCACATCCAGCAAGTCGTGCTTTGTCATATCAATTCCTCCATTTCCAGCCTGGACCGCAGTTTCAGCCGGGTGCGGTAGAGCATGGATTTGACCTTGCTTTGGGAGAAGCCAAAATCTTCCGCAATGGAAGCAACGGAGTCCAGCAGGAAATACCGGCGCAGAAACACATCCCGTTCGGTATCCGGCAGGGTATCCAGAAACCCCCGGAAAACGCCGGCTGTCTCCTCCTGAATGTACGTTTCTTCCACGTTTTTCCCATCGGCAATACATTCGTCCAGTTCATCCAACGCAAGTATGATTTCACCGCCCCCCCGCTTTGCGGCTTTTCTGGCTCTCCATCGGCTGATGGAGATACTGCGGGTAATCCTGCCCAGGAAGGTAATGAGCACAGCTGGCCGCTGGGGCGGCAGGTTGTTCCATGCTTTCATGTAGGTATCATTGACACTTTCCTCGGCGTCTTCGTTGTTTGCCAGGACATTATAGGCAATGCTGAAACAGTACTTTCCATACTTCTTGGCTGTTTCCGCAATGGCATTTTCCGATCGTTTCCAGTACAGTTCCACAATCCTTTGATCGTCCACACAAACACCTCCTTTTTTCTTTGAAAGGCCCTTCACCTATACTTACGCAAAACGAAATGAGTCGGTTGCGCAAAAATAAAATCTTTTTTCTTTTTTCATTATATCGCAGCAACCGCAGCAGCGCCAACTGTGATCTGTGCAAAAAAGTAACCGCTGTCGTACACTGCGACAGCGGTTACTTTATAGGATTGCGAAAGAGGAGAGGGAGAAAGGAAATGATATATGTGATAAAGCTTGCGGCTCACGGCTTCCGCTTGCTTTCATGCCTTTAGAATACCGGCAGATTATGTCGAAGGTATCAATAACCAAAGAACAAATTGCATCGGAATGGTAAACAAATTGTTTCGGGCCGGTTTTCTCCCCGAATTTCCGTCACACAACCAACAGTTGAGCGAATATTCTCCGGTTGGTTGTGTAAAAGCCATCTGATTCTACCAACAGGCCATTCCCTTTTCCCTGCAGAAGTGGTATGCTGTGTTCAGAAAAAAGTGAAAGGAGATTCCCATATGGAATTAACACTAGGAAAACGGATTGCCATGCTGCGCCGTCAGAAAGAATTGCGTCAGGAGGATCTGGCGCAGATGCTGGAAGTAAGCCCCCAGGCAGTGAGCAAATGGGAAAATGACCAGACCTGCCCGGACATCTCCCTGCTTCCCCGGCTGGCGGAAATTCTGGGCGTTACCGTAGACGAACTTCTTTCCGGGAAAACGGAGGTACAGCCTGCCGTGAAGCTGGAGTCGGTTCAGCAGCGCAAGGATATCAAGGACATGATGCTGCGAATTGTAGTAGATTCCGCCGATGGGGACAAGGTTCGGGTCAATTTCCCGCTTTCATTGGTGCAGCTGGCAGTGGATACCGGAATGGAACTTCCTCAGATTTCCGGCAAGGAAGCCCTCAGCAGCATTGACCTAAAACAGATTCTGGAATTGGTCAGCCACGGCGTTGTCGGAAACCTGGTTGAAGTGGATTCCGCCGATGGAGACGTCGTCCGTATCTTTGTGGAGTAATCTATGAAAATTCGGATACGCAGCAAAGAAACCAATTTCACCCTGTGGCTCCCCACCGGAATGGTTTTCAATCGGGTGGGAATTGGTCTGACCTTTGGATTTCTGAAAGAGAAGAACATACCTCTGACCAAAAATCAGGCGTTGATTTTTGCCAAAGGAATCCGGGAGTTTCGCCGCCGGAACGGCCCTTGGAAATTGGTGGAAGTTTACAGTGCAGACGAAGAAGAAGTAGAAATCTGGATCTGACACGCCAAAACGGGAAAAGGTAATATTTATGCCCAGCTGGAAAGCACGCCGGGTCTGTTCCGGGATATGGCTCTTGGTATTCTGAAATGATTGGCATCTTCATTTGCAGCAAAAATCCCTGCTTCCACACAGAAAGCAGGGATTTTTCTATCCTTTCAGCCAATCCATTAGGCGGGCAAGCCAGCCTCTATTGACCAAGTCTCCGGCATAGACATAGCCGTTTTCCTCACCGAATTGCACCTGATACCACCGGTTTCCCTGGGTATTGGTCAGGCAACGCAGCAGCGTCACCTTCTCCCACTTGGCAATGGAGGTTACCTGGCGGGAACGGGCGTCAGTTTCATTGCTGCAGGGAAGGGTCATCAGTTCGGTTTCCCTCCCCGCTGCCATGACCTTTTCCGAAGCGTAGGATTCCACCTCGGCGCATTTTTCCAAATACCCCTCCGGCTGGACACTGCGGGAATGCTCCAGAATCCGGTCTACCGCATCGGGATCTTCGTACAAAGTATACATCTCATGGCGCAGGGCTTGACGGTCAATAGTCAGACTTCCCACAAAGGTATCCAGTTCAAATTCGTCAAAGCTGGTGTAGTACACCGCATACATCAGCTTCCAGAACTCCCAGGATTCTCCGCCGCCAACCAATGGGCAGCCAGCTGACCACATTCCGGAGGAAAGCACATGGTTGCTCGTCCGGGTATGGACATTGATCTCCGTGGCCCGGGAAACCACATACCCTTCCGGAACCATATAAACCGCATCCAATTTGGCATCGTAGTACTCTGTCCGGGCATTCAGGGCTTCATACCGGCCCTTATGGTAGACGGAATAGAGCTGATAAGTACCATCGCAAACCGTAGCAGGCCCCACAGATCCCACCTTTGGCAGCTGCCAAGCACCATATTTCAGCGGATGATCCGGGATGGTGCTGCATCGGTCGTTAAAATACAGCATCCGCAGCTGTCCCGTTTCGTCCTTCTTGATGACGATGCAAATACCGCTGACACGGTAATAAGACAAATCCGACAGTTCCCGGTCGTCCATATTATCTGAACACCCGTCGAACAAAAATACCGCCGCAAATCCTCCGTCCAAGGCATCGCGGACCATGGAATCGGTACGGATATAATAATCGAGCATCATTTCCACGTACTCGCGCCGATCCTCGTTCTGGATCCAGGTGGACAAGTCTTTGTGGTAAGCATCGCCCTTTTCATAAGATCCAACTGTCAAGACAGTGGGGATAAATAACATCACGGACAGTAACAGGCACGCTGCCCGTCGAAAATAGATATGCATTGGCAAACCTCACTTTGTTACCGCAACACTTTACCATAATTTTGCCACTGCGTCAACCTTGGTTCCTTTCCTGCCTTTTCCGATTTGTGGTTGACTTTTTCAACATTTCCTTTTACACTGTAATTAGCTATCGAAAAGGAGGCATTTATGATGGCAAAGACATTGGTGGTTTACTTCTCCCACAAAGGAGAAAATTACATGCCCGGCGGTACCCAGGTTCTGGAAAAGGGCAACACCGAATATGCCGCAGAATTTATACAGGAAGCGCTGGGGGCCGATTTGTTTGAAATCGACACCGTAAAAGCCTACTCCACCCATTACCGGGAGTGCTGCAAGGAAGCCGCTTCCGAAGCCAAAACCAACGCCAGACCGGAAATCAAGGATTACCTTCCCAGTCTGGAAGGATATGATACGCTGTTTGTCTGTTATCCCAACTGGTGCGGCACTGCGCCTATGTGCATCTTCACCTTCTTGGAACATTATGATCTGACCGGCAAAAAAATTCTTCCCCTGTGTACAAATGAAGGCAGCGGCTTGGCAAACTCCGTCCAGGATCTGCAAAGGTTCTGCGTCGGCGCCAATGTGCAGCCCGGTCTGTCCGTTCTGGGACATCAGGTCAGGGATAGCAAAGAAATTATCACCAACTGGGCAAAAAATTCCCTCTAACCACAAAAAATCCCTATGACCATGGGTCATAGGGATTTTTATTGTAGGTTTCACGCAAAAAAGCTGGGCTGCTCCGGAAGGCAGGAAAAGTCTTTCAGTTCCTCTGTGCCTATTAAATAGGCACCCATCTGCTCCAGTTCCTGAGAAGCGGGGCTGCCATCACGAAAACAGGCCACCGGGCTCCAGCCAAAGCGCAGATTGCGGACCGTTCCGTCCCAAGTACCACCTTTTCCCAGGGTTGCCTGGGCAACGAACACGATTTGCCCCAGAGCATGGATGCAACGGTTCCGGCTTAACGCCCGCTGGGCGGAAAAGCCCTCGTCAAATCCGTCTTCACTGAGATACAGCACATTTTCTCTGGTTGGTATCTTAGTCAGTTCATCCGCCACAATGCTGATTACCTTTCCCCCTGCTTCCAGGCAAGCCTCCTGAGCAGTGCGGTCTGCTCCCCGGGCGTTTCCGGAAATCAAGGTCAGTCCCTGTTTTGCCGCCTGACGGCCCACCTGTTGGGCAAAGGCTCGGTTCTCTTTCTCCAACTCCCGGCTCCCCACCAAGGAAATAGCGGGCGTCCGCAGAAGGTTCAAATCGCCTTTGCTCCACAGGCACCCGGGGCTGTCCAACCCCAGCCGCTGCCGCAGAATCAGCGGATAGCCCGGGCTGACCCGGGTCAGCGGAATACAGCCTGCCTGGGCGCCCCGGCGCAGGTAGGCATCCAGCAGGGCTTCCTCATCCAAAAGCTGGGCAATCCGCCGGGACATCTCCCGATTATAACCCAGGCGATAAAGGTCTGCGCTGGTTACCTCCCGCTCCGGCTGGGCGCACTCCGATTGCCGCATCCGCTCTGCCAATACCCGCAGCTGGGCGGTGGTCAGCACCGGCCGCTGGGGATTGCCCAAATGGCTGCTCAGCAAGAGAAACCCTTTCTCCCGGGGTGTCAACGGAATCTCCTTTTAGGCGGTGTGGGAGCCTTGACTTCTTCCTCTGTCAGACTTCCATCCGCCGACAAAACCATAGGCCGGACAGTAAACTGGCAGAATTTGCAGATTTCCTCCAGCTTCGCCTTTTCCGGGAAATTGCTGACCAAACTCCAGGCCACACCTTTTCTCTTGGCACGGCCGGTTCTGCCCACCCGGTGGACGTAATATTCATTTTCTTCCGGGATATCATAGTTGATGACGCAATCCACATCATCCACATCAATGCCCCGGGAGGCAATGTCTGTGGCAACCAGAACCGCCAACTTGCCATCCCGGTAGCGCTGCATGGTCTTCTCCCGCTGGCTCTGGCGGATGTCTCCATGGATGCAGTCGCAGTCCACACCGGCCCGCTGGAGTTCTTCCGTCAGCCGCTGGCACATGTGCTTGGTATTGCAGAAAATCATGACCCGCTCGTAGCCCTGGCTGCGTATCAGCCGCAGAGCAGTCTCCGCTTTTTCCAAGGGCGTACAGCTGAGACTGAACTGGTCAATGTCCGGCCGGTCCTCCTGCTTCGGTTCCACGGTGATTTCCACTTCGTCCCGCTGGTACATCCAGGAAACCGTCATGACCTCCTGGGAAATGGTAGCGGAAAACAGGCCCAGATTCTTCCGGTTTTTCACCTTTTCAATAATCCGGGTCACGTCCTTGAAAAAGCCCATATCCAGCATCCGGTCGGCTTCGTCCAGCACCACGGTCTGAATTTTGTCGAGACGGATGGTTTTGCGGTTGTAGTGATCCATCAGCCGTCCGGGGGTTGCCACCACGATCTGGGGCTTGCGCTCCAGCTGCTTGATCTGTCCGCCGATACCGGCGCCCCCGTAGAGCACCGCCACCCGGATTCCCTGGTAATAGGTCAGCAGGCCCCGCAGCTCATCGCCAATCTGGATGGCCAGCTCCCGGGTAGGCGCCAGAATCAGCCCCTGAACCCCTTCCACCTCCGGGTCGATATGTTCAATCATGGGAATGCCAAAGGCAAAGGTTTTGCCCGTTCCCGTGGGTGCCTTGGCAATCACATCCCGCCACTGCATGAAATAGGGAATCGCTTCGGCCTGAATGGTGGTGGGATAGCCGTAGCCCTTCTGCTCCAAAGCCTTCAGCATTGCCTGGGACAAGCCAAGGCTTTCAAATGTAACATCCATGTATCTGCTTCCTTTTTTCAGAATCTTTTGGGTAATTGTACCATCTTTTTTGTCGATTTGCAACTTATTTTCCCTTTGCGCCGTTGGGGGGGAACCGGGTTTGCAGAAAATTAAGAAATGCCTTTCCCCCGAATGGTGGACAAAATGGGGAAAATATGGTATATTGTAGAATATCTTATTCTGTCCATACCATAAGGAGATCATAAATGGGCAAACTAATTGTTATCGAGGGTACCGACGGTTCTGGCAAGTCTACCCAGTTTCGGCTGCTGACCCAGCGGCTTACCCAGGAAGGCAAAGCATTTGAAAAGCTGGTATTCCCCCAGTACAGCGAGCCAAGTTCCGCGCTGATCCGGATGTATCTGGGCGGAGAATTCGGCACCCATCCCGGGGATGTGAACGCCTATGCTGCTTCGGCTTTTTATGCCGTGGATCGCTATGCATCCTTTCAGAAAGTCTGGGGACAGTACTATAAAGACGGCGGTCTGATCGTCTCTGATCGCTATACCACTTCCAACGCCGTTCACCAGACTTCCAAAGAACCGGCGGAAAAACAGTCGGATTTTCTGGCCTGGCTGTATGATTTTGAATATGACAAACTGGGGCTTCCCCGTCCGGACCTGGTGATCTATCTGGATGTTCCCACGGACTTTACCGAGCAGCTGATGCGCCGTCGGGAGCAGGATACCCACACCCATGCAGACATTCACGAGCAGGATACCGCTTATCTGGCCACCTGCCGTCACATCGGACGCAGCGCCGCCGCCTTCTATGGCTGGACCGTGATTCAATGCGTTCAGGACGGAAAAATGCGCTCAATGGAAGACATTCACAAAGAAATATACCGCCATGTGGCGGCTTGCTTGGAGGATTGAATATGGTTTACATGTTGCTTGGTACCGGCTTTGAAGAAATCGAAGCCATTGCTCCCCTGGACCTGCTGCGCCGTGCCGGCGTTCCCGTCGCCACTGTGGGCATTAACGGAAAAATCGTATACGGAAGCCACGGCATCGGCGTAGAAGCCGACATGGAACTGGGTCAAATGGATCTGACCAATCTGGATATGATTGTACTCCCCGGCGGACTGAAGGGCGTTGCCGCCATTCGCTCCAGCCAGGCCGCCATGGATGCCATTCGCTTTGCCTGGGAAAATGGAAAATTCACCGCCGCCATCTGCGCCGGGCCCACGGTTTTGGCGGATCTGGGCATTGTGGACGGCAAAAACGCCACCTGCTACCCTGGCTGCGAAGGTCAGATGGGCAGCGCAAAGATGGCTGAAAATGCCGCAGTCGTCACCGATGGGAAGCTGATTACCGGCACTTCCGCCGGATGCGCCATTCCCTTTGGTCTTGCCCTGATTGCCGCACTGAAGGGTCAGGAAGCCGCTGATGCCATTGCCCGGCAAATTGTAATCCGGTAACCGGGAGGATAAAATATGGACAACAAACAATTTCCTGAGCAGCCTGATTTTCTGCCCCAGGATTTTACGGACATTCCGGAGGAAACTCCGCTGGAAGAGGAATTTTTCTCTTCCAAGCCGGATGTTACAGAGGAGGAATCCCCCATCGATGCAGCTTTTGATGCCGCAGATAACGAACCGGCGGCGGAGCCGGTAAGCAGAGGCAGTTCCTTCATGGAGCGGATTCCGGATGTCGGTGAAGACGAACCGGAAGAACCCCCTTTGGAAACCATTCCGGAAGAGATCTCCCATGACATGCTGACCGATCCCAATCTGGGGGAGGAAATCACCCCGGATGAGGGTGCCATGAATTATCACGGTATGCTGGGACACGACGAAGAAGAGCCGCCTTTTGATATGAGCATTCTGGATGATCCGGACCTGTCGGAAGCGGAAGAACCGGAAACTGCCGCCGACCCTGCCGATCAGGAATATCGGGACAACGGGGATGAATTTGATGAGATGTTCAACGCCCCTCCGGAAGAACCTGCAGCACCTGTCCGGCCTGTCCGGAAAGGCCGTCCCAAGCGGAAGAAGGGCGAGGGTCTGCTGGGCATTCCCAACATTCTGGTTACTTTTGTGTGGCTGGGTCTGATTCTGGCTATCGGTGTTACCGCCGGCCGGATGATGTGGATTTGCGCCGCAGAGGTTCTGGCCTTCGGTCGGGAGGACCGGGTGGTGACCGTGACTATTTACGAGTCGGACACTATGGAAGACATTGTGGACAAGCTGTATGACAACGGCCTGATCCGTTATAAGAGCCTGTTTAACTTCTACGCAGATCTTTCGGATGCAGAAGAGGACATTCAGCCCGGTATTTACGACCTGAATACCCGCTATGACTACCACGCCATGGTAAACGCCATGACTCCCCGTTCCAGCCGGGAGGTTGTGGAGCTGACCATTCCGGAAGGCTACACCTGCCGTCAGATCTTTGCCCTGCTGGAAGAGAACCGGATCTGCACCGCAGTGGATATCGGCGCTTATGCAGCCGACGGCGAGCTGGACGAGCATTGGTTCCTGGAAAGCGTTCCCCGGGGTACGGAGTACTGTCTGGAAGGTTTCCTCTTCCCGGATACCTACCAGTTCTACAAGAACTCCACCCCCAAAGAGGCGCTAGAAAAGATGCTGGACAACTTTGAAGTCCGTTTCAGCGAGGAAATGCGCGCTCAGCTGGATACCCTCAACGCCAACGTCACCGGCGGCAGTTATGGTGTGCGGGAAGTGGTTATCGTGGCATCCTTGATTGAAAAGGAATCCGCCGCCCCTGCTGAAAGTCCCAAGATTGCCGGTGTTATCTACAACCGTCTGTTCCGTTGGGGCGATACTCCCGCCTACCTGAACATTGACGCAGCGCTGGTCTATGCCCAGGGCGGTGACAACACCACCATTAACACCCAGCTTGACAGCCCCTACAACACCTACACCAATGTGGGTCTGACCCCCACTCCCATTGCAAACCCGGGCCTTTCCAGCCTCCAGGCTGCTCTGAATCCGGAAACCCACGACTATTACTACTACGTTCTGAATCCTGCTACCGGTATGCACCAGTTCTCTACCACCTACGAAGAGCATGAGGCTTACAGAGCCCAGTTTGCGGAGGCATCATGAGAAAGTTAGAACTGTTAAGCCCCGCCGGGGATATGGAACGGCTGAAAATGGCGGTGCTTTACGGCGCCGATGCGGTGTACTTCGCCGGTACCAGCTTTGGTATGCGCTCCTTTGCGGGGAATTTTTCCCCGGAGGAGCTGCCCGCCGCTGTAAAATTTGCCCACGACCACGGCGTCAAGTGCCACGTCACCGTCAACACCATGCCCCGAAATGAGGAAGTGGACCAGCTGCCCCAATATCTGGAGCAGCTGGACGATGCCGGAGTGGATGCGCTGATTGTGGCCGACCTGGGTGCCTTCACCCTGGCAGGCAAGTACGCCCCCCACTGTCAGCGCCACATTTCCACCCAGCAGTCTGTCGCCAACTACGCCTGTGCCCAGGCCTGGTATGACCTGGGCGCAACCCGGGTGGTGCTGGCCCGGGAACTGAGCCTGCCGGAAATTATCCGGATTCGGGAAAAGGTTCCTCAGGAGCTGGAGATTGAAACCTTCGGCCACGGCGCTATGTGCGTCAGCTACTCCGGTCGGTGCCTGCTGAGCAACTACATGACCGGACGGGATGCCAACCGGGGAGCCTGCGCCCAGCCCTGCCGCTATCAGTACGCCCTGATGGAAGAGAAGCGTCCCGGAGAGTATTTCCCGGTATTTGAGGACGAAAAAGGTACTTACATTCTTAACTCCCGGGATATGTGCATGATCGACCATCTGAAAGAACTGATGGACGCCGGCGTGGACTGCATCAAGATTGAAGGCCGGGCAAAATCCGCTTACTACGCTGCCATTGTCACCGGGGCTTACCGGCACTGCATTGACGATGTGGCCGCAGGCCGCCCGGTTGACCCTGTATGGCGGGAGGAAGTGGAGCATGTGTCCCACCGGATTTACTCCACTGGCTTTTACTTCGGCGAGCCGGGACAGTATGTGGAAAATTCCCGCTATATCCGTCAGTGGCAGATCTGCGCCAAGGTAGAGTCCTGCGATGAAAATGGGCTTGCCCGGTGCAGCCTGAACAACAAATTCCGCAAAGGCGATGCTTTGGAAGTAGTAGGCCCTGACCTGCGTCCCTTCCCCATCACCGCTCAGGAGATGTTTGATGAAGAAGGAAATCCTCTGGAAGAGCCAAAGAAGCCCCAGATGATTTTCTCCATCCAGCTGCCCAAGGCTGTACCTGCCCACTCCCTGATCCGCAGAGCCGTGGATCTGTCGGCAAAATAAGATTCGTCCCCAGTTCCTAAAGGATCTGGGGACATTTTCTATAAAAATGCAGCAAATACCTGTAAGGATCTTCTTTCCATTTCGGTCTAAGAAAGTAGAAGGAGGCAGTACCATGGACGAAATTGTAACCCTGCTGTGGCAGCGGGATGAGCAGGCCCTGTCACAGATGGAGCGCCAGTACGGCGGTCTTTGCCGTCGGATTCTATCTGGTATTCTCCCCTGCGTTGGCGATGTGGAAGAAGCCCTGAACGACGTCTGGTTCCGGATTTGGAACAGCATTCCCCCGGCGAAACCCAAATATTTCCGGGCCTATCTGGCAAAAACCGCCCGGAATACTGCTTTGCACTACCTGGAGCATACCCAAGCACAGAAAAGAAGCAGTGTAACCGTTCTTTTGGAAGAACTGGCAGAATGTATCCCGGATCCTACCGCTGTCCCGGAACCGGAACGAATCGCCCTGAAGGAAGTTCTGAACCGTTTTGTCCGTTCTTTGGGAAAAAAGGAACGCAGCTTTTTTGTACGCCGGTACTATTTTGGCGAATCCATTCAGGAAATCGCCAAAAGCTCCCACTGCACAGAAAACAGCGTCAGTGTCACTCTGTTCCGTACCCGGGAAAAACTGCGTTTACTACTGCAACAGGAGGAATATACCGTATGAGTGAATTTGATTTATTTAAAGAACTGTCTGAATTAGACGAAGAACTGGTGATGGCACCCCGGAAACACGTTTCCCTGGGGATGAATTTTTGGCTGTGCATTCTTACCGCCAATATCACCGCTTTCCTGCCTGATCTGCCACCGCTGGTCTCCGTTTTGGCGGATCTGTGTGTGTTCGCCCTGCTATATGCCGCCTGCACCTGGTTCCTCAACCGAAAGAAGAAGCGAAAACTGCTGATTGAGGATAGAAGCAAATTTTTCTAGCCCGAAACCAAAGCGGCCGGTCTCCCAATGGAGACCGGCCGCTTTGTTAGTTCTGATTGGGGTTAAAGGTAGGCATCAACGCCAGCTTGAACAAATTCTTCTGGTGCAGATCGTCAATCCGTTTCCGGGTAGCTTCGTCCGGGCAAATGCCTTCCCGGATGTAGCGGTCCAG
This sequence comes from uncultured Oscillospiraceae bacterium, assembly GCA_944382965.1. GTDB lineage: Bacteria > Bacillota > Clostridia > Oscillospirales > Oscillospiraceae > Faecousia. The sequence goes on along the minus strand of CALWOA010000017.1, from coordinate 15,086 downwards.
GGTGGCATAGGTAAAGCCCAGCTTATCTTCGTCAGACTTGCCGCTGAGACCGTCAGAGGGGGTCTTTTCCACCAGGTTCTCCGGCAGGCCCAAAGCAAGGCCCAGCTTCTTCACTTCCTGCACCGTCAGCTTGCCCAGGGGGGACACGTCACCGGCGCTGTCACCATAGCGGGTGGAATAGCCTACCCAATCCTCCGACAGGTTGCAGGTATTGATCACCCGGCCATTCATGGACTGGGACACGGCATAGAGTACGCACATCCGGATTCTGGGGGGCAGATTGATTACTGTCTGCTCGGAAGCGGCAATGCCCACATGCTGCAATTCCTCGTGCACGCCTGCCACCGGAACGCCGATGGGAATGGTGAAATGCCGGATTCCCAAGTGCTGCACCAGCTGATAGCTGTCATCAATATCGTCCTGAATACCGTTGGGCATCAGCACACCAATGACCCGGCCCCGGCCCAAAGCTTCCACACACAAAGCAGCGCAAACAGAACTGTCCTTGCCGCCGGAAATACCAATCACCGCATTGCATCCCGGGCCGTTCTTGTCAAACCAGTCCCGTACCCATTGAACCAAATCCTGTTTTACCTTCTGAATATCCAGTTCCATAAGCCCTCCTGTTCCCGCAGAGGCAATTTCCTTCTGCGCCGCGATACTATGTTTTCCTAGATTATATCACAGCATTTTCCCATTTTCCAGTGGCAAATCCCACACATTTCCCGGGATAAAACAAGGAATCTTTATCTGTTTCCTTCCAAACTTGCCCGGATAAAGCCCACAAACAGAGGATGGGGCTTGTTGGGACGACTCTTGAATTCGGGGTGAAACTGAACACCCACATGGAAAGCAGTGCCGGGGAGCTCCACCGTCTCCACCAGACGGCCATCGGGAGAAGTACCGCTGAGCACCAATCCCGCCTGGGTCAGCTGCTGGCGGTAATCGTTATTGAACTCATACCGGTGACGGTGCCGCTCCTGAATCAAGTTCTTGCCGTAGCACCGCTCCATGGTGGTTCCAGGAGCAATTACGCAGGGGTAGGCTCCCAGACGGAGGGTGCCTCCCTTGTCCACCTCTTCGCTCTGTCCGGGCATGAAATCGATGACTTTGTACTTCCCTTCCGGCTCAAATTCGCCGGAATTGGCGCCGACCAGACCTGCCACGTTCCGAGCAAATTCAATCACCGCAATCTGCATACCCAGGCAGATGCCAAAATAGGGTATCTTCCGCTCCCGGGCAAATTTCGCCGCCAGGATCATGCCCTCGATGCCCCGGCAGCCAAAACCACCGGGAACCAGAATGCCGTCCAGGCCGGACAATTCTTTATTTACATTGTCCGGCGTCAGGGTTTCGGAGTCAATCCAGCGGATGTCTACCTTGGCGTTCTGGCTGTATCCTGCATGGCGCAGGGCTTCCGCTACGGAAAGGTACGCATCGTGGAGCTGGACATATTTTCCCACCAGGCCGATAGTCACACTGCGGCTGCTGCTGTGGATATTTTCCACCATCTGTTTCCAGTCCGTCAAGTCCGGCTCCCGGGTTTTCAGTCCCAGTTCCCGGCAGACAATGGCGGAAAGATTCGCCTTTTCCAGCATCAGCGGCGCTTCGTACAGCACCGGCAGGGTGATGTTTTCAATGACGCAGTCCGGTTTTACATTGCAGAACAGGCTGATTTTCTGGAAAATCGAATCCTCCAGCGGCTCGTCGCAGCGCAGTACGATAATGTTGGGGTCAATGCCCACACCCCGCAGTTCTTTGACGGAATGCTGGGTGGGTTTGGATTTATGCTCGTCAGAGCCACGGAGGAAGGGCACCAGAGTCACATGGATGAACAGACTGTTCTCTCTGCCCACTTCCAGAGAAATCTGCCGCACCGCCTCCAGGAAAGGCTGGGACTCGATGTCGCCGATAGTGCCGCCGATTTCCGTAATCACCACATCGGCATCGGTCTGTTTCCCCACCCGGTAGACAAATTCCTTGATTTCGTTGGTAACATGAGGAATGACCTGGACGGTAGAGCCAAGGTATTCACCCCGGCGCTCCTTATTCAGCACATTCCAGTAAACCTTGCCGGTGGTCAGATTGGAATACTGGTTCAGATTTTCGTCGATAAACCGCTCATAGTGGCCCAAGTCCAGATCCGTCTCCGCACCGTCCTCGGTAACGTAGACTTCCCCATGCTGGTATGGGCTCATAGTACCCGGGTCAACGTTGATATAGGGGTCCAGCTTCTGGGCCGCCACTTTCAGCCCCCGGGCTTTCAGCAGCCGCCCCAGAGAGGCCGCCGTAATGCCTTTTCCCAGGCCGGAAACCACGCCGCCGGTTACAAAAATATATTTCGTCATATGCCAGTTTCTCCTTTTTCTCACTCCACCGTCACGGATTTGGCAAGATTCTTTGGTTTGTCGATGTCACAGCCGTTTTCCTTCGCCACATGGTAGGCAAGCATCTGCAGCGGGATAATCTCCACGCAAGCACACAGCAGCGGGTCCACTTTTGGAACATAAATCATGTCGTCCGCCAAAGAGACAATCTTCTGATTTTCCCGGTAGGCAACTGCCAGAACCTCGGCTCCTCTTGCTTTGACCTCAATGATGTTGCTCATGGTCTTCTCTGTTACGGCATCATTGCAGCACAGGGCAATCACCGGCTGCATCTCATGAATCAGAGCGATGGTTCCGTGCTTCAGCTCACCGGCTGCGTAGGATTCGGCGTGGATGTAGGAAATTTCCTTCATCTTCAGCGCCCCCTCCAACGCCACGGCGTAGTCGGTATTCCGGCCGATAAAGAACATAGAGTACGCCTGATGGTATTTTTTTGCCAGTCTGGGAATGGTGGGGTTCATATCCAGCACCTGCTGCATTTGCTTAGGAAGCGCCTTCAGGCAGCCCACCAAGCGGTGGTATTCTCTTTCCTCTATGGTACCCAGCATTTTGGCTGTGTACAGGGCAAACAGGTACAATACCAGCAGCTGGGTGGTATAACCCTTGGTGGTGGCAACGGCGATTTCCGGGCCGGCCCAGGTATACAGCACATAATCCGCCAGTTTGGCAATGGTGCTGCCCACCACGTTGACAATGGCCAGCACCTGAGCGCCTCTGCGGCGGCACTCCTTCATGGCGGCAATGGTATCCGCCGTTTCCCCCGATTGGGACAGGACGATCAGCAGGGTATGTTCATCCACCAGGGGGTCCGCATAGCGCAGCTCACTGGCAAGCTCCGTCTGCACCGGGATGCGGCAGAGTTTTTCAATGGTATATTTTCCTGCACAGCCGGCATAATACGCCGAGCCGCAGGCGGTAATCAGGATTCTGCGGACATTTCCCAGGTCCAGATCCAATCCATCCAGCTGAATCTGCCCGGACTGGATTCTGGGGGCAATGGTCGCCTTGGCTGCCCGGGGCTGCTCCATAATTTCTTTGAGCATAAAGTGATCGTAGCCGCCCTTTTCTGCCGCCTGAATGTCCCAGGTGATCCGGCTGATCTGTTTGGGGACCTCCCGTCCGGCGCAGTCGAACACCCGGATGGCATCGGCAGTCAGTTCGGCAAACTCCCCGTCTTCCAGATAGATCACGTTGCGGGTGTAGGCAACCATGGCGGTAACATCCGAGGCAAAGAAATTCTCCCCGATACCCACACCCAGAATCAAGGGGCTGGCTTCCCGAACCACGAATACCCGCCCCGGCTCGTCGGCACAAATAATGCCCAAAGCGTAGGAGCCCTGCAAACGATTTGCCGCTTTCATCACGGCCTGCTGAAAATCTCCCTGATAGTAATGCTCCACCAGGTGGACAATCACTTCCGTGTCGGTTTCGCTGTGAAACTGGTAGCCCTTTTCCATCAGTTCCCGGCGCAGTTCCACATAGTTTTCAATGATGCCGTTATGCACCACCGCAAACCGTCCGTCATTGCTGGCATGGGGATGGGCATTGGTATCCGTTGGCGCGCCGTGGGTGGCCCAGCGGGTATGACCGATTCCGGTACATCCCGGCATCAGGCGGCCATCCTGGGTCTTTTCGCACAGATTGGCAATTCTTCCGGTGACCTTCTGAATGTGGATGGTCCTGTCCTGAATCACCGCAATGCCCGCAGAGTCATAGCCCCGGTATTCCAGTTTCTTCAGGCCTTCCAGCAAAATTGGCGCTCCGTTCTGGGCACCGGTATATCCCACAATTCCGCACATAGGAAACCTCCTGATTCATTTTCGGGATCAAAAATGGATTCGTATTATTCCCATTCCACCGTGGCTGGGGGTTTGCTGGTAATGTCATAGACTACCCGGCTAATGCCCTTCACCTCGTTGGTGATGCGGCTGCTGGCCCGTTCCAGCACCTCATAGGGCAGACGGGTCCACTCCGCTGTCATAAAGTCATCGGTGGTCACCGCCCGCAGGGCAATGGTCCGGCCATAGGTACGGCCGTCACCCATAACACCTACGCTGCGCACATCCGTCAGCACGGCAAAGTACTGGTTGGAACTTGCACCGCCCTTTTCCAATTCCTCCCGGAAAATGGCGTCAGCCTGGCGCAGCAGTTCCAGCTTCTCCCAGGTAATCTCGCCGATAATCCGCACAGCCAAACCGGGGCCGGGGAAGGGCTGCCGCCACACCAGTTCCTTGGGGATGCCCAGCTGGGTACCCACTTCCCGGACTTCATCCTTAAACAGTTCCCGCAGGGGTTCCAGAATTTCGTCGAAAGCGATCACATCCGGCAGGCCGCCAACGTTGTGGTGGCTCTTGATGGTGGAGGCATCTCCTGCGCCGCTTTCCACCACGTCGGGATAGATGGTGCCCTGTACCAGCACGTCGATTTTGCCCAGCTTCTTGGCTTCCTGCTCAAATACTCGGATAAACTCCTCGCCGATGATCTTGCGCTTCTTCTCCGGCTCGGTAACCCCGGCCAGCCTGGTCAGGAACCGCTCCTGGGCGTTGACCCGGATCAGGTTCAGGTCAAAGATCTGGCGGAAGGTGTGTTCTACAAAGTCTGCCTCGTCCTTGCGCAGCAGGCCGTGGTCTACGAACACGCAGATCAGATTCTTGCCAATGGCTTTGTGCAGCAGCACCGCTGCAACAGAGGAATCCACGCCGCCGGAAAGGGCCAGCAGCACCCGCTTGCCTTCCAGCTTGCGGCGATAGGTTTCGATAGACCGGGCCACAAAGTCCTCCATCTTCCAGCTGCCCTCGCAGCCGCAGATGTCAAAGAGGAAGTTCGTCAGCAGCTGCTTGCCAAACTGGGTATGGGTCACTTCCGGGTGAAACTGCACCGCATAGAGTTTGCGCTCTTCGTTGCACATGGCAGCGCAGGGGCACTTGTGGGTATGGGCAATGACCCGGAAAGATTCCGGTACCTGGGCAATATAGTCGGTATGGCTCATCCAACAGATGCTGCTTTCAGGGATGTCCTTCCACAGCAGGCTCTGGCTGGTGTAAAACTGGGTTTTGCCGTATTCGCTGGAATCCTTGGCGCTATCCACCCGGCCGCCGGCCATGTAGGCCATCAGCTGGGCGCCGTAGCAAATGCCCAGGATGGGAATGCCCAGTTCCAAGATGGCCGGGTCGTAATGGGGAGACTTGGGATCATACACACTGTTGGGGCCGCCGGTGAAGATAACGCCCCGGTAGCCCGCTTCCCGAATCTGCTGGGGGGTAATGCCATTGTAGGGCTTGATTTCCGCATAGACATGCTGCTCCCGAACCCGGCGGGCAATCAGCTGGTTATACTGGCCGCCAAAGTCCAGGACTAGGATTTTCTCTTCCATGGTATACTCCTCGTTATAAGGTAATCTCCGCGGTTTCCGCGGTTACATCAGACAATGCAGGACGCAATTTTTCCAGATACCGCTCCACTTGCTCCGGGCATCTGCCGATGTACAGCGACGGCTCCAGCACTGCTTCCATTTCTTCCTTGGTCATGCCGAACTCCGGATGCTCTGCCAGAGATGCCAGCAGATCCCAGCTTTCTCCGGCCTTCATCCGAGCGGTTGCTTCCATAGAGCAGGTACGGATGATCTCATGGATCTGCTGCCGGTCGCCGCCCCGCTTTACCGCTTCCATCATCAGGTTTTCCGTTGCGATGAAAGGCAGGTACTCCCGGACGGTCTTTTCCACGATTTTTTCATTGACATACAGGCCGTCGGTGACATTCTGGGCCAAGCGCAAAATGGCGTCGGCGCAGAGGAAACCCTCGGGCATGGAGATCCGACGGTTGGCAGAATCATCCAGGGTCCGCTCCAGCCACTGGACGGAAGCGGTCATGGGAGCGTTCATGGCATCCGCCATCAGATACCGGGCCAGAGAGCAGATTCGCTCGCAGCGCATGGGGTTGCGCTTATAGGCCATGGCAGAAGAGCCTATCTGACTGGTTTCAAAGGGTTCTTCCACCTGCCGGTCATGCTGCAGCAGACGGATATCATTTGCCATCCGGTAGCAGCTCTGGGCAATGGAGGACAGGCAGTTGAGAATCCGGCTATCCAGCTTTCTGGGATAGGTCTGGCCGCAGACATCGAAGCAGCTTTCAAAGCCGAAAGCGGCGCTGATGCGGCGGTTCATCTGGTCAATCTTCTCCCGATTTGCGTCGAACAGTTCCAGGAAACTGGCTTCAGTACCGGTGGTTCCCCGGCAGCCCAGGAACTTCATGCTGTGAATCACAAATTCCAGTTCTTCCAGGTCGGAGGCAAAGTCCTGCATCCACAAGGTTGCCCGCTTGCCCACCGTTACCAGCTGCGCAGGCTGATAGTGGGTATAGCCAAGAGTTGGCATGGCTTTGTAGGCGTCGGCAAATTTTGCCAAATTGGCCATGACCTTTTTCAGCTGCTCTTTCAGATACACCAGTCCCTGGCGATAGATCACCAGGTCTGCATTATCAGTCACATAGCAGCTGGTAGCGCCCAGGTGGATGATACCTGCCGCGTCCGGTGCCACTTTGCCGTAGGCATAGACATGGGCCATCACATCATGGCGCACCTCTTTTTCCCGGGCGGCGGCGCAATCATAGTCAATGTCCGTCAGATGTTCTTCCAGCTGGGCTACCTGCTCTTTTGTCACCGGCAAGCCCAATTCCTGCTCCGCCCGGGCCAGTTCTACCCACAGCCGTCTCCAGGTCAAAATCCGCATATCGCTGGAGAACAGCTTGAGCATATATTCCGATGCGTACCGGGAGCCCAAGGGGGATTCATAATGATCTTTCATGGTTTTCTCCTCATCTGTAAATGATGCTGTCCCGTTCGGGGCCTACGGAAACGTAGCCAATGTGGCAGCCGATCTGTTCTTCCAGGTACAGAACGTAGTCCTTGGCTGCCTGGGGCAGTTCTTCCCAGGTTCTGATGCCGGAAATGTCGCACTTCCAGCCGTCCAGGTATTCGATTACAGGCTTTGCCTGATCCAGAAGCGCCGGGAACGGGAACCGGTCAGTGGTCTTGCCATCCAAGGTGTAGTGGCTGCATACAGGGATCTTATCCATGTAGCTCAGTACATCCATTTTGGTCAGGGCAATATTGGTAGCGCCCTGAACTTCCACACCATAGCGAGTAGCCACAATATCCACCGGGCCAACCCGCCGGGGGCGGCCGGTTTTGGCACCGTATTCCCCGCCAGCCTGGCGCAGCTGCTCCGCTTCTTCCCCAAACAGTTCGCAGACAAAGGGGCCTTCGCCCACGCAGGTGGAGTAGGCCTTCACAACGCCCACCACTTCGTCCAGCTTCACACAGGGCAGACCGGAACCAACCGGCGCATAGGCAGCAATGGCATTGGAAGAGGTGGTGTAGGGATAGATACCATAGTCCAGATCCCGCAGCGCACCCAGCTGGGCTTCAAACAGGATCTTCTTACCTTCCTTCTGAGCCTGGGTCAGGAAAGCACCGGTATCGCAGATGAAGGGTTTGATTTTTTCGCAGTAATTGTCCAGCCACTGCTGCAGCTCTTCCATGGTCACGGCAGGAGCGCCATAGACGCCGGTGAGGGTCAGATTCTTCCACTCCAGCAGGTCCTGCAAATGGGATTTCAGATGCTCCGGATACAGCAGTTCTCCGGCCAGAATGGTTTTCTTCTGGTATTTATCGGAATAGAACGGAGCGATGCCCTGCTTGGTAGAGCCATATTTTTTATCTTTCAGACGGGCTTCTTCCAGACCGTCCAGCACCCGGTGCCAGGGCATCAGCAAAGATGCCCGATCGCTGATCTTTAAATTCTCCGGGGTCAGAGTCACACCCTTGGACGTAACCTGCTCTATCTCCTGCCAGAGGTTTTCCGGGTCCAGGGCAACGCCGTTGCCCAGAATGTTCACAACACCCGGACGGAAAATGCCGGAAGGCAGAAGATGCAGGGCAAATTTGCCATAGGAATTGATTACCGTATGGCCAGCGTTGCCGCCGCCCTGATAACGCACCACCACATCAAAATCCCGGGTCAACAGGTCCACCATCCGGCCCTTGCCTTCGTCACCCCAGTTAATACCAACAATCGCACAAGTTTGCATTGCATTTTTCCTCCAAATTACAGGTTTGCTTCCAGTCTGCGCATGATTTCTTCGTAGGCTTCCTCCACGCCGCCCATGTCCCGGCGGAAGCGGTCTTTGTCCAGCTTTTCGCCGGTTTTGGCGTCCCACAGCCGGCAGGTATCGGGGCTGATTTCATCCGCCAGAACAATGGTGCCATCTGCCAGCCGGCCGAACTCCAGTTTAAAGTCCACCAATGTTACGCCGCAGCTTTTCCAGAACTCCTTCAAAAACTCATTGATCCGGAAGGAATAGGTCTGGATGACGTCAATTTCGTGGGGCGTTGCCAGGTGCATGGCCTGGGCATGGTAGCGGTTGAGCAGGGGATCACCCAGTTCGTCATTTTTGTAGGAGAATTCAATGGTGGGCTGATCAAATACCACCCCTTCTTCCACACCATAGCGCTTGGAGAAGGAGCCTGCAGCAATGTTGCGGACAATCACTTCCAGAGGTACGATTTCCACCTTCTTGACCAGGGTTTCCCGCTGGTTCAGTTCCTGGACATAGTGGGTAGGGATGCCTGCAGATTCCAGTTTTGCCATCAGTCGGTTGCTCATCTGGTTGTTAATGATGCCCTTTCCGGCGATGCTTCCCTTTTTCAGGCCATTGAAGGCGGTGGCATCGTCCTTATACGAAACGATCAGCAGCTGGGGATCTTCTGTAGCGAATACCTTTTTTGCCTTTCCTTCGTAAAGCTGTTTACCCTTTTCCATAATGTTCCTCCCGATACAGCGTTTTGGTGTCTGCCAGGAGTCCCGGAGGCGTATGGGATATTCTTCCCAATTTCCTGGGGCAATTATCCCAAGCTTCCCATCCGTTCCGGTCCTCGTAGGCAGGATTACAAACAAAAAATCGACAAAGGCGTCTGAGAGTACACTCTCAAAGACGCCTTTGCCCTTGCTGTTTTATGTTACAACAAGATTTTTCCTTTGTCAACACCCTGCACAAAAAATATCTTTTTCTTTGGCTATATTGCCAAGTTTCCAACGGGGATCTGCTGCTGAAAAAGCAGTGGAAACCCCGGTGCAAATATGCTATAGTAAACATATTCCATCCCGGTTTTCCCGGCACCCCACATCTTCAGAAGAAAGCAGGTTTCCCTATGGAATATACACCCCAAGAGGTTATGCAATATATTCAGGAAGAGGACGTAAAATTCATCCGTCTTGCCTTCTGCGACTGCTTCGGTCGTCCGAAAAACATCTCCATTATGCCCCAGGAGCTGGAACGGGCTTTCCGTTATGGCATCGCCTTGGATGCCTCCGCCATTGCCGGATTCGGCGATGAAGTTCACTCAGATCTGTTCCTGCACCCGGACCCTGCTACCATTATGGTTCTGCCCTGGCGTCCGGAACATGGGCGGGTGGTTCGGATGTTCTGCACCATTACCCATCCTGACGGTACATTGTTCCCCCTGGACAGCCGGGGAATTCTCAAGCGGGCCATTGCCGACGCAGCAAACGCTGGGTACACCTTTGCCTTTGGCTCGGAGCTGGAATTTTACCTGTTTCAGCTGGACGAAAACGGTCAGCCCACCAAAATCCCCTACGACCAGGCCAGCTACATGGATGTAGCGCCGGAGGACAAGTGTGAAAATGTCCGGCGGGAAATCTGCCTGACCTTGGAACAGATGGGCATTCAGCCGGAATCTTCCCATCACGAGGAAGGCCCCGGGCAGAATGAAATTGATTTTCGCTATTCCGACGCCCTGAGCGCTGCGGACAATGCCCACACCTTTTGTACTGTGGTAAAAACCATTGCCGCCCGGAACGGGCTGGCTGCGGACTTTTCTCCCAAGCCCCTGCCGGAACACCCCGGCAGCGGATTCCATATTAACATCTCCGTGCAAGGCCCGGGGGAAAACCGGATGCAGCACATGCTGGCAGGCATTCTGAACCGGGTACCGGAAATCACCCTGTTCCTGAACCCCACGGAGCAGTCTTATCGCCGGCTTGGCTCTCACAAAGCCCCCAAATTCATCTCCTGGTCCAATGACAATCGCTCCATGCTGGTTCGGATTCCCGCGGCCCATGGAGAATACCGGCGGGCAGAGCTGCGTTCCCCGGACTGTACCGCCAATCCGTATCTTGCCTTTGCGTTGATAGTCTGGGCGGGTCTGGAGGGAATTTCCCAGCAGCTTCCCCTTCCCCAGGCGGCAAATGTGAATCTGTTCATCGCAGCCCAATGGGATGTGGCCCATTTGCAGACGCTGCCCCTGTCCCTGCCCACTGCCATCCGCAGTGCAGCCGCCAGCACCTTCCTGGCCCAGCATTTCCCCCAGGCCCTGATTGACTGTTTCTGCAATCGTTGAACCTGCCCAAATTTGACTGAAAGGAGGAACCCATCTGGCATATCAAGAGCGAAGTTACAGTGTTCTGGTGGTTTGCGGAGTGCAGAAATTCCTGGACGCCCTGATGCCCATGCTTCCCGAAACGGAATATTCCCCGGTATGTATCGCCGCCAATGCTGCCGCTGCCCGTCGGGAGCTGCTGCGCAGAAGCTTTGATTTCATTATCATCAATGCTCCACTTCCGGATGAATTCGGTACACGGTTTGCAATCGATGCCAGCCAGTGTCCCGGCAGTGTGGTGCTGCTTCTGGTCCGGTCGGAAGTCTACGAGCAGACCAACGCCAAGGTTCTTTCCCAAGGGGTGTTCACGCTGGCAAAGCCAACTCCTGCCCAGACATTGCAGCAAGGTCTGAAATGGATGGCCGCCGCCAGGGAGCGGCTGCGCCGTCTGGAAAAGAAAGCCTCCACTGTGGAAGAAAAAATGGAGGAGATCCGGCTGGTCAACCGGGCAAAATGGGTGCTGATTGAAAAGCATCACATGAGCGAGCCGGATGCCCACCGCTACATTGAAAAGCAGGCCATGGACCGCTGCGCTTCCCGCAAGGAAATTGCGCAGGAAATCCTACTGACCAATCCATAAAACGCCAATCCGGCGAAGCCCTTTACAAGGCTTCGCCGGATTTTCTTTATTCCTGAGCGTTTTCCCCAAACTGAGGCATCTGTCCTTCGCCGCCCATCATAGCGGTCATTTCCTCAATGCGCTCCAGAGGGAAAGGCGGATTTGCCAGGGGCTTCATGGCAATGGACATGAGCTTCATGGGGTTATCGTCTGCCAGCACCCGGTTGGAGCTGAGCTCGCCGCAGCGGCGGCAGCGGTGGATGATGGCCCACTCGCCCTTGCCCCGAACCCAAACTGCTACCGGCTCCATCAGGCTGCCGCAGTCGGACTCCCGGTCTCCCGGCTCAATGTCCACATGCAGGCTGTACAGGCAGTTGGGGCAGTGGTTGCGGTGGTCGCTGCCCGCTCCGGCAGGCACCACCAGACGGCCGCAGTTTTTGCAGGTAAAGGCTTCCTGGCAGGCATGGGTTTTGTAGTAGCCTTTTTCGTATTGTTTGCGTTTATTTTCCCGATTCATGGCATTTCCCTCAGTAAATTCAGAATAGATGGTTCCATTATACCGGAGTTTGGGAATATGTCAATGCCTGCGTTACAGCCCTGCCAGGTATTCTTCGGCAAAGTGGACTGCCACTGCCCCATCGGCTGCTGCGGTAACGATCTGGCGCACCGCCTTTGTCCGCACATCTCCCACGGCAAACACACCGGGCCGGGAAGCTCGGGTGGTTTCATCTGCCAGGATGTATCCGGATTTGTCCAGTTCCAGCTGTCCGTCTACCAGGGCGGTGGCAGGCTTTCTGCCAATGCTGATGAAAACGCCGTCGCAATCTACTGTGGTTTCTTCCCCGGTCAGAAGGTTCTGGACAACCATGCCATTCAGCTTGCCATTTTCCAGAAGCTGGGTTACGGCACTGTTCCAGAAAAATTCTACATTTTCCGCTTCCATCAGGGGTTTGTGATAAATTTTGGTTGCCCGCAAGGTGTCTCTGCGGTGAACGACGATGACCTTCTTTGCCACCCGGGACAATAGCAGCGCATCCTCCACAGCGGAGTTGCCGCCGCCGACTACCACCACGGTTTTTCCCTTGTAGAACATCCCGTCGCAGGAAGCGCAGTAGTTGACGCCCCGTCCGGTCAGGGCTTTCTCATTGGGCAGGCCCAATTCTCTGGGGCCTGCTCCTGCGGCATACACCACAGTTTTTCCATAGAAGGTTCCCTCGTTGGTTTCAATTTTCTTGGGATCACTGCTCAAGTTCACGCTCTGCACCTCAGCAAGTTCCGTCACGGCGCCGAAGGATTCAGCATTACGCTGCATGGTTTCGCCCAGCGCGTAGCCGTCAATGCCGGCATCCACTCCGGGGAAATTGTCCACCTGGGTTGTCAGGGCCATTTGTCCGCCGGGGGACAGCTTTTCCAGCACCACCACGTTCAGTCCGGCCCGGGCAGCGTAGAGCGCTGCCGTATAACCGCCGGGGCCGCCGCCGATGATGACCATGTCATAAATCCGCTGCTCCATAATGACCTCCTTACTGCTCCAGGGTCTTCCGGATAAATTCCTCGATGGTTGCCTTGGAGTCCGGCGCCACAATGCTGCCCAGAGCCTTGCCATCCCGGTACAGGATCAGAGTGGGAATCACATCAATGCCCAGCTGGTCGGCGAGCTTGGGTTCGTCATCAATGTTTACCTTTGCAATGGTGACCTCTTCCCCGATCTGCTGAGCCAGCTTATCCAGTGCCGGTCCGATGCGACGGCAGTAGCCGCACCAGGGCGCCCAAAAGTCCACCAGAACGGGCTTGCTGCCCTGCACTGCCTGAGAATACTGCTGCTGATTCATATTTTGTACGGTCATAACGATCGCTCCTTTTTCTTTTTTCTACAGTATACCCAGGCAGGCGGTAAACTTCCGTGATAAAATCACCCTTTCGGTTTTTATTTTCTTTTTTGAAAGATTTTCTACTGCACAGGCTTCTGCAGCCAAAAGATCAGATTCATTGTCGCCACAATCAGTACAACCAATCCCATGGCCACCCAGAATCCCAGATCCACCCCCAGAAACTGGGTGGTTCCAAACAGATGATCTCCCACCACAAAAAAAGTGGCAGGTACCTGCTGTTCATACAGGATATCCAAAATCTCCGGTGTAAATCTGGCATTGGGACCATCGTCAAAAGTCAGCGCCACAACCGGTAAATTGGGGGATATCTCCTGGGGGATGGGCGTAACGCTGCCATGAATTGACATCAGCAGGCCCGTACTGACCAAGCCGATCAAAATGCAGATTCCTGCCACAAAAGAAAGGTTTTTGCGTCTCATTTCCACTGTTTCCCCCTATGCAGCAAGAAAATCAGGTAACCATGCACAGCCGCTGTACTCTGAACGGACTGGAAAAACAATAGGAAACAGATAAAACCGAAAATACTGTTTTTGAAGGGAATTTTCAAACTTTTTTGATACCGGTACATACTCCAAAAGAGCAAAATGCAGATTGCCACCGTAATCAGCGTCAGGACTCCTACAAAGAAGCAGTATCCAAACAGCGCAAGAATCACTCCGGGAATAAATCCAAACAAATACGCCAGATCCAGGTAGATTACAGACAGATTGACGCTGGTGAAGTACCGCGAATAGGCTGTGCCTTGTTTCCAGGGCGGAACTGCCGTAAGTCCTTCCAGCATTCCGATTGCCCAGCGTTTTCGCTGATTGTACAGCTCTTCCAGCGTTGCCGGTACTATGGTGTACCCCACCGCCCTGGGTTCGTAGGTAGAGGCAAAACCCAGGCTCAGCAGCCGGTAGGTCAGAACGATGTCCTCCCCCAGCACATCCTGCCATCCTCCTGCCTGCCGCACAGCATCGGTATCATACGCACTGAACGCCCCTTGGGCAACCAACGTGGATTGATAGCTTCCCTGGAATCGTTTGGTGGCCGCAATGCTCAGCAGGTAATCATAGTTCTGCATTTTGGCTGTCAAAGATGCTTTTGCATTTTCCACATACAGATTCCCCGCCACACAAGCACTTTTCCGGTACACGATATGATCCATAATCCGCTGCACGGCGTATTGTTCCAGGAATGTGTCGGCATCAACGGTTAAGAAATAGGGAGTACCTACCATTTCCAGTCCCATGTTCAGGGCATAGGCCTTGCCAGGATGGGCGCAGTAAACATATTGCACACATCTATTTTTCCGGCAGCAGCCCTGATATTTTTTGATTTCCTCTCTTGTGTGGTCCGTGGATGCATTGTCCACCACAATCAGGCAGATACGTCCGGCATATTCCTGGTTTAAAATGGCCCGAATCGCCCCGCCAATGGTACCTTCTTCATTATGGGCACACAAAATCACCGTTGTGTCCTGACAGACCTGGGGATACTGCCTCAGCTTCTGATGCAGCAGATTGGAAAAGAACATCATGCTCATCAAAAAACCCGGCAGCAGCGCAATTCCCACAATCACCCACCAAACGTAGACCGCCGAGAAAACTTGGGTAAGTTCTCCCGCCCAGCCGATGGCATAGTAGGTGGAGATTGCCAGCCACAGGCCTCCAAATGCGGCGGATAGAATAAATTTCGCCTTCAAACAAAACACCTCCTTTCCAATGTACGTCGATACTAGTGGTGAGCAAAATGCATCCGCAGTCCAAAGCTTAAAAGCGGAATGAATTCACGTGCGCAGACCAAACAGGCAC
>CALWOA010000016.1 GCA_944382965.1 uncultured Oscillospiraceae bacterium | reverse complement strand
ACCGGCTCCCCGAATATCTCTCTTTCCGTCAACGGCGGCAGCCTGACCGCCAGCGGCACTGGAAACAGTGATGGGATACTGTTTCATGTGGGACAATCTCAAGCCACCGGTGCCACCACCAGCCTGACCATCACCGATCATGCCATTGTGGACGCCAGAAATGGCGGGATCAGTGCATCAAGAATTTCGGAAACGCTTCCTACGCCGACACCAACGGGTAATAATAGCAGCGGCATCGTCTTTGACGGCAAGAACGGCACCGTGTACGGCAATGTGACCTTGCAGGAAGACCTGACCATCAACGAAGGCGAAACTCTGACCATCCCCGATGGCGCCAGCCTGACCACCAACGACAAGCTGATTGTCAATGGTGGTACACTCAATGGGAAAGATAGGATAACAGGTACTGTGAAATATGTCCCTGTGATTACAACCCAGCCCACAGACGCTAATGTGACCGCAGGCAAAACCGCTACCTTCAAAATCACCGCCACCGGTGACGAGCTGACCTATCAGTGGCAGCAGAGCACCGACAAGGGAAGTACATGGACGGATATTTCCGGTGCAACTACCGATACCTACACCACAGCAGCCACCACAGCCGAGATGAACGGCTACCAATACCGCTGTGTCGTAACAGGTAAGGGCGGCGAAAAAGTGACAAGCAAGGCTGCGAACCTGACTGTCACTTCTGTCGCTGTGACCGAAGTGAAGCTGAACAAAACCTCCCTCTCCCTTGCTATGGGCGATGCGGAAACCCTTATTGCCACAGTGAGTCCTGAGAGCGCAACCGACAAGACTGTAACCTGGAGTTCTGACAACGAAGGCGTTGCCAAGGTGGATAGCAATGGCAAAGTAACCGCTGTCAGTGTGGGTACTGCCAAAATTACTGCCAAGGCCGGAGACAAGACTGCCGACTGTACGGTTACTGTCAAACAGGCGGTCGCCTTGAAAGCTCCGGAAACTTACAAAACCACCTATAACGGCTCTGCGGTAACCCCTGCAGCCATTCCCAAAACCGCTACCTGTGACGGTCATGCCGTCAGCGGCACTTGGCGCTTTGCAGACGGCAACCCCAAGAATGCCGGTACCTATGAGAACATTGTACTGGAGTTTATCCCCAAGGATAAGGATAAGTACGCTGAGGCTTCCATGGAGCTGGATGTGGTCATCGAGAAAAAGCCCCTTACCGCCTACGTCAAGCTCAGCAGTACCAAGATTGGCCAGGGCAAGAAGCTGCCCACGGTGTCCTTGGCATTCAGCGGCTTGGTCTCCGGCGAAAAGCTGGATCTCGAGGTGGAACCCAAGTTTGAAGGTATGCCCAGCAACAGCAAAAAGGCTGGCACTTACACCATCAAACTGAAAAATGTGGACGAGATGCAGAAGGCAATTGAAAAACTGGATGTGGCGAAGAATTACGACCTGTCCGATTTGAAGTTCACCCCTGCCAAGCTCTCCATCGTCAGCAGCAGCAACCCCGTGACTGCCGATACCAGCAACATCGGCCTGTGGACTGCCGTCATGGTGATCAGCGGCATCGGTCTGATCGTGCTTCTGGTAGTCATGGTTGTCCTCAACAAAAAGAGCAAGCGCCGCAGATCCAGACGCAGAAGAACGCCTCCCCGTCAGGAGGACTGATCCGGAACCGGCTCAATGCCAATAAACCAAATCCCCGCCAGGGCCAACGCCCCGGCGGGGAATTTTTACGTTATGATCGTGTCAGACATACGATGCTTTCCACATGGGCGCACCGGGGGAATAAATCCGCTGCCAGGGCGGTTTGCAGAGTGTAGCCTCGCTCTTTCAGCAGTGCCACATCCCGGGCCAGGGTGGCAGGGTCGCAGGAGACGTAGACAATCCGCTTTGGAGCCATCCGGGACAGGGCTTCGATGGTGTCGGCGTTCAGTCCCTTCCGGGGCGGGTCGACTACCACCACATCCGGACGCACCCCGTCCTGCTCCAATTTCAGCGCCGCCTGTCCGGCATCGCCGCAGAAGAACTGGGCGTTTTCAATCCCATTGCGCTGGGCATTGGCTTTGGCGTCCTCCACCGCCTGGGGAATCACCTCCACGCCGATGACCTGCCCGGCAGCGGCTGCCATGGCCAGGGTGATGGTGCCTACGCCGCAGTACAGGTCCAGTACTGTGTCAGATTTGGAAATCTCTGCCAATTCAATGGCGGCCTGGTACAGCCGCTGGGCCTGGTGATGATTGACCTGGTAGAACGACCGGGGAGACAGCCGGAAGGTCAGACCGCACAGGGTGTCCTCAATATACCCCGGGCCGTAGAGGGTGTGGAAGGTATCGCCCAGAATGGCGTTGCCCTTGCGGGTGTTCTCCGACAGTACCAGGGTGGTAAAGCCGGGCACCTGTTTGAGATTCTTCACCAATTCTTCCCACCTGGGAAGTTTTTGACCGTTGATCACCAGACACACCAAAATCTGCCCGGACACAACCCCTCGGCGGACATAGATATGCCGCAGCAGGCCGGTATGGGCCACTTCATCATATACCGGAATGCGGAACTGGTTTACATAATCAATTACAATATCCTTCACTGCATCCGTCTGCTCCGGCAGAATCCGGCACCGGGGATTTTCCACCACGGTGTGGGTTCCCGCCCGGAAGAAACCGGCATAGGCCCGGCCTTTTTTCTGGGCCACCGGGTACTGGGCTTTGTTCCGGTATCCCAAACAGGTGGGGGCCGCCAAAATGGGAATTTCTTCCAGATTCTCCCCGCCCAGGCGGTTGAGGCAATCTTTCACCCGCTGGGCTTTCAGCTGGGTTTCCTCTTCATAGTCCATGTGCCAGAAGTCGCAGCCGCCGCAGAGCTTGGCCACGGGGCATTCCCGGTTGCGCCGGTGGGGGGATTTTTCCAGAAGTTCCACAATTTTTCCCGCGGCCCAGGTTTTCTGCGCCTTCTCAATCCGCACCCGCACCCGTTCCCCGGCAATGGCGTTGGGAATGAACACGGCGCAGCCTTCGATGTGGGCAACCCCTTGCCCCTCGGCGGTGTAGTCGGTAATTTGGGCTTCGTAAATTTGATTTTTGATGAGCATTGGCGTTCCTCCGGAGGTATCAGAGAATGAATTCCATTCCCACTTTCTGGGGCTTCAGGCCGCACTTCTGATAGAAAGCCATGGCGGTATCGTTGCCGCTCCAGACGTTCAAAGTCACAGCGTCGCAGCCGATGCTTCGGGCATACTGACACACCTGCTGGTACAGCGCCCCGGCGATACCGCAGCCCCGCTGGGCTTCGTCTACGCACAGATCATCGATGTACAGCACCTTCCGATCCCGAAGCACCGGGTCGTCCTTGGTGATCTGCAGAATGCAGAAAGCGTAGCCAGCAACCTGGCCTTCATTCTGGGCGATGAAAATAGGGCGGTCCGGATTTTTCAGCAGCGCTTCCAAAGCGGCCTCATCATATTTCTGAGCGCCGGAGCGGAACAGATCCGGGCGAATCTGGTGGTGCACTTCTCCAACTTGCTGCAAAAGGTTCAGCATACCGGGGATATCCCGGCTTTGGGCAAAACGAATTTCCATGGTACTTCCTCGATTCTATGACATTTTTCCTATCATACCATATTTTTTCCCTCAGGTAAAGCCGGGGTTGAGAAAACCCGGGAAAACAGAAAATCCAGTAAGCTTTTCTTGCGGTGGAGGCTATTTGGTGGTATAGTGGGGAAAAGAATGCAAGGACAGAAGAAAGGAGAATCTTATGCAGCGCACAGATAACTATCAAATCCAGGCCGGACAGGCCAAGCAGAAGTTTCTGACCTATGACCAGCAGGGGCTGATCCGCAAGCTGAATCTGGCATTTGACGAAACTTACCTCTATCCCGTGCTGTTTCGCCAGACCTACCGCCTGCACCGGAAAACCGGCAATCTGGAACGGAAAGTCGGTCAAACCTGGGCCGATGCCAATACCTTTGCCGAAGTGATGACAATTCTGGATCTGATCTGCGACAGCCGGGAGGATCGGTTCCTGACGGGAACCTTCCGGAATATGGCTTCCTTCGGCCTGATGTTTCATACGAATCTGTTAGAAGATACCCGGGACCCCTGGGCAGAGTTGTTCCAGGAAAACCCGGAGGGCCTGCGCAAAGCCTGCCAGGCTCTGGAAGGCCGCTCTCTACCCAACGGGGACATTGCCTATGCCATCGAAATCTTTGACGGGCTGGAAATTGCGCTGCAGTTCTGGTTTGCGGATGAGGATTTCCCCCCCAGTCTGCGGTTTTTGTGGGATGAAAATGCCCTGATGTACATCCGCTACGAAACCATGCACTATGCCAAGGGGCTGCTGCTGGACATGCTGAAGCAGAGAATGTAAAAAAAGCGCTGCCGAGAACCGGCAGCGCTTTTGCAGTTTCTTACGCTTTGGGATTGGGGCCCCACTGATTATCCTCAGTGCTGTCTTTGCAGAACTGAACCAGCAGAATAATGCCGCCTACCAGGGGAATCAGAATAAACAGATACCACCAACCGCTCTTGCCCACATCATGGAGTCTGCGGATGCAGATTGCCAGGCTGGGAACCAAAATGGCCAGTGACCACAGGCTGGACAGGAATGCCAGGCTGTCGGGCAGCAGCACCAGCACAACGGACACAATGACATTGAACAGCATAACCCACCAATATTCACTGCGCCGGGAGCGGCCCTTGAAATCGGCGTAACGGGAGAAGAACAGTGCCACAGCCTCCAGGAATCCTACGGTTGTCTTTTTTGTCTCGTACATCATTTCTACCTCCGTCTCTTTATTTTGCTGCCCTTAGTTCGTCCCTTCCATAACGGTTCCGTCGGGATGGAACAGGGGCAGTTTTTCCAGATAGATCAAGTCTTCCCGATCCTGGGCATCGCCTTCTGCCAGAATGGCCATACGACCGCAGATTTCGCCGCCGGCTTCTTCCACCAGAGTTTCCAGAGCCTTCAGACTCTCGCCGGTGGAGATCACATCGTCCACAATCAGAATCTTCTTGCCCTTCATCCGCTCCGCGTCGGCGCCATCCAGATACAGCTTCTGCTCCTTGGCGGTGGTGATGGAGTGGACGGTGACGCCAAACACATCCCGCATATACAGTTTCGGCGCCTTCCGGGCCAGGATATAGCGGGAATTTCCCGCCTGACGGGCCATCTCGTGGGCCAGGGGAATGCCCTTTGCCTCGGCAGTGATGATGTAGTCATACTCCGGGGCCTTTGCCAGCAGTTCCCGGGCGCAGGCAACGGTGAGTTCCGGATCACCGAAAATGACGAAACCGGCAATATACAGGGTATCGCTGACCGGACAGATGGGCAGATCCCGCTCCAGGCCCGCGACTTTCATACGATAGTACATGGAAATCACTCCTTTTCCTCTTATAAAACAATTATACTACCCGGCGGAAAAATGTCAAGATTGGCAGAAGAAAAGGAGCGAACCGGTTACGGAATGATTGCCAGCAGCGCCATAACGGCAATCCCCGGCAGCCCCAGAAAACCGGCGATGAGTACTGTGGCGGCGTTAATGGGAAACAAAATCCCGGTAAAGCTGGAAATGGCGTTGAGCAGCCACAGACAGATAAAACCTGCAGCAGAGTGCAGAGCGATTTTGAAAATCAGCTTCATGGGCAGCACCAGCAGCCGGATCAGGACAATGGCCAGCAAAGCAGGAATCAGCAGCGTAACAATTTCTTCCATAAATTTCCTCCGTATACCATAGATTGTGCCGGGCATACTACCCTTGGACAGCAAAGGAACCGAAAGCAAATGCGACGGCAATTGCAGCATCCGTTTCCATAGTCTGTCAAGTGTATCGCCGAATGCGCAGCGGTGTGATGCGAAAAAGGGTGAGAAGGGAACAGCTCGCCCTTGTCCATACTACCACAGCAAAAGCAAAAAGAAAGGAAAACCGGGGCAGATGGCTCCGGTTTTTTGCTTTTCATGAAAATGGGGGCGGGCTTGGCATCGTCTATACAATATGCTGTGGCGTGCCAAAAAAGAGCGGGGCTTTTTTTACAGTATTCTCCTGTGTTTTTCCGTTGTCCCCAGGGGGAAGCTGTGCTATAATGTCTATAATTAGCGAAATTTGCGAGGAATGCCCCATGATGACAGAATCTTTGAAGCTTTCCCAGAATGATGTGCGGAAGCTTTTGAGTGCAGCCAGCCCGGATGCGGCGCTGCTGCATTTGTACTTAGCCTGCGGCAACCGTCTGGAAGATGCGGAAGCCGAACTGAACATGAACCAATCCCGGATCAGCTGCGCCGCGGCAACATTGCGGCAGCTGGGGCTGATTATGGAGAACCGCCCCAGCCACATTGCTCCGGGAGAGCGGCCCAGCTACTCGGAAAAGGATGTGTTGGAAGCCATGGACGGTGACCAGTCCTTCCGAAGCCTCTATGGCGAAGTCCAGCGGCTGCTGGGCCGGAGCCTGAACACCGAGGAACTGAAAATCCTGCTGGGCTTTGTCCGATATCTGGGATTCCCGGCGGATGTGATTTCCGTGCTGGTATGCTACTGCAAGGATCGGGCGCGGCAGCGGGGAAGTCTGCGCAATCCCTCTCTTCGCACCATCGAGAAGGAAGCCTACGCCTGGGCCGAGCAGGGCATTGACTCCGTAGAGGAAGCGGCTGCCTACATCCAGGCTCAGAACGTCCGCAATTCCCGGCTGTACCGGCTGATGCAGATGCTGCAGATCCGGGGCCGGAGCCTGACGGGGGCAGAAGAACGCTACGCCCAGAACTGGCTGGATCTGGGACTGGACGACGACCTGATCTCCATGGCCTATGAGCGGACCTGCCTGAATACCGGAGGGCTGAATTGGTCGTACATGAATAAAATTTTGCAGCACTGGCACCAGCAGGGCCTGCGCACCGCCGAGGAAGTCCGAAACGGCGATCACAAGAGCAGCGTTCCCAAGGGCGCTTCCGGTCAGCTGGGCACAGCGGAACTGGAAGCCATCCAGAGAGTTCTGCGGGAGGAGGGATAAGCCATGGCATACAGTTCAGAAGTGGTGCGGCGGGCCAGAGCCCGTTTGGCCCAGGCCAAGGAGGATCGGGAATCGGAAAACCGTCAGCACCTGGCCCAGGCTTATGCCAAAGTCCCCCGCATCAAGGAAATTGACGTGCAGCTGCGCGCTACCTTGGCCCGGGCTGCCCAGGCTGCTTTTCAGCAGGGCAGCGACGGACGGGAGCTGATGGAACAGGCAAGGCAGGAAAATCTGGCCTTGCAGCGGGAGCGTGCCAGTCTGGCGGCGGCATATTTTGAAGAGGGCTACCTGGACGACAGCCCCATCTGCGATAAGTGCGGCGGCAGCGGCTACGTGGGAACCACCATGTGCGAATGCCTGCGGGAACTGTGCCGCCAGGAGCAGAAGAAGGAAGTTTCCATCCTCTCCGGCAGCAAGGAGAGTTTCAATCAGTTCCGGCTGGATTATTACCCCGACCGGATTGACCCTCAGTATGGCGCCAGTCCCCGGGTGATTATGGAGAAGAATCTGCAAAATTGCCGCCGGTACGCCCTGACCTTTACACCCAATGCCGGCAACCTGCTGTTCGTGGGCGGAACGGGACTGGGCAAAACCTTCCTGTCTGCCTGCATCGCCAGGGCGGTGGCGGATCGGGGCTACAGTGTGGTGTACGAATCTGCTGCCCACTTGTTTTCCAAGCTGGAGCAGGCCAGATTCCAGCCAAATGAAGAAAACCGCCGGGAAGCAGCCCGGTTTACCGAGTGCGATCTGCTGATTGTGGATGACCTGGGCACGGAAATGGCAGGGCAGTTTGTGACGGCTTCCCTGTACACCCTGCTCAACGACCGGATTCTGGCAGGAAAGCCCATGGTGATCTCCACCAACTTGAACGTAGACGAAATGAGCCGCCGGTATTCTCCCCAGATTGCTTCCCGTCTCCACGGGGGCTTTCAGCGTCTGACCTTTGTGGGGGAGGATATCCGAGTACTGAAAAACAGGGGGTATTGAGGATGAAAACTGGAATTTTGTTTGACCTGGACGGCACGCTGCTGGACACCTTGGAAGATCTGCTGGATGCCACCAACCACGCCCTGAAGCTTCATGGTTTCCCGGAGCGGAGCCTGTCCCAGCTGCGCCGGGTGGTGGGCAACGGCGCCCTGAACCAGATTCGCAAATCCCTGCCCGAAGGAACGGCGGAGGAAGTTGTCCAGGCTGTTCTCGCGGATTACAAGCCCTACTATACTGCCCATTGCCAGGAAAAAACCAGACCCTACCCGGGAATTGAAAAAGCCTTGGAACAGCTGGAAGGGAAGTATGCCTTGGCCATTGTGTCCAACAAGCCTGACGCTGCGGTAAAGGAACTGTGCGCCCAGTATTTCCCCGGAATGTATGCCCTGGGAGAAACGCCGGACTGCCCCCGCAAACCGGCTCCGGACATGATCGAAAAAGCCCTGAAGGCCATCGGCGCAGACCGGGGGATTTATGTGGGCGACAGCGAAGTAGATATTCTGACCGCTCAAAATGCAAACATGCCCTGTGTCAGCGTATTCTGGGGCTTCCGGGACCGGGACGTTCTGGAAGCAGCCGGAGCCCAGAGCCTCTGCGCCGATGCAGAGGAAATGGTTCGTGCCATTGATCGCCTGGCGGGGCAGAAGTGAGGACACACCATGGCCAATGAATTTTACGCACTGATGGGGCGGATGCGCTACATCACCCGCTGGGGCCTGATGCGCAACACCTTTTCTGAAAACATCTCCGAGCACAGCCATCAGGTGGCGGTGCTGGCCCACGCCCTGGCCTTGATTCGCCGGGACATTCTGAATCTGCCCACCCCAAATCCGGACCGCTGCGCCGTGGCGGCGCTGTATCACGACGCTTCGGAGATTCTCACAGGAGATCTGCCCACCCCTATCAAGTACTACAATCCCAGAATCAAGGATGCCTACAAGCAGGTGGAGCGGGTGGCAGGAAACCGGCTG
This sequence comes from uncultured Oscillospiraceae bacterium, assembly GCA_944382965.1. Taxonomy (GTDB): domain Bacteria; phylum Bacillota; class Clostridia; order Oscillospirales; family Oscillospiraceae; genus Faecousia. The sequence continues at coordinate 60,128 of CALWOA010000016.1, read as the reverse complement.
CTGGACATGCTGCCCCAGCCTTTGCGAGACAGCTATGCCCATCTGGTGCTGGAAGACGAGGAAGAAGTGCTGCCCTTTGTGAAGGCGGCGGACAAACTCTCCGCCCACATCAAGTGCCTGGAAGAACAGAAGGCAGGCAATACGGAATTTGATACCGCAGCCAAGCAGACCTGGGATGCCATGAAGGCCATGAACCGTCCGGAACTGGACTGGTTTCTGGACAACTGCCTGGGAGCCTACACCCTGAACCTGGACCAACTGTAAGGCTTGACGGAAAGAAAAAACTATGCTACTATTACGAAAGCCACCAAACCTGCCGCTGTGGTGGAATCGGTAGACACAGGGGACTTAAAATCCCCCGGTAGCGATACTGTACGGGTTCGAGTCCCGTCAGCGGCACCAAAAAAGAGTCCGTATCCTGGTTTTCGGGAGCGGACTCTTTTTTTGCAATGTGGACTGGAATCATGGAATTGCGGCGCTTGGCGAGCGCCAGCCTACCGGCGGCTTGGTCATGCGGCTGCAAGGTCTATCATTGGTACCCCAGGCTCCGGAATTTATCTGCTTTTTGAGGAGGAAATAAAAAATGGGTATATCTCCTGCCTGCAAAGAATCTTTGCTACCCATTTGGGCTTTTGATGTGATAAAATCATGGTGGGGTGATGATGATGTCAAGCAAATCGATGGGCAAATCCATTGGAACCAATATCCGGAAATTCCGGATGGAAAAGGGAATTTCGCAGGAGACCCTGGCGTCAGCGCTGTATGTGACCCGGCAGACGGTGTCCAACTATGAAACCGGCCGGTCCCAGCCGGATCTGGAAACGCTGCAAAAACTTTCTACCCTATTGGATGTGGAAGTGACGTGGCTGCTGTATGGAAAGCCGGAGCCGGGAGCCAGTAAGAAAAAAGCAGCAGTGATGCTGGCTTTGGCGGTTTTGGCGTCGGTGATTGTAACAATCCGGCTGTGCCGCTACACGGATGCCCTGTTCAGACGCACTTATGATCCCACACCCAGGCTGCTGGTGCGCCTGGTGCAGGTGCCGCTGTGCATGACCTTCCTGGGAGCAGCTGCGATGCAGGGCTTGGACTGGAGCATTGGCGTGGGACAGGTGAGAAAAAGCAAATTTCAGACCCTGGGGCGGCGGACACTGGTTATTTTGGCCGCTGTCAACACTGCGGCGATGGTGCCGTTTGTTCTATGGTGTTTGGTCATCCTTGTGAAAGTCCGTTTCGGCACAGACAGCATTTCCATGACTTTTCCTTACATTCCGGTGTACCAGCAGGTATTTTCCTTTTTTCTGAATCTCATGTATGCATATCCCTTTGTCTACTGCTTTCTGGGAGCAGCGGGATGGTTGGTTTTTGCCCCTGGAAGAACAAAAGAATGATTGTCTCAACAGAAAACCGGCACCTTTCCTGAAGTTTCGGAAAGATGCCGGTTTTTCTGAAGAAGCCGTCAAGATGCATCGCTATAGCCATAGCAGAAAATATGTCCGCCGATGGTGCCCCACACATCGTCATTGACCGGATAGGTGGCAAAATGTACAACATCTATGGGCAGAATGTACGGCCCTTCCAAAGCGTCATCCAGGGCGTCATACTGCGCCTGAGCAGGCTCGGCATCTTCCAAAAATTTTGAGGAACGAAACTGCTCGTCGGCATAGATTACGCCGCTGAGGGTGTCGGGAAAATCATCGGAAACCATTCTGTTGAAGATGACTTCCGCGACGGCTTGCTGACCTTCGGCAGATTCGCCTCTGGCTTCTACCCAGATGACCTTTGCCAGCAGCTGCTGCTCTTCCCAAGTCAGTTCAATATCCGGATATCGGGGCTCCACATAGGGCTTTTCTTCCGTGTAAATGAACGGCTCCGCCGGCATTTCGCTGACATCGTAAATCCATGCGCCCTGATACCCCAAGAAGATATCGCCTTGGTCAAATCCGTTGACGAAGGCATTTTCCAGGTTCCACAGGCTATAGTTTGGTGCATAGGGGTCATTGACCATGATTTTCCCTTGTTCGTTCAGACCGGTCAAAACAATAAAGTGCTGGGATTGGGTGAACAGCGAGGAAGGGCCCATCAGGGCAATGACCACATCGCCATCTTCCAAGGCGGCCATGGCTTCGTGTATATTTTCCGCCTTATGCCACGGAAGCTGAAGTGTGTCTGATCCAATTTCCAGCCGCTGAATGTTGTTCTCCGCGCGGCCGCCGAAGTAATCGGCCAGCTCGTCGGGCAGATATTCATGACCTGTCAGGTAGGTAGCAACCATTGCCAGGGAGGTAATGCCGCAGCCGCTGCTCTCGATGGTGCCGTTTCCATACCGATGGTTGGGGTAATCCGTCTGAAAATACAAAGGGACAGTTCTGGCAGATGCGGCGGGTACCTCAGTAGGTTCCGGTATGGTTTCACTTTCAGTGGGATCTGGTATATCAATCACAGCCTCCTCGGTTTCAGGGGGGATGCTCTCTTGCAGGAAGGGATTCTGGGGATCTTCTGGGTCCAGTTCCTTAGGGGAGGCCTGGGGAGGAATGACATCGGTGTCAGCAGGGGACCCCTCGGAGGCGCAGACGGAAGGGGTGGATTCCTCGGTAAGATCAGACGAGGCGGAAGCGGTTAAGGGAAAAATGCCCAGTACCAGTGCCCAAGTCAGTCCGATGCAGCAAAACTTTTTGCCCCAATCCCAATTGCATCTTACGGGGCCGAAACCCATGGGCGATCCCTCCTCAGCACGCTGCACAAGTATCTTCTACAAAAACAGAAATCCGGAGCAGGAACTGCTCTGGGGATTGATCTGCTTTCTGTACACCCTCTATACTACGACATAGGAAGGGAAAAAGCAAGTAAAAGATTTAGGTAAGCTTCAACTCGAAATACGGGATAACAAGTCTGCTCCAGGCTGTTCGGAAAGTGCGTCTTCTTTGTGCAGGTCCATAATCTTGACAAATACACCGTTTCCTATGCACCACGAAATCAAATACTTGGGCAGTTGCAGAATGGGAAACAGGGTTAAAAAAGATGGATTATGTCGGCGCAGATAACGACAAGCTATATAACTTGACAAGTGATTGGTCCCTATAACTAATGTAATTCGATTTAATATAATTGAATCCATTTTTAAAATATATACTTGTCATATGGAATCCTTAAGTGACAGAAAAAAGACAGCAACGACATTGCATCTTGAAAATGTTGAAAATTGTCAAAAAAGGGAATAAAACCCCAATCCCGCATGAAAAAATTTTTCGAGATTTTGATAATTGTCTACAATGTATATTGAAATATAATTTCAGTCATGGTATAGTATATCCGTCCGCAAGTCGGACAAAAAATCATTTTGGCGGATGGAAATGAATGGTAATTATGCTTTGTGACAGAAAACCAATTGTGTTTCTTTCCTGCTCGATATTGCCTGATGGAAAATGTCATAGGCAAATGGAAACGGATATCATCCGGCGGGACGAATATCTTGCTGGTGGTCATATGTCATATTTTGATTTTCAGCGGCATGTACCCTGCTCATCTCCGGAGAAGGGAAGCAACTGTGCTGCGGCAGTGAGAGGAGAAGCGTTATGCAGAACAAAAAGTGCAGCAGGCTGATTGCATTGCTCTTGGCAGTGGTGCTGGTGATCGGCGTGGTACCCGGCCAGGTATTTGCAGATACCGGCAGTGCGGTTTCCTCGGAGAATACTGGCTCGGCGCCGGGGGATCAAAGCCTTGTTGACGAGGACGACACCCGGTCCGGTACAGTAACGGGCCAGGATCCGGCGTCTCTCAACGGTGGTCAGCAGACGGGCGAAAAGCAGACGGATGGGAAGCAGGGCGATGAGACCGATCAGCTCACACCGCCGACCAACACGGACGACAACAAGGGACCAGACGGCGATACAGAGGTTTCGGAGCCGACAAAGGTGACAGAGCCGACCCAGGTTACGGACCCTACCAAGGATACCGATTCCACTCAGGATACCGATCCTACCAAGGATACCGATCCCACTCAGGTCACGGAGCCGACCCAGGACACGGAACCTACGGATCCTACCGATCCTCCCGAAGAGGAAGAGGATAAGATGAAGCTGGTCGTGTTCCAGGATGGCAACGGCAACGAGCTGTGGCAGATTGAAGTGCCCAAGGGTTCCGTCCTCTGGACTGACGATGACCAGACTCCCTGGACGGACATGGAGGAAAAGGACTGGACTGTGGAGCAGGAGGAAGGGGAAGAGAAGGAACCGGAGCAGTGGAGCGCCCCGGCTGACTTCACCCTGGATCAGCAGGAGCATAAGGAGATTTCCGTCACCCGTTATCTGGTGAGCAAGGCGGAAGGGGACAAGCCTGCCCGTTACTACTATACCTTTACCATTGGCGATGTGTTCTACTTTACATATGGCGGCGAGCTGCCCACCCTGGACGGCAGCACCTTCATTGCCTGGAAAGATGAGAGCGGCAGCTTTGTCATCGATGATGACGTTACCTTCTTGCCTGAGTTTGAGCAGGAACAGGTACAGACCATCAGCGTCGTTTCCTGGAACTGGGTGGACGAGCAGGAGATGCTGGTGGAGATTGACGGCGTGTGGGGCATTGGCCTTCCCGGTGTCAATCAGGAGAATCCTCTGACTCAGGAGGCCATGGCGGAGCTTCTGACGATGCTGCCCCAGCAGATCACCGCGACTACTGAGACCGACGAAGAGGTAACCCTGGATGTGGAATGGGATCTGAGCGTCATTCCGGAGAATGCCGATTCCGGCGAGTATGTTCTCCAGGCCAAGATTGTCGACCCGTCCTATGTTCTGGCGGCGGATGCGCCGGCGCTGACCCTAACCCTGCAGCTGGGTCAGACCCAGACCTTTACTGAACTTCCCAGCGGTACGCCCCCCTATGAGGATCACATCATTCCCGGTGTGTCTCCCAACGGAACAACTATTGAACTGTTTGACTACTGGATTGATGAGCAGACGAATGCAGATGACGAGAACCCGCAGAATTTCTTGAATCGGGGTATTAATGCTGAACATGCGCTGCTCTTTGGGAGAGGCATGAATGGTAGTAATGGCAGCTGGAATGATTGGACAGGGACGTCAACCGTAAGAAGTGGCATTGTAAGCAGTCAGCTGGGAGGAGATGGCTATCCCAAGCTGAATAATTTACAGACTGACTTCGTTGATGATCTGGCGGGAAGGGACGGCAATGAGTCCCTGCGGTATTTGTTTGATCCTACCTATAGTCACAATGGAAAGGCTAGTTTTTCCGATGTACAGGGCCTGCTTCAGGTGGATGGCGATGGATATTACTATTTCGACAGCACTAAGAATTACGCAGTGTACTACCCGGATGCCGGGGCCTTCACGTTATACAACTTGCCGGGCATACTGCCTGGTGGCACGTCGCCGGTGGGCCAGTTCTTCCCCTTCAATAAGGCAACTAGTGACGGAGAAAACTTCTCTTATGGAAATCCTTCAGTGCAGTATCAGCTGATGAATGGAGTGCCTTCCACAGATCCTACTCTTAATCACTACTTCGGCATCCACATGTCTACCCGTTTTGTACAGCAGAACGGCGGACATACGGATAGTACTAAGAACACTGCGGTAACTTATGAATTTACCGGTGACGATGATGTTTGGATTTTCATTGATGGCCAACTGGTGGGAGACCTGGGTGGTATCCACGATGCAGCCAGCATTTCCATTAACTTTGCTACGGGTGTTATAAAAGTTAATGGCCAGGAACAGGAAAAGACTTTAGGAGAGATTTGGGAAACTGGCAGCGATACCCTTCCTAACAACAGTTACCACACTCTGGACTTCTTCTACCTGGAGCGGGGCAACGTTGACTCCAATATGAAGCTGAAGTACAACCTGGTCACCATTCCGGAAAGTTCCGTGATCAAGGTCGACCAGCTGGGCAACAGAATTCCTGGTGTAACCTTCGGCCTGTACGCCGCAGACAATCCAACGAATGCCATTGCCACCGGTACCACCGATGGAAGCGGCGAGTTTGTATTCCTGAAGGAAGCGGGGGGAAACCAGTACCCCATTACCATACAGGAACTTTACAATAAGTACAATGGCAAGGTGGACAGCGAGGGTAACAATCTGATCCTCAAAGAAGAAGGATCCCCGGAAGGCTACCGCCCTGTGGGGGACATTGGCCTCAAGTTTGCGGTGTCTGACAACGGTGAGGTGCTGCTGCTGTCCAATGACACATGGACGGAAGGCGCCTACGCCATGTCCAAGGTTACCGCCACTACTGCCAGTACAATTAAATTGGAGAAGAGCAATACTGCTGGAGCTCATGATGACGTTACACTGGTTGGCCAAGATGCAGTTGAGAACCCGCTGATGTTTGCTGTGGTGTACCAGAAGCAACAGGATGATACTTGGCTGCCCATTTCCGGTGATCCCATTGGTGGATGGTATGTGCAGCCAGATAGTAGCTGGGGCTGTGTCCTGGCAGCGGCAAAAGACAACCCTTATATCTTCCAGCTTGCCAGCAGCGGCGCTTACCAGGTGGAAGTCTCCAACCTGCCTGGCGATATCACGAGCTACTACTACGTTACCAGCGACAAACCTAATGCACAGTATACCATCGCCTACTATTATACAACAGCAGGAACCCTGACGGGGGCAACTGCCCAAAATACCTGGCGCATCGATTCGGACACAAATGATCAAGGATACAAGGTGAGCCGTGTATTCTCCATGGACGTTTACGTCAGCAACATTAAAAACTATCTGCTGGTGCAGAAGGTGGACGAAGAAGGAAACCCTGTCAACGGTGCGGAGTTTGCCTTGTATAAGGATGAGAATGTTAGCATAGCTGCAGACGGTACGGTGACCATTCCAGAGAGTGCCACGCCTTATGACACGCTGACAACGCAGAACATAACCAATCCTCTGACGTTGAAAGGCGGCGGCCTGTTCCCAAGTTCCGGGAAGGTTCTGCCCAACGGCGAGTACTACCTGGTGGAAACCGCAGCACCTACCGGATATAAAAAGCTGGTCAGCAAACCCATCCATGTGGTGGTGGACGATACCGGCGTCTATGCGGATGCAGGCGTAGCAAATGACAATGTCACCGTCCTCCGGGGTGTTGGCTCGGTGGTGCGCAGCATGGTACAGTTTGCTGCAGGCGACAATGTGGATACCACCCTGCATAACATCAAGGCGGCATTGGCTTCTGATGTGCAATATCAAGATGGAGAAATAATTTATAAGGAAGCTAACTGGGACAGCCAGGATGTCCTCCATCTGGAGTATGATAACGAAGGAGGAAGGTTGGACTATGGCCCCCATGCTGATAACGGCGAATTGGCGCTGGAAACCGATGTGGGCTGGTCCAAATTGCTGATTCGGCAGTGCGATCAACAGCACAATGCGGAACCAGGTGGCTACTGGAAGAATTTGAATGGACAAGATATTACCAAACTCTTCTCCGGCACGGTAACGGTTCGTGTGGTCAACGACCGGACCGGCAACCTGAAGATCAGCAAGACAGTTGACGGTGAAAATCCGCCTGCTAATGCCGAGTTTACCTTCACGGTTAGCGTTATGGATGGCACAACTCCGTTGAACGGAATTTTCAATACCAAGAGCGGCACCGGTAACGGTACTATCACGTTTACAGATGGCAAAGCCGAAGTAACGTTGGAACATAACGAAAGCCTGACTATTCTGGGGCTGCCTTATAATGCGGACTACACTGTTACGGAGGCCGCAGCAGGCGGCTACTCTACGCAGGTCCAAGTGACTGGAACTGGTACCGTAAATGGATCAACCGTCACCGGTAAGATCCCCCATTGCACCGCGGAAAATCAGGCGGTGACCCTGGCCTACATCAACACCTATGACGGCACCGCCAAAGTGTCGCTGGAAGGCACCAAGACGTTCCTGGGAAGAACCAATTCCACGGAAACCTTCACATTTACGCTGACGGCGGGCAATGATGCAACTCAAGCAGCCATTACCAAGAAGAAGGTGGAGCTTCCTGCAAACCCGGAGGTAAGTGTAAGAGGCACAGAGAAATTTACCTTCGATGCGATTACCTTCAAGGAAGCGGATACCTACACCTTTAACATTAAGGAAGAGACTCCTGAAGCTGATGGTGATATTGCCTATGACCGGCATACTGCGGTGGCAACGGTTGTGATAAAGAAGACAGGTGATGTGCTGGAAGTTGAATCCGTTACCTACACCAATGCCGGCGCACCTTTTGCTGACGATGAGGCTGAGGAAAATAAGGCAGCCTTCACCAACGCTGCTGCCAGCCTGACCATCAGCAAGACGGTAACCGGTGCTATGGGCGACCGGGATAAGCCTTTCGATTTCCAGATTACTGTGACCCAAGATGGCACGCCGGTGACCGGCTCCTTCCCCATCTCCAATGGTAAACCGATTACTCTGGACGGTCAGGGTAAGGGAACCTTCCAGCTGAAGCATGGGGAAAGCATCAAAATCTACGGCCTGCCGGTAGGCGCAAGCTACACCATCTCCGAGCCGGACGCTGGAAAGGATGGTTACACCACCAAGGTGGCAACCAACAATGGCAACGCGGTTGATGCACCGGACCACAGCGCATCCGGAACCGTGACGGATGCCCTGCAGACTGTTGCCTTCACTAACAACCGGGAGACTGGTGTCAATACCGGCATCTGGCTGGATACCACGCCGATGATTCTGGCAGTTCTGGTCGTGTTTGCTGCCGGCGCAGTACTGCTTCTGACCCGGGGACGCGGAAGACGGGGAGGAAAGTATGCCAGATGAGATTCTGCCGGAGGAGACTCCGGATCAGCAAAGGGCCTTCGATGAGAAGGCCCGGCGCCAAAAAGATGCCTGGTATGATATCCGGTCTTTTGTAATTAAGTTGATTGTGGTGGCCGTTTCCGTCTGGGTTCTGGTGGGATTTGTCTTTGGCCTTGCGGTGATGCAGGGGGAAGACATGTACCCCCGGATTCGGGATGGAGATTTGATGGTGTTCTACCGTCTGCAGAATGGCTACCACATCGGCGATGTGGTGACCTTCACTCAGGACGGGCGACGCTATACCGGCCGGATTGTGGCCCAGGGCGGCGATGCGGTAGACATCACCGAGGAAGGACAGCTGCTGGTCAATGGCAGCATTCAGGATGAGGAAATCTTCTATCTGACCGAGGCGGTGGATGGGAAAACCTCCTACCCCTGCCAAGTTCCCATTGGAAGCGTTTTCCTCCTGTGCGATTTCCGAACCAACGCCACCGACAGCCGCAGCTATGGCCCGGTTGCCATCTCTCAGCTGGATGGAAAAGTATTCACAATTCTGCGCAGGCGGGGAATCTGACCTGTAAAGAATATGGGATAAACGTAAGAAAACAGGAATATATGAAAGGATGTAAGTTATATGAAAACCAACGTCAAAATGACGAAGCTCATTAGACGCGTCATGACCATTGCCGCAGCCATGCTGATGGTATTCACCGTCTTCGCTGCCGCCGTTCCTGCTCAGGCTGCCAATGTAGCTCCAACGGAAGGGAATACTTTTACATTCAATAAGTACTTGGTTATGCCGGCAGAGGCCAACGTTCCTGTAGGAACCTTCAATTTTCAGATTACCCCGGGCAACCCCGTCGACGCAACTGGGGACAGTCCTGCGATCTATGCTGGACCTGCAGGAGCCAGCATTACCAATGCCACTTTTACAACAGGCGATACTACTACAAGAGGCACGCCTACTAATGCAGCTGATAATACCCAGAAGTATGCCACTAAAGAGGTCACTGTTACCCTGACGGCTGCTAATTTTACTAAGCCTGGTATTTACCGCTACACCATCACCGAGAGCGGTAGTGTCTCTGGTGTCACCAATGATGCTAATACTACACGTACGCTGGATGTTTACGTAGAGTACAAGCAAGGCTCCAATACGGATCTGGAATTTAAATACTACGTTCTTCATGTTGGTACTGGCAATCCTAACACTGCTGCAAAGCTCAATGATTACACCAATACCTATGCAACAAACGACTTGACCTTGACCAAAACCGTTACTGGCAACCAGGGTGACCGTGATGCACTGTTTGACTTCACCGTGACGCTGAAAGTCGCTAGCGGAGCTACTTATACCGTGACACTTCCTCAGAATGGTGATAATAGCAATTCGGCAAGTCTCGAAGACACTGACGATGACGGCACTATCACTGCGACCTACAAGCTGAAGAACGGTCAGTCTATCACAATTAATGACATGGCCCCCACTGACAAGTTTGCGATTGAAGAGAGCGAGAATGCCGCTAAGCAGGGATATCAGATTTCCTATCAGCTGGACAGCAACCCTGCCGTTAAGAGCAGAACACTTGAAGAGACTGAGATGGCCACGACTGCCCACACCGTCACCTTCACTAACGACAGACAAGGCACCGTCCCCACTGGCGTGCTGCTGGAGATTGCCCCCTATATCGCTCTGGCCGTTGTGGTGATTGCCGGCTTCGTGGTCCTGTTCGCTACCAGAAGACGCCGCGAGCGTTGATTCTCCGTTTCTGAGGGATAACCTTTGCGGACAGGGAGATATTTAAAAGGCAGAACGCAAAGACAGTCCACGGAACTTTCCTTCCTGCAGCTTGCCGCAGGAATGGCACGGTGGGGCGATCGGATTTTGACCGCCCTGCTGTCCATCCTGCTGCTGGTGATCTTGGCCTATGCCAGTTTTGCCCTGTGGGATACCTGGCGCATCTACGACAGCGCCGGTATTGACGAGGACCTGCTGCGCTACAAGCCTCAGCTGAACCTGGTGGAAGAAGGGGATGGCTTTGCCGAACTGCTGCAGATTAATCCCGAAGTATGCGCCTGGCTCACAGTGGAGGATACCCACATTGACTATCCGGTGGTACAGGGTGAGGACAACGCCAAATATGTCAACACCGATGTGTATGGAGAGTTTTCCCTCTCCGGCAGCATCTTCCTGGACTACCGCAATGCCGGGGATTTTACAGATTCCTACTCTCTGCTGTATGGACATCATATGGAGGGAGGGGTAATGTTCGGCGAACTTGCTCAATTTCTGAAGCAGGACTACTTTGACGAGCATCCTACCGGAACCCTGCTGCTTCCCAACCGTGCCTGCCGGATCGAAATATTTGCCTGCCTGCAGACGGATGCTTACGATACACAGGTGTTTTACCCGGGGAATTTATCTGAGGGGGAATTGAATCAATTCCTAGAGCGAATCAAGGAAGATTCTGCCCAATACCGTGAAATTGGCGTGAGCAGCCAGGATAGGGTGATTGCCCTGTCCACTTGCTCAGATACGTCAACCAATGCCCGAACCGTAGTGTTCGGACGACTGATCGAGATTTCCAACATGGAAGGAGGTGCTATGGGAGAATGAAACGGAAACGATTGTTCAGCGTTGTTTTATGCATTTGGATGCTGCTGCTTTTGGCTCTGCCGGTAAGTGCGGCGAACACCCCCGTGATGGTACGGCTGAAGGTGGATAACAAGCTGACCGGGGACAAACCTCCAACATCCATAAACTTCACCTTTGTATTGGAAGCCGTGGATGATGCGCCCATGCCGGCAGAGAATACCATTACCATCAGTGGTACGGGCAGTAAATCTTTCCTGCCCATTACCTATACCGTACCGGATGATTATCACTATACCATTCGGGAAGTGGATGACGGTAAGAAAGGCTATACCTACGATGACACCGTCTACCAGGTAACGGTACAGGTGGAGTCAGATAACGATGGCAAGTTGACTGCGTTTGTTTATATCAACGAAGAAGGCAGCACCGTCAAGTCCACCAGCGCGGAGTTCCAGAACAAATACAAAGCCAGTAATTCATCCGGACCTCCTAAGACAGGAGATTCATTCAACCCATCGCTTTGGATTGGTGTGAGCGCCGCATCGCTGCTGGCACTGACCACTTTGTTTGTTGTTGCTGGTAAGAAACAGAAGCGGCAACCGAAATAATTGCATATGGCGGCAGGGAAAACCATTGCTTCCCTGCCGCTGTTTTTCTGCAGCCTGTTCCTGTCCAGGAGGGACACTTGCATTTTTAAAAATCTGCGGTACAATAGTGAAGGTATTGGATTTGTCGTTTCGCAAAAATGGAGTGACTACTTATGAAAAATATCGTATATTCCGGAATTGACAATCTTCCCCGGGGGAAAGCTTCTGACCATCTGACCCAGGGCTGCCTGGTGCTGGAAGGCGGCGCCTTTCGGGGTGTCTATACCTCCGGCGTGCTGGATGCGCTGATGGAGGCGGATATTAACATCGCCTGTACCATTGGCGTCTCTGCCGGGGCTATGAATGGCATGAACTATACCGCAGGGCAGATCGGCCGCGCCGGGCGCATCAACCTGACATACCGGCATGATCCCCGATATGTGGGTTTGAAGGCCATCCAAGCCAACCGGGGCATCATCGGCTTTGACTTCCTGATGGATGGTGTGGAAACCTGGGAGCCTTTTGACTGGGAGGCCTTTAACCGCCCGGAACGTCGGTTTGTGGCGGTGGCCACAAACTGCCTGACTGGCCAGACAGAATATTTTGAAAAGGGCAGCGGTGTGGATATCCGCAAGGCGGTGCAGGCTTCGGCCTCCATGCCCTATGTGTCCGAACCGGTGGACGTGGACGGCATCCCCTGCCTGGATGGAGGCTGCTCGGTAAAGATTCCCCTGCGTTGGGCCATGGATCAGGGCTTTGAGAAGATTGTGGTGGTGCGGACCCGTCCCAACGGCTTCCGCAGCAAGGTGAAAGAGCGGTCCAAGCACCTGGCCCAGCGGGTTTACCGGGGCTATCCTGCCTTTGCCGAAGTCCTGGGAAACACTGCCCAGCGGTATAACCAGCTGTGCGGGGAACTGGAACTGCTGCGCCGTTCCGGCAGAGTGTTCGTCATCAGCCCTTCATCCCACTTTACTGTCGCCAGATTGGAAAAGGATATGGAAAAGCTGGGTGCTTTCTACTACCTGGGCTACAACGACGGCAAGGACCAGCTGGAGGCCTTGAAGGCTTACCTGGAAGTCTGAAAAAACAGAGCCGCAGAATCGGGGAGATTCTGCGGTTTTTTCGCGGTTGCACCGCCCCCGTTTTGATGCTACAATGGAAAACAAAAAAGAAACGAGGAAACTCTATGGAAAAACCCTGGATTGTGGTACGGGGCGCGGGAGATTTGGCCACCGGCGTGATCGTCCGGCTGGTGCGCTGCGGCTTTCGGGTCTGCGCCCTGGAATGCGGCAATCCTTCCGCCATCCGCCGGAAAGCGGCTTTCTGTGAAGCGGTCTGGCAAGGGAGCATGGAAGTGGAAGGTCTGACCTGCGTACGGATTGCCCATCCGGAGGAAGCAGAAGCCGTCTGGCAGCAGGGGAAGATTCCGCTGCTGGTGGATGAAACCGGAGCAGCAATTTCTGCTCTGCAGGCCGACGTTGTGGTAGATGCCATCATCGCCAAGAAAAACCTGGGAACCAACCGGGCGATGGCCCCTATCACCGTAGGTCTTGGCCCGGGATTTACCGCCGGGGAGGATGTGGACGCGGTGGTGGAGACCATGCGGGGCCATCATCTTGGCCGGGTGATTCTGGAAGGCAGCGCCATTGCCAATACCGGCATCCCGGGAAACATCGGCGGATTTACTTCCCAGCGGGTGATCCACGCCCCGGACAGCGGGAAGATGACGTTCGTCACAGACGAAGCGGGGAAAATTGTCGATATCGGGTCTGTGGTGAAGGAAGGTCAGATCATTGCCCGGGTGGGACAAACCCCGGTATATGCAACCCTGACCGGTGTTCTCCGGGGACTGATTCGGGAAGGGTACCCGGTAACCAAGGGACTGAAAATTGCAGACATCGACCCCCGTCTGGAACAGGCGGCCTTCTGCGATACGGTATCGGACAAGGCCCGCAACATTGGCGGCGGCGTGGTGGAAGCCCTGCTTTTCCTGGGGACTAAGAAGCGGATTCAGCTGCTGTGAAGATGCCCCAAAACCCAGGGGGCCAGGAAGGAAGCATCCTCTTTCAGACTGCCAATCCGGCAGGATGGTCCTTCCTGTTCCAGCGCCCGGGAAACCTCCTGAGCGGCGGCAAGCTGCGAAGTCCCTTCCGCCTGATTGAAAAGCATCAGACAATTCTCCGGCGGCAGACCGGAGGACTGCAAAGCCTCCCGGGCGCAGAAAAGCAGCACTTCGGCAGATACCGGAGTTTCTTCCGTCCATTTTGGACACAGCTGCCAGCGATGCACCGCCTGGGAAACCGGCTGCCCCAGGGCGGACAGCCCTAATACAATCAAACACAGATCACATCCGGCAGGAATCATCGGTTCTCCCTCTCGGTGGAGTTTCAGCGGATGCTGCCGGGAACCGTCGGCTTCATATAGTGTAATGTCGGCAAAGCTGCGGCCCAGGGAAAACAAATCCTCCGGCAGTCCGGATAGCTTTCCTTCCTTTGCAGCCATTCCGGCGCAGACAATTCCGGGCCGGGACAGCGCGGCTTTCAGCTGCTGTGCACTGGGATTGACCAGCAGTTCCCGGCTTTCCGGTGGAGGTACAGGGTAAATATGGGTGGTGGTGGTAATTAGCACCCGCTGGCTGGGGCAGGCTCTTGCCAGAGTCAGCATGGCGGTGGTTTTGCCGCCGCTGCCGATGATGGCTATGCACGGTGACGGTTTCATGGCGCCTCCTGAAAGAAAAAAACGTTTCTTGTAGCATACTGGGATTTGATCAAAAGGTCAAGGCTTCTTTCTGCTTTTGCCTGAGAAAAATTAGGTGAATGGAAAGAATCCTTGACCTTTTTCAAAGAAAGCGTTATTCTTATAGAAAAATAACGAACTGGGAGATAAATATGGAACCATCCATTGTGTTTTGCCGGGGCGGTGGCTGCACCGCCAAGCTGGGAGCGGGAGTTTTGACCCATGTGCTGGAAAAACTGCCCAAGGGACAGCCGGACGAAAATCTGCTCATCGGCTACGACAGCCGGGACGATGCGGCGGTATATAAACTGACCGATGACCTGGCGGTTGTCCAGACGCTGGACTTCTTCCCGCCCATGGTGGATGACCCCTATCTTTTCGGGCAGATTGCGGCGGCCAATGCCCTCAGCGACATCTATGCCATGGGCGGCGAGGTGAAAACCGCTCTGAACATCGTCTGCTTCCCGGAAACCATGGATCTGAACATTCTGGGGCAGATTCTCCAGGGGGGTAGCGAGAAGGTGATGGAGGCCGGGGGCATTCTGGCAGGGGGACATTCCATTGCCGACGACAGCGTCAAATACGGCCTGTCCGTCACCGGCATTGTCCACCCTGAAAAAATCTATCCCAACAATGCCTGTCAGCCGGGAGATGCGCTGATTCTGACAAAGAAGTTGGGTGTGGGGATTATCTGCACCGCGGGCCGGGTGGGTCAGGCCAGCCCGGAAGCCATGGACGCTGCCATCGCTTCCATGACTACCCTGAACAAACGGGCGTCCCAAATCTGCCGGGAATTCCCCGTTCATGCCTGCACCGATGTTACCGGCTTCGGCTTTATCGGACACCTTTTGGAAATGCTGGACGGACGGTACTCTGCCCGAATTTACCCAGACCAGGTGCCGGTATTCCCTCATGCACTGGAATATGCCGACGAGTTTCTGCTGACAGCAGCAGCCCAGCGAAACCGCAACCATGCAGGAAAGGCTGTCCGATTTGAGAACGTCCCCTTTGCCATGGAAGAAGTGCTCTTTGATCCCCAGACCTCCGGCGGCCTGCTGATCGCCCTGCCGAAGGAAAGCGCCCCGGAGCTGGAAGAGAAACTCCAAGCAGCCGGACTGCCTGCTGCGATCGTCGGATACATTACCGAAAAAGCCCAGGAGGAGATCCTGGTAACCAATTTGGAAAGATAGAGGAGAACGTTATGATTCATGTCAATGCCATGGGAGATGCCTGCCCCATTCCGGTGGTCAAAACCAAAAACGCCATTGCCCAGCTGGGCGGCCCCGGCTCGGTGGAAACCTTGGTGGATAACGAAATTGCCGTACAAAACCTGACGAAAATGGCAAATCAGAAAGGCTATGCCATTCGCTCCGAGAAGTTGGAACAGGGAAAATTCCGGGTGGTTATGACCGTAGGCGAACCAGCCGAAGAGGAAACAAATGCCGGGGAAGAAACTTGCCTGGTTACTCCGGAAGCCAAACAGAAAAACACGGTGGTGGTACTCTCTTCCTCCACTATGGGAACGGGCAGCGATGAACTGGGTACGGCGCTGATGAAAGGATTTGTCTATGCCCTGTGCCAGCAGGATACCCTGCCCAGCACAGTACTTCTCTACAACGGCGGTGCGGCGCTGTCCTGTGAAGGCTCTGCCAGTCTGGAGGACCTGAAATCTCTGGAAGCCCAGGGGGTGGAGATTCTCACCTGCGGCACCTGCCTGAATTACTACGGTCTAACGGAGAAACTCCGGGTAGGCCAGGTCACCAACATGTACGCCATCGCTGAGAAAATGATGCAGGCAAGCTGCATCGTAAGACCCTGAGAGGGCCTATGAGACAGAAGAAACCGGCGTTGGTGATTACCTTTTCTTCCACCACTGCCGCAATTCGGATGGAAGCATTCTGCCTGGAAAGAGGCCTTCCCGGACGGATGATTCCCGTGCCCCGGGAGATTACCGCAGGATGCGGTCTTGCCTGGAAAGCGCCAACCGATGCTCAGGAGCAGCTACTTCAGAGCCTGACGCAGGCGGGAATCTGCTGGGAGGATATGCGTATCCTGGAACTTTAGAAAATGGGTGAGCAGTCAATGATTTATCTGGACAATGCCGCCACCACCATGCAAAAACCGCCTCAGGTGATCCAGGCGGTGGCGGAAGCTATGCAGACTCTGGGCAATGCCTCCCGGGGCGCCCACTCGGGAGCACTGCAGGCAGACCGGGTGATTTGGAATGCCCGGTGTAAAGTTGCCGCTCTTTTCGGGTTTTCTCACCCGGAGCGGGTGGTGTTTACCGCCAATGCAACCGAAGCGCTGAATATTGCCATCAATGGCCTGTTTCAGCCCGGGGATCATGGGATTACCTCGGACTTAGAGCACAATTCCGTGCTGCGCCCCCTGTACCGCCTGGAAGATCAGGGGGTAATTTCCCTGGATTTTCTTCCGGCGGACAGCCTGGGCAATCCAGACTATCGCTGCCTGGAATCTCTGCTCCGGCCCAATACCCGGGCCATTGTGATTACCCACGCCTCCAATCTCACCGGCAATCTGGTGGACTTGCAGCGGGTGGGGAAATTTGCCAAAGCCCATGGTTTGCTCCTGGTGGCGGATGTGTCCCAGACGGCGGGAAGCATTCCCATTTTCATGGAAGATTGGGGTATTGATATCCTCTGCTTTACCGGACATAAAGGGCTGATGGGGCCACAAGGTACCGGAGGACTGTGCGTCGCCCCAGGAGTGGAGCTGCGGCCCTGGAAGGTGGGCGGCTCCGGCTTTCATTCCTACAGCCGCACCCACCCGGAAGAATATCCCACCCATCTGGAAGCGGGAACCCTTAACGGTCACGGCATCGCCGGACTGTCTGCCGCCCTGGACTTTTTGCAGGAGGTGGGAATTGACACCATCGGAGAAAAAGAAAACCGCATGCTGCGCCGTTTCCTGGACGGGGTGCAGCAGATTCCCGGCATCCGGGTGTATGGAGATTTTTCCCAGCCCCGGCGGGGGGCCATTGTGGCGCTGAACCTGAAAGACGTGGATTCCAGCACTATGGCGGATGCGCTGATGGAGGATTACGGCATTGCGGTCCGCTCCGGTGCTCACTGCGCCCCCAGAATGCATAAGGCTCTGGGCACCGCCTCCCAGGGAGCCGTCCGGTTCAGCTTCTCCTGGTTCAATACGGAGCAGGAAGTGGATGCTGCCATTCAGGCGCTGAGGGAACTGGCCCAGGAATAACAGCAAAACGCCCGCAGATCTTCGCACAGGAAGTTCTGCGGGCGTATTTTTCTGGTTAAACTTCAAATTGCAGCTGTGCTTCTGTTGCTGCGGAAGGATCTTCTTCCACAGTGGCGAATTGGGTTTCCTGGAAGGTGACCTTGTCTTTGTTGGGATAGCGGCCCATGGACTTTCTGCGTACCAGTTCGGTATGCAGCAGCACGGCCCCTAAGGGGAAGCCGTCCATCAATGCTTTTAAGGTCAGAAAACCGCTTCGTCCCAGCTGCATCCGATCCACCCGCACCGAGGCAAGGGGCGGAACGGTATAGGCGCAGAAGGGAGAATCGTCAAAGCCCACAATGCTCACATCCTGAGGAACCTGAAGTCCAAGTTCCTGGCAATGAACCATCACCGCATGGGCCAGCAGATCCTGGCTGCAAACAATGGCGGTGACCCCTTCTTCCAACAGCCGGGGCAGATGCTTGTCAATGCACTCGCTGGTATGGCTGGAACGGCCTGCCAGACGGGAATTGCTGGGCAGGGCGCACTTGCGTAATGCCCGGAAGAAGGAAAAATACCGCACTTGGTTGACATAAGAATTCAAATCCCCACTGAGATAGCCGATTTTCTTGTGCCCCAGCTTTTGCAGACAGGTAACCACCTGATACATGGATTCCTCGTTGTCCCCGCCCAAGTGGGCAACCCGGGGATTGCCGGGAACGGGGATATCCCACACCACCGCCGGATGCCGGCAGGTTTGGAAATCCTGAAGCCAGGGATCTCCCGGGGCCAGCCCCAAAAACAGAGCCCCAGCATATCCCCGCTCCTGCATGTAGGCATCGTACAGCACCTGGGTCTGCATCAGCGGGTCCAGAGCAATCACGTCAATCTGGTAGCCGTTTCCTTCTGCCATCTGCCGGAACCCGGCGATGATGGACCAGACGTAGTCGTTGGGGGAGGTATAGGCCATGTTTTCCAGGAACAGGGCGATTTTTCCGGCGTCGGAAGGAGAAACCTGAATATAGCCCAACTCCCGGGCGACCTGATACACAGCTTCCCGGGTGGCGCTGCTGACATCGGCGGCATCGTTCAGGGCTTTGCAGACGGTACTTTTGGAAATGCCCAGGCGCCGGGCAATATCTTCCATGGTTGCCATTGCGGTTCCTCCAATCTTCCAATCATATAGTACCATTATAGTGGATATTGTCGAAAAAATCAAATGACATTTTAGGCAAGGTATGCTATGATACACCAAGAAAACAACAGGGAGGAATTATCTTATGAGCAGAGCGGACGAACTTTACAAAAAGACCTGTCTGGATATTTTGGAAAACGGTTTTTCCGATGAGAATTTGGAAGTCCGTCCCCGCTGGGCAGACGGCACCCCGGCCCACACCATCAAAAAATTCGGCGTAGTGAACCGGTACAATCTGGCGGAGGAATTTCCCATTATGACCCTGCGCCGGACCTATTGGAAAAGCGCCGTGGATGAACTGCTGTGGATCTGGCAGAAGAAATCCAACCGGATCAGCGACCTGGGCAGCCATGTCTGGGACGAGTGGGCAGGCCCCGACGGCACCATCGGCAAGGCCTATGGCTACCAGCTGGGAAAGAAGCACCAGTACAAAGAGGGCATGTTCGACCAGGTGGACCGGGTGCTGTATGATCTGAAGCACAACCCGGCTTCCCGGCGGATTCTGACCAACATCTATAACTTTGAAGACCTGCACGAGATGAATCTGTACCCCTGTGCCTACTCCATGACTTTCAACGTCACCGGGGACACCCTGAACGCCATTTTGAACCAGCGTTCCCAGGATATGCTCACAGCCAACAACTGGAACGTGGTGCAGTATGCCGTGCTGACCCACATGATGGCCCAGGTTTCCGGGCTGAAGGTAGGGGAGCTGGTGCATGTGATTGCCGACTGCCATATTTATGACCGGCACATCCCGGCGGTAAAGGCCATGCTGGAAAAAGAAGGCTTCCCCGCTCCGAAATTCTCCATGGACGAAAGCATTACCGATTTCTACGCCTTTACCAAGGACAGCTTCCGGATGGACAATTACCAGTACCACCCCTTTGATTTTGAAATTCCCATGGCAATTTGAGGAAGAAACGATGGAACTGATTGTAGCGGTATATGATGATTGGGGCATCGGACGGGACGGAACCCAGCCCATTGCCCTGTCTGCAGATCGGAAGTTCTTCCGGGAAACCACCCGGGGGGCCATGGTGATTGTAGGGCGGCGCACCATCCAGGACTTTCCGGGACAGAAGCCCCTTCCCGGTCGGGTCAATGTGGCCCTGAGCCGCAGCTGCCAGGAAATTCCGGGCTTTACGGTGTGCCGGACTCCGGAGGAAGCGGTAAAGCTGGCGAAGTATGCCGACCGGGCCATGGTCATCGGCGG
Source organism: uncultured Oscillospiraceae bacterium (assembly GCA_944382965.1). GTDB lineage: Bacteria > Bacillota > Clostridia > Oscillospirales > Oscillospiraceae > Faecousia. The sequence goes on along the minus strand of CALWOA010000016.1, from coordinate 39,859 downwards.
CGGCAGTGTTTACCGGCAGATGCTGCCCTACTGCGACAGCGCCTATGTGACCAAAGTGCATGTCTGCCCCCCATCCGATACCTTTTTCCCCAACCTGGATCAGGACTCTCAGTGGTATCTGGAGCAGACGATCCAGTCCGGGGAGGAGAACGGCATTGCCTATGAAATGCTCCTCTACCGGAGAAAAAACCAAAAATAAGGAGATTCCCAAATGAAATATCTGATTTCCCTGCTGCTGACCGCGCTGATGCTTACCGGCTGCGGCGGCAGCGAGAGCGGCGGCTATCGCCAGATTACCCAGGAAGAAGCAGCGAAGATGATGGAAAGCGGGGACGATTACATCCTGCTGGATGTGCGCACCACCGAGGAATTTGCCCAGGGCCATATCCCCGGCGCCATCTGCATCCCCAACGAAACCATCGGCACCGAGGAAATCCCCCAGCTGCCGGACAAGGACGCTACCATTTTGGTTTACTGCCGCAGCGGCAACCGCAGCAAGCAGGCTTCCCAGAAACTGGCAGATCTGGGATATACCAATGTGCTGGAGTTTGGCGGCATCAACACCTGGACCGGCCCCACGGAAACAGAATAAAAAGAATCAGCCCGGAGCGTACACATGGTAGGCTCCGGGCTGACTGTTTACTTTCGGGTGCGTTTGGGTTTGGCGGGGACGGGCTTTTTCCGGAGAGCGGGGGCAGGCTTTCCGGCAGGACGACCTTTTGCCGCTTTCGGAGGCGGGGCGGATTTGCCCGCCTTGGGAGGCACCGCCCGGATCAGGCACTTGGGGCCGGAACCGATGAGATCTTCCCGGTGGGCGGCCAGCAGGGCTTCCCGCACCAGGTAGTAGTTTTTGGGGTTGCGGTACTGAATCAGCGCCCGCTGCATGGCCTTTTCGTGGGGGTCGGTGGGAACGTAGACTTTGTCCATGGTCCGGGGGTCCAGTCCGGTATAATACATCACCGTGGACAAGGTGGAGGGGGTGGGGTAGAAGTCCTGGACCTGCTCCGGATTGTAGCCCATGTCCCGGATGTACTCCGCCAGCTGTACCGCTTCTTTCATGGTAGAGCCGGGGTGGCTGGACATGAGATAGGGCACCAGGTACTGATTCATGCCGTACTGCCGGTTCAGGGCGAAGTATTTGTCCACGAACTGATTGTACACCGCATTTTTGGGCTTGCCCATCCGGCTGAGAACCGCGTCGGTCACATGCTCCGGAGCTACCTTCAGCTGTCCGGAAATGTGGTACTGTACCAGTTCCTTGAAGAAGGTATCCTTTTTGTCCGCAAGCAGGTAGTCAAATCGGATGCCGCTACGGATAAAGACTTTTTTTACTCCCGGAATTTTCCGCAATTTGCGAAGCAGGGCGATGTAGTCGCTGTGGTCGGCCTTCATATTTTTGCAGGGGGTGGGGTAGAGGCACTGCCGTCCACCGCAGGCACCTTTGGTCAGCTGCTTTTCACAGGCCGGGTGACGGAAGTTGGCGGTGGGGCCGCCGACATCGTGGATGTAGCCTTTGAAATCCTTGTCCTTGACCATTTCCTCTGCTTCCGCCAGAATGGACTCGTGGCTTCTGACCTGAATGATTCTGCCCTGGTGGAAGGTCAGGGCGCAGAAGGAGCAGGCACCAAAGCAGCCCCGGTTGCTGACCAGGCTGAACTTTACCTCTTCAATGGCAGGCACGCCGCCGGCTTTGGTGTAGCTGGGGTGCCAGGTGCGCATATAGGGCAAGGCATAGACCGCATCCATTTCTTCCATGGTCAAAGGCTTCTGGGGCGGGTTCTGCACCACAAACTCCTTGCCGTAAGGCTCCGCCAGCCGTTTGGCAGTAAAGGGGTCGCAGTTTCCATACTGAATCCGGAAGGATTCGGCATATTTCCGCTTGTCCGCTTTCAGCGCTTCAAAGGCAGGCAAAACGATGGTGGGAAGGCTGTCATCGAGCTGGGACGTTTTGAATACCGTGCCGTCAATGTAGGTAATGTCCTTTACATCCAGTCCAGAGTTCAGAGCGTCGGCAATCTCGACGATGCTTTTTTCTCCCATACCGTACATCAGCAGGTCTGCCTGACTGTCCAGCAAAATGGAGCGCTTCATGCTCTCTGACCAGTAGTCGTAGTGCCCCAGCCGCCGCAGACTGGCCTCGATGCCGCCGATGAGGATGGGTACATCCTTGTAGCTCTGGCGGATCAGGTTGCAGTAGACAATGGTTGCATAGTCCGGCCGCTTGCCCATGACTCCGCCGGGGGTAAAGGCATCGGTTTTGCGCCGGTGCTTGGTGACGGAGTAGTGGTTGACCATGGAGTCCATGTTGCCGCCGGTGACCAGAAAGCCCAGCCGGGGTCGGCCGAAGATCTGGATGGACTTGGGATTTTTCCAATCTGGCTGGGAGATGATGCCCACAGAATAGCCGTGGCTTTCCAGAACCCGGCTGATGATGGCGTGACCAAAGGACGGGTGGTCAACGTAGGCGTCGCCGATGACATAGACAAAGTCGCACTGCTGCCAGCCCCGATCCAACATTTCTTGCTTATTTATGGGCAGAAAATCCATATTCTACCTCCTGATAACCATTTTCCCTCATTATAGCAGATTTTCTGCCGAAAGGGAAGCAAAAAAAGCGTGCGCAGTTTTTGCGCACGCTGGATGGGAAAGATGCTTATTGTTTCTGAAGCTGTTCCAGAGCCTTTTTTACTACCTCCGGCATGGGAACGCCGGCATGACCCAGATTTTCCATAATGGACAGCACCTCGTTGCTGCAAAAGCCGATGCATACCGCATCCCGGACAAAGTCCGTGCCGCCCAGATGATCTACCTGGACAGCCACCACAACAAACAGCAGCATCAACCCCTTCCGGCACAGACCTTGAAAGCCGTAGGAAGAGTTATATGCGCCGGTTTCGGACTTGGTGCTTTTGTGAAATACCAACGCTACCAGCGAGCTGCTGATATAATCAATGCTGATGCATACGATCAGCGCCGACAGGGCCGCATCCCAGCCGCCGAAGGCCGCACAGATGCTGCTGCCCAGAATCCCCACCAGGGTACAAAGCATTTGTTTCATTTCTTCACCCCCTTTGCCCTCAGACAAAAGAAGGCCCCGGGTTGCTGACATCTGGGCAACCCGGGGGAAACAAACTATTTGTGCTGAACCTTCCGCTTCACGCCGTCGGTGCCGATGATGTAGGTGTTTTCCAGCTGACCTACCAGATTGGCCTTGACGGAGTCGATGTAGATTCTTCTGAGCTTGTCCCGCTCTTCAGTTTCCTCGGCAGTTAAGCCCTCGGTCTTTGCTTTCTTTGCCAGGACGTTGATCCGGGCGATGACTTCATCCATTTTCATACACAATTCCTCACACATAGCGGTGGATGACCACCGAAATTCGATCTTTTTTGGTTTTCCCGCCGATACTGGCAAGCTTCAGTTTTCCAAAGCCCCGGAGGGAAACTTTCTGACCTTCCACAATCAGTTTGTCCGGTTTTTCACAAGGCAGCCCGTCTACGGCGGCTTTTCCTGCCTGAATGTGGGCAGCCGCCAGGCTCCGACCGATCCGAAAACCGGAGGAAATCACACTGTCCAGCCGCAGGGATGCCAGCGTATCCCGAATCTCCTGAATTTCTGGCTCCGGAATCCGGGCGTTTTCCAGCGCAATCCGGGAAAGATGCAGCTTTACCCGTCCGGCAGAGGTGAAATTCTGCAAAATATAGGGGGCAATGTCCGCGGTAACGAAAAAATCGCATTGCCCCTTGCCCACGCAGATATCGCCCACAGTTTCCCGTCCGATTCCGGCTCCCATCAGGGCGCCCAGAAAATCCCGGTGGGTGGGGGTGTCTTCCTGGTAAAAGTCAGCGCGCAGACACACGCAGGGACTGTCCTCGTCCATCAGGGCGCTTTCGTCCAGGTATTCCGGCAGGTACACCAGCATTTTCCGCTCCGCATCGGGGTATCCTCCGAAGGAAAACAGACCTTCTGCTTCGCCAAAAAGGTATTTTGCCATTTCCAGCTCCCGGGGAGAGAGAAAACAGGTACTTGCGGGGATGTTTTTCTGCATTCCGGCAGTGATTTTGTCCCACAGCTTGGCAAGCAGCAGCTTATCCTCGCTGGTATGGGCAATTTTTTCGATATTTTTCCGATCCATGGTATCACCGAAGGCATTATACCACATCTTTTTCCCGGTGAAAAGAAGTTTTTCTTGTGTGAGGGGGATTTATCGGGTATAATGGGGAAAAATCCACCGGATTTGCGGAAGGAGAGGACTATGACCATCGGAATTATCGGCGGCGGTGCATCGGGAATGGCGGCGGCTCTGGCTGCGGCGGAAAATCCCCAGGCCCAGGTGATCCTGCTGGAGCGCCAGGCCCGGGTAGGGCGGAAGCTCCAGGCAACGGGCAACGGCCGCTGCAATTTAAGCAATCTCCATGCCGGGCAAGGAGGCTACCATGGGGAAAATCCCACCTTTGCCCGGTATGCACTGGAAGCCTTCCCTCCGGAAAAGACCCTGGAATGGTTCCGCCAGCTGGGGCTGTTTACCGTGGCGGAAGATTCCGGCCGGGTGTATCCCTATTCCGACCAGGCCAATTCCGTTGTGGATGTGCTGCGGTTTGCCCTGGAAAAGCCGAATATTCAGGTAAAGCTGGGGGTAACCGTGGACAAGGTGCGCAAGACCCAAGATGGCTTCCGTTTGGAATTCGGCGGCGAGACTCTGGAGTGCAAAAAGCTGATTGTCGCCTGCGGCGGTCTGGCAGGCACCAAGCTGGGCGGCACCATGTCCGGCTACCAGCTGCTGCGCTCCCTGGGCCACCGTTGCACCAAGCTGCGTCCCACTCTGGTGCAGCTGAAAACCGGCTGGGGCGGCATCGCCGGCCTGAAAGGCGTCCGGGCCAACTGCCATGCCGCCATTTTCCGGGACGGTCAGCTGTTCCGGGAAAGCAGCGGAGAATTGCAGTTTACGGACTACGGTCTGTCCGGCCCAGTGATCTTTGAAATCTCCCGGGATGTGTGTCAGGGAAAGGGAGACTGGCTGTGCCGTCTGGACTTCTTGCCGGAAATTCCGGAAGAAACCCTGAAAGACGAACTTTTGAGAAGAAAAACCAACGCTTTGCCCGCCTCGGAGCTGCTGACGGGGATTCTCCACAATCGGCTGGGCCGGGTGCTGACCCAGGCGGTGGGGATCTCCTCCAACTGTCCCATTTCTCAGCTGTCAGACTACGAACTGTCCCAGGCCGCCGCTGCGGTGAAGGGATTCGAGGTGGAGCTGACGGAGCCTATGGGCATGGACAGCGCCCAGGTTACCGCCGGAGGAATTCTGACCTCGGAATTTGAGGAAACCACCATGGAAAGCATTCTGGTGCCGGGCCTCTACGCCTGCGGCGAGGTGCTGGACATCGACGGAGACTGCGGCGGCTATAATTTGCAATGGGCGTGGAGTTCCGGCCGCCTGGCGGGAGCCCATGCCGGAAGGAGCATGCTATGATACGACTGCGGGATATTTCCCTGCCCCCGGAGCATAACGCCCACCAGCTCCAGTTTGAAGCAGCCCAGATGCTGCACATTTCCAATTCCAAAATCCGGCAGCTTCGGATTGTCCGCCGCAGCGTGGACGCCCGGAAGAAGCCGGAGGTAAAAATCATCTATACCATCGATGTGGGGGTGGAGGGAAACGAAAAGAAAATCCTTCGCCAGTCCGGCTGCAAGCGGGCGAGCCTTGCACCGGTTTCCTACTATGCACCTCCAAAGCCCTCTGCCCCGCCGGAAAAGCGGCCGGTGGTCATTGGCTTCGGTCCGGCGGGCATGTTTGCCGCCCTGATTCTCAGTTTGGCGGGGTGGAAACCCCTGGTTCTGGAACGGGGGGAGGATGCCCTTTCCCGGCACAAAGCGGTGGAACACTTTTTTGAAACAGGAAAACTGGACCCCCGGAGCAATGTCCAGTTTGGCGAGGGTGGTGCCGGAACCTTTTCCGACGGCAAGCTGAATACCGGGGTGAATAACCCCAGAATCGGCTGGATTCTGGAGCAATTTGTGAAAGCCGGCGCCCGGGAGGACATCCTCTACGATGCCAAGCCCCATGTAGGCACCGACGTGCTGCTGACAGTAGTACAGAATCTGCGGCATCGGATTGAGCAGCTGGGGGGTGAGGTCCGGTTCCGGACCCAGGTTACGGGGCTGCGGATGGAGGAAAACCGCCTCACCGGCGTTGAGCTGGCAGACGGAACGGTAATCCCCTGCGACAGCGCCGTGCTGGCTATCGGCCACAGCGCCCGGGATACCTTCCAGATGCTGGAACATAGTGGAATTCCCATGGAACCCAAGCCCTTTGCCATGGGAGTGCGGATTGAACAGAAACAGAGCAGCATCAACCTTGCCCAGTACGGTCAGGAAAATCCTGCCCTGCCCCCGGCAGATTACAAGCTGGTGGAGCACCTGGAGGAGGGAACGGTTTACACCTTCTGCATGTGCCCCGGCGGTTATGTGGTGGCGGCAGCCAGTGAAGAAGGCCGGGTGGTCACCAACGGTATGAGCTATGCCGACCGGAATGGGGAAAACGCCAATGCCGCTCTGCTGGTGACGGTGAATCCTGCCCAGTTCCCCTACCAAGGCCCTTTGGGCGGCATGCAGTGGCAGCGGGAAATTGAGGAAGCAGCCTTTAATCTCACCGGCAGCTATCGGGCGCCGGCCCAGAAGGTGGGCGACTTCCTGGCGGGAGTGGCCAGCACCGGAGCGAGCAGCGTACAGCCCACTTACCGGCCCGGTGTTGCATGGTGTGATCTGCACCAAGTCCTGCCGGACACCATTACGGATTCCCTTGCTCAGGCATTGCCCCGGTTGAACCAGAAGCTTTCCGGGTTTTCTCATCCGGATGCGGTGCTGACTGCGCCGGAAACCCGCAGCTCTTCTCCGGTACGGATTGTCCGGGGTGAAAGCAGACAGTCGGCGATTCGGGGACTGTATCCCACCGGAGAGGGCGCCGGTTACGCCGGAGGTATTATGTCCGCAGCCATTGACGGGATTCTGACCGCAGAAGCGATTTTAGGAGAAACCTATGGAAGAAAAGAAAATCAATAAATTTTTGCGCCGCGGATTTTCAGCCATTTGCTGGATTCTGATTGGCTACAATGTACTGATGAATATTCTGGTGTTGGCAGCCGTGGGAGTGGAGGCCGTATACCAGAGTATGGCCAGCCTGATGGGGGGAGAATTTCCCCAGCTGGATCTCAGCAGCTTAATGAACAACGCCTGGGGCTATATCCTTTCCATCGCTGTGGCCATGGTGGTCTTGCTGGCCTGGAAAGACGCTGATTTTTGGAAGGAAGAGGTATTCCGGAAGGAAAAAACCATATCTGCCGGAATCTTTTTCTGCCTGATGAGCCTGTGCATCGGCTCGCAGATGGTCAACAGCCTGTGGATTACCCTGCTGGAAAGTCTGCTCAACCAATTAGACCTGTCGGTAATGCAGATGCTGGAAACGGTATCCGGCGATACCGGAAGTTTCAGTATGTTCCTGTATGCCTCTTTGCTGGCCCCGTTTTTCGAGGAAATCCTCTTCCGGGGGCTGGTGCTGCGCAGCCTGCAGCCCTATGGGCGGCGGTTCGCCATTCTTGGTTCGGCGCTGCTGTTTGGGCTGTTCCATGGAAATTTGCTGCAAACCCCCTATGCATTCTTGATGGGATTGGTGCTGGGGTATGTGACGATGGAGTATTCCATTCTCTGGGCCATGGCGCTGCACCTGTTCAATAATCTGGTGCTGGCGGATCTCCTGACCCGGCTGACTAAAAACTGGCCGATACTTGCCCAGAATGCCATCAATCTATTGATTTTTGGAGGATTTGCCCTGGCTTCTGTGGTGATCCTGATCAGCCGCAGACAGGACATTCGTGCTTACCGCCAGCAAGAGCGCATGGACGGGCGGTGCCTGAAGTGGTTCTTCCTTAATTCCGGATTCCTGGTTCTGGCAATTTTCATGCTGGTGAATATGGTGGCTCTGCTGTTTACCTGAACAAAATGCCCCTCGGATTTTTCCGAGGGGCGGAGACTGTCGAAAAATCCCTTGCGGGCTTTTCCGACAAACTTTGGCAGTCTGCTGCGCGCATAATTTGTCCCCCGATGGGGGACAAATTTCACACTTGCAGCCTGAGAAGTGTTTTCTGCCAGGTACACGCCCTGACAGAAAACGGTTTTAACTTTATTTGCTGCTGTCGCAGCAAACTCTGCGAGGCTTTTTTGACACGCTGTGCCCCTCGGACATTTCCGAGGGGCGGTTTTTATCTCAGGAGGAAAAACAGGGCGAGGGCAATTTGCGCTGCCAGAATCAAGGGAATGCCCAGCGTGAATTTCAGGTGCCGGGTTTTGTGCCGGACGGTGTACATGCCGATCAGACACCCGATGCTTCCGCCCAGGGCAGCGGCGCTCATCAGGGTGGCTTCCGGAATCCGCCAGAGATTTTTCCGGGCTTTGTGCTTGTCCACAAGCATAAGCACAAAACCAATTGCATTGATTATAAGCAGGTAAAGCAGGATAAGCTTTGTCATGGGGATTTCCTTTCAGGAGGGATTACAGTGAAAAAATTCTGGATTTTGACAATTACTGGAGCGCTGTGCCTGGGACTTTTGGGGTGCAGCCAGGAAATGACCTTTGAAACGGTGGCCGACGAACTGCTCCAATCAGTAATGGCCCAACCCCGGGAAATTTCGGTGCGGCTGCCGGATGACGCCCTGGCGCCGGTGCTGGACAGCGATGCTCAGCAGATGTACGTCAGCGAGGAATACGAAATTGTGATTGAAACCCTGTCCGCCGGAGACCTGGATGCCACCATCCAAGCCATCAGCGGCTACAGCCGGGATAATGTGACCATCATGGAGACCCAGTGGGACGATGTGACCCGGTACGATTTCGTCTGGGCCAGCGCCGGGGAAGAGGGGGACCGTCTGGGACGGGCAGTGATTCTGGACGATAGAAATTACCACTACTGCATGTCGGCTCTGCGGGATGCAGATACCACCAAAACCAGCCAGATCGTCTGGAGCGATGTATTTGGCTCTTTCAGTCTGGTTTAGCAGCGTCGTACTGGGAAAGTGCCTCCCGGCACAGCTCCTGGCATTTTTGCACCACGGACTGGGGATGGAGAATCTTTGCCTTGGCACCAAAGCCGATGACCCAGCTTAAAAAGATGGGCGACACCGCCACATCCACGGTAAAGACAAAGTGCTCATCCCCGTCGGGAATCAGCAGAATATCCCGGCCAAACCGGTCGATGACCACGTTAATGAGGCTGCGGTGAAAGCGAAGCTTCACCGTGGCCATTTCACCGGAATACATCTGAAACAGCCGGTTGGCGTGCTCTACCAGGGCCTTGCCGGTCAATTCCGGACAGGGGGTCCGGGGCAGATCCAGTCGCTTGATATGGCTCATCCGGTCTACCCGGTAGGAGGTTACGCCGTGGCGGGGGGAGTGGGCCAGGAGATAGCAGTTTTCGTTGTCCTGACACAGACCATAGGGACTGGCCTGGTAATCCCGGTCCCGGTAGCACCGGCTGCCGTCCAGACCGTAATCAAAGTAGCGGAAGGAAATCTGTTGACTTTCCGCAATGGCGTCCTGAATGGCGTCTACGTTATAGTAGATGGTCTCATTCATGCTCTTGACCCGTCCGCTGACCAGCACATCCCGGCGCATCAGCCGGGCATCGTAGACGCTGCACTGGCTGCACAGTTTCTCAATCAGCTCCCGGGATTTCTTCTCGGTCAGAAACCGGCTGGATTGCACGGCGTCAATCAGCAGCTTCAGCTCGGGCAGTTCAAAGTTCCGGGAGGCAATATAGTATCCCCCGTTTTTACCGGGGATGGAGACAATGTCCACGCCGTAGTCCTGCAGCGCCGCAATGTCCGAGTAGACGGTTTTGCGGTCGCAGACAATATTGTGCTGCTGTTCCAGCATGGCAAGCAGCTGTGCCGCTCTCACCGGGTGATCCTGGTGGGAGTTTCTTTGTAAATAGTCCAGAATGTAGAAAATCTTCAGCTTCTGGTTGTCGGACTTGGGCACGGAAATCCCTCCTTTTTTCATTTTGCCTCATTATAGCACAACGCCCCCCTCCCTGAAAGAGGGGAATTTGCATTTTGCCGGGGAATGTGCTATACTGTCCAAAAAGGAGGGGGCTTTTTTATGTATTTTGGATGTCACTTGTCCGCCGGAAAAGGCAGCACCGCCATGGTCAATACCGCACTGTCCATCGGCGCCAATACCTTTGCTTTCTTTACCCGCAACCCCCGGGGCAGCAAGGCAAAACAGGAAGATCCTCAGGATGCCGCAAAAGCTGTGGCACTGATGAAAGAGCATAATTTTGGGAAATTGGTAGCCCACGGCGCGTATACTATGAATTTGTGTACTGCTGACCCGGAAGCCCGGGCCTTTGCGGCGGATATTTTGGAAGATGACCTGCGCCGGATGACGGCGCTGCCTGGGAATTTTTATAACTTCCATCCCGGCAGCCATGTGGGGCAGGGGGTGGAGGCAGGAATTGCGTATATCGCCCAGGCCCTGACCCGTGCTTTGCGCCACGACTACCCGGTGACGGTGCTGCTGGAAACCATGGCGGGCAAAGGCAGCGAAATCGGCGGACGGTTTGAAGAAATCCGTATGATTCTCGATGCGGTAGGCAGTGACCATGTGGGCGTATGCCTGGATACCTGCCATGTTTACGACGGCGGGTATGACATTGTAGGGAACTTGGACGGCGTGCTTGCGGAATTTGACCGGGTCATTGGCCTGAACCGGCTGAAAGCTCTCCATGTCAACGACAGCAAAAATCCCTTCGCCAGCCACAAAGACCGCCATGCCTGCCTGGGAGAGGGAAGCCTGGGACTGGACACCTTCCGGGCCATCGTCAATCACCCGGTTCTGCGGGACAAGCCCATGATTTTGGAAACTCCCAACGAACTGCCCGGCTATCAAAAAGAAATTGCCCTTCTGCGGCAAATGGAATCTTAAGGAATCTCTGAATCATTCGTCTTCGGCTGAGCGGCGAATCTTTTGCCCCATCCGCGCAGTTTTGAAAATGGGAAATACATACAGTATTCCTCCATTTTCAGAACTTTCGTCTGAGCCAAAATCTTCTGCCGTCAGCTCTTGCCGATTGAATCAGAGGTTCCTTAAGAAAAAGTTCATTTGACAGATTGAATAAAGTGTGTCATTTTATAGGTAAAAGCCCAAAAAGAGTTGGGGAAATATCCCTGGAATTACCAAAATCCGGGCGGGGAGCCCGATGTGAAAGAGAAAGGAGGGGGGCAGGCCATGGAACAATTTCTGAACACCCTTTCTGTAGACCAGGCATTGCTTGCCACAGAGTATGTGGGATTTCTGCGCTGGGCTGTGCCCATTCTTACGGCAATTTTGCTGCTGCGGTGTGTGCTGCCGCTGCTGACCTTCCGGCGGGAGCCGGAAATCTGGGCCTGGCTGAATATGGCCACCGGCCAGCAGGTGCCCATTACCCACTGGGAAAATGTCATCGGCCGGAGCAAAAGCTGCGACGTGACCATTGACTTTCCCACAGTATCCCGTAACCACGCGGTTCTGACCCGCTATGACGACGGAAGCTGGACCATAACCGACGTTGGTTCCAAGGAAGGCACTTGGGTCAACGGACGCAGAGTGCAGATTTGCGCTTTGACATCCAAGGAGAAAATCTCCATCGGCGGTGTGGACATGCAGCTGCAGCCCATCACGGAGCGGCAGGAGGAGCGCCAGGCCCAGCTGCGTACCAAGGCAGCCAGCGGGTGGGATACGGTGACGAATCTGATGCTGCTGACCATTTTGCAGTGCATTATGCTGCTGGGCTTTCTGCTCAACAGTCAGCAGTCGGATTTTGTAAATGTGCTGCAAGGCTTTTTGGGCATTGTCCTGTGCCAGTGGATTTTGTACATTTTCTATTGCCTCATTCAACGAAAGTCCTTTGAGGTGGAGACCATCGCCTTTTTCCTGTGTACCATCGGCATGGCGGCTATCTCCACGGTCAAGCCGGAGGAGACGGTGAAGCAGCTGATTGCCATGATTATGGGCGTGGTGCTGTTTCTGATCATTGGCTGGTCCCTGCGGGACCTGGAGCGGGCCAAGGTTGTGCGCTACCTGGCAACCATCGCCGGCGTGGGATTCCTGGTAGTGACGCTGGTGTTTGGTACGGAATACTACGGCGCCAAAAACTGGCTGATTATCGGCAACATGTCCTTGCAGCCTTCGGAACTGAGTAAGGTCTGTTTCGTGTTTGCCGGCGCGTCCACCATGGACCGGATTATGACCAAGCGGAACCTGATTTTGTTCATCGTCTATTCGGTGATCATCTGCGGACTGCTGGCACTGATGAATGACTTCGGTACGGCACTGATTTTCTTCTGCGCCTTCCTGGTGATTGCGTATCTTCGTTCCGGCAGTATGGGCACCGTGGCCCTGGCCATCACCGCTCTGGGATTTGCCGGTGTGATCGGCCTGAAAATTGCCCCTCACGCCCTGCAGCGGTTTGCCACCTGGCGGCACATCTGGGAGGACCCCCTGGTGGGTGGCTATCAGCAGACCCGGGCGCTGATGTGCATTGCCTCCGGCGGCCTGCTGGGCTTGGGACCGGAGAATGGCCTGTTGCAGTATGTGTTTGCGGCGGATTCGGACATTGTCTTTGCTACTATTTCGGAAGAATGGGGCCTACTGACGGCAATGATGACGGTGATGTGCATCGTAGCCCTGGGCTTTTTCCCCATCCGTACTGCCCGGGTGGCCAGAAGCAGCTTCTATACCATCGGTGCCTGCACCGCTGCAAGTGTTCTGGTGATTCAGACGGTGCTGAACTGTTTGGGCACGTTGGATATTCTGCCCTTCACCGGCGTTACCTTCCCCTTTGTCAGTAACGGCGGCACCAGTATGATCGGTGCCTGGGGGCTGCTGGCCTTTGTCAAAGCGGCGGATACTCGGCAGAATGCCAGCTTTGCCGTTCGCCTGATGAAGAAAGGAGAGTGAGCCGATGAATCGTGTGACCAAAAGAACCTGGCTCATGAGCCTGTTTATTATTCTGCTGCTGGGAGGCATGCTGTTTTTTCTCTGGGAGTATCTGACGGAGGCTGACCAGTGGGTGGGATTTTCCGGATCGCCTCATGTGTACAACAGCTCCAACTTAGGCTGCGGTACGGTGACAGATCGATCCGGAACCATGCTGCTGGACATTACCGAAAGCAGAACCTACGCTTCCGATGCCCTTACCCGGAAGTCTACCCTTCACTGGCTGGGAGACCGGGATGGATTTATCAAGGCTTCGGCAGTTACCAACTACGCCGGTCAGATGGCGGGCTTTGACCTGTTCAACGGAATTTATGATGCTTCCGGCGAAGGAGGAACCGCCAGAGTGACCTTGTCCGCTGCGGTGCAGAATGCTGCACTGGAAGCCCTGGGCAACCGGAAGGGCACCATTGGCGTGTACAACTACAAAACCGGAGAAATTCTCTGCGCCGTGACTTCCCCCACGTTTGACCCTGACAACGTGCCGGATATTGCAAACGATACCAGCGGCGCCTATGACGGCGTGTACCTGAACCGGTTTTTGCAGTCTGCCTACGTCCCCGGCTCCATTTTTAAAATTGTGACGGTAGCCACGGCGCTGGAAACCGTGCCTGATATTTTAGACCGGACATTCAGCTGCGATGGTAAACGGGAATACGGTACGGAGGCGGTTACCTGTGAAAAGGCCCATGGTCAGCAAAATCTGCGTCAAGCTTTCGCGAACTCCTGTAACTGTGCCTTTGCCCAAGTGGCGGAGCTGATCGGCAAGCAGAACATGGTCAAGTATGTGGATAAATTTGAGGTAGTCAAACCCCTGTCCTTCGACGGTGTGACCACGGTGAAAGGAAATTATGATGTTTCCGATACCGCTACGGTATCCTTTGCCTGGAGCTGTATCGGTCAGCATACCGACCAGATCAATCCGGCCCGATATATGGCCTTTATGGGCGCCATCGCCGGCGGCGGTAAGGGGGCCATGCCCTACCTGATGGAGCAGGTGACCAACGGCGGCCAGGTGACCTACCAGGCCAAAACCCAGTACAGTGACCGGATCATGTCCGAGGAAACCGCTGCCACGGTGCGCCAGTACATGCGCAACAATGTGCAGGCAGTCTACGGCGACGGCAACTTCCCGGGGCTGTCGGTGTGTGCCAAGTCCGGCACCAGCCAGCTGGGCGGCAGCGAAGTTTCCAACGCCATGTTCGCCGGGTTCGTGGAGAACGAAGAATACCCCCTGGCCTTCATTGTGGTGGTGGAAAATGGCGGCTACGGCAGCCATACCTGCGTGCCGATTTTGAGCAAAGTACTCAGCGCCTGCAAAGCGGTGATGGACGGGGAATAACCTTTGTGCATTGTTTACAAAAAATTTAAAAAATCCGTTTCGTTTCTGTGGTGTTTTTCTCGTTGACAAATGTCCTTGTGTGAGATACAATACTTCCAGATTCGGAAGGAGGTATATGCATATGAAGGCATGGTCTGAGTTTGATTTTGCTGATTCCCGCTGCTGCGCAGCGGCATATTCCTCTGGGCGGATTTGCCCCCATTTGGACACTGCCTTGTTGTCGGTAGTGTCCATTTGCGTTGACCGTATAGAGGTTCCGAGATAGAAACTGCGGCCGGGGATTCTGTTTGTATGAAGAAGCGGCTGCAAAAATGCTAGCCGCTTTTTTATAGTATTTTGGACGAGAAAAGGAGAACATGTTATGAAAAAGTTTGTTGCTTTGCTGCTGGCTTGCCTGATGGTAGCTTCCGTGTTCGCAGGCTGCGGCGCTTCTGAGCCCAAGGAAACTCAGGCTGCTGCCAATAACTCCGGTGAAACCCAGGCCGCTGCTGCCGATGGTTCCGCTCCCGCTATTAAGATCGGCCTGACCGGCCCCCTCACCGGCGGTACTTCCGAGTACGGCCTGGCTGTCCGGGGCGGCATGGAAATTGCCGTGGCTGAGATCAATGCCAAGGGCGGCCTGCAGATCGACTTCAAGGCAGAAGACGACGAAGCCGACGGCTCCGACAAGGCGGTTTCCGCTTACAACACCCTGAAGGACTGGGGCATGCAGATCTTCGCCGGCGCTGTGACCACCGGCTCCTCCCTGGCCATCGCTGCTGAGGCTGCCAATGACCAGATCTTCATGCTGACTCCCTCAGCTTCTGCTGTGGACGTGGCTATGACCGGCTCCAACATCTACCAGATGTGCTTCACCGACCCCAACCAGGGCGCTTCCGCTGCTGAGCTGATGTCTCAGAAGTGGCCGGATGCCACCATTGGTGTGATTTATGACTCCTCCGATCCATACTCTTCCGGTATTGTGGAAGGCTTCCTGGCCAAGGCTGAGGAGCTGGGCCTGAATGTGGCAGTCAGCGATGCATCTTTCACCGCTGACAACAAGTCCGACCTGTCCACTCAGGTTACCAAGTGCAAGGACGCTGGCTGCGACCTGGTGTTCCTGCCCTTCTACTACACCGAGGCTTCTCAGGTCCTGACCTACGCCAACACCGTTGGCTATAAGCCCACCTTCTTCGGCTGCGACGGCATGGACGGCATTCTGAACGTGGAAGGCTTTGACACCTCCCTGGCTGAGGGTCTGGTTCTGATGACTCCCTTCGATGCCAACGCTACCGACGATGCTACCGTTTCCTTCGTGACTCAGTTCAAGGAAAACAACGATGGCAAGGTGCCCAACCAGTTCGCTGCTGATGGCTACGATGTCATCTACGCTCTGTACAACGCTTGCGTGGCTGCCGGTATCGACGGCAATACTCCTGCTGAGGAAGCCTGCGCTATGCTGCAGGAGCAGTTCGCTGGCATGACCTTCGATGGCCTGACCGGTAAGTCCATGACCTGGGATGAGAACGGTATGATTTCCAAGGCTCCCGCAGCCGTGGTTGTCACCGACGGTGTTTACGTTCCCATGGATTAACACATCCCGGGATGGGAAGGGCAACCTTCCCATCCCGAATGTGCGTTTTCGACAGTCAATGAGAGCGGCAGAGCTGGACGGCATTACCGCCGTCATAGGCTGTCGATATCATTCAGAAAAGAGAGGTAGCTTATGCAGATTTTACAGTATCTGATCAACGGCATCAGCATCGGCTCGGTTTACGCCATTATCGCGCTGGGCTATACCATGGTCTATGGTATTGCCAAGATGCTGAACTTTGCCCACGGCGATGTGATTATGGTGGGCGCCTACATATCCTTCTGTGTGACCAATTATCTGGGACTTCCGTCCTTTGTTTCCGTACTGGCTGCTGTGGTGGTGTGTACGGTGCTGGGCATCGTCATTGAAGGCCTGGCCTACAAGCCTTTGCGGGGCACCCCCAGCCTGGCGGTGCTGATTACCGCCATCGGTGTCAGCTACTTTCTGCAGAATGCGGCCCAGCTGATCTGGTCCAGCAGCCCCAAGAATTTTACCAGTGTGGTGACCATGGACCCCATTGTGCTGATGGATGACAAGCTGGTTATCACCGGTGAGGTGCTGCTGACGGTGGCGGCCTGCATTGTGGTCATGGTGGGCCTGACCCTGTTTACCAGCAAGACCCGTACCGGTAAAGCCATGCGGGCCGTGTCCGAAGACCGGGACGCAGCCCAGCTCATGGGCATCAACGTCAACCGGACCATTTCCACCACCTTTGCCATTGGCTCGGCCCTGGCTGCCATTGCCGGTGTGCTGCTGTGTTCCACCGTCCCCACCTTGATGCCCACCACCGGCTCCATGCCTGGTATCCGGGCATTCACCGCGGCGGTGTTTGGCGGCATCGGCTCCATCCCCGGCGCTATGCTGGGTGGCATCCTGCTGGGTATCATTGAGACCTTCTCCAAGGCGTACCTGTCTACCCAGTTCTCCGATGCCATTGTATTCTCGGTCCTGATTATCATTTTGCTGGTGAAGCCTGCCGGACTTTTGGGCAAGCAGATCCAGGAGAAGGTGTGAGGTAGCGCTATGAAGACAATGCTGAAAAATAAAAATACCCGCACCAATCTGCTGACTTACCTGGTGGTCATTGTAGCCTTTGTGGTGATGCAGGTGCTCAATTCCCAGGGAGTGCTGGGCAGCTCCATGAAGGGATACCTGGTTCCCATCTGTGTGTACATCTCCCTGGCGGTATCGCTGAACCTGCTGGTAGGCGTCTGCGGCGAGCTGAGCTTGGGCCATGCCGGTTTCATGGGCATCGGCGCTTTCTCCGGCATCGTGATTGCGGCGCTGCTGAAAGATACCATTCCCAATGATGCTCTGCGGCTGGTATGCGCCATGTTTGGCGGCGGCATCCTGGCAGGCTTTGTGGGCTTTATCATTGGCGTACCGGTGCTGCGGCTGCGGGGCGACTACCTGGCCATTGTGACCCTGGCCTTTGGCGAAATTATGAAAAACATCGTGGGCAATACCTATGCCGGTATTGACGATACAGGCTTCCACATGGCGGTTTCCACCAGCAAGATGAAGCTGGAAGCTGGCGGAAAGTACATCATCAACGGCCCCTTGGGCGCCACCGGTGTGGAGAAACTGGCTACCTTCACCATGGGCTTTGTGCTGGTGCTGTTTACCCTGTTTGTGGTGCTGAATCTGATTAACTCCAAGGAAGGCCGGGCAATCAAGGCTGTCCGGGACAACCGGATTGCTGCCGAGTCCGTGGGCATCAATGTCACCGCCTTCCGGATGAAGGCTTTTGTGGTTTCTGCTTTCCTGGCAGGCATGGCCGGAGCCCTGTTCGGCCTGAACTACTCTTCCATCACGGCAACCAAGTTTAATTTCAACACCTCCATCAACATCCTGGTATTCGTGGTGCTGGGCGGCATGGGCAATATCCTGGGTTCCGTCATTTCCGCAACGCTACTGTACGTCTTGCCGGAAGCTCTGCGGAGCCTGGAAGATTACCGGATGATCCTGTACGCGGTGGTGCTGATTGTGGTAATGCTCTGCACCTGGTCGCCTAAGGTCAAGGAAGTATTGTCTGTGGTTACCGACAAAGTAAGCGGCATTTTCAAGAGAAAGGAGGCGGGGACCAATGAATGAGTATTCCAGAAAGATGCTGAAGGTTCCCACCTATACTCTGCTGCGGGAACAGGATAAAGATAAGCTGCCGGTTCTGGATGTCCGGAATCTGGGCATTGACTTCGGCGGCCTGACTGCGGTGGATGGGTTCAATATTACCATCGGCCCCACCGAGATTTCCGGACTGATCGGTCCCAACGGCGCAGGTAAGACCACCATCTTCAACCTGCTGACCTCGGTGTATCAGCCTACCCGCGGTTCCATTCTGATCAACGGCATCGATACCAAGGGCATGACCACCCATAAGGTCAACAAGCTGGGCATTGCCCGTACCTTCCAGAACATCCGTCTGTTTACGGATATGACGGCCCTGGATAACGTGAAGGTGGGTATGCACAATGAAATCAAGTGCTCCTTCCTGTCATCCTTGCTGCACCTGCCTTCTTACTACAAGGCGGAGAAAAAGGCCAATCAGAAGGCCATGGAACTGCTGGACTTTATGGGTCTGGCGGATGTGGCGGACAAAAAGGCGGGCAGCCTGCCCTACGGTGTCCAGCGCCGGCTGGAAATTGTCCGGGCACTGGCTACAAACCCCTCCATCATCTTGCTGGATGAGCCTGCTGCCGGTATGAACCCCAGCGAAACCACCGAGCTGATGCACCAGATCCGGCGCATCCGGGATACCTTCCACATCGCCATTTTCCTCATTGAGCACGATATGAACCTGGTGATGAACGTCTGTGAAGCCATCGCCGTGGTCAACTACGGCCGGATCATTGCCAAGGGCACCCCGGAGGAGATTCGCCAGAACCCTGCGGTGATTGAAGCTTACCTTGGCAGAGAGGAGGCGGATGCCTGATGCTGAAGATTGAAGACATGCACGTTTACTACGGCGCCATCCACGCCATCAAGGGTGTGTCCTTTGAGGTCGGTGAAGGGGAGATCGTTGCCCTGATCGGTGCCAACGGTGCTGGCAAAAGCACCATCTTGAAAACCGTGTCCGGCCTGATGCACCCCCGCAGCGGCTCCATTACCTTCTGCGGCCAGGACATTACCCATGTGGACGCTTACAAGCTGCTGCGTACCGGTCTTGCCCATGTTCCGGAAGGACGGCGGATCTTCCTGCAGATGAGCGTTCAGGAGAACTTGGAGATGGGCGCCTACATCAACAAGGAAGTGTCTCAGGCGGATCTGGAGATGGTATTTAACTACTTCCCTCGGTTGAAGGAGCGGCGCAAGCAGATTGCCGGAACCCTGTCCGGCGGTGAGCAGCAGATGCTGGCCATGTCCCGGGCACTGATGAGCCATCCGAAGCTGATGATGCTGGATGAGCCTTCCATGGGCCTGGCCCCCATTCTGGTGGATCAGATTTTCGCCATTATCAAGGAGCTGCACAAGGCAGGCACTACCATTTTGCTGGTGGAGCAGAACGCCCGCAAGGCTCTGCAAATTGCCGACCGGGCTTACGTCCTGGAAACCGGCAAGATCACCCTCAGCGGTACCGGTGCGGAGCTGGCAAGCTCCGACGACGTGAAGAAGGCCTACCTGGGCGGCTGACCGTCATAGCCAAAACACCCCCTGCATAGGATTAGCAGGGGGTGTTTTTATGTGCCGGAAAAATCATCTGCACGGGTGCTGCATCATGGCTTTCGGAGCGGGGCTGATTGTGGGGCATTGTCTGGAAAGCTGGTTTTTATGCTGCTGCGGCGGCGCAGCGCTGATGATTCTGGGGTTGTGGATTCTGCGGCAGAAATACCGGTCATAATCTTGTCCCGGCAGGAATATACTGTATCAGCAAACATGGGATAAGGAGTGAAGCCAACGTGGAACTGAACTTTGGAAAAACCCTATGCACCTGCCTGAATCCCCTGGTGCGGGAGATGCAGAGCGGGGAGCAGACCCAGGAAATCAAGCTGCCTGACGGCATGCCGGATATTGGACGAATCCTGGCCTCCTGGGGACAGGCTATCCTCCGGAGCAAAGAATGGCGCAGCGATACCATTTCCTTCTCCGGCGGCATGATGGTCTGGGTGCTTTACGCCCCGGAGGACGGCAGCACCGAGCGCTGCCTGGAAGCTTGGATTCCGTTTCAAATGAAGTGGGATTTGCCTGACGGCGCCCCGGAAGGAAAGATCCGCATCCGGTGCCTTCCCCGGTTCGTAGACGCCCGATCGGTTTCGGCCCGGAAGATTATGGTCCGGGCGGGAATGGGGGCCATGGCGGAAGCCTATGTGCCGATGGAGGCAGAAGTATATGAGCCGGACAAGATTCCCGGTGATGTGCAGCTGCTCAGCAGTACCTACCCCATCCGTCTGCCCAAGGAGATGGGGGAGAAGAGCTTTCTGGTGGACGAAGAGCTGACCTTGCCGGATTCTGCGCCCCAGCCGGAGAAAATCATCTACTACCGGATGTCACCGGAAGTGCTGGACAAGAAGGTCCTGTCGGACAAAGCAGTATTTCGGGGAAATGCCAATCTGCATATCCTCTACCGCAGCGAAGAAGGACAGCTGCACAGCTGGGATTTCCCGCTGCCGTACTCTCAGTATGCGGAACTGTCTGCCGAACACGGCAGCGATGCCCAGGTGGATTTGCAGCTGATGCCCACCAGTATGGAAGTGGAACTGGATGAGGAAGGCCATATTCGGGCAAAAAGCGGCATTGTTGCCCAGTATCTGATTACCGACAAGCAGATGCTGGAGCTGATTGAGGATGCTTACAGTCCCAGCCGAGAACTGAACCTGCAGATTCAGAAGCTTCAGCTGCCGGCGGTGCTGGATACCCGTCGGGAGACCCTTTCCGCCGAGCAGTCGATGACGGCGGAGGCCAACGTGGTGGCGGATGTTACATTCCTTCCGGATTTTCCCCGACAGCAGCAGGAAGAAAACCAGGTGCGGCTGGAGATTCCGGGAGCCTTCCAGATGCTCTACTATGGAGAAGATGGGGCGCTTCATGCCGGCGCTGCCCGCTGGGAAGGGCAGCACAGTGTCAGCGCCGATGACGATACCCATTTGTGCGTTCAGATTTCCACGGGAGAGGAAGCCCAGGCGGCGGTTGGAAATGGGACCATTACCGTCAAATGCGACCTTTCCATGGATCTGACTGCGACCACCCGGCAGGAGATTCCCATGGTCACCGGCCTGACTCTGGGAGACCAGCGCAAACTGGACCCTAATCGTCCGTCTCTGATTCTGCGACGGACGGGAGAAGACCGGCTGTGGGATATTGCAAAGGCAAGCAACTCTACAGTCGAGGCGATTCGCAAGGCCAACAACCTTCAGGATGAACCGGCTCCCAACCAGATGCTGCTGATTCCTGTCAGCTAAAAAACAATCCGCGCCGCACCGGGGGAGAGCCGGTGCGGCGCCAGGCTGGTTGTCGCGAGATGGGGAATACCTGCCACAACACACAGTAGCCCAAACCCTATGTCGAAAGCAAGGGAAAACAGGCGTTTTTTTCACCGCTATATGGGGAATGCAGTTGCATTTGACCGGGAAATATTGTATAATCCCAAAAAGAGAGAGGTGAAAGTCAATGTTTCTGAGTGTGATTGTTCCCATATACAACGGACAAACCTATTTACGTCAATGCCTGGATAGTCTGCTTGCTCAGGATATTCCCGCCCGGGAATATGAGATTGTCTGTGTTAACGATGGCTCACGGGATGGCAGTGGAGAAATTCTGCGGGAATATGGGGACAGATTCTCCAACGTTATCGTTATCGAGCAGGAGAATGCCGGAGTAGCCGCAGCGCGGAACACAGGGCTGAAGCAGGCCCGGGGAGCATATGTGTGGTTTGTGGATGCGGATGACTTCGTCCAGCACAACATTCTGGGAAAGATGCGCGCAACAGTGGAAGCGGAAAACTGCGACCGACTTGTGTTTGGGGCATACCAGTTCGCTGATGAACTGGCCCCGGAAGAAGTCAATCTGGCAAGCACAGGAGGACTGAGTGTCAACGCACCTTGGTATGACGCGGTGGTATGGCGCAGTCTGCTCAAGCGCAGCTTTTTGGAAGAAAATCAGCTTTTTTTCCGGTATCCCCAGATTACCCATGGAGAAGATGGGCTGTTCATGTACGAAGTAGCCCGCTGCCAGAAAAGCTGCGTGGAAATGGGAGAGATCCTATACTTTTACCGGGTACATTCCGGTTCGGCGGAGACAGAGCGGAGTCCGGAACATCTGAGAAAGATGCTGCGCTCCCACATGGCGGTGACAAAGATCCTGGCCGATTATTACGCAGGCGGCAGCAAGGATTCCATGACGGCCAACAAACTGACGGCATTTTTGTGGAATACACTGTATGAAATTACCCAGCTTCCCTCCAAGGAGCGCAGGAATGCACTGCGTGATCTGGCGCAGCAGGGCCTGTTTCCATACCAGCGCCCGGCGGCTTGCACGATGCTGTGCAGCTACGTAACGGATCGAAACGACTGGATCGGCAAGGGCTTTGACTGGCTGTACCGGCATTTACATACCAGGTGGGGATTTGCGCTGATGACTGTTCTGCAGCAGCTGTGGCGGTTGGCGGCGAACGTCCGTCGCTGACTCGCTGCTCCGGGCGAAGACAAAGCTGGCATGGACATTACCAACTGGAACATAGAAGCGGATGTTTTCGGGAGAAAACATCCGCTTTTTGGATTTTTGCGCATGGTTTTGGGCAGCGGGAGATACCCCGCTGCCCATTGCTTTGTGGGAAGCAGATTTGACGTGACAGCAAACCTCTAAAATGGCTATTTCATGTTTTTCTGGATCATGTAGCTTTCCAGCGTGGCATAGTCAATCATGGAATTGGATACACCAAATCTGGAAATACAGAAACCTGCAGCGATTGTTGCGGCTTTGATGGCCTTATCCAGTTCATAATTATCCAGGAGCTTGGCGCCAAGGGTGGAAATGAAAGCGTCAGAACCGCCGGTGGCGTCGATGACGTCCACCTGAGGCGCATCATAGTATTTCAGAGTATCCTGGGTGCGCAGCAAGGCTCCGTCTTTATCCAGGGTAATGATGATGGTTTTGATGCCTTTTGAGAGGAAATATTCGGCAGCTTCTTCTACATTGTCTTTGCCGCTTAACCGCAAGGACTCTTTCTGGTTGGGGACAAAGATGTCGATGTTCTCGTAATCCTCATCCGTCATTTCACCAATGGAGGAAGGCTTCAGAATGGTTGTGGCGTGATAATGCTTGGCGATTCTGGCTGCTTCTCTCACAACTGCAATGGGAATCTCGGTCTGCAGCAGACAGACGCCGGTATTTTCAAAGGCTTTGGCGTGGCTGGTTATGTCCTCCGGAACCAGGGAACTATTGGCCCCCTCCAACACGGTTATGATGCTGTCGCCGATTTTATCGACAATGATAAATGCTTTGCCCGTTTCTGTATTGGCGTTGGTAATCAGAGAGGAAATCTCGATTCCGTGATCGGCCAAAGTTTTGTATATCATTCTTCCGGCAGGGTCTTTTCCGATCTGGCCGATGAGCGTTACCTCTTTTTTCTGCATTGAGGCGCCGATGGCCTGGTTCAATCCCTTTCCTCCGGGTAAGGAGATGCACTCTCTGGCGTAACTGGTCATGCCGTTGGTAGGAAACTGATCCAGGTAGATGGTATTGTCCATATTGATACTTCCTACCACGGTTATTTTTTTCTGGCGCATATCGTGGGGAACATCAATGGATACGTAAGATTCAATGGACGGGGAAAAATCGAAGTTTTTTGGCGCATTTGCTTCTTTTTTTGCTTCACACGCAGACACAATTCTTTCCCCGAGATAAGTTCCGAATTCATAATAGGGGATCTTGATCGTTGAAATGTTTGTGATATTCAGCCCTTCCCGGATGTCATCCCGAAGAGAAAGCAGCGACAGATCATAGGGGATGGAGATGTTCAGCTGTTCCAGCAGCACAGTCAGTTCCTGGGTAATGGCGAAATGGGAAGAGATCAGTGCGGAAAAAGACTCTGCCTGGAAAGATTCCAGGTGAAAATTCTCCATCGACAACACCATTTCCGGAGTAAAGGAAATATTATTGTCGAACAGACACTGCTTGAATCCGGAAACCACTTCCGTAGAACGGCGGCTTCCATTCCGGATGACACACCCGATTTTGGTGTGCCCTTTTTCAATCAGCGCAGAAGCGGCAAAGTAGCCGATTTTCTGATAATCGACAAAGTAGCATTCTCCCTGCTGGAACAGGGAATCGATGTAAATGATGTTGGTGTTGCAGTTTTTCAGAATCTCCCGATTGCGCAGACTTTCCTCGCAGACAGGCTCCCAGATCAGCCCGTCCAGATTTTGATAGGCAATCTTGGACAGGTTTTTTGCTTCGATTTCCAGGGAGTTGTTGCTGTCCAGGAGCATAAGCGTATATCCGCTTTGATTCAGAACCTGAATCAGGCCGTTGATGAGCAGATTGGTATGATACATTTTCCGCAACAGCAGACCAATCGTAAAGTTTTTCTTAGCGGGATTGCTCCGCGCAATGCCATATGGGGTGTAATTGTACTGCTTGACGATGGATAATACCTTGTTGATGGTTTCCTGACTGATGTCATCGGCTTTGTTATTTACGATTTTAGACACAGTCGAAGTTGAAACACCGGATAGTCTGGCAATTTCTTTGATTTTGACCATTGCTGATTTTTGCACTACGCTGCCGGCCGCCATGCTGACCCGGTATGCGCTGCTTGCTCCTCCTTTTCAAGTAGTGCCCCCTCTTCCAGGGATGTCCTGTACAGATTTTGCGGTGCCGGATTTTCGTGTAAGGACAATTTCTATCTTCTCCCATTATAAGGGAATGAAGGGAAATAGTAAAGATTGCATCCTGCATATTTGGAATAAATTTATTATAAAAAGTAGAATTTGGTCAATGTGTACATAAAGTTTTTGGATATTTTGTAGAAACTGTGATTTGACAACTGGGAGAAAATGATGCATAATGAGTTTGGGAAAATGGTTTAGGAAAATTGTTTAGTTACTTGTGAGGGGTGGTTATGTATGAGCGTATTAATCATCGGAAGCACGAACATTGATATCTCAGCCAGCATGGAGCGTTTCCCGATTAAAGGGGAGACTCTGCTGGGGAAAGAAGTTCAATACCGATACGGCGGCAAGGGTGCCAACCAAGCTTGCGCATTGGGAAAGCTCGGGGCGGATACTACTTTCCTGACTTGCGTGGGTGATGATGGACACGGACATGAAATCGTGCAATATCTGAAAAGCGTCGGCGTCAACATGGATCGCGTGAAATACAGCGCTGCCCGCAGAACGGGAACGGCGATCATCAATGTGGATGACCGGGGCGACAATACCATTGTCGTGATTCAGGGTGCCAATCTGGACTGTGATGTGGCATATATACGCGAGAATGAAGATTGCTTCCGCAACTGTGATTATGTACTGCTCCAGATGGAGATCCCC
Organism: uncultured Oscillospiraceae bacterium; assembly: GCA_944382965.1. Lineage (GTDB taxonomy): Bacteria > Bacillota > Clostridia > Oscillospirales > Oscillospiraceae > Faecousia. The sequence goes on along the minus strand of CALWOA010000016.1, from coordinate 14,442 downwards.
TTTGACGCAATTGAGGAAGCCATTACGCTTGCTGCAAAGTACGGAAAGAAAGTCGTTTTGAACCCGGCTCCGGCAAGTGATCGGATCAATCCGAAACTGTATCCCTACATTACCTATATGACGCCGAACGAAGTGGAAATCAGTGTCATGGCCGGAGCAGATGGTGACCTGGAACAGAACGCAGAGAAATTGATGAAACTCGGTGTTCAGAATGTACTGGTTACGTTGGGATCGGAAGGAGCCAGACTTTTTTCAAAGGAAGCAAAGTCGATTCATGTGCCTGCCTGTAAGGTAGACGCTGTAGATACGGTAGCTGCAGGGGATTGCTTTAACGGTGCGTTTGTAGCCGCTTTGGATCGTGGAGACACCGTAGAAGAGGCAATGCAATTTGCCAACCGGGCATCTGCGATTGCGGTAACACGCAGGGGAGCACAGGAATCGATTCCAACAAAAGAGGAATTGGAAGCCATTACAGTATACTAAAGGAGGAAAAAACATGAAAAAAACACTTGCAATTCTTTTGGTGATCGCAATGCTCGTAGGCCTGACCGCTTGTGGCGGTGCAAATGAAGAGAAAGCTCCTTCCGCCGGAGAAAACAACACGCAAGCAGCTGACCCGCTGAAGGTTGCTGTGATCGTACCGCAGAAGCGGGGCGACCTGGGCTTCACCGATTCCGTTTACAACGGTGTCGAGCAGGTAATGGAGAAGTACCCGGATACGGTTGATATTACCTTCACCGAGTGCGCAGGCGATTCCTCTAAGTTTGAATCCACCATCTATGATACCTGTGACCAGGGACCGGATCTGATCATTACCCCCGCCGGCTCCGGCTTTGCGGATCTGATTGCCACCAAGGCCGCTCGGGATTATCCGGATGTCAAGTTTGTTCTGGTGGACTGCAGCGCAGCATACGAAGGCATTACCACTGACAATGTGGCGGGTATCGCCTACAAGCAGAACGAGGCAACCTTCCTGACCGGCGCTCTGGCAGCCTTGCTGAGTGAGTCCGGCACCATCGGCTACGTGGCTGGTATGTCCAATGCCGTTATCAATGACTTTACCGTTGGTTATATCCAGGGCGCGCAGTATATCAACCCCGATATCAAGATCCTGATCTCCTACATCGGCGACTTCCTGGATTCTGCCAAGGCAAAGGAACTGGCGGCTACACAGATCGGCCTGGGTGCTGACGTCGTGCAGCAGGTAGCCGGTACGGCTGGCCTGGGTGTTCTGGATGCAGCGAAGGAAGCTTCTGTCTGGAGTCTTGGTGTGGACGCGGACCAGGCGGCAGCCTACGCCGAATCCAACCCGGAAATGTCCGCCCTTATCGCATCCAGCGCAATGAAGAACGGTGCTTCTTTGCTGCTCTCCATTGTGGATCGGTTCCTGAACGGTAATGACCTGCCTTGGGGCAGCATTGAATCTCAGGGCCTGGTGGAAGGCGCTGTAGAGATTGCGCCTCTGGCGGAAAATGTTCCCGATGATGTGGAAAGCCAGATCCTGGAACTGCAGGAAAAGGTAATCAGCGGCGAGATCGAGGTGGAGAGCGCCTTTACCATTTCCGAAGAAGAGTTCAACGCGTACGTTGAAAGCTGTCAGTAAAGATAAAAACGAAACATACAGGCAGGAACGGGTTTCCTGCCTGTATGTTAACAGAGGAGCTGAATCAATGAGTGACAATGTGTTATTGATGAATAAGATGACAAAGGTTTATCCCAATGGCTTTGTAGCGAATAAAGATGTAACATTGTCAGTAAACCGTGGCGAGATTCATGCTTTGCTTGGCGAAAATGGCGCGGGAAAGACGACGCTGATGAAAATGCTGTTCGGCTTTGAAAGACCCGAAAGCGGACAAATCTTTATTGAAGGAAAAGAAGTAAAGATTAAAAACGCTTTGGAAGCCATCCATCTGGGAATTGGTATGGTTCACCAGCACTTCATGCTGGTACCATCGATGACCGTAACGGAAAACCTGATCCTGGGAGATATTCCCAGAGGGCCAATGTTTACCATCGATTCCAAAAAGGCCGTGGAAACCTGCATTGAGTTGGGCAAAAAGTATAACATGCTGCTGGACCCCCAGATGCGGGTAATGGATCTGTCCGTTGGCGGCAAACAGAAACTGGAGATCCTGAAAGCATTGCTGCACGGCGCGAAAATCCTAATTCTGGACGAGCCTACCGCCGTGCTGACCCCCCAGGAGACAGGAGAGCTGTTTGAAACCCTGAAAATGCTGGCCCATGACGGACACACAATCATCTTCATTTCTCACAAGCTGGACGAGGTCATTCAAATTTGCAACCGGTACACCATCCTCAGACGAGGCAGAGTGACCGGAACCGGAAACATCGAAAGTGAAACCCCTTCCAGTCTGTCGGCAATGATGGTCGGACGTGAGATCGACCTGGACATGCACAAGCAGAAAACAGAGTTCAAGGAAAAGGTTCTGGAAGTGAAAGACCTGGTTTACGTCAATGACTTCAACAAAAAAGTCGTCAACGGCGTGAGCTTCTCCATTCGCGCAGGGCAGATCCTGGGAATCGCTGCTGTGGAAGGAAACGGACAGAATGAAGTCGCAGAGATCATCGCTGGCCTGAAGAAGGCATCGGCAGGGCAGACCACCCTGGGTTGCGTGGATATTACATCGCAAAACATTCGCAAGCGGAGAGAAGCGGGCGTTGCGTACATTCCGGAAGACCGGATGGTGGACGGCTGCTCGGCCACTTCCTCCATTACGGATAACCTGGTAGCGGACCGATTCTTTAAGAAGAAATTCTCCAAGAAGGGGTTTATCAATAAAGCGGCAATTGAAAAAGAAGCGGAAGAGCTGATTGAAGAGTTCAGCGTTCTGTGCATGAGCAAGGATAATCCCATCGGCGCTTTGTCCGGAGGCAATATTCAGAAGGTAATTGTAGCCCGGGAGTTTACCAGCGGAGCAAAGCTGGTAATCGCAAACCAGCCCACACGCGGCATTGACGTGGGCGCGGCTGAGTATATCCGCCATAGGCTCATTGACATCAGCCGGGAATCTGATGTGGGCGTCTTGCTGGTTTCCGCCGACCTGGTGGAACTTCTGTCGGTCAGCGATAGCCTGATTGTTATGGTTGACGGCAAAATCAGCGCCTATTTCCCGGATACCACTCAGGTGGACGAGTACATGATCGGTGAATACATGCTTGGTGTCAAGCGACAGACAGAAGAAGAGATCGGGGGTGCGCTGCAGTGAGCTTTACAGAGAAAATGCGGAAAACCGCAATTAAATACTTTGAAGCGATCCGTGTTGCTTTCGCGGTCTTTTTGGCCATTGCCATTATCATGGTGGTTATCTTCTTCGTCAGCGATCAGCCCTTGGATGTGCTGTACTGGCTGGTGGTCGGACCGGTTACCACGCTGAGAAGATTTGGTACGGTCATAGAATTGCTGATACCACTGGGCTTCTGCGGTCTGGGCATGTGCATGATGTTCCAGGTAAACCGCTTTAATATGAGCTGTGAAGGTGCCTTCTTCATTGCGGGCAGCGCCACAGCCATTCTGGCACTGTACTTGGATCTGCCGCCGATTATTTTCCCGCTAGTCATCATTGTGGTCTCTGCGCTGGTGGGCGGCTGTGTGACCATTGTTCCTGCCTATATCAATGAGAAATACAAGGCCCACATCGTGGTATCTAGTATTATGCTGAACTATGTGCTGCTGTATCTGGGCAGATTCCTGCTGATTCACTGGCTGAAGGACCCCACCTTCTCCTACAACGGAACCCCTTTCTTCCCGGAAAACGCACTGCTGACACGCATCGTGCCCGGAACCCGAATCCATACCGGCATTTTTATTTTGATTGCGGCGGTTATCGTTACGTATATCCTGCTGTACAAAACCAAAATCGGCTATAACATGCGCTATTCCGGACAAAACGCGGCGTTTGCACGGTATGTGGGCATTAACACCAAGAAATCCATTCTGTCTGCCCAGTTCATCGGCGGTATGCTGGCTGGTATGGGCGGCGCCATTGAATGCATGGGTATTTATCAGCAGCTGAACTGGGAAGTTCAGCTGGGATATGGCTTTGACGGCATGCTGATTGCAATTATTGCGAAAAACAATCCGCTGCTGGTACCGGTGGTGGCGTTCATTCTGTCTTACCTGCGTACAGGCGGAGATCTGGTAAACCGGATGACGGATGTTCCCACCGAGTTCGTAACCGTGATCCAGTCGCTGGTGGTTATCTTCATTGCTGCCAAGAGCCTGCTTGCCACTACCAGACACCGCATGCTGATTAAGGACTCTATGAGTGGGAAAGGAGCGAACTGATTATGTTTTCTATATCATTTTTAACAAGCTTGCTGTTTTCCACCATTCGTCTGTCCACACCGTTGATTTTTTCCTCCATGGGTGGTCTGATCACCCGTAAGTCTGGTTCCAATAACATCGCGCTGGAAGGCACCATGCTCATCTCCGCAATGGCGGGCGCTGTGTTCAGTGCCTACGCCCAGAACTTGTTCATCGGTTTGCTGGGTGCGATGATGAGCGGCCTGCTGATTTCCGTGTTCATGGGCTTTATGTCCCTGAAGATGAGCGCGGATATGACCCTGACCGGTATTTCTATCAACCGTCTGGCCGATGGCCTGACCATCTTTATCATTTTCCTGCTGGTAGGGGATAAGGGAACCACAATCAAGCTGCCTTCTCTCACATTTCCTACGGTCAATATCCCCATCATTCAGGACATCCCCTTCCTGGGAAGCGTAATTTCCGGTCACAATTTGCTGACTTATGTGGCTTTCCTCGTGGTGGTGGCCGTCTGGTTCCTGATCTACAAGACGCCTTTGGGCCTGCAGATCCGCGCTGTGGGTGAAAGTGAAAAGGCTGCGGAATCCGTAGGTATCAATGTTATCGGAATCAAAATCCTGGCGTTTGCGCTGACTGGCGCCATCTGCTCTCTGGGCGGCGCGTACATGTCCATGGGCTACCTGTCTTGGTTCTCTGCCAGCATGATCGCCGGACGCGGCTTCATTGGTATGTCCGCAATGAACCTTTCCAATGCACGCCCCTTCCGGACCATGTTCATTGCCATTATGTTTGCCTTTGTGGATGCGCTGGCAATGACGCTGCAGACACTGAATCTGCCGGCAGAACCCCTGCAGATGCTGCCATATCTGATCACGATTATCGCATTGATTATTTTCGCCAAACACGATATGGCCCGGGAAGAAAAGAAGAAGAAGGAACTGCTGATGGCAAAGGAGTAAGTGTGGCAAACAAGCCGGCTTCTCTTACTCTCAAGTCCGGGATCGTTAAGTAGTGGAAAAACATCTCTCATGACGAACAAAAATACAAGGAGGACACGAACATGGAAAAGTACAAGGTAATTATGGATGTGGACACCGGAACGGATGATGCAGTCGCACTGCTGATGGCCATGGCTTCTGATCAGATCGACCTGCTGGGTGTCTGCTCTGTAAACGGAAACCGGAACATCGAGCTGACTACGGACAATACGCTGCGGGTGATTGACTTCGTCGGCAAGGGCGATGAGGTCAAGGTCTATAAGGGCTGCGCTCTGCCTCTGGTCAGCACGCTGAATAAAGACAGAAGACCGCTGATTCCCTATGGCGATAAGTATTTTGACGGTCAGGAGAACCATGGCAACCACCTGGATCTTCCCGAGACTCAGCTGAAGCCCCAGGAGAAGTGCGCTGTGTCGTACTATATTGATACGCTGATGGCTTCCGAGGGAGATATTACCCTGATTGCGGTAGGCCCTCTGACGAACATAGCCTGCGCCATGCGTGCAGAACCCCGAATCTGCGGCAAGATCAAAGAAATGATTATCATGGGCGCCTCTCTGGAAGAGGGTAACTCCGGCCCGTCCCAGCGCGCGGAGTTCAATTTCTGGGCTGACCCTGAGGCAGCAGAAATTGTTCTGCAGAGCGGCTGCAAGATTACCCTGGTTCCCTTGGACGTGACCCACAAGACCTGCATCCACATGGACGAGGCGCTGGCCTTTGAGGCATCCGGCACCAAGGCAGGTTATGCGGCAGCTACCTTTATCAAGCGCAGAATCGGTAACTACGAGACCTGGAGCAAGAACTGGCATGTGGACGAAGCCGGTGCTCCTATCCACGACGCACTGTGCGTGGCTGGCCTGCTGGATCGCTCCGTGTTTACTGAGATTGTCAGCTGCAACATGAAAATGGACATCAGCGGCGGCACCGCCGACGGCGTGAGCCTGGTGAACTTCAAGGATATGTCCCGGGATCTGGACGGCATTTTCAGACCCGCTGTCAAGAATGTGAATCTGGTCATGAAGGCTGATCGGGAGAAGTTTGCCAAGATTATGGGTGACCTGGTCACAAAGTAAGCGGAAGAAGGGGCTTTCCGGATGTTGATGAATACCATTATTGTGCTGATCGGATCCATGCTGGGAGGATTTGCGCAGACAGTTACAGGCTTCGGATGCGGCATCGTGATCATGCTGTTCCTGCCGTATATCATGCCGGTGGTTCAGGCTTCGGGCCTGAGCGTTCTGATCACGATGATCCTCAACGTGATGCTGGTGGTCAAGTACAGGAAATCAATCAATATGCGGTTGGTACTCATGCCGGCGGTCATCAGCTTTGCGGTAAGTACGCTGTGTATTTATATTGGAAACAACCTGGAACTGGCTGTTATGAAGATGATTTTCAGCGTGTTTCTGATCGCACTGGCATTGTATTTTATCTTCTTCTCCGAACGAATCAAACTGGAGGCCAATCTCCCCACGGTGGCGGTGTGCGCAGCCCTTGCGGGGGCGGCAAACGGATTATTCGGCATCGGCGGACCGCCTATGGCACTGTACTTTCTGACTGTCACAAAGGATAAGGAAACGTACATCGGAACAACGCAGACGTACTTCCTGCTGACCAGCGCTTATACAACGATGATCCGCATATTCAGCGGTGTTTTTGATCGGGAACTGCTGATGATGGCGGTTCCGGGAATCGCCGCAATATTGTTGGGCGAGTATATTGGTATTCGGGTTGTGGACAGAATATCGCACCAAAAAATAAAGAAGGTCATCTATCTGTTCCTGATTGTTTCCGGAGTTATCACCCTGGTGCAAACCATATAACTCAGGTCAGATCCCCCAATTCCTGCCGCATAATCGGTTTAGAAAAGCAATATCTGAAATGTAATGGGAGAATCCGCGAGTTTTCGCAGATTCTCCCATTCTTTTTTGGACTGAAATCAGGATATTTCCGTCCCTACAGATTGTTGACAAGGCAATACAAATGCCGTATAGTATACTTGATTCCATAATGAAGAAATACGCAAAATTCATATAAAGGATAGGGTGATTCACATGTACATGGACGATTACCGTCGCTGGCTGGAAACAGACCTGGAGGATCCGGCGCTGAAGCAGGAACTGCAGGAAATTGCCGGTCAGGACGAACAGATCAAGGAACGATTTGCCGTAGCTCTGAAGTTCGGCACCGCCGGTTTGCGGGGTGTTTTGGGCGCTGGCTCCAACCGGATGAACATTTACGTTGTCCGGCAGGCAACCCAGGGCCTGGCCAACTGGGTCAAAACCCAGGGCGGCAATCAGTTGGTGGCCATTTCCTACGACAGCCGAATCAATTCCGATGTTTTTGCCAAAACCGCAGCCTGCGTGCTGGCTGCCAACGGAATCCGGGTGCGGATTTATGACGCACTGATGCCGGTACCGGCTCTGAGCTTTGCCACCCGGTATTATGGCGCCAACGCCGGTGTTATGATTACCGCATCCCACAACCCTGCCAAGTATAACGGCTATAAGGCCTACGGTCCTGACGGTTGCCAGATGACCGATGATGCCGCCGCCATTGTGTATGCGGAAATCCAGAAAACCGACATTCTCACCGGCGCCAAGATGATGTCCTTTGAGGATGGACTGTCTCAGGGGCTGATTGCCTATGTAGGCGATGACTGCAAGGAAGCACTGTATGACGCCATCAAAGCCCGCTCCGTCCGTCCCGGCCTGTGCAAAACCGCCGGACTGAAGCTGGTGTATTCTCCTCTGAACGGTTCCGGCCTGGTGCCGGTTACCCGGGTTCTGCGGGATATCGGCATTGACGACATTACCATTGTTCCCGAACAGCAGTATCCTGACGGCAATTTCCCCACTTGTCCCTATCCCAATCCGGAGATTTTTGAAGCCCTGCGCCTGGGCCTGGAGCTGGCCAAGTCCTCCGGCGCTGACCTGATGCTGGCCACCGACCCGGATGCTGACCGGGTGGGCATTGCCATCCGCTGTCCCGATGGCAGCTACGAGCTGGTTTCCGGCAACGAAGTGGGCGTGCTGCTGCTGGACTACATCTGCCAGGGCCGGATCGAAAACGGCACCATGCCCAACAATCCTGTGGCGGTGAAGTCCATTGTCTCTACCCCCCTTGCCGATGCAGTTGCCGCCAATTACGGCGTGGAAATGCGCAATGTGCTCACCGGCTTTAAGTGGATTGGTGATCAGATTGCCGGCCTGGAGGCTGCCGGAGAGGTGGAGCGGTTTATCTTCGGCTTTGAGGAAAGCTATGGCTATCTGGCTGGCCCCTACGTTCGGGACAAGGATGCCATCATCGGTTCCATGCTGATCTGCGAAATGGCAGCGTACTATCGCTCCATTGGCTCTTCCATCAAGGAGCGGCTGGAAGCTATCTACGCCAAGTACGGCCGCTACCTGAACAAGGTGGACTCCTTCGAGTTCCCCGGCCTGTCCGGCATGGACAAGATGGCCAGCATCATGGACTCCCTGCGCAATAACCCGCCCAAGGAAATCGGCGGTTATGCCGTGACCAAGGTTACCGATTATAAGAAGTTTGAGGAGACCGGCCTGCCTGCCGCCAACGTCCTGATCTATGCTCTGGAAGGCGGCGCTACGGTGGTGGTGCGTCCCTCCGGTACCGAGCCCAAGATCAAGACCTACTTTACCACCCTGGGCAAGGATCTGGCTGAGGCAGAGGCACAGAAGGAAGTGCTTGCCAACGCACTAAAGCCCATTTTAGCCTGACAATGCAAAGAAAGTCCGCAGCCGGGAAACCGGCTGCGGACTTTTTGAAATAGTGGGGGTCATCGCTGGACTTTTTCGCCCTGACGGAAAATACGCATCAGCATGAGAATCGCGGCAGCTGTCAGAACCACTTCTGTCACGAATTGGGCATAGGCCAGTCCGTACAGCGGGAACAGGGCATTGAGCAGGAACAGCAGAGGAATCTCCAGTACCACCTTACGCAAAATGGCGAACACCAGAGCGTGTCTTCCCAGACCCAATGCGGAGAATACGCCGACTGCCATAAAGTCAGTGCACAGAAACACCATGCCCAGACACAGTCCCCGCAAGAACGCAGAGCCATAGGCGATGATGTCGGCATTGTCCATAAACATCTGAATCAGGCTGGGTGCGCCGAACCAGCAGCCCACGGTAACTGCCAGCATAATCGGCAGAATCAACCCCATGGAAAAGACAATGGCATTTTTCATTCGCTTGCGGTCACCGCTGGCGTAGTTGTAGCTGACCAGAGGCATAATTCCCTGGGAGAAGCCCAGACACACCTGCAGGGGCAGCATATTGATTTTCTGCGCTACGCCCATAGCGGCTACTGCAGAGGCACCGTATACGGCGGTAAAGTTGTTCAAAATGGTGGTGCCTGTTACATTCAGCAAATTCTGAATCGCGGCGGGAACGCCCACACCCAGAATGCCGATGACGACCTCTTTGCTCATGGTCTTCAGACGGCGGATGTCCAGGCTGATAAAGGTCTTGCCCTTCTTGACCCGGGCCAGGACGAAGAAGTAACCGCAGGCAACGCAGTTACTCAGGAAAGTTGCCAGACCGGCGCCGGCGGCACCCATATTCAGACCCCAGGGCAGGATGAAAATGGGGTCCAGGATAATATTGAGGATGCATCCGCTCATGGTGCCGATACTGGCGTGGACACTGGCGCCTTCGCTTCTAACCATCTGTCCCTGAACTACATTTAAAATAGCAGGTATGGCTCCGCAGTTTACCGTCCAGAGCATATACCCGGCGGTTGCCTCCCAGGTAATCTCGTCAGCACCCAGCAGGGCCAGCAGCGGGTTTCGGAATAGGGTACACAGCAGGGTAAACAGCAGACCGCTGAACACGGCACCGTAAAAGCCGAAGGCGGAGCTGCTGCGGACCATCTCGTAATCGCCCCGTCCCAGACTCCGGCTCATCATGCTGGAGGTGCCGATGCCGAACAGATTGTTCACCGCATTGAAAGCCAGCATGACCGGATACACCAGGGTGACTGCCGCATTTTGCACCGGATCATTGAGCATTCCCACAAAAAAGGTGTCGGCCAGGTTATAGATGACCATAACCAGAGATGCCACAACCATGGGAATGGACAATTCCGCCACGGCCCTGGGAATGGGCATGGCCTCAAACAGGTAGGTTTTTTCATTTCCCTGGGTCAAAACAGTTCCTCCTTGGTAATCGCGTCGGATCGGCGCAGAGCTGCCCGATGTCGGTTTTTACAATAGTATAACGCAGGAAATCGGAACCTGTCAAGGCAGATCGAGTTTCTGCCCAGCGGGACTGTAGAATCCCGGTTGCAACTTATGGGGATCTATGGTAAGATAACAGAAATTTCGGGTGAGGAAGTGCAGCGATATGAACCGTATTGTGACGATGGTGCTGAAAAATCTATGGATTGTCCCCAGCGCTTGGATTAAGCTCTGCCGTTATGCCAAGCATACCGACGAATATCCGGAAGCGGAAAAATATCGCCACATTCAGTACATCCTGCAGCATGCCATTCAGGGAGGCAACGTGGAAATGACCGTCACTGGCCAGGAAAACATCCCGGCGGAAGGCGGCTTCATGTTCTACGCCAACCACCAGGGCATGTTCGATGTGCTGGCCATTGCGGCTACCTGCGACCGGCCCATCGGCGCGGTGCTGAAAAAAGAGCTGTACGATATTCCGTTCCTGCATCAGATTGTGCTGTGCACCAAGTCCTTTGCCATGGACCGGGAGGATGTGCGCCAATCGCTGACGGTGATCCAAAATGTCACCGAGGAAGTGAAAAAGGGAAGAGGCTATCTGATTTTTCCGGAAGGAACCCGCAGCAAGCGGGGTAATGAGATGCTGCCCTTCCACGGCGGCAGCTTCCGCTGTGCAACCAAGAGCAAATGCCCGATTGTGCCCATTGCCCTGATTGACTGCTTCAAGGTGCTGGATCAGAAAGGCAGTAAGCCGGTTTCCATCCAGATTCACTACCTCAAGCCGATTGCCTATGAAGAATACGAAGGCATGAAACCGGCAGAAGTGGCGCAGCTGGTAAAGAGCCGGATTGCACAGAAAATCCAGGAATGTATCTGACGCAGAGGGTCAATGTCAGATTTATGATGGATTCGGCTGCAGCATCGTCTGTGTTGCAAAGCAAGAACCAAATTGACGAAAAATGTCCGCTCTCGTCTTTGAAGAACGGACATTTTTGCGCCAAAGCCGGAAAATATTCCCATATAGCAAACTTTAGGAATAACTTAAGAAATCCTTAAGGGATGTGCGGTTGATTCCCCGGAAGAAACTCCGTATAATTAAATTCAAAAAATGCGTCAGCATAGCAACGGGAGGGTTACCTTATGAAGATGAAAAAATGGCTGGCACTTGCCTGTGCGTTGTGTCTGTCTGTAGGTCTGGCAGGCTGCGGCGGTGGCACGGCGGTCTATGTCCAGTCTGTGGAAGTGCTGGCTGGCCTGGGCGGTATTGCCCCCGGCGACCGGTTTGCAGGCATGGTGGTGTCTGAGAATGTGACGGAGATCCAGAAAGACAGCGAAAAGACCGTCAAGGAACTGAAGGTCAAAGAAGGCGATGATGTCAAAATGGGGCAGGAGCTGTTCAGCTACGATACCGAAGAGCTGCAGCTGACGCTGGACAAGCAGCGCTTGGAATTGGAGCAGCTGGTAGCCTCTATTGAAAATTACAAAAACCAGATTGCTACTTTGGAAAGGGAACGGGAGACTGTTGGCGGAAACCAGAAGCTGCAGTATACCATCCAGATCCAGTCCACCCAGGTGGATTTGAAAGAGGCAGAACTGAAAGTAAAGACCAAGGAGGCAGAAGTCAAGAAATCCGAAGATTTGCTGGCCAATGCCACTGTGGTTTCGCCGATCGACGGTCGTGTACAGGCCATCAGCGAAGACGGGCAGACAGACAATAACGGAAAGCCCCTGCCCTATATCACCATTCAGCAGGTGGGTTCGTATCGCATCAAGGGCGTTCTTGGAGAGCTGCAGCGCGGCGGCATCACCCAGGGCGACCGGCTGAAGATTCTTTCCCGTACCGATGAGAGCAAGAGCTGGACCGGTACGGTGACCTTGGTGGACTACGAAAGCCCCATTCAGAACAATAATAATAGCGGCATGGTGATCATGGGTGGAAGCTCCGACGAGATGAGCGCTTCCAGTAAGTATCCGTTCTATGTAGAACTGGACAGCACCGACGGTTTAATTCTGGGACAGCATGTCTACCTGGAAATCCTGACCGAGGAAGGCCAGACTACCGGTCCCAGCATCAGCAGTGCGTTCATTTGCTATGAAGAGGACGGAACTGCTTATGTCTGGGCGGAAAAGGGTGGCAAGCTGGAGAAGCGGGAAGTGGTGCTGGGAGAATACAATCCCATGGCTGATGCACAGGAAATTACCGAAGGCCTGAGCATGGAGGAATACATTGCGTTCCCCGATCCGGAACTGTGTAAGGAAGGCGCACCTACCACCCGGGAGGCCCCCAAGGTTCAGGAAGAGGAAACCCAGGAGCCCCAGAATGCTATGGTGGAAGGTGAGGTGGCATAATGCCCATTTTGAAGCTGACAGACATTTGTAAGGACTATATGCAGGGCAAAGAGCCAGTGCGTGTTCTGAAAAATGTCAATATGACCGTGGAAAAGGGAGACTATCTGGCAATTATGGGTCCTTCCGGCTCCGGAAAAACCACACTGATGAATATCATCGGATGCCTGGATGTCCCCACCTCCGGAAGCTATGAGCTGGACGGAAAAAACCTGAAGGATCTGACTGACGACGACTTGGCGGAAATCCGCAACAAACACCTGGGCTTTGTGTTCCAGAGTTTCCACCTGCTGCCAAAGATGGATGCCTTGGATAATGTGGCGCTGCCGCTGCTGTATGCCGGTGTCCCGGTACAGGAGCGGCGGGAACGGGCGGCGGAAGCACTGAAGTCTGTAGGCCTGGAAGAGCGGATGCACTTTTTGCCCAACCAGATGTCCGGCGGTCAGTGCCAGAGAGTGGCCATTGCCCGGGCGATTGTGGGAAAGCCGGACCTTCTGCTGGCAGACGAACCCACCGGCGCTTTGGATACCAAGGCGGGTAACCAGATTATGGACATTTTCCGCCAGCTGAGCCAGGAGGGAATGACCATAATCATGATTACCCACGAACCCAGTATTGCCGCCTGTGCCGACAAGACCTACCGGATTTTGGACGGCGAGCTGCATACCGGTGAAACACTGCAGGAAGGAGACGCAGATGAAGAAACTGAATCTGAAGAGCATAAATCTGAAGAAGCTCTCTGTGAAGAAAGAGAATCTACCGAAGATCAAACTGGAGAAGGTTTCTCTGAAGAGAGCCAATCTGAAGAATAAAAAACTGCTTGTGAGTGTTACAGCGGTTGTGCTGGTGGCTGCCTTGGGCGCAGGAATCTGGCTGGGCGCAGGAGGAAAGTCTGAACCTATAGGTGTTTACTCCTTTATGGATATCGGCATGACCGAGTACTGGGGAGACTCCCAGGAAAGCTACGGCCCTGTAACCACTGACCGGATCCAGACAGTTTTCCTATCCGATACTCAGACGGTGACGGAAGTCCTGGTATCCCAGGGCGATATGGTGAAAAAAGGCGATGTGTTGCTGCGCTTTGATACCACCCTTTCGGAACTGGAATTGGAGCGTAAACGGCTGGAAGTGGAAAAACTTAAGCTGGATTTGGAAGATGCCAAGGCAGAACTGAACAGAATCGCCGGCATGAAACCCATGCAGCAGCCGTCCTTTGAGGAACCGTCCTACGACGAGGATATCAACACGGGCTCCATGCTGATGGAAGCTTACCGGATTTCCGACAATCCGGAGTATAACGGCAGCAGCCCGGAACTGGCGCTGATTTGCTGGCTTCAGGACAGCACCAATATTGACAACGGCCTTTTGGAAGAAATTCGCCAGCGGGCAGAAGATTTGCAGAATATGGTAGTAGAGCCTAGTGAACCTTCGGAGCCCTCTGACCCCTCTGACCCTTCCGATCCCTCGGACCCTTCGGATCCCTCTGACCCCTCTGACCCCTCGGATCCCTCTGATCCTTCGGACCCCTCCGACCCTGTGGACCCGGACCCTTCGGATCCTTCCGGCCCTGTAGACCCGGACCCTTCGGATCCTTCCGGCCCTGTAGACCCGGACCC
>CALWOA010000015.1 GCA_944382965.1 uncultured Oscillospiraceae bacterium | reverse complement strand
AATTTGCGGAGCGTCCAGGCCAGGTTCTCCTTGGGGCCCTGCCGGGCCGGGTATCCCCTGGGGGCCCTGGGGACCAGTGGCTCCCGTTTCTCCAGCAGGACCTTGAGGGCCATTAAACGCTCCTGCGTCTGCATCCGCCTTTAAGGCATTTACTGTGTCCAGTGCCATCTGCGCATTTTTCAGGGCATTCTGGGAATGATTCTGCGCAGTCTCCGCAGAATCTACGGACATCTGCGCCACATCCAAGGCCCTGTCTGCATCCTCTCCAATTTTCTGTGTCAACGCGATGATCTGCTGATAAACATCCTGGGTAGGCGGCTGTGGAGTCTCCCCGGCAACATAACCGCTTTTTACCACCTTAAACGTTGCCGTATTTGCTGTATGCAGATCCCCGCAAAACGCCGATACCTTTACGCTGCCTGTCTCTTTCAAAACTTCCCATGGCACCAGACATTCCATGTGCTCGTCCAATATGACACAATACTGGTTAAAAATTGCTGTAATGGTCCCCGTCCAATCATCCGTTTTGGGGATAAACTTTGCCACCAAGTAATTTTTTGATCCAGAAACAATTCTGGTAGCCGGATTCAAATTTTTATCGTCATACTCTTTGCAGCGAATTGTCTGATATTCCAATTCAAATTCAATTAACACCGTTCCACCACTTCACTTTCCAAAAAACACATAAAATTTCATCTGACAATTTTTCCTTTCACAATCTCACGGCTATGTTTTTTCTATAAATACCCGTTCATGTCTGCGCCCTCCTTTCGAATGTACATTCGAAAGGAGGGCGTGTTGCATCCTTCCATGCAGCGCAATCCACGCAACGTCTGCTATACGGACAAAACAATTCTGTTTCTGTTCTCTATTGCATTAAAAATGATTGTTCGGGAAAACAAGACAAATTGCGACAGCTCTCAACATTGACATATTTTGCAAATTGAGTTATAATGTTGGAAAAATTATGGTTTTTAACAAAAAGGTTGCAAAATAACGCAAATTATGTTAACTGTTTTGGTGGCAAGCAAATACGTTATCCCATTACAAATTCCTTCTGGTGTGGACAAATTGGTAAGCGGTGACATATACACTTGTTCAAAACGAATGCAAATCTGGAGTAATAACAAGGAGATGGAATCATGGAACAAGAACAACTGGAAAAAGGGCAGCCGAGTATGGAAGTGCCGGTAAACCCAAGACGAAAGGTCAGAAAACGGGGAATCAATGATTACCTTACAAACTTCGTCAAGAATATCGGAGCGGATGTGCGATGGTATTACGATGTGCGGCTATGGTCTCCGCTGATCGTTGTGCTGCTGATTCTCGTGCTTGTCTTGAGCGGACAACAGAAAAAAGCACTGCAGGAACAGCTTCTGGCCATGGAAGAAACAGTCATTACACCTGCTGCAACCGATGCCGTGATCGAGACTGAGTCCACCATCGCCCCAGTGGCGCCGGTCAACCAAGAGGCGGAAGCCTTGGCAAGATTGGCCGACACAGTGGGAAATGGTCGATCTGACAATGTAAAAATCATCATTATGTGGGTAGCCATAAACCGGTCGGAAGATCAGGCCAATGGGTATGGAAAAAGCTTGCTGGAAGAAATCTCCAGACCCAATCAATGGCAGGGCTATAATGAAAACATGGGCTACTCAGACAATACTTATGAACTGGCAAAGCAGGTATTGGAAACAAAAGAGCGGGGCGGTTTGCGGCCGCTTGACTCGGATATGCTGTGGTTTGTGCTGAACAATGATGGTTCCATTACCGTTCGCGACAAGTTTAGCGTTGCTGCCGGACAGAAATGGGATGAAAAAACCGTCTATTGATGACAAAACCAATTCATTGCCGAATAGGCAATGGGCTTTGAAATTTTGATAAACCATAATTTGATTCTATGAAAATGCGAGCAGTGGAACGGGTTCCACTGCTCGCATCTTTCTATATCATTTTACCCAGACTTTAAAAATACACTTATGAATCGGTTCCGGCTGGTCTGCAGCGATCAGCGGCAGGTGCGGTTCCCAGGGAAACGCAATGGCGAAACGCTCCTTCCCCAAGGGAAAACACTGGCCAGGGTCATCCACGCTGCACAGTCCTCCGTCACTTTCCTCATCGAAGTTTCCCAACCCCTTGGGCGCATCCAGCGAAATGGCAATTTTCTCCGTACCAGACAGATCCAAATGCAGATCAATGTAGTGCTTATGGTACTCGTATTCTCTATCCTGGGACGCAATCGAATTGGTACGGACCACGTTGACAAAAACCTGGTCGCCATCAATCTCATTGTTCCCTACAGGCAGCGTACCCAGATCAGCATTGCGGATATACCGGATGGCGGTGTCCAGATTGGGGTGTAATCCCAGGTAGCGCTCCAGGTGGGGAATTGTATCAACAATCATGGATTATGCCTCAAACATGCCCAGGGTAGGACACTGGGTTCGCTCCTGAATCTCCCGGATTTTTGCCTTCAGGCCTTCCAGCTGGGAATCGTCATATGTATGGAATGGGCGGCGGCAGCGACCGGCATCGATTCCCCGCCAGGAAAGCATATTGTAGAATGCCGCAATGAAGTCGTACTCCAGAGCCGCAAAAATGAAGTCGTCTGCTATGGCCTGCAGCTCTATGGCTTTTGCCGTTTCACCGGCAATGGTTGCCTGATACAGATTCAAATACAGCTCCGGAATCACATTGTAGAACGAGCCAATAATTCCGTCCGCACCAAAGGACAGTCCGGAAAACGCCATTTCATCACATCCGGAATATATCATAAAGTCCTTGCCCAAGGTGCGTTTCAGCGCGCCCATTTCATCGTGGGTACGTGCGGTGTATTTCATGCCCTTAACATTGGGGATTTCTGCCAGACGCAAAAGCTGGTTCTTGTCCATAATGCCCGCAAGCTGAATGTTGTAGACAATCATGGGCAGGCTGGTGGCCTGCGCAATATCTTTATAGTAATGATAAATAGAATCGCCGTTGAATTTCCAGTAGAACGGAGGTACAGAGGAGATCGCGTCCGCACCGGCCTTTTCCGCGTGCTTGGCAAGTTCGATGCTCTTCTTGGTTCCAATATCTCCTACGTGAACAATTACCGGGATTCGTCCAGCCACCTGGTCCACAACGATGTCCACGACCTTGCATCTTTCCTCGGCAGTCATTGTAAAGCATGCGCCTGTGCTGCCTGTCAGGTACAGGCCATTGACTCCGGCGTGAATCAGAAATTCCGTCATATTCCGGGTGCGGGTTTCGTCAACTTCTTCGTTTTCATCAAAGAATGTCAGCATTGCGGGAATAACGCCTTTAATCTGGGTGATATCAAAATTAGCCATGTTGTCTACCTCTTATTCTGATTTTGTTGTCTGTGCCAGGTGGCAGCATACCATGTGTTCGTGACCATTGTGGATCAATGTAACCGGTTTGGGTACCTCAGTTTTGCATCGCTCGGTACACTTGGGGCAGCGCGGATGGAAGGGGCACCCGCTGGGGGGATTCACCGGGCTGGGTACATCTCCCTGAAGGGGAATCCGCTTGCGCCGCTGGTCAATATCCGCCACCGGGATGGCACTCAGCAGTGCCTCGGTATAGGGATGCAGTGTATTTTCAAACAGCTCTTGGGTGGGCGCCATCTCCACGATATGTCCCAAGTACATGACAATAATGCGGTCACTGATATATTCCACCACAGACAAATCATGGGTGATGAACATATAGGTTAGGTTTTTCTTTTCCTTGAGTTCCTTCAGAAGCTTCAGAACCTGGGCCTGGATGGACACATCCAGCGCAGAAACCGCCTCATCACAAATTACAAATTCTGGATCAACCGACAAAGCACGGGCGATTCCGATCCGCTGCCGCTGTCCGCCGGAAAACTCATTGGGGTAGCGCTGCATACAATCTTCAGGCAGATTCACGTCCTTCAGCAGCTGCGCTATTTTTTCCTTGCGCTGGGCTTTGTTCTTCATACCAAACCGAATCAGCGGCTCCTGCATGGTGCCGAAGATGGTGTAGGCAGGGTTCAGGGAGGAATACGGGTTCTGGAAAACAATCTGCATTTTCTGACGGGCTTCATCCATTTCCGCCTTTTCCATTTTCAGAATATCTTTTTCTCCATCCGGGAAGTTGTACAGCACCTGACCGCTATGGGCGGGAATCAAGCGCAGAATGCTCTTTCCCATTGTTGTTTTTCCGCAGCCGGATTCGCCTACAACGCCCAGAATTTCACCCCGGTAAACGTCAAAGCTTACATCATCCACGGCCCGCACATATCCTGCGACCCGACGAAATACACCTTTCCGGATGGGATAATATGTCTTTAGTCCCCGGACAGAAATCAAAACATCCTTTTTCTTTTCTTCCATCACGCATCCCCTCCTTGTTTAAAAAGATTGTGAAAGCAGCGGCACATATGCCCGGGTTCCACGATCTGCTCTTCGGGCATCTGCTGCGTGCAGCACTCCGTACAGTAATCGCACCGGGGCGCAAACTGGCAGCCTTTCGGGCGGTTGTAGGGGTCCGGTGTTGAACCGCGGATGGGCTGCAAATCCTGATCTTTGCCCCGGCCCAGCACTGGAATGGAGTCCAGCAGCGCCTTCGTATAAGGATGGGAGGGATTTTTCATTACAGCACGGGCTTCACCGGACTCGATAATATTGCCCATATACATAACCGCGATTTCATCCGCAAGTTCCGCCACGACTCCCATATCATGAGTAATCAGCAGGATTGCGGTGCCTTCCTGGTTTTTTAGTTCCAGCATCAGTACCTTGGGATGGCAGCTCATTGCCATGGCAATCATGGCCCGCTGGCTCATGCCGCCGGAGAACTGATGGGGGTATTCTCCTACCCGTTTCTCCGGCAGAGGAATGCCCATCTGCTTCAGAAGTTCAATGGACTTACCGGTGGCTTCCTTCTTGTTCTTTGCCTGATGGTGGCACAGCAGAGCCTCGTTGATCTGATATCCCACTGTGAACACCGGGTTAAGGGAAGTCATGGGGTCCTGAAAAATCATTGCGATCCCTTCGCCCCGAATTTTGCGCATTTCCCTGCCTTTGCGTGGAAGTTGGTCAATGCGAATATCCTGATCGTTGTCGTAAAAATGGATTTCTCCTTGTTCAATCCGGGACAGATCCGGCAGCAGTCCCATAATGGCGTTGGCAGTGACTGACTTGCCGCAGCCGGATTCGCCTACCACACAGAGGATTTTTCCCTTCTTCAAATCGAAGTTGACACCCCGGATAACCCGGTTGCATCGATCATTGTTGTAAAAATTCACATGGAGGTCTCTGACGCTGATGATGGTATTGTTATCCATAGTCAATCCCTCCTTATCCAATCTGAGTCGGATCTGTGGCATCCCGCAGACCATCACCAATAAAATTGATGGACAAAACAAACAGCGTTACCATAATACCCGCAGGCAGCCACATCCACCAGTAGTCCTTCAGCACGGAAATATCCTGCGCAACGTTCAGGATATTGCCCCAGGTTGCCTGATCCAGGGGCACGCCCAGGTTCATAAAGGACAGCGCCGTTTCCTGCAAAATAAACATTGCGGTAGACAAGGTAATGTTGACGAAAATCGGTCCGATGGCATTGGGCAAAACATGCTTAAAGGCAATGATCATCGGGGAAATTCCGAAAGCATTGAGCGCTTGGACGTATTCCTCTTCCCGCAGAGAAAGCATTTGGGAACGGGTCATACGGTACATGGACGGCCAGCCGGTAACGGCGAAGATAAAAATCAGATTCCACAGGCTGGGCCCCGTAATGGTCACCATAATCAGAACCAGAATCATCTGGGGAAAGGCCATCATAACCTCAGACACCTTCATCACAATGCCGTCAAAGAGTCCGCCTTTGAATCCGGCGATGGTGCCCAGCGAAACTCCCAATATGGTAGCAATCAGCGCCGAACCCAGGCCCACGCCAATGGAGATTCGTCCGCCAAATAAAATTCTCGTCCAAATATCCCGGCCAATCTGGTCGCAGCCCAGCCAATGCTCGGCAGAGGGCGGCGCATAGCGTTCCGCCAGGCTCATGCTGATTCCATCATAAGGTGTAAACAGAGGTGCGCCGACGCACAAAACTAAAATCACCGCAAAGATCACAATTCCCAGGACAGAAAGCTGGTTCGATGCCAGTTTCCGCAGCGTCCGGTTTTGGATTGTTTTCCGCCGGACACCCGCCTCTTCCCTGCGGAGGATGGCATCCATTTTACGGTCCAGTTTATTTCTCATGGTGTCATCTCCTTAACTGAGTTTAATCCGCGGATCCAGCCACGCGGTCACAATATCCACCAAAATACTGGACATCAGAACAATCAGAACTGAGAAGAACGCAATCATCATAACCACAGGGGTATTCTGGGCCCGAATGGCCTTAATGAACAGCTCTCCCACGCCCGGCCACTGAAACACTGTCTCAATCACCACCGCACCGCCAATCAGCATTGGCAGACGGAAGCCGATCAAAACCACCACAGGCGTGATGGCAGCGCGCAGACCGTGCAGGAAATTGACCCGCCACTCGGGTAGTCCCTTGGCCCGGGCTGTTTTCATATAATCTCTGCCCATAGAATCCAGCATACTGCTGCGGGCATAGCGCATCACGCCCGCTGTCATGGAAAAGCCGTTGACCAAGGCGGGCAAAAACAGGTAGTTCAGTCGTTCCAGCAAGGGCTGATTGGCATAGGCCATTCGACCGCCCACCGGAAACACGTTGGTATTCAGGCACAGCAGCAAAACCAAAATCAGTCCCAGCAGGAACTGGGGAATGGCAACACCAATCATGCCAACCACATCCAAAGTATGATCCAGCAGCGTTCCCTTACGAAGAGCAGAGATCATACCCAACACAATACCCAGTACGGAAGACATGAGCAAAGAGGCAATGGACAATTCCAAAGTTGCAGGCAGGTGATTCATCAGAATTTCACTTACAGGTACTCCAGATTGCAAGGAATATCCAAAATCACCCCTTAAAATTCCACCCAGCCATCTGAAATAACGCACCAGGAAAGGGGCATTTAAACCGAGGGCTTCCCGCATCTGCTCCAGCTGCTCCGGGGACAAAGAAGCAAGGGCATCGGGAGGAAGCAAAAAGCTGACGGCATCGCCCGGCATCAGCTCCATACCCAGATAAATCAGAAAACTGATTGCCAGGGTAAGGGGAATGAGGGACAATACCTTTCTTGAGATATAGGTACCCATGAATCATTTCCTCCTGTCTCTTATGGGGACGCGGCGGTGAATACAAGACTCACCGCCGCGTAGGGAAATACAATGTAATTACTTGGCGTTCTGGGGATGGGGGAACTGATTGATGTAGAAGCAGCGTGTATAGCGAATGTTGGCAGGTGTCACCGTCATGTGATCCATCGCTTCCACGGCAGTGGCATCATCAGTAGACTTGGACCAGGCATAGTCGATCTTGTCTGCGCCGGCATTCTTCACCAGGTTGATATCATTTTCGCCGCTGGCGAACATGTAGATGGTCTGGATATTGCCGGTGCCGGTCTTGTAGTAACCGTCCCAACGTTCCAGGGTTGCATAGTTGTTCATCACAACTTCGCCCACCTTGAACGGACCGGAGCCAATGGGCTTCTGCCAGAAGGCATTCTGTTGCAGCGTGGTGGGGTCAGCATCGCCCAGCAGGTGCTTGGGCAGGATGGGCCACTGGGAGAACACCAGCAGAGCATCCGCGCTGACGGCATCAAAATTAACGGTAATCTTATTGCCGTCAACCACAATTCCTTCCACCTCATCGGCAGTGCCGTCAATATACGCCTGTGCGCCGGTAATTGCCTTCAGAACACCGCTGGCAACCGCGTTGGTGCCGGGGCCTTCAGCATCAGTTCCAATGTAAACTTCACATCATCGCCGGTCAGAGGCTCGCCGTCATGCCAAGTCAGGCCGTCACGCAGGATAAACTCAATGGACTTGGAATCCTCGGAAACGGTATAACTTTCCGCCAGCATACCGTCGGTGGGAGACAAACTGGGATCTGCATTGATCAGCTTGTCAAAGATCAGCTCCGTGCTGATCATGTAGCCAGGGTTAACCAGGGGATACCAGAAGAATTCCTCCGGGCCGCCATTGGTATACATAACGCCATCTTCACGGTCAGTGGTCCAGTCCAGAATGTTCTTCTCATGGGAGAACTGGTCATTGCCGTAAGTGTCCATACCGGTATCAATGTGGTCACTGGTGTACACGAAACAAACCTGATGATACAGGGGCAGGGCCAGGACATTCTCCGCAACCATTGCCTGAATCTGGCCGTACAGTTCCTTCTGCTCCTCCGTATCCATGGTGGAGTTCACCGCTGCCAGGAGTTCGTCCATTCCTTCCTGAGGAGGAATCGAGGAGTTGTTAGAGGCGTTGGAAGCCATGCGGTTGTAGAATTCCGATTCGGACAATGCAGCCACTGCGGCGTAAGCAATGTCCCAAGAAACAGCGGAATCATCGGTTTCAGGATTCGCAGGGGGAACCCACAGCTGGGAAGGAAGATCGCCTTCCAGTTTGCGGAAGGTCGCTTTTACGCCAACCTGTGCCCAGTACTGGGTGATGATGGTCATCAGGTCAACCGTCTGCTGGTCATCGTAGTAGTAAACCACATCCAGGACATAGTCGCTGGGCCAGCCTGCTTCCTGCAGCAGAGCCTTTGCCTTTTCCGGATTATACTCATATGTAGCAATGTCTGTATTCAGCCAGTCACCAGGGGAGGTAAAGCTGATTGCCTTCTGTGCCATACCGTTGAACAGGGTATCTACAATTGCATCCATGTCAATGGCATAGGCCAGAGCACGGCGTACACGGACATCGGCCAGGGGGGTGCCCAGCTCGGTGCACGGGGGAGCTGCATTTTCTGCGGAAGCCTCAGCAGCGGTTTGTGGGGGTGTCGTCTCTTTTGGTGCCGGATTGCTGCCGCAGCCTGCCAGCATTCCCAAGAGCATTGCGCTGATCAAAATCATTGTGACCGATCGTAAAAGCAGTTTCCTCATGTGTTTCCTTCCTTTCGCTTGTAATTTGTACTTTGTAGTATAAACTAATCTTGAAAAACAAAATTATAATTATCTTACATAAATCCGCTCAGCAAGTCAATTCACGGATTTGACAATAAAATATTTATTTTTGTTTATAATCAACATATTTTCCATTTATAATCACGTCATATTTATTATTATTAACAATGTCTTATTGACAACATCACTTTGCCCGGTTATAATGACATATATAGATAAAACGATAAAGAGGGTGACATATGTGAGTGCCTCCTCGACGGGAGATATGAAGAACCTGAAATCCAAGAAACTGTATCTGCAGGTTTACGACGAGTTGTGCAACTATATCCGTGCAAATAATTTGCAGCCGGGAGATAAACTTCCCACAGAAATGGAGATGACTGCCCGTCTTGGCGTGAGTCGAAATGTTCTGCGGGAAGCCATCAAGGCACTGGAGATCAGCGGTGTGGTATCCTCAAAACCCGGTGTTGGCATCACCATCCGCAGACCAGGCAGTGATTTTTACCTTTCCACGCTGGTCGCGCAGATGAACCGCAACAGCTCCGAAGATCAGATTCGTCGGGAAGTGGAACAGATGCGGCATGTGTTGGAAATGGGTTTTGCTGAAGTTGCGTATCGCTCCATCACCGATACCGAAATAGAGGCAATGCGTGAGCAGCTTGCCATTATGGAAAGCCGGGGCGTTCAAAGTAAGGACCCTTGCGCCCTGGGTGTTGATTTTGCTGCCGCAGATGCCCGCTTCCATGCGCTTCTGTTTTCCCGGGTAGACAATTCCATGCTGTTTTCTACCTTGGATCTATTCTGGGTGTTTGATCGGTACTATCAGGTGCAGCTTCCCCGGGAATCCTATGAGCTCATTGTGGACAAACATCGCCGCATTTACAACGCGCTGAAGGATCGCGATTTAACCGCTTTTCTGGCCGCAATGGATTACCATTTCGGCGTATTCTACGAAAAGGAGTAATCCAGCATGGCACCAACATTCATTCCGGGCAGCAGCTATGACATCATCGTCGTCGGTGCCGGACTGGCAGGATTGCGGGCAACGATTACAGCCGCGCAGCATGGGCGGAAGGTTCTGCTGTGCACCAAGACTACCCTTTGCTCCGGCTCCAGCTTTTATACCCAGATGGATACCCTGCACTGTCAAGGTGTCCTCAGCCAGGAAGACAAGGCTGTCTTTTTAGCGGATATTGAAAATGCCAGCCAGGGAATGAATGATCCCTATATGAATCGTTATTATGTGGATCATATTAACGACAGAATCCGGGAATTTCCCCAGATGGGGGTGGATTACCAGGCGCTCCCAGAGCCAAAACTTGCCTGTTTTGCCAAGCATCCCCATGCGCTGTTTTCCTGGACAGACTGGGCGAAAATCCGTGCCAATGCACGCTCTATTCTGGCCGGCTACCCCAATGTAACGGTTATGGAGCGGGTCGACGCCGCCTCCATTTTGACCCAGGCCGGTGCTGTCAGCGGTATGGTCCTGCGGCAGGAGCAGGGACGCTTGCTGTGCCGCAAAGAGGCGCCCCCTCCCAGGCTGTAGTCTTGTCCTCTCATCCTGAAAACGAAAACTCGCCGTACGGTTATGATGGGGAAGCAAGACCGTTATTTCGTCCAAGCACCAATATCGGATGTATGACAAAATGCAGCGTTGGAAGTCGATTCTTCCAAACGCTGCATCTTTTATCTTTTACCTTGGGATGTCAGCAGCTGATCTGAGCTTCCCTGCTATGGCAGGGAAGCTTTTTTACATTACTTTCTCTGACCAAATAGATAGGCCTTCTTTTGGTTTCCAGATAGGTCTTTGCCAGGTATTGGCCCAGAATACCGATTCCCAACATCTGAATCCCGCTCAACAGCAAAATAATACACACCAGTGACGGCCATCCCGCCGTGGGATCTCCGAAATAAAGTGTCCGGAAAATAATGACAAAGATCATGACAAAGGCCAAAATGCAGCAGACCAGCCCCACAACCGAAGAAATCACCAGCGGTGCCGTGGAAAAAGCCAAGATTCCTTCCAGTGCATACAGAAACAGCTTCCAGAAACTCCATTTGGTTTCTCCGGCAACCCGGGCAATATTTTCATATTCCAGCCACTTTTTGCGAAAACCTATCCAACCGAAAATACCCTTGGAAAACCGGTTGTATTCTTTCATCGACAAAATAGCCTGTACTACATCCCGATTCATCATCTGAAAATCCCGAGCGCCATCCACAACGTTTGCGTCTGAGATGCGATTAATCAGTCTGTAAAAGGTTCTGGCAAAAAACGACCGTATTGGCGGCTCCCCTTTTCGATCCACACGACGAGAACCTACGCAATCGTATCCTTCTTCCTTGATGTAGCGATACATTTCCGGCAGCAGTGCCGGCGGATCCTGCAGATCCGCATCCATAACCACCACATAATCCCCTGTGGCATTTTCCAGTCCAGCGTAGATTCCCGCTTCTTTTCCAAAATTACGTGAAAAAGAAATGTATTTTACTCTTTCATCTTGCTGGGCAAAGAATTTGATTTTTTCCAATGTCTTATCTCTGGATCCATCATTAATAAAGAGAAACTCAAACAGCACCTGCGGCATTTTTCTCGCCAGCGCAGAAATCTCCTGATAAAACGCCCCCAATGCTGCTTCTTCATTATAGCAGGGAACAACTACAGTTATCTTTTCCATACGGTATCCCTCTCTATTTTACACAGCCCTGTGCTGTCGTTATGCCTTTATTATACAAATTATTGCACTTTAAGCAAGACATAAATATTATAATTGGAAAGCTTGACAGCTTTTGTCTGATAGGGTATGATTGAATGCAGACAGATTTTGATAAAGATGGGATACGATATGAAAATAAATCAGAAAACATTGGGAAGATTCCTGTGGTATACAGTCATATTTTTATTCTTTTACATCTGGTTTTCTCAGATACATCCGCTGGTGGTGTATGATATGGACGACTGGACATATCTGGCATATGTTCGATCTGCGACTCCAGTATGGGGAGACTGGAATCCGGCAAAGGTTTTCCCGGAAGTGATGATGCCGTTTTTCTCGACACTGGGCAGGTATCTGATTTATCCCTTGGTGGGAGATTATATCACAGCCCTTACCATTACCCATGCGCTGGTGGTCAGTGGATTTGTCACATTGTATTTTGGCTGCTTCGCTTATTTGCTCAAGCGGATTTTCTCTCTTTCTTCCGTCCCCGCCGGTCTGGCAACCATTTTGTTTGCCATATTTCATTTTTTGGTGTTCCGCACTCAGGAATACAACAATTCTTACCTGTTCAGCAGCGTTGATTTGAATTGCTACTACAACTATGTGATTCCTGGACTGATTAATGCCTCCTTGGTGATGTATCTGCTGGCTAACCATCCGTTCCAGGCTCATCTGCAGAGCAAGTCCCCCTGGTGGCAAGGAATCTTCTTCTTGATGCTCTATTTGACGATTTTTTCCAATCTCACTGACAGCGGAATCCTGGCTGCCTATGCAGGCAGCTGTGTGGTGATCAGCCTGTGGGAAAATCGCAGCCACCTACGCCTAACTTCTCTTCTCAAGCAAAACAGTTTTTCTCTAGGAGTCCTTCTTGCATGGTTCATCAGCGCCATATTTGAGCTCAGTGGGGGACGCGCTGGCAGCGCCGCAGGTGGATCACTTCCCAGTTCGCTGCGCTACGCGCTGGTTTCTCTGTTTCAAATTTTGTTCCGCTGCAACAGAATCTTCTGGGTTTGTGTGGCTGTCATTTGCATAGGGTCTTTGGTTCGCTTTTTCTGGGCCAGGAAGAAGTCTCCCCAGCCGCCAAAGTTTTTGCTTTCCTTTTTCCTGTGTCTGATCGCCGCCGCTGCCCAAAGTATATACACTTTGCTGCTGTGCGCCGCGGTTGCCCCAAGCTACATTTTCCGCAGCGAATACCTGTTTGCCCCATTCTTTTTCTATCTTCTGCTGGTTTGTCTGGGATTTGGTTACCTGCTCAACCAGTTCCCTCGACTTTCGGCTGTCCTCCCGCTGATTTTGCTGCTTCTCGTTTCCCAAGTCAATACCCGTGGCAAAACATTCCGTGAACCCAACATGTCCAATTACTCCGGGAAGGTATGTGCCGAAATCAGCAGAGGAATTTTAAATCAAATTCTTGAGGCTGATCAGCAAGGATTAGAAGAAATGACCTTGTATCTTCCCCTCTATGTATCTGATCCGGAAACCATGGATAACTGGCCCTACTCACTGGTGCTGGTGCCAAGAATTTCTGCCGCACTGTACGAGCATGGGCTGATCACATATCCAATCGAGCTTCATGGTGTCCCCTCAGCTGACTTCAATGCGTACTACCATCTTCCTATTCCATAACACGGTTTTCCCGTTATGATTCCGAGCCGCCCTTTGGCATTCCCGAAGGGCAGTTTCATTAAGCGGCAATCCTATTGAAACCCCCTTTCTATTATGTTATACTAAACATATCTCAATTATCTATTATGAAAGCGGCAGGTGCTTATGATGACACATTCTGATCCGATTCCCGGCTCTTTTTCCCGGGCTGCCATCAATAACCTTCAATTCTATTGTCTGGTAGCAGTTGGTGTTCTGGAGCTGCTGTTCCTGATTCTTGGCAGTTTATTTCACTATATTGCTTACTATTTTGTGGAAAATTATTTAATTATTCCCTGTGCCGGATTCTTTGCTCTTTCCCTGGTAACGAAGGCGCCTTCCTATGCTCGCAAATCACTTTTTCTAAGTTTGGCTATGGTTGCATGGTTTATCATTACACAGACTGTCCATAGATTCCAAACAATGGAAGCTAAAGTAATTGGTATGTTTGTCTGTACATACCTTCTGGCATTTCCCTATTCTTCCGTCACCGAAGACGGTGTGCGGCAGAGGGGATTAAAATGGATATCCGCCATCTATATCGCCGTCCCCCTTGTTTTGTCCGCCTATGGTACTATGCTGTACTTTGGTCTGATTCCGAGTTGGTTTCAGAATGAAGTGTGCTGGGATGGTGCCCGACTGCAGGCTCTGTGGCATCCCAATATTTGCGCATGCCTGTTTATGATCGGTATTGCGTTGTGTCTGGGCTTGTTCTTTCAGAGCAAAAAGCCGTATGCCAAAGCGGCGTTGCTCCTGGCCTGCGGCATTCAGTTTATTTTTCTTTCCCTGACGAATTGCCGTACCTCCATACTGATGACCTGTGCATTGATCGGCGGTATTTTCTTCTTTGCCGTGTATCGGGGCGGATGGCTGCGTTCTGTTGTGTGCGCGTTGATTTCCCTATCCATTATGTTGGGACTTTTTCTGATATCCAACACCCTGTATAAATCCAATGAAACAGCACTGATCGAACACTACACCACTCAGCTGGAAAACACGCCTGAAGCACAATCTTCCACAGCTTCAGATCCGTCCGACAGCGAAACCGTTCCAGTCGAAATAGATCCTCAAACTGGGGAAGTAACTCTGCAGACTGTCAGCGGTCAAGGTTCTCTTTTGAATGATCTGAAAACTCTCAACGGACGCACCGCCATCTGGCAGGCAGCGCTGAATGCATTGCGGGACAACAAACGGATTTTACTGTTCGGTACCGAATATGTAGGTACCAGCATTTCCTATTATAACGCCTTCCCAGTGGTTCATGGTCACAACAGCTGGGTGGAAATCACCTTCCGAATGGGTTTGCTCGGTTTGCTTATGGCTCTGGGTTTCACCTGGATTGGACTGCGTTCTGCCATTACTTTGATCTTTGATTCCAGAACAGACATGTGGAAGAAGAGCGTCAGCTTGCTTATGCTGTGTGTAATGGTTGCCGGCGCTCTGGAACCGTTCCTGTTCAGTGCAGATATTTCCTATCATTTTCTGGATTTCTTTTTCTTTACATGCCTGGGATATCTGAATACCTGGTATCACCAACGCCGGGAAGGATCCGGAGTATAATCCCTTCCCCTAACTTTGCTGCCTTATGCAAAACAGGCTTGCCTTATCTGGGCAAGCCTGTTTCTGTATCTATCGCAATCTTATTGCAGCAGAGCTTCCAAATCCGCTTCCGGGGTGGTGATGGAGGCGATATGGTAGGTCTCTACCAGGTAATTCAGGACATTTTCCGAAAGGAATGCCGGCAAAGTGGGGCCTAAGCGGATGTTCCGGATTCCCAGATAAAGCAGCGTCAGCAGAATACACACCGCCTTCTGCTCGTACCAGGACAGGACCATGGAAAGGGGCAGATCGTTGACGCCGCAGCCAAAGGCGTTGGCCAGAGCCAGCGCAATCTGGACGGCGCTGTAGGCATCGTTGCACTGTCCAATATCCATCAGCCGGGGCAGACCGCCGATGGTGCCCAGATCCAGATCGTTGAATCGATATTTGCCGCAGGCCAGGGTCAGCACCACCGTGTCTGCCGGGGCCTGCTTGACAAATTCCGTGTAATAATTTCTGCCGGGGCGGGCACCGTCACAGCCGCCTACCAGGAAGAAATGCCGGATGGCACCGGATTTCACAGCTTCCACTACTTTGTCCGCTACACTCAGCACGGTCCCCCGAGCAAATCCGGTCATCACGGTTTCGCCGCCATTGATACCGGTAAAGGTCTGATCTTCCCCAAACCCGCCCAGGGCCAGAGCCTTTTCAATCACAGGGGTAAAGTCCTTTTCCTTTCCAATATGAACCATTTCCGGATAGGAAACCACTTCCGTGGTAAACACCCGGTCGGCATAGCCGGCCTTGGGAGGCATCAGGCAGTTGGTGGTAAACAGAATGGGAGCAGGCAAATTGGCAAATTCCTTCTGCTGATTCTGCCAGGCGGTGCCGAAGTTGCCCTTCAGGTGGGGATACTTCTTCAGCTCCGGATAGGCATGAGCAGGCAGCATTTCTCCGTGAGTGTAGATGTTGATGCCCTTGCCCTGGGTCTGTTCCAGCAGCAGCTTCAGATCCAGCAGATCGTGACCGGAAATCACAATGAAGGGGCCTTTTTCCACCTTCAGCGGCACAGTGGTGGGCGCCGGTGTACCGAAGGTTTCGGTGTTGGCCTTGTCCAGAAGTTCCATGCAGCCCAGGTTATATTTGCCCACTTCCATCACCACTGGCAGCAGCTGCTCCATGTCCCAGTCCTCGCCTACGGCAAACAGGGCCTTGGCAAGAAAGCGATTCAGTTCCTCATCGGTGTAGCCCAGTACCATGGCATGGTAGGCATAAGCCGCCATACCCCGGATGCCGAAGAGAATCAGAGATTTCAGGCTGCGGATGTCCGGGTCAGCCGTCCAAAGGCGCTTCATATCGTAATCGTCATTTCTGCCGCAGGGATCGCCGCAGCCGGAGCAGCCGGGCAGCAAAGCAGCCTTTTCCCGATGAACCTGGTCAATCAGCTCCTGAAGGGTCTGGGCGTTGAAATTTACATTGGTGACTGTGGCAAACAGGCCCTCAATCATCAGATTCCACACCTGGCCAGGAATCTGGACAGCATTGTCGATGGCCCGGGCCAGACCAATCAGAGCGCCGGTAAGTCGGTCCTGCAGATTGGCAACATCCGCGCTTTTTCCGCAGACACCGGCCTTACCGGTGCAGCCGCTGCAGCCAGCTGTCTGTTCACACTGAAAGCAAAACATCTTGTGTTCCATCTTGAATTTCTCCTTCATGTCGGTTTTCTCAGCGGTCTAAAATTCTGCCATCCACAGAAATGGTCACAACCTGCCAGGGGATGAACTTTCCGCTGTTTTGCAGGGCCTTCTTGGCTGCCATTTCCAGACCGCCGCAGCAGGGTACTTCCATGCGCACAATGGTCAGGCTGCGGATGTCGTTGTTCTGAAGAATTTGGGTCAGCTTTTCGCTGTAATCCACGCTGTCCAGTTTCGGGCAGCCCACCAGGGTGATTTTTCCCTGCATGAACTCCCGGTGCAGATTTGCATAGGCAAAAGCGGTGCAGTCAGCGGCAATCAGCAGCTTGGCATCCTGGAAATAGGGAGCATTCACCGGCACCAGCTTGATCTGGCAGGGCCACTGGGCCAGCTGGGAGGGAATGTCCTCCTGCCGGGTGGGAACCTCCTGACTCCGGTCAAAGCGGCGCATCTGATGTCCGGGGCAGCCGGAATGGTGTGCCTGCTTTTTTTGCTCCATATTTGCCTTCACAGCTGCTTCGTCATAGGCCGCCGCTTCCCTCTCCACAAAGGTAATGGCTCCCGTAGGGCAGGTGGGCAGACAGTCGCCCAGGCCGTCACAGTAATCGTCCCGCAGCAGCTGGGCCTTTCCGTCCACCATGCCAATGGCGCCTTCGTGGCAGGCTTCGGCGCAGGCACCGCAGCCGTTGCATTTTTCCTGGTCTATTTGAATAATTCTTCGAATCATGGGTTTCTCCTTTGGTTTCTCTTGAACTGACAAGGGCAGTATACTATAATGAAGGTAAATTGTCTGTTGTTTGAACAACACAGGGAGAATTTTTTATGGAACTTTTATTATCCAGCACTTCGTTGTTTCAGGGAATCCAGGAGTCGGAGATTTCCGCTCTGCTGAACTGTCTGGCAGCGCAAAAACGAAACTACCGCAAAGGTGATGTCATTTTCGCCGAAGGCAGCGTCACCGAAAGTCTGGGCATCGTGCTGTCCGGCATGGCGCTGATTTCCTTCTGCGACGCCTGGGGCAACCACAGCATTCTGGGAAACGTGGCCCCTGGGGAAGTGTTCGCGGAAGTCTACGCCTGTATTCCCGGGGAACCTTTGCGTATCAGTGTAGATGCAGCGGAGGATACCACGGTTTTGTTTCTGAACGTCAGCAGGGTTCTTTCCACCTGCACCAACGCCTGCCCTTTCCATACCCGGCTGGTCCGAAATCTTCTGACCGTCTGCGCCCGGAAAAGCTTCCAGCTCTCCCAGCGGATTGCCCATACCAGTTCCAAGTCCATCCGCGGGCGGCTTATGTCCTATTTTTCCGAATGTGCCAAGGCATCCGGCAGCCACCGCTTCCAGATTCCTTACAACCGGCAGCAGCTGGCCGACTATTTGGGGGTGGATCGCAGCGCCATGAGCAGCGAGCTGTCCAAGATGCAGCGTGACGGGCTGATCTGCTATCAACGCAATGAATTTCTGCTGAAGTCTCCGGGAGAATTTGCGTCGCTATAACAAAAAGCGCTCTGGTATGCAAGATACCAGAGCGTTTTACATGTTCCGTTCAATTTTGACTTTCCTGCTGAGCATGGCGGTAAGGCTCCAGAATCCACTTCTGAAGAGGAAGATTGACCAGCCAGCAGGCGGTGTACTGCACAAATGCCACACCAAAAAACAAAGCAACTCCCAAGGATATCGGCGACAGCAGTACCAGAAAAAGCCCTCCTGCCACTTCCAGTGCCAAAATCCCCAGACTGCTGGGCGCTCCTAAAAAAGTTAAGGCCCAACCGTTACGCAAAATTGCCCCCAGAGGCAAGTCCAAAGACGGCAGCAAAACAAAGCTATACTGCCCCCACAGCACAGTGATGGCCAGCAGACACAGTCCCCCGCCGGAGAACAGCAGACCATAGGGATTTGCGCTGTTGCTCAGTCCCAAACTCAGCAGGTAATAGCTCCCCGCCAACAGCCCGCCGAACAGGATACCCAATCCCAGACTCTTGCCAAACTCCTTCCTGAAGGCATCCCGAAATTCCAGCCAGACCAGAACGTACCCCTCCTGAACCAGCTTGATGCAGGCCCGGTTCATTGCCGCCAGCGCCGCGGGAATGGTTACCACCGGCAGGCAGGCCAGGCAGAATACGATGTTCAGAAACGCCAGCTGCCAGAAATGGGTCCAGAAAATGCGTATGTAGTCCAAAAATCCCCGATTATTTCCGGTTTGCGTCCCGGCAGATTCCGGTGCTTCCCCGGAAAAAATGCGGTTTTTCATATTGTTTCTCCCATTTGATTGGTACGCTCCTGCAAGGGTTTCTCCCCCACCAGCGCAGCAGCTGCTGCGCAGAAGGTTCCCTCCGGATGCCAGCGAAGAACATCTTCTTCCAAGGCTATTCCATTTCCGTAAACACTGTGAACGCTCCACCGATACCCAGCCGGCAGAGAGATGGTAATCTCTTTTGGCACTTCGCCGCCGAATTGATGCAGCACCACAAAAGACTGCCCGTCCGCAGCCATACGGAGCACTCCTTGCCACCCCACTGGGGTGTTATATGCGGTAATCTCCGGGCCAAAACGCTGGCTGTGTCCCTGGGCAATCACCGGCGCAATCCGGCGATAGAAAGCAATGCCTGCGTCTACCAGCTGCCACTGCTGCCCGGAAAGCTGGGTTACATCTCCGGACAGGCACATCCGTCCCAGGAAGGCAGCAGCCATGGTGTAGACAATCCGCCTTGGAGAATCCCCCTGACGCAGGACCGCCCAAATCTGGCTTTGCCGGGGCAGCAGCACATAGTGCAGATTGGCCGCAATAATGGGGATAGCAACGCATTCATGGGCATCCGAAAAGGAGGACATGGCGGTGCTTCGCAGACAGGATGGCTCCAGCCAGTGTCCGCCGGAGGCACAGCTTTCCACCACCAGCTCCGGCAGCGTTTGGCGCAGCTGCCAATGAAACGCCGCCACCTGCTCCATGTGCTGGCGCAGCCCTTCGCCCAGGCTTTCCGCTCCGTCACAGCCCAGGCCAATGGTGTCGTTGTAGTCCAGCTTCACGTAGCCAAACCCATAGTTTTTCAGAAAATCCACAATGTGGGTTTTCACATATTCCCTGACCCAGGAATCCCGGAAGTCCCAGAACCGCCGGGTCATGGTAGTAATGGGGAAACCGTCCCGTTTCAGCAGATGTTCTTCCCGGTGGTAGGCTTGCGCATCCGGCCCCACCGTTTCCGGCTCAAACCAGATTCCGGGTATCATTCCCGCCTGGCGGATAGCGCTTACCGTCTGGTCCAGCCCCTGGGGGAACAGCTCTTTGGACACCTTCCAGTCTCCCAGAGCCTGATCCCAGGGCTTGTCTTCCGGCTTGTACCATCCGGCGTCAATGACAAAATAGCGGATGGATTTTCCCCGTAAAGTTTCCAGAATCTTGGCAATTCCTTCCCCAGAAGGACATCCCCAACTGGTGCAGTACTCATTAAACACAATGGGTAACTCCCGCTCTTCCTCCACCGGATTTTCCGGCATCAGGGCGGCGGTCATTCTCTGGGCCGCGTCCAGGATAGTTTCTCCCCGGCAAACGGTCAGAATTGCCTCCGGCGTCCGGAAGGTTTCCCCTGGCTGGATCGTTTTCCGCCAGTGACCGAACTGGTAATCCGCCAAGCCGCCGCTGAAGGATAAGCCATCGTCCGCCCGGTACAATTCCATCTGCCAAGAGGCATTATGGGCAATTTGACATCCCCAGAACACCCGGCTGCGGCGGTCCTCCACCATCAGCCAGGGGAACCAGCCGTTTACCGGCATGGAGCCTACCTGTCCAAATCGAAGGGTACGCACCCCGAATTTTGCCCAGGATGGTTCCAGGTTCAGCGATTCTGCCCCCTGGGATAACAGCCTTCCTTCCATGCTCCAGGCGCTTTCCAGCCGATGAATCACCAAATCCCCCGGCGCATCCGCCGGGGACAAGGGTGTCATATCAAACAGAGATACCGATGACAGGGCTTCCAGGCATACCGGGCGGGAAGTGTCATTGTGGTAGGTAGTATGGCTTTCCATCCAGCTGCCGCCGCGCCAGTCCAGGCGGTGGCAGAACTGTCCGTAAACCGGATGGCGCAGGAAGGCTTCCACCCGTTTCCCGCCATCCAAAGGCTGAATTTGAATCCGCTCCAGCTGCAGCGCCCGGGTGGTTCCACTTTGCCGCAGCGTCTTTCCCCCTGCGTAGCCGTTGGAGAAAACATCCCCGGTAACATGGGCCTGGACACAAGAATCTACCCTATGCCGTTTGGCATCCCAGGGAAGCGGTTCCATCCCCGCAGGAATCAGCCGCAGTCCCAGCTGAAGGGTCTGCTCATCCAGCAGGTATTGTGCCTGCATGTCACCCAGTTGGACGCAGGTATGTACGATTACAGACATTCTTTTCTTCCCCTTCCTGGGTGCCACCGACGGCTTCCAGACCATCCTACCACATTTTTTCAAAAAATCCAGTCCGGATATTGAGACAATCCAAATCAGTTTTTCATGCCGGTCATCACAATACCTTCGACAAAATATTTCTGTCCGCACAGGTAAATGATAACGCCAAACACAGAAGGCACGATAATGGTCATGGTGTTGATCAGATACCGGCCGAAATCATAGGCCTGGAGGGTTTCCACATAGTTGGAAAACAGCCACTTGCTGGGAAAGAACTTCGGCGGATAGGAGTACAGCTCCGCATTGGACATCAAGCTGGACCGGAAAATCCACCAGATGGGCAGCATGGCACCGGCTGCCATAATCAGCAGGATCAAAAACGATGCCGTATCGGCAATTTTTTCCCGGCGTCTTCTGCTGGAAAGCAGTGTTTTGGCATTCGGGAGATGGCCCATTACTCTTCGCCTCCTTCATAATAAACCCAGGTCTTGCTGGTCGAGAACACAATTCCGGTAAAAATGGCAATCAGGATAAAGAAGATGAAGGAAATGGCGCAGGCATAACCGATCTGGTTGCTCTTGAAAGCGTACCGGTACATCAGATATGTAATAAACATGGAGGATTTACCCGGGCCGCCATTGGTAAGAGACAGGGCAGGGGTAACAACCTGCATGTTCGTGATCAGGCTCATGAGAAGGTTGTAGAAAATAATGGGGGTCATACTGGGCAAAGTAACATGCAGAAAACGCTGGAACCCATTGGCGCCATCGAATTCCGCCGCCTCGTGATAGACACGGGGCACATTCTGCAATCCGGCCAGGAAAATGACAATCAAATTGCCGCTGAGCCAGACAGAAATCAGAGCAAGAGAAGGAATGACATACTTGGAGTCATTGAGAAACAGCACATTGTCAATACCGATGGACTTCAGGATATAGTTAAACAGGCCAAAATTCGTCTCGTACAGCCACGACCAGCCGATGTACACAGCAGCTGCGGGCAGCACATAAGGCAGGTAAAACAGCGCCCGGAAGAATCCACGGGCAGGAATCTTGCGGTTGAGCAGCATGGCGACCACCAGAGAGTAGATCATGCCGCCAAACACGGACAAAATGGAAAACACCACGGTAACCTTGATGGATTCCTTGAAATAGGGGTCTGTGGTAAACAGGCGGATATAGTTTTCAATGCCGCAGAAGGTAGGGGTGGAAAGTCCCTTCCAGTTGAAAAAGCTAATGCCAAACACAGCTACCAGCGGGAGATATGTCAGAAAAATCAGTCCCACAAAGGTCGGGATCAGACACAGGTAGGCCGTCCGCTGTTCCTGCCTTCCCCGCTGCGAAAGGCGTCTTTTTGTTGATCGTTGCATACAAACACCTCGTAAGGACAGGCGCCTGCCCATCGACATGGACAGGCGCCTCGATTTGAAAGTCAAAACTGTTTCGGCTTAGCCCATGCCGTCATGTGCCATGACCAGGGCATCATAGTTATCGTTGATTGCCTGCTCAGCCGTCATATTGCCGGTCCACACATCACCCAGGGCTGCGCCCAGCAGGTTGTTGAAGTCCACGGTATTGTTGGTGTAATACCAGGAGGTGGGCTTGGCATAATCACGGACGTAATCACACAGGACAGGCTTTGCTTCCTCCATAGCGGGGTATGCGGGGTTATCCAGCCACTTGGTGGTCAGTTCTTCATCCTCATAGTAGCCGCTGGTGGTGGGCATCCAGATACCGGCAGCGATCAGAGAATCCCAGCTGTTTTCTTCTCTGGAATACCACTTGATGAACTCCATGGCTTCTTCGGGATGCTCGGTCTGAGAGAACACAACGTTGGGGCCGCCGGTGGAGATGGTAACCTTCTCCTTCATGTAGGGCAGGACGCCGATGCCGTAGTTCAGGCCCTCTTCCCGGGCTGCGGACAGGCAGGTACCAATGTTCCATGCGCCGTTGGTGGTCATAGCGCAGGTGCCGGCGATCAGGGAGCGCTGTACACCGTCGTCAGTCAGGCCGGAGGACAGAGGAGCAACATGATGTACCAGGTACAGGTCAGCAATGTTCTGCAGAGCTTCGATTGCGGCGGGATCGTTGATGGTAACTTCGGTGCCATCCTCATTGTAGAAGCCGCTGCCGTTGGAACGGCACCAAACTTCCAGCTGCCAGGGCAGGTTCTCGATCATGCAGCCGTACTGCACGATGTTGTTGGGGTCAAAGCTGGGGTCAGCAGCATTCTTGCCGTTGGCATCCAGAGTCAGCTGCTTGGCAACTTCCACGAACTCGTCCCAAGTCCAGGCATCCTCAGCGTTGGCAGGAGGATAGGCCAGGCCAGCAGCGTCGAACATATCCTTGTTGTAGTACAGCACCAGGGAGTTGTTGGCGGTGGCGTAAGCTACGGTAGCACCGTCGTAGGTGTAAGTAAGCGCTGGCCAGAGGCTTGGCCTCGTCTTCGCCGTACATTTCGCTGACATCTGCCAGCATGCCCTGCTCTGCCCACTGCAGAACGCCAGCCTCGCTCATCAGGCCGCAGTCAGGCAGGTTGCCGCCGGTTGCCATGGTGTTCAGCTTTTCCATGTAGGTTTCCCAGGGGATGGGCATGCAGGTTACATGGATCCGGTCCTGAGATTCGTTGAAGATGTTCAGAACCTTCTGGGTATTGACAGCTTCTTCCTCACTGCCCCAGAAGGAATAGGTAATCTCAACCTTTTCCGTCTGGCCCTCAGCAGCGGGAGCCTGAGTGCCTTCCGCGGCAGGAGCTTCCGTTGCGGCGGGAGCACTCTGACCACAGGCTGCGAAGGTGAACACGCTTGCCAGGCACAGCAGCAGTGCCAAGCATTTTTTCAGCGTCTTTTTCATCGTTTTCGTTCCTTTCTAATCAGTTATGTTTTATCATAGCAGACTCTGCGCTGCTAAAATAAACGGTTTCAGACCTGGGCGTGCATCCAGACCAGCATTTCACCGCTCTGGCGGTTGCACCACAGGGCATAAGGAATGGCTTTCAGGGTTACATCCTGAACGTCAAAGGAAGGATCGCCGTACAGATCATCCTGCTGTGCAATGGTCTGCACCAGCCTCCGTCCGGATACCTGCAAGGTTGGCAGGGTACCGGGCAAATCCTGCTGAGGCGCCAGCTCCTCAATGGGAGCCGCCGGGGAAACAAAGATGCTTGCCAGGTTTTCCCCGTTGTCCACCTGCTCCAGGCAGTAGACATAGGGTCCTTTCATCAGGGCAACCTTGCCCACATCCGCCCGGACATTGCGGTTTGCCGCCACAAATTTTGCTTCCACGCTGCCTCCGATTTCCAGCTTTGTCTTGCCGCAAACCGAAACCACGGCGTAGCCGTTTTCTACGTTCAGGGTTTCTTCCCCGCCGTCCCGGCTCAGTGAAGGGCTGCGCAGATACCAAGGCAGCCGGATTCTCAGTTCCACCGGAGCTTCGGTTTCCAGTGTCAGCGTTACTTTGCCGCCGGTCATGTGCTCCGCCTTCATATCCAGCTTTACCTCAGTGCCGTTGATGGTGGTATTCCACTGGGAAGAGATGAACATGTTCACATACAGCGCCGTATCGCTCTGAGCGTAGATATATTGGCCCAGGGATGCCAGGGTTCTGGCAATGTTAGGCGGACAGCAGGCACAGGCAAACCACTTCTGCCGCACCGGCTTGACGTGGGACATAGAGGTAGAAGGCAGGCAGTTATCTGGCCAAACCTCCAAGGGGTTTACATAAAAGTACCGGTCCGCATCCTTGGAGATCCCCGCCATCACCGTATTGCACAGCGCCCGCTCTACTGTATCGTAATAGCCAGCGTTTCCGGTGAGGGATGCCATTCTCTGGCTGAACATCATCAGACCCACAGAAGCGCAGCTTTCGCAGTACATCCGGTCGTTGGGCAGGTCATAATCCGTGGTAAAGCGCTCCAGCTTTCCAGAAGAGCCAATGCCGCCGGTGAGATACATCCGCTTGTCCACGATGTTGCGGTACAGGGTTTCACAGGCTTTCTGCATATCGGCATCTTCATATTCCATGGCCAAATCCGCCATGGCGCTGTACATGTACACCGCCCGGACCGCATGACCCACTGCCGTAGTTTGATCCACCGGATGACAATGGGTTTGGGCATATTTATCGTCATACTCGGCAAATTCAGGAAATACGTTATTGCCCTTTCTGCCCGCCATTTCCTCCAGCAGATAATTGGGCTTGCCGCCCCGCTGGCGGATGAAATAGTTAGCCAGGGACAGGTAACGCTTTTCTCCGGTGACCCGGTAAAGTTTTACCAGTGCCAATTCAATTTCCTGATGTCCAGGATAGCCGTGGCACTTGCCATCTTCTGCGCCGAAGGTCCGGTCCACCAGATCGGCAAACTTGCAGGCCACGTCCAGCAATTTTCTGGTGCCGGTGGCCTGATAGTAGGCAACCGCTGCTTCAATCAGATGTCCGCAGCCATACAGCTCGTGGCCTTCAGTCAGGTTTGTCCACTTTTTCTCGGGGCACTCAATGGTGAAGTAGGTATTCAGGTAACCATCCGGTTCCTGGGCCTGGGCAATCAGGTCGATGACTTCGTCGGCAATGGGCCGGAAATCCTCCCCTTCTCCGTAGGCGATGCAGAAGGCTACCGCTTCCAGCCACTTGTACAGGTCCGTGTCCTGGAAAATGGCCCCTCTGTGGACGCCCTGCTGCAGTCCCGCTGCCACACGGAAGTTTTCAATGCAGTATGCCTTCTCCGCATCCGGAACCCGGTCGTTGATAGCCTCCCACTGGTAAGGAATTACCTGATGGGCTACCATCTGGACATAGGCGCCAAACAGAGGATCTGTAATTTTGGTTTTGCCGACGCTTGTCGGTACAATTGAAGTTCTCATATGTATCTGGCTCCATTCGTATACATTGATACATTCGGATTTTCATGTCAGGAATTAACCTAATCGTTTAACTTACGCTGTTATTATAGTACTGTTGTGCAGATTGTAAATTCCTTTTTCGCAAAATTAGCATATTTTGGTTACTATTACAAAAGCGGAAAAGCACTTTTGTGCATGTTCATAATATTTTCATTTTTTTGTTCCTTTTTCCCTTAATCGATTGAGCTATTTCCCGTTTGGAGGGCATCCACCGCATGCCATCACTTTGCTCTCCCGGAGAATACACAAACTGTCGATTTTCCCCCTTGCTTTTCCGGTACATATGGTATAAAATAGCCAAAAGGACCCTTGTCCCCCTTTCTCAGTACTTCCGGATAGAGGTATCAGCAAATGGCAACCATGAAAGACATTGCCCAACGCACCGGTGTATCCGTTGCCACAGTTTCCAATGTACTTAACGGCAAACCCGGCGCCGCCAGCGACAGCAAAGCCCAGGAGATTTTTACCATTGCCCAGGAGCTGCACTATCGTCCCAACAGCTTTGCCAAAAATCTGAAGCTCCGTCGTTCCAACAGCATTGGCATCATTACGGAAGATCTGACGGTTTTCAACACACCGGAAATCGTTGATGGCATCGAATCCTACTGCGAAGAACACGGCTATGAGATCATCCTGGACAACATACGTCTGTTCAAACGCTACAAAAACGATTTTACCGATACCCCGCAACATTCCCGCTATTTTGAGAACGCCCTGTCTACGCTGGTTTCCAAGCAGGTAGAAGGGATCGTGTATGTGGGATACCACTGCCGGGAAATTTCTTTTTTGCCGACTTTCGGGGATATTCCCTTTGTTTATGCCTATTGTTTTCCAAAAGGCGGCGGTTTTTCCAGCGTCTATCCCGACGACGAACAAGCCGGATACCATGTGGGGCAAACGCTGATCCGTTGCGGACACCGGAAAATCGGCGTAATCGTCGGGCCAGTCACAAGTATCCACGCCCAGTCCCGTCTATGCGGTTTTCAGCGGGCACTGCTGGAAAATCAGATTCTGTACAACCCGGAAACCACCTTCTGGGGGGACTGGAGCCGCAACAGCGGCTATGAAATCGCCCAAAAGCTCCTGTCCATGGACATTACGGCCATTTTTGCCATGAACGACCTGATGGCCAGCGGTGTATACACCTACTGCCTGGAACACAATATTGCCGTGGGCAAGGATATTTCTCTGTTCGGTTATGACAACCGGGAAATTGTGAATCTCTACTCTCCCGCCATTTCCAGCGTAGCGCCTCCCCTGAACGAAATCGGAAGAAAAAGTGCAGAACTGGTCTTGCAGCAAATTCAGACCAGTACGTTCATCAATGAACAACTTCTGCTACCCTGCAGTGTGCATCTGCGGGATTCGGTTGTCAGAATTTAAACGTTTTACTTTCTTTTATACGAAGCAAGAAATTGCTTCGTATAAAAAATCACAACCTAATCGTTTAACTTTCCGTAATTATCCATCTTAATTTGCTTATGAGGTGATCACAATGTTGCAGGCAAACCTTCACATCGACCCCCATTTTACCGTAGCCGACGTTGACAACCGGCTGTTCAGCTCCTTTATCGAGCATCTGGGCAGAGCGGTATACGACGGCATCTATTGTCCGGAGCATCCCAGCGCCAACGCTGCGGGTTTCCGGCAGGATCTTCTGGAACTGATTCGACCGCTGAACATCCCCCTGATTCGCTATCCCGGCGGCAACTTCGTATCCGGTTACCGGTGGGAAGACGGTGTCGGCCCAAAGGAGCAGCGCCCCGTCCGGCTGGATCGGGCCTGGTGCACCCTGGAAACAAATCAAGTGGGCGTCCAGGAATTCGCCGGTTGGTGCCGGGAAATCGGT
Source organism: uncultured Oscillospiraceae bacterium (assembly GCA_944382965.1). Taxonomy (GTDB): domain Bacteria; phylum Bacillota; class Clostridia; order Oscillospirales; family Oscillospiraceae; genus Faecousia. The sequence continues at coordinate 44,448 of CALWOA010000015.1, read as the reverse complement.
GCGGATATTATGATGGCAGTAAATCTGGGTACTCGAGGCGTTGACGACGCCAGCAACCTGCTGGAATACTGCAATCATCCTTCCGGCACCCTGTACAGCAACCTTCGAATTTCCCACGGCGCTGTTCAGCCCTACAACATCAAAACCTGGTGCTTGGGCAACGAAATGGATGGTCCCTGGCAGGTCGGTCACAAAACAGCGGAAGAATATGGCCGTCTGGCGGTGGAAACCGCCCGTGCCATGCGGAAAATTGACGACAGCATTCAGTTGGTAGCTTCCGGCAGCTCCTACCCGGAAATGCCCACCTTCCCCCAATGGGAAGCCACCGTTCTGGATCATGTATACGAGGATGTGGACTACCTGTCCATCCACCAGTACCTGGGAGACACCACCCAGGATCTGAAAGACTTTTTGGCGAAGTCCCTGACCACAGAGAGCTTCATTCAGAATGTTCTGGCCACCTGTGATTATGTCAGGGCCAGAAAGCGCTCCCACAAGCAGATGATGCTCAGCTTCGACGAATGGAACCTGTGGTATCACTCGGTAGGCAGCGACGAAGCCTACCGCAAAGCCACCCCCTGGCAGTATGCTCCCAGCCTGGTAGAGGATATCTATACCATGGCCGACGCTGCGGTATTTGGTACCATGCTGATCACCATTTTGCGGCACGCTGACCGGATCAAGATCGCCTGCCTTGCCCAATTAGTGAATGTAATTGCCCCCATTATGACCCAGCCCAAGGGCGGCCAGGCCTGGATTCAGAGCATTTACTGGCCCTTCCTCCATGCCAGCCTCTATGGCCGGGGTACCGTGCTGCACACCGCCGCTGACTCCCCCCGGTATGACAGCAAGACCTTCACTGACGTTCCCTACCTGGAAAGTGTCAGCATTTACAATCAGGAAAAGGGAGAGGTTACGATCTTTGCAGTGAACCGTTCCACCGATTCGGAATTGGTGCTCAGCACCACTCTGGAAGGCTTCTCCCAGGTGAATTTGATAGAGCACATCACCCTGAACCACCCGGATCTTCAGATCGTCAACGGCCCCGGAGCCGACAATATCCGTCCCCGGAAGGTTTCCGGAGCTGTGGTGGAAGGCAAAACCGCCACCGCTGCTCTGCCTCCTGTTTCCTGGAACGTCCTGCGCCTGTCCGTCGGTGAGAAATAAGCTGTCCAATTCACAGGAGGATGCCATATGATGGAAATTCGCGGTAATCAGCTGCTCTATACTTATAACCACGAAACCCTCTTGGTCGAACCCTGGGGTGACAATGCTCTGCGGATTCGTGCCACCAAGCAGGCCCATTTGCCCCAGGAGGATTGGGCACTGACTCTGCCCCACAGTGCCCAGGCCCAAATTACCATGGATGACAACGGGGCCGACCTGGTCAACGGCAAAATCCGGCTGCATCTGACCAAACGAGGGAAAATCACCATTTACAACCAGCACGGAACCGCCCTTTTGGAAGAATACTGCCGCAACCGGCGGGATCTCCTGGACCCCAAATGCAGCGCCATCGAGGTGGAAGCCCGGGAATTTGAGCCGATCTTAGGCGGGGATTATTACCTCACCGCCCGGTTTGAATCCCTGGACCCCCAGGAAAAATTGTACGGCATGGGGCAGTATCAACAGGACTTTCTTAATCTGAAAGGCGCGGATCTGGAACTGGCCCACCGCAATTCCCAGGCCAGCGTGCCTTTCCTGATTTCCTCCCGGGGCTACGGTCTTTTGTGAAACAACCCAGCGGTAGGCCGGGCGGTATTCGGCAAGAACATCACCACCTTTGAAGCCTACGCAACCCAGGCCCTGGATTATTGGGTAGTTGCGGGAGATACTCCCAAGAAACTAATTTCCGGCTACGCTTCCGTTACCGGTACGGCTCCCAGGATGCCGAAATACGGTCTTGGATTCTGGCAGTGCAAGCTGCGTTACCAGACTCAGGAGGAACTTCTGAACATCGCCAGAGAGTATAAACGGCGGAATCTTCCCATTGATGTCATTGTCATCGACTTTTTCCACTGGCCCAAACAGGGAGAATGGAAATTTGACCCGGTATATTGGCCGGATCCGGAAGCAATGGTGGAAGAATTGAATCAGATGGGCATTTCCCTGATGGTCTCCGTCTGGCCCACCGTGGACAAGGATTCGGAAAACTTCCCTCAAATGCAGGAGTTGGGTTACCTGACCCGCTGCGACCGGGGCGTGCAAACCGGTCTGAGTTTCATGGGAGACACCATTCATTTTGATGCCACCAATCCTTCGGCCCGGAAATTTGTCTGGGAGAAGGTGAACCAGAACTATTACCAGAAGGGCATTCACATTTTCTGGCTGGATGAAGCGGAGCCGGAATACTCCGTCTACAGCTTTGACAACTACCGCTATTACCGGGGACCGCACCTGCAAATCGGCAATCTGTACCCTGTGGAGTATGCCCGTACTTTCTATGAGGGCATGTCACAGCAGGGACAGAAGGATATTGTCAATCTGATTCGCTGCGCCTGGGCCGGTAGTCAGAAATACGGCGCCTTGGTGTGGTCAGGCGACATTGCTTCCAGTTACGAAAGCCTGCGCAACCAGCTGGCTGCGGGACTGAATATGGGCATTGCCGGCATCCCCTGGTGGACAACAGACATCGGCGGCTTCCACGGCGGCGACCCCCGGAAGGAAGATTACCGGGAACTGTTTGTCCGCTGGTTCCAGTGGGGTACCTTCTGCCCCGTCATGCGGCTGCATGGCGACCGGGAACCAAAGCAGCCTCCTATCGGGACCACAGGTGGGGCTTCCTGCTGCTCCGGCGCGGACAATGAAGTTTGGAGCTATGGACTGCAGGTTTATGAAATCTGCAAAGATCACCTAAATTTGCGGGAGAAGCTTCGTCCTTATATCCGTCAGATAATGGATCAGGCCCATCAGGATGGTACGCCGGTTATGCGGGCGCTGTTCCTGGAATTTCCTGATGATCCGCTTTGCTGGGAAGTGGAGGACAGTTATCTGTTTGGTCCGGACTACTTGGTAGCCCCGGTTCTCTACCCCGGTCAGCGTTCCCGGCGGGTCTATTTACCCGCTGGCTGCACTTGGCAGGACATTCATACGAAACAGGACTACCCAGGCGGACAATGGGCAGACGTCCCCTGTCCCTTGGAATGGATTCCTGTATTTAAAAAATGCTGAATATAGGAAAGTGCCGGGATTCAATAGAATCCCGGCACTAATTTTACATAAAACGGAAGAAAAACAGGTACAGCACCAGCAAGAACACCAAAATCACAACGATCAGCACCGGCACAAATACTGCAAGCGCTGCCAAAATCATTGCCAGTCGGTCATTCTTTTCCAGAGGGAACTCTTCCCGCTCTTTCTCAAACCGCTCCTCCGCCTTGCGGATATTCAGGACGCGGTTAATTTTTTTGCCAAACAGCATGGTCTCTTACCCTTCCTGTTTGTGCAGAGGGAAGTGGCATGCCACATAGTGGTCATTGCCCACGTTGGTCCACTCCGGGACCTCCTTCTTGCACTTTTCCTGGCAGTAGCGGCAGCGGGTGTGGAACTTGCAGCCGGAGGGAGGATTCACCGGGCTGGGGATATCGCCTTCCAGCAAAATCCGCTCCCGCTTGTCCTCCTCATCCACCACAGGAATCGCAGACAACAGTGCCTCGGTGTAGGGGTGCAAGGTGTTGGCGAACAGCTCCTCCGTGGGAGCCAGCTCCACCATATTGCCCAGATACATAACGCCGATGCGGTCGCTGATGTACTTGACAACGCTCAGGTCGTGGGTAATGAACAGGTAGGTCAGGTTCTGCTTTTCCTTCAGTTCCGACAGCAGGTTCAGAATCTGGGACTGAATGGACACGTCCAGTGCAGAAACCGCCTCGTCACAGACCACGAAGGCAGGGTTCAGAGCCAGGCTTCGGGCAATGCCGATTCTCTGGCGCTGACCGCCGGAGAACTGGTGAGGATACCGACCGAACATGTAGTTCGCCAGGCCGCAGTTTTCCATCACCTGGAAGATATACTCCTGCATGGCAGGATCGCCCTTTTTGAAGATGCCATGGGACACCAGGCCCTCACCGATGATCTGGCCCACCGTCATACGGGGGTTCAGGGAGGAATAGGGGTCCTGGAAGATCAGCTGCAGGTCCTTGCGCAGCACCCGCATCTCCTCCTTGCTCAGCTTCTTCAGGTCGATGTCCTTACCGTCCTTGTGGTAAATCACATCGCCGTGGGTCTGGGGATACAGCTGCAGCAGGGTCCGTCCGAAGGTGGACTTACCGCAGCCGGACTCGCCTACCAGGCCCAGGGTTTCGCCTTCGTAAATCTCCAGAGAAATGCCGTCATTGGCACGAACATAGCGCTGCTTTTCCCGCAGCTTGGTCTTTTTTACAGGGAAGTACTGCTTTACATCCTTGATGGTCAGCAGCACCTTACGGTTCTCATTCTGCATGTTCTTTTCTCACCGCCTTCTCTGGATAGAAACACCGGATTAAATGGTTGGGAGCGACTTCCTGCAGCTCCGGCTCCGCGGCCAGGCACTTCTCGGTGCAGTACTTGCACCGGGGAGCAAACTTGCAGCCCTGGGGCAGGTACAGCGGGTTGGGAACCGCGCCGGGAATTGCCTCCAGCCGCTTACCCTTGGGGGTATTGAGCCGGGGAATGGAGGTCATCAGGCCCTCGGTGTAAGGATGGGAGTGAACGCCGCCATGGAAAATGGTCTGGGCGTCGGCCTTCTCCACAATCTGGCCGCAGTACATAACTGCCACTTCATCTGCCATCTCGTGGATAACACCCAGGTCATGGGTGATGAACAAAATGGAGGTACCCATCTGATGCTTCAGCTCGTTCATCAGCTTCAGAATCTGGGCCTGAATGGTCACGTCCAGAGCCGTGGTGGGCTCGTCGGCAATCAGCAGCTTAGGCCGGCAGGCCAGAGCCATAGCGATCATCACGCGCTGGCGCATACCGCCGGAGAGCTGGAAGGGATACTGCTTTGCCACCCGTTCGGGGTTGGGGATTTTTACGTCAGACAGCAGAGAAACTGCCTTTTGATAGGCCTGTTTCTTGTCCAGCTTCTGGTGCAGCCGCAGCACTTCGCCGATCTGGCGCTCTATGGTGAACACCGGGTTCAAGGAGGTCATAGGCTCCTGGAAGATCACGGAGATCTCATTGCCCCGGATGTGGTGCAGGTCCTTGTCGGAAGCATTCAGGATGTCCTTGCCGTCGAAAGTGACACTGCCGCTTTCGATATAGCCGTTGCCGTCCAAAAGGCGGATAATGCTCATGGCGGAAACGCTCTTGCCGGAGCCGGACTCACCCACGATACCCAGGGTCTTGCCGGCATCCAGGCTGTAGGTCACGTCGTTGACAGCCTTGACAATGCCTTTCTTGGTAGTGAAATATGTGTGCAGGTTTTTGACTTCAAGCAAATGCATTCCGGCTCACCTCTCTTTCGATTTGGGGTCAATGGCATCCCGCAGGCCGTCGCCGATGCAGTTGATGCTGATGGTGCAGATACCCAGCAGCATAGCCGGGAACAGCCAGCGCCACCAGTAGTTGGCGATAACCTGACCGTTCTGGGCGCCGGTGAGCATGTTGCCCCAGGTGGCGTTAGGCTCGTTGACGCCGAAGCCGATGAAAGACAGAGAAGACTCGGTCAGCATGCAGGTTGCGAAGTTCAGGGTTGCATTGACAATGATAACAGTAATGATATTGGGCAGGATGTGACGGAAGATAATTCCGGCTTCCTTTACGCCCAGAGCCTTGGCGGCGGTAACGAATTCCTGCTCCCGCTCTGCCAGCACGCTGCCGCGAACCAGACGGGCGATGCCCGGCCAGGACAGCAAGCCCAGAATACACATAATCAAAATGATCCTCTGGGTTTCACTGATGCTGTTGCCCAATATGGACGATAGAATAATACAGAATGGCAGGAAGGGAATGGAGGAGACGATTTCCGTCAGACGCATCAGCAGGTTGTCCACCTTGCCGCCCTTGTAACCGGAAATACCGCCCACCAGAATACCGATGATGGTGGAAATTACGACGGAGATAGCGCCCACGGTCATAGTCATCCGTCCGCCAACCAGCAGACGGCGGAACAGGTCACGGCCAAAGGCATCGGTGCCCATCAGGTAGCCCTTCAGTCCCCAGGCAATTACCTGTCCGTCTTCCGTAATGGCGTAGTTGGCATAGTAGCCGGCATCCACGCTGGCAATACCCGTATCCTTGGGAGCATTGGCCTGGCCGTGGGTGTTATCACCCCAGCTGAACACGGAGCCGTCTTTCAAAATGGCAGTGTAGTGATAGCGGCCTGCGCTGAGGGAAGCCACCTGGCCCTGAATCTCTTCGGGGACATTCAAGGTCTTTTTGATGTTGTTGCCCCAAGTATAGACACGGCCGTCGGAAGTCACCGCGGCGGCGCTTTCGTCAGTGATGGCCAGATCCACCACATCGCCCTGGATTTCCTCGGGAATGTTGGTGTATGCAGAGGTTTTGTTGGTCAGAGGCACCACTTCGCCGTCCTTGGTCAGTACCATGACGATGTTGGTGCTGGCGGCAAACTTGTCGATGTTGCCCTGAACCCCTTCGGGGTAGGTGATGCTCAGCAGGTACTGGCTGCCCCAGTTGTACATCTCGCCGTCTTCGGTCAGTGCCAGGGAAATCTGGTAACCGGCCATGATCTGCTTGATGTCATTGCCGCCGGTGCGCAGCTCCATGGGGATAGAGTTCAGGCCCATACGGTCATTGCCCCAGGTAAAGACCTGGCCGTCCTCATTCACGGCAACCACATGGTCAAGGCCAGCGGAAATCTGCACCAGCTTGCCGGTTTCTTTTGCGCTGGGAATGTTCTTCAGCTTGGCGTTGGGGAAGGTGCCCCATTCATAGACGTTGCCGTCCTTATCCAGGCCTACAGAGAAGGAGCTGCCCACAGACAGATCCTGGGCGTTGTTCTTCAGACCGGCAGGCACATTCAGCATGCCGAAGCCCGGGGCTACGTTTGCCTGGGTAACATCCTGATAGTACAGGTCAATGGGGAAGAAGTACGGCAAAAACACGCAGCACAGGAAAATGAAGGTAAACAGAATCACGCCGATCATGGCGATCTTATCCCGCAGGAAATCGTGGATCACCATCTGCATGGGGCTCTGGAGTACTTCTTCTTCCTCCTGGGGCATGCCGCCCATCATCATCTGCTGGGCTGCCTTGGAGGCCGTGGAACGGCGGGGGGATTTTTTCTTTTCGTTACGCATTCTTTTGCCTCCCTTAGTCTTCCAGGCGTACCCGGGGGTCAACGATGGTATATGCAATGTCCATAATCACGTTGCCCGCCAGAGACAGCACAACGTAGAACATCTGCATGGTCAGGACCACCGCAAAGTCCCGCTGCAGCAGGCCGTCAATCAGCATCTTGCCAAGGCCGGGCCACAGGAACACAGATTCAATCACAATAGAGCCGCCGAACAGGCCCACAACCCACCAGGTGGTAATGGTGACCACGGGAATCAGCGCATTGCGGAATGCATGGATATACACCACAGTCTTTTCCCGCAGGCCCTTGGCCCGGGCGGTTTTGATGTAATCCATCCGCAGCACATCAATCATGGCTGCCCGGACATAACGGGTAATGCCGCCGATACCGGAAACAGACATTACCAGCACCGGCAGGGCCATGTGCCAGAGTCTGTCCAGCACATACTCCAGGCCGGTAGCGTTCAGTCCGGCGCTCTTGACGCCGCTGATGGGGAAAATGGGGAATTTTACCGCCAGCAGGAAGATTGCCAGCAGTGCCACAATAAAGGTAGGTATACTGTATCCCACAATGGTCACAACCTGCACCGTCTTATCAAAGGCGCCGTTTTTTCGCACTGCGGTTACAATACCCAGGGGAATCGCAATAATAAACACCACAATCATCGTCAGGATGTTCAGCAGCACCGTATTGATCATGGGTGCGCTGATGATGTTGATGACTTCCTGCTTATATTGGGTGGAATAGCCAAATTCTCCGGTGAGCATATTGCCCATCCAGGCCACGTACTGCACAGGCAGGGGCTTGTCCAGTCCCAGATCCTTCACTGTCTTATCATACAGTGCCTGGTACGCGTCGGGTTTCATAGAAGTCTTGCTGTCGCCCAGCATAATATCCACAGGATCACCGGGCATGGATTTGTAAATTGCGAACATCAGAATAGAAATGATAAAAAACACAAAAACGATGTATACGAACCGTTTCAGCAGATATCTTCCTTTTCCCATTCACCGTTCCTCCGTTTCAAATTAGTAGGAACACATCGTTCCTGTATTGCCATGGGACATGGCCCAATCAATATGGGTCCATCCGGGGAAATGCGGTATGGACCGAGCGCCGCGGCATCCCCCTCTTCCGGGGTTTATGCCGGAAAAGCCGGCGGAACCCGCGCACAAGGCGCGGCGTTCCGCCGGATACATGTTTAGGCCTCTACCCAGGCATCCAGGACAGCACGGGACCACTCCCAAACGGAGGTGGACTCCCAGCCATGGAGCTTGTTGGAGTAGAAATCATAATATTCGTCGGAATACAGGGGGATATCGGGCATCTTGTCGTTCCAGACATCGATGAAGTTCTGCCATGCAGCCAGCCATGCCTCGTCGTCCTCGTAGGCAATGGGCTTCAGAACTTCCGCAGCGGCAGCCAGCTCCTCGTCAACAATCCAGTTGCTGTTGTAACCGGCCTGCATCCACACGGGATCGGTGGAGTAGTAGTACCAGGGAGAGCTTGCCAGAGCGAAACCAGTAGCCAGGTTGTACATGTTGTAGATCTTATCGCTGGTGTGGTCGATGCCGCTGAGCAGGGTGGGGAAGTCCATGGTGGTGGCCTTCAGCTCCATGCCGGCTTCTGCCATAGCTTCGGGCAGCATGGTAGCCAGCAGCTCAGAAACGGGGTTACCGTCGGTGTTGGCCCACTCGATAACCAGAGGCTTCAGCTGGCCGTCCACTTCCTTGTAACGGGTGCCGGTGCCGGAGTAATCGGAGCCGTCGGCGTTCTTGTTCCAGCCGTCCTCCTCCAGCAGCTTCTTAGCCTCTTCAATGTTCTTCTCGTAGGTGTTCAGGTTCTGGTCGATCCAGTCCTTGGACTCCTGGTACTCCCACTGAGCCAGGCCGTAGTAAGCGTGGACAACAGCTGCGTAGCCGCCGCTGTACTGACGAGCGAACTCGTTGCGGTCCAGGCAGTAGGCAATGGCCTTACGGACATTCTCGGAGTCGGTGGGGAACTGGCTGCAGTCGAACTGCACCTTGCCGTAACCGTTACGGAAGAAGGTGCTGTACTGAGCCTTGCCCTGGTCAACCAGGTCCAGGCCGGCATTGATGGTATCAGCGCCGCTGCTCTGGAACAGCAGATCCACGGAGCCGGAAGCCAGCTCGTTGATCATGGTATCGCTCTTAACAGTCTTGACAACGATCTTCTCGATCATGGGCTTCACACCACGGTAGTCACCGGCGTAGTTGGGGTTGACAACCAGGGTGCCCTGACGGCTGGCGATGTCGTAGGACTCAAACAGGTAAGGACCGCACACAACGCTGGGGTTGTAACGGTAACCGGTCTTGGAATCGTTGATGGTCTTCTGCAGCAGTTCTGCAGTGAAGTCACCGGTGATCATAGCGCCTTCGGGAGCATCCACAACATCGCAGTCAGGAGCGATGACGTGCATGGGGCGGGGGCTGGCGAGGGCGTAGGTGATGTCGTAGTGGTAGGGCAGCTCCTCAGCCTTGACGGTGACGGAGTAGGTCATGTCGTCGACCAGGTGCACACCGGCAAAGTTCTTGGTCTCACCGGCGAAGAACTCGTCATAGCCCACCAGAGGGTAACCAGCCTGGCTGGGATAGCCGTCGACCTGGTTCATCTCAGGGCTACTTTCCAGCAGCAGCTGGAAGACGTAGTTCTTAGCGGTGATGGGGGTGCCGTCGCTCCAGACCAGGCCGTCGTTGATGGTGACGGTGTAGGTCTTGGTGCCGTCCTCATTCTCCACTTCCTCGTGGCTGGCCACGACAGTGGGATCGTAAATCCAGGCGCCTTCCTTGTCGGAAACGACAGTGCCGTAGCCGTGGATCAGATCATACAGCTTGTAGTTGGTGGCAGCGTTGGAGAAGCTGGTATCATAGAAGTCGTTCTCCAGGTCGGTAGTAGTACCGATGACCAGCTGGCCGGTGGGCTCAGTGGGCTTGCCGGCTTCGGGAGCAGCGGTAGCTTCCACAGCTGCCTGAGTGCCTTCGCTGGAGGAGTTGCTGACGACGTTCTGCTGACCGCAAGCGACCAGAGCAAACACCATCACAACAGCCAGAGCAGCGCACAGCAGTTTTCTCATGTTCATGTTTTTCTTCCTTTCTTGTTTTTGTCTGATTCCCCGGGGGACACCGTGGGCGGACACGCCCGAACACTACGCCGGTGTCCATGCGATGAAATCTAATGTATTTTATCAGAAAATACCGAAACAATCAAGAGGTAAGGCGCATTTCCTTAAAAAATATTGAATATTGTCGCAAAAAAATCTTTTCCCTGCAAATTCTTTCCCGCAAAAGCATTTGTCCGCATATTGCAGACATTTTGCATAAAAAAAGAAAAATATTGCATTGATACCTCAATTATGATACAATCCCTGCAGAAATATACTGCCACCGGGCAGCAAGATGGTTGCAGCATCTGAATTTACGGCGTTAGGTCATTGCAGTCGTAAAGAAAGGTGCTGTTTTTTTACAGGAGGACAATATGGAAAAACAGCTCAGACGTTATATCCTGCCAAACATTCTGGCAATGGTTGGCATTTCCTGCTATGTACTGGCGGATACCTTTTTCATTTCTCTCCAGGCCGGCGCCGATGGCATCACCGCACTGAATCTGACGCTGCCGCTGTACGCACTGATGTTCGCTCTGGGTGCCATGGTGGGCATTGGCTCTGCCACCCGGTATTCTCTGTGCAAATCCTTTGCCCCGGAAGAAGCGCTGAGTTACTTTTTTAATTCTCTGTTCTGGACGCTGCTGCTGAGTCTGCCCTTCGTGGCCGCAGGAATTTTCGCTCCGGACACCGTTCTGCGGTGGATGGGGGCCGACGATACCATCGTTGCCATCGGCACCTCTTACATTCGGATTGCCCTGTGCTATGCCCCCTTCTTTATGCTCAACTACACCTTTACCGCTTTCGTCCGCAACGACAACGCACCCAACATTGCCATGACCGCCACTTTGATCAGCGGTATGTTCAACATTGTATTTGACTACATTTTCATGTTCCCCATGGGGCTGGGGATGGTAGGCGCCGCCTTGGCCACCGGCATCTCCCCCATTGTCAGCATGAGCATCTGCATGGTGCATTACCTGTCACCCAAAAACAACGTAAAATTCCGCTGGCAGGTGCCTTCTTTTACGAAATTGGTTCGTTCCTGTGTTTTGGGATTTGTGGCGTTTGTGGGAGAAATTTCCAGCGGCCTGACCACCATGGTCTTTAACTTCCTGCTGCTGGGCCTGGGGGGCAACATTGCCGTCGCCGCCTATGGCGTGGTCGCCAACATTGCCTTGGTAGGCACAGCTCTCTTTAATGGCATCTCCCAGGGGCTGCAGCCTCTGGCCAGTCTGGTTCACGGAAAGTCCGACACCCAGGGAGAAAGACAAATCTACCGGTATTCCCTGCGCATCGGCATGGGGATTGCCCTGGTGCTGGTTGCGTCGGTATGGATTTGGGGCGACGGTATGGTTGACCTGTTCAACAGTGAAGGCTCTTCCCAGTTGGCCCGCTATGCCGGGCCAGGAATCCGGCTGCATTTTCTGGGATTTCTCTGTGCTGTGGTCAATATCATTCAGGCAGGTTTTTTCAGTTCCATCGGCAAGGGGCTTGCATCCTCGGCAATTGCCTTCTGCCGGGGTGTGGGGGCCATTGTAGTGTTTGCTTTTGTGCTGTCCAAAGCCTTCGGCATCACCGGTGTGTGGCTGGCGTTTCCTGCAGCGGAAATCTTCACGTTCCTGCTGACCTTCCTGCTGCGCCATCGTTTCTCCGGCAGTAACCATCCTTCCGGCAATTTTTGACAACACTTTCAGAAGATGGCATATAATATATATAATAATGAAGCAGGGCAAAAAGCCGGTACCCGGATATCCTGTCATGCAGAGATTTGGGGCGATGCCCAGGTTTGGCTTCCGGACACCCAGGTCAACGAAAACTACATGGAGCAGATTTTGTTCTGATCCAAAGATCAGGCCCTCCGGCGCTGCCGGAGGGCCTTGTTTTAGTTTGCCGAAAAATCCTGCTGAGCAAAGGATTGCAGGCGCTTCCCCATTTCCCTGCCGTAATATGCGATAAAGGATTCCATCACCTGCTGGGCCGCCTGCTTCCCTTCCTCAGCAAAGATGCCCTGGCACACCTTTCCGAAGGTGTAAAAGACATCGGCGCTGTGGTAATCGTAGTCCCGAACCGCTCCGGGAATCCGGGCCAGATCCGTTTCCGGCGTGATGCCTGCATCCGCCACGGAGAAGATGCAGCGTTCTTCCCGCTGCATAGTCTGAACGGTGCGGAAGGGAATCTGGGGATTAAATCCCTGATTGATAGCCTCGTCCAGAAGGTCGCAGTACAGCAGCCCCGCTTCTTTTGCCCCGAATTTGGCAAACGCCTCCTGCCAGGGGCAGCGGCTTACCTGGTAGACATAATCCGGATTCCAGGACACCACTGCCGTCTGGCTGCACCGGTTTTCCCGCAGCACCGTTTCCGAAGGCCGCCACTGTCCATAACGGCAGAAGGTTACATAATCCAGCCGCTGCCCATCCCGGATAGCGCTTTGTGCCATTCGGCTGCCCCGCTGGATGCCGTAACTCCGGACACAGTGCCGAAACGCCGCCTCGCCCCGGCTGCCAAAGCCCTCCGTCAGCACCCGATAATATTCTGCCACCAGAAAAATCTGGGTTTCCTCAGAAAATTCCACAAAATTCCCTCCTTTGTAGATTCATTGTATCAGGTCTTTCCCATGCTGTACAGCAGAAAGTTCACGATTCCAGATTCCCCAGGATTTGGGCAATGAGGCAGCAATGCTCCGCTTCCCGCTGGGCCATTTTCTGGTACACCGCTCCAAATTCCGGGTCCGCCGACCGGGCGGTGTATTCCATCATAGCCCGGCGGCAGCGGTGATAGCATTTTTCCAGCAGCCGTTTTGCCGGTTCCTTTTCCCTAGGCATTGTGCAGAATTTCCCCTCGGTTCTGCCGGACAAGCGGCAGATTCCCCGCATGCAGAGGGCATTCTCCCGCAGGCTTTCATAGAGCCGATTGGCCAGCTGCCGGACACTTGCAGGCAGCACTCCTGCCAGCAGCCGGCCGGCTCCCATGGTTTCCACCGCTTGCGTCAGCAGGGGAAGCAGATCCTCCCGGGACGGCTGCTGCATGGGTGCAAATACCCGCTGCCAGATCTGACTCTGGGTTTGGCTGTCCATATTTTCCATTTTCTTCCCTCCTTCTATTCCAGTATAGTATCAAATTTCATTTGCTTGCGAAAAAAGCATAGGAATAAGGCTTTTCTTTTTCGTTCATATGTGCTATAATGGCAAAAAGCCCACAAGGAGGACCCCTCTATGCCCAGAACCAGCAACAAAGCCCAGCTCATTATGGATTATGTCAACGATTTTATCCAGGAGAACGGCTATTCTCCCTCTGTCCGGGAAATTGGGGCCGCAGTGGGTCTGCGTTCTACCGCCTCCGTCAGCTACCACCTCCAGGCGCTGCAGGATCAGGGGCTGCTCCAGTCCCCCGGCGCCAAGGGCCGTAAACGGGCGCTGGTCACCGGCGTTCGCCCGGGGCAAATCCCTGTCATCGGCGTGGTCACCGCCGGTATGCCCATTCTGGCAGTGGAAAATCAGGAGGGGACCCTGCCTTGGCATGAGCCGGGGTGCTTCGCTCTGCGGGTTCGGGGTGACAGCATGATCGGTGCGGGAATTTTAAGCGGGGACAAGGTCATCGTCCGTCCCCAGTCCACTGCTGACGACGGGCAGATTGTGGTTGCCCGGCTGGAGGACGAAGCCACCGTCAAGCGGCTGCGCCGCCGCAATGGTCAGGTCTGGCTTATGCCGGAAAACGACAGCTACGAGCCCATCGACGGCACTTACGCAGAAATCATCGGCATCGTCAAAGGCGTGGTACGGGAATATTAACGCCTGCTGTTTGTTTTCTGCGCACACTTGTCCGTCATTCAGCGAAAATAATGCTTGACAAACCGGAACAGATGGTGTATAACAGGCATAACATAAGTTGAAACCATGGAAGCGGGAGTAAAGCTGCAAGGCGCATCCACAGAGAGTTCCGCATAGCTGAGAGCGGAGCGAAAAGCGGGGCAGCAAATGGGCCGCTGAGGGCAGGGAGAACAGGATTGTCCTTAGTATCTTCTGACGCATTGCCAGCGTTAACGGGCAGCCGATGTGTTGGCATCGGGCAGAGCGGTCGGAATGTTCCGGCAAACAAGGTGGTACCGCAGAAATTGTCTTTTCTGTCCTTGTTCCCCCTAGGGGGAGCAAGGGCATTTTTATTTTCTCAGGGAGGAAACGCATATGATGAAGAAATTACCGGGGAAGCGATGGTGAACCCCCTTCCCATTTTCAAAGCGCCCCAAAAACCAATCCAAATTAACGCTGTAAAGGAGCTTTTACTATGAAAAAGGTTATTTCTGTTTTGCTTTCCCTGGTTTTGATGACCTGTGTGTTTACCGGCTGCGCCGCCGACCGCAATTCTTCTGACGGCTTTACCGTAGCAGTTGTCCAGCAGATGGACCACTCTTCCCTGGATGAAATCCGCACCGCCATTGTCGCCCAGCTCAACGCCCTGGCAGAAGAAAAGGGCATCACCATTACCGTAGAAGAATACAACGGTCAGAACGATTCCAGCGTCCTCAACCAGATCGGCGCCCAGGTGGTTTCCGACGGTGTGGATATGATTATCCCCATTGCCACCACCGCCGCCCAGTGTATGGTCACCGCCGCCGACGGCACCAATATTCCCATTGTCTACGCTGCCATTTCTGATCCCGAGTCCGTAGGTCTGACCGGAATGGATACCGTTACCGGCACCTCCGATGCCCTGAACACCGCCTTTATCCTGGACATGATGCTCGCTGTTCAGCCGGATGTGAAAACTGTGGGTCTGCTGTATTCCAACTCCGAAGCCAACTCCGCCACCCCCATCGCCCAGGCCAAGGCCTATCTGGAGGAAAAGGGCATTGCCTACCTGGAAAAGACCGGCAACACCACCGATGAAATCGTCTCCGCCGCCTCCTCTCTGGTAGGCCGGGTGGAAGCCGTTTTTACTCCCACTGACAACACGGTTATGGGCGCGGAAGGCGCCGTGGCAGAAATCCTGAACGGAGCCGGAATTGCCCATTATGCCGGTGCTGACTCCTTCGTTCTCTCCGGTGCCTTCGCCACCTGTGGCGTCAACTACACCGAACTGGGCACCAAAACCGCGGATATGGCTGTGGAGATTCTCCAGGGCGGAGAAATTCCTGAATTCCACGTGATGGACGGCGGCATCATCACCGTCAACACCGAAACCGCCGAAGTGCTGGGGCTGGATTACAGCAGCTTCTCCACCATGGCAAACACCGTCAAAGAAGTGGTTACCGCCGAATAATATTTTTCCGGGAGGGTCCCCCCTCCCGGAACCCTGCGTAACTTGATGTAAGGAGACCTGATCCATGATTTCCACCGCCGTTATTCTCAGCGCCCTGGAATTGGGCTGCATTTACGCCCTGGTGGCGCTGGCACTGTTTTTAAGCTTCCGGGTTCTGAACATTGCGGATATGACCACCGATGGTGCCTTCACCTTAGGCTGTGCCGTGTCTGCCACCCTGGCTGTTGCCGGACACCCTCTGCTTGCCCTGCCTGCCGCCATGATTGCGGGTGCCTGCGCTGGCAGCATCACCGCCTTACTGCAAACCAAGCTGAAAATCCCTTCCATTCTGGCAGGCATCATCACCAACACAGGACTGTACACCATAAATCTGGCAGTGATGGGCTTTTCCTCCAACGTCAATATGATGAAGAGCAAAACCCTGTTTTCCCTGGTGCAGCCCGCCCTTGGAAGCGTCTATAAGCTGCTTCCTGCGGCGCTGATTACTCTGGTGGTTGCGGTGCTTCTGGTGGTATTTTTAAAGACCCGGCTGGGCCTGAGCATCCGGGCCACAGGAGACAATCCGGACATGGTCCGGGCCTCCTCCATCAACACCGGATTCACCATCACCATCGGCCTGTGTATGAGTAACGCCATGACCGCCCTGTCCGGTGCGGTGCTGGCCCAGTACCAGAAAACCGCGGACATCAACCTGGGCACCGGCATGGTTATCATCGGTCTGGCTTCCCTGATTATCGGCGAGACTTTGCTGCCCAAAGGGAAACTCTGGATGAAGGCCCTGGGAGCTGTGGCCGGTTCCATTGTCTACCGGTTTATCATCGCCATCGCTCTGCGTCTCGATCTGCCCAGCGAATGCCTGAAGCTGATCTCCGCTACCATTGTGGCCCTTGCCATCGGCCTGCCCGCCATCCGGGGCGCCATGAAGCCCGCCACCAAGGGAGGAAAAAGCAAATGCTGAAACTTTCCAACATTTCCAAAACCTTCAATCCCGGCACGGTGAATGAAAAGAAAGCCCTGACCAATGTGAATCTCTCCCTGGAAAGCGGGGATTTTGTCACGGTTCTTGGTTCCAACGGTGCGGGAAAATCCACCCTGTTCAACGCCATTGCCGGGTCTTTCCCGGTGGATGACGGCACCATCCGCTTAGATGGGGTGAACATTACCAACCAGCCGGACTACAAGCGCAGCAAGTACATTGGCAGACTTTTCCAGGACCCTCTGAAAGGCACCGCCCCCCACATGACCATTGAGGAAAATCTGGCTCTGGCCTATATGCGGGCATCGGCATCCCATTCTCCCTTCTCCATGATCTCCGCCAAGGAGCGCCGGGAGTTCCGGGAAAAACTTTCCCAGCTGGAACTGGGACTGGAAGACCGGATGCAGAGCCAGGTAGGTCTGCTCTCCGGCGGTCAGCGTCAGGCGCTGACATTGCTGATGGCCACTCTGGTGACCCCCAAACTGCTGCTTCTGGACGAACATACCGCCGCCCTGGACCCGGCAACCGCCCAGAAGGTACTGAATCTGACCCAGAAAATCGTGGCAGAGAACCACATCACCTGCCTGATGATTACCCACAACATTCCCTCCGCCCTGCAGCTGGGCAACCGCACCATTATGATGAAGGACGGCACCATCGTCCGGGAAATCGCCGGACAGGAGCGAAAAAATATGACCACGGAGAATCTTCTGAAGCTGTTTCACAGCCAGGGCGTGGAAAACGACCGGATTCTCTTCAGTGCGGATTTGCCCCAAACATAGGCAAAAGCCCGGGTTACCCCGGGCTTTTTTCCGTTTCTGGGACGGGGATTTTTGTGCCGTTTTGCAGCAGGACATAATCCACCTCATCCAGATCAATGGGACTGGGTAAATGCCAGCTGGATTCTCCCGTTGTGATGGCCCCCTGAATCAAGGGCACTTGGGTACCGTCCCGCAATACCACCGCCGCATACATCAGGCAGAAAAATCCTCTTTCGTCGTTTCTGCCTTTGTAGGTGGCGTAGGCTCCCATGGTGTGCAGCCGCAGAGAGGTAAGGCGCACGGAGATGCCATCCTGGGATACGGTAATGGGCTCATCCACCATCTCCAGCATATCGGCGTTGATTTTGTCAAATACAATCTCAAAGTCAAACACCGCATCCGTAATCTGCTCATCTGGCTTTCGGTCATCCCAATAAAACTTTCTCAGACCATGAACGTGCAGCTGGTAGGAAACCCCCGCTTCAAACAGTTCCGCTTCTGCGGTACCAGCGCTTCCCAATGTCAGCATGATCTGGAACGAATTGTCATTGGGGTCACCATCTTCCAACTTTTCCCATGTAGCGTTCCAGCAAACCTCCTGCTGGGTCTCCAAGACCAGAAACAGCGGATCAAAACTTCCGTCTTCCTGCTGATATACACCCCCTGCATATTGGTCAGCATCCAGCTTTTCCCAGAAGGGCGCATCCAGCCGCAGTTTGATATAGGCATGGTAAGGATCGGCGATGGCAGATTCCACCGTCAAAGTATATCCGTCCTTTTTTACGCTTTGCCCGATGCTTTTCGTGTTTTCCTCCACATAGGCCGCCTGTCCTTCCGAGAGTCCCTGCTCCTGCCGCTGGGCAAAAAAGGATTGGAACCACTCTGTTTCCGACATCACCACATAAGCGCATCCCACAAAAATCAGCACCAGGGCAATCAGCGCCGCTGCCAGCACCGGGCGTCGAAAAATATGCCAATGTGGGGCTGCCCCGTTTTCTGCTTCCGCCAGAAATTCCGGCTCCACCTCCGTCAGTCCAAGAAGCAACTCTCTGCCTGTCATAGAAAAATCCCCTCCTGTTCCAGATGCGCTGCCAGCTGCTGCCGGATGCGCCTGAGCCGCATTTTCACTTTGCTCTGGCCCATACTATAGCGCCGGGCAATCTCCTCGATGGTATCGCAGTACCAATACCGCCGCAGAAACAGCACCCGGTTTTCCGGGGTCAGCCCCCGCAAAAAGTCATTGACCGCCCAGGCAATTTCCCGGCTTTCCAGTTCCGCTTCCCGGGCTTTGTCGGGAATACACTGCTCCATTTCCTGGCTCAAGGTCACCACCTCCGCCCGGCGCTTGGCTGCCTGCTGCCAGTCCAGTTTGCCGAAGGCAAAATTCCGGCAGATTTTTGACAAATAGGCAAGGAAAAAATTGGGTTTCTTCGGTGGAATGGTTTGCCAGGCTGTCAAATACGTATCGTTGACGCTTTCCTCGGCATCCTCCCGGCTGCGCAGGATATTTTGCGCCAGCACCGTCAGTCTGCCGCCGTAGCAGGCCTGGGTCTGACGGATTGCCTCCTCATCCCGGGCAAAATACAGCGCCAAAATTTTCTCATCCTCCATGGACAGTCCTCCTGTCTTATGTTCTTTCACCTTGAAAGAGGGAATTTCCCCCTGCTGCGTCACCGCTTTTGGAAAGATTGTAAAGAATTTTTCACCAAAACACAAGCACGCTATTTGTGCCGGTTGTAGAAAAACCAGGATGCGATTCTTTCTGCATTGACCCATCAGAAACGGCATTTTATAATAAAGATGTGCTTAAAAATAAAGAAACGTTTAGGAGGCGATTCCCATGACCCAGCGGGAGCGGCAGGTTTTGCAGCTGATTGAAGCCAATCCCATGATCTCCCAGCAGCAGATTGCGGATCAGTTGGGCATCACCCGTTCTTCCGTGGCTGTGCACATCTCCAATCTGATGAAAAAGGGCTGCATTGCCGGAAAAGGCTATGTCCTGCGCAGCGGCACCTATGCCGTGGTGGTGGGGGGCGTGAATGTGGACATCGGCGGCCGCTCCTTTGCGCCCCTGGTGCCCGCCGACTCCAATCCCGGCACCGTATCCCTGAGCCTGGGAGGTGTGGGGCGGAACATCGCCCACAACATGAGTCTGATGGGCCTGGATGTGCGGCTGCTTACCGCCTACGGCGATGACCTTCACGGGCAGCAGGTAGCCGCCGCCTGCTCTGAGCATGGGATTGACCTGAGCCACGCTCTGCATGTACCCGGCGGCAAAACCTCCACCTATCTGTACCTGGCGGCTCCGGATGGGGAGATGGTTCTGGCAGTTTCCGACATGACCATCTGCGACAGGATCACCCCAGCCTATCTGGCAGCCAATCTGGCGGTGCTGCGAAATGCCCAGGTGGTGGTGGCAGACGCCAACATTCCCGCCGAATCCCTTCAATATCTGGCCCGGAATGTCCATGTACCCCTGTTTGTCGACCCGGTTTCCACTGCCAAGGCAGAAAAGCTGCGGCCTATTCTCTCCAAAATCCACACCCTGAAGCCCAATCGGCTGGAAGCGGAGCTCCTTTCCGGCATTCCCATTCACACCCGGGAGGATGTGGAAGCGGCAGCGGACAAGCTGGTCCGCCTGGGAGTGCACCGGGTATTTCTGTCTCTGGGGGCCGAAGGTGTCTATGCCGCCATGGGCGGCATACGGCTGTGGCTTCCCATCCTGCCGGGGCGGATGGTCAGCACCACCGGCTGCGGCGATGCCTTTATGGCAGCCCTGGTCTGGGCCTACTTAGAAGGCAGCAACCTGGAAACCTCTGCCTGGGCCGGTCTTGCCGCCGGGGCCATTGCCATGGAGTCTGCGGAAACCATCAATCCCGCCATGTCCGCCCAGGCACTGAAAGCCCGAATGGCACACTGAACTTGCAGATTTTTACAAAGGAATGTGATTTGTATGAAGCTGAACAAATATCTGGACGTAAATCCCGAAGTTTCCGCCGCCATTGCTGCAGGCAAGCCCGTCGTTGCTTTGGAATCCACCATCATTTCCCACGGCATGCCCTATCCCCAGAATGTGGAAACTGCCCTGAATGTGGAGCGGATCATCCGGGAAAATGGTGCCGTTCCCGCCACCATCGCCATCATCGGCGGTCGTCTGAAAGCCGGTCTGACGCCGGAAGAAATTGAATACTTCGGTAAGAAAGGCCAGGCCATTCACAAGGCTTCCCGCCGGGATCTGGCGCTGCTGTGCGCCCGGGGCGAGGATGGGGCCACCACCGTCACCACCACCATGATCATCGCCCATATGGCAGGCATCTCCATTTTCGCCACCGGCGGCATTGGCGGTGTCCACCGTGGAGCCGAAACTACCATGGACATCTCCGCCGACCTGGAAGAACTGAGCCAGACCCCGGTGATGGTCATCTGCGCCGGTGCCAAGTCCATTCTGGATCTGGGTCTGACCCTGGAATATCTGGAAACCAAGGGCGTACCGGTGATCGGCTACGGCACTGACGAGCTGCCCGCCTTTTACACCCGGCAGTCCGGTTTCGGCGTAGACTACCGGGTGGACAGCCCCGAGGAACTGGCTGCCGCATTCAAGGCCAGCAAAGACCTGGAACTGGGGGGCGGTATGCTGGTCACCAACCCCATCCCGGAGCAGTACGCCATGCCTCTGGATACTATCAACGCCGCCATCGACCAGGCCATCGGCGAGTGCAATGCCAAGGGCATCCATGGCAAGGATACCACCCCCTTCCTGCTGGAAAGGGTGGCAGAAATCACCGGCGGCGACAGCCTGGCATCCAACATCCGGCTGGTATACAACAACGCCAAGCTGGCAGCCCAGACCGCGGTTGCCTTCAGCAAGCTGTAAGTTATGAAAAAAGCGCCGCAGCGAATTTGTTCCGCTGCGGCGCTTGCCTTTTATTTTGTTTGCCGCTGGTTCAGGGCATCCCGAATGGCGCCGATGGAATACAGAGAGCCAAAGCACAGCACCACGCCGTCTTTGCCTGCCAGCTCCATGGCTTTCTCCACGCCGGCCTCGATGCTGTCGCAGCCAATGGCGTCGGCTCCCGCCTGCTGCAAATACTGGGCCAGCAGCTGAGCTTCCAGCTTCCGGGGATTGGGCGGGGTGATGCAGACGAATTTTTGTACCAGAGGCATCACAGGCTTATACATATCTGCATAGTCCTTATCCGCCAGCACACCAGTCAGGGCGATCACCCGTTTGCCTTCCAGATAATCCTGGATGTTTTTCACCAGGGCTTCGATGCACTGGGGGTTGTGGCCACCGTCAATGATAAACAGGGGATTCTTACCCACCACATCAAACCGACCGGGCCAGCGCACGTCCCGGATGCCGTCGTAAATGTTCTGCTCGGTAATCTTCCAGCCCTCTTCCATCAGCGTATCCGCAATGGCCAGCACCACGGCGGCATTATGCAGCTGGTGATCCCCAAGCAAAGGCAGCACCAGATCCTTTCTTTCGCCGCAGTCGAAAACCTGGCCTTCCAGGGTGTGGCGCTTCAGTTTCAGCCCGGCAAAGTCCGCCTTTTTCAGACTGACATGCTTCTGCTGGCAAACCTGCTCAAACACCGCTTCCACAGAAGGGGTGCTGCGGTAGACCACCGCGTGGCCGTTTTCTTTAAAGATTCCGGACTTGGTCAGAGCGATTTCTTCCACGGTGTTTCCCAAATATTCGGTGTGATCCAAACCGATGTTGGTAATCACCGCCACTTCCGGGGTTTCAATCACGTTGGTGGAGTCCATGGCACCGCCCATGCCCACTTCCAGCACCACAATATCGCACTGCTTGCGGCGGAAATATTCAAAGGCGATGCAGCTGACCAGCTCAAATTCTGTGGGAGACTCTTCCATAGACTGAGCCAGGGAACGAACAAATTCTGTCACCTCTGCCAGTTCTTCATCGGAAATCTCCTGCCCATCCACCTGCATCCGCTCGTGGAAGCGGTAGATGTAGGGAGAGGTGTACAGTCCCGTCCGGTATCCGGCTTTGCGCAGGATGGAGTCGGTCATGGCGGCGGTGCTGCCTTTTCCGTTGGTTCCGGCGATGTGTACGAATTTCAGTTTCTTCTCCGGATTGCCCATCTTTGCCAGCAAGGTCTGGGTTCGTCCCAGACCAGGAATGCTGCCTTTCCAGCAGACGGAATGGATATAGGCAATGGCTTCGGTTGCGTTCATGGAAGGGTCGTCCTTTCGAAAAATCAGGTTATTTCTCTTTCTTCACCGGGGGCCAGATTCCCAGCCGCTGGAAAATTCCGGTGCGCATCAGCAGATACAAAATCGCAACATCCAGCACCAGCGTCACAGCAAACTGCACAGACCGGGTGGTGAGGAAGTAAATCAGGCTGGCCTGGAAGCTGCCCTTGCTGTTGTAAACATAGGAAAGAGCAGCGCTCTGCCACAAAATGGAGCCCAGCACCACCGGAGGCAGGAAGGTCAAGGTCAGACCGGGAATGGTGACCTTTTTCGCCAGATAATAGCGGAACACGCCGCCGAAAATGCCATAGAGAATAGGCGGCAGGCTGAACAGGGGGTTAAATCCGAACCCGGAGAACAAGGTGCCCACAAAGTCGGCGCAGAATCCCACCAGCGCTCCCGGCATGGGGCCGAAGAGGATGCCGGCCAGCACAATGGGCACTGCCTCGATGGAAAACCGGGTAGTGGCATTGGGCATGGGAATGATCAGGCGAGCCAGCACCACACTCAGGGCTGCCAGCAGGGCGCAATAGGCCAAGTTGCGGGTGGACATGACGGGGATGGTTGTTTGTTTGTTCATAGGAAAACCTCCTTCATTTTTTCGAGCGAACCGGCTGAGGGTTCCCGGACACGAAAAAACCCCTTGCGACCTTTGGTCGTAAGGGGAGCAGCGGTCAAGGAACCCGTGGATAGAATGCGCGTAGCCCATTCGCTCCACCGAGTATCGTTGCTACATAAAGGAGGATCAGTCCATTATGACGCAGCGGGTGCGGATACCCCATCGCGGACAACGGTCCTTCGTCTGTCACACAACTCCCCATCTTGACAGCACTTCACGCAGGGTTTCCTACTCTGTTGGGAACTACTATACAGGATACCTGCGGAAAAGTAAAGCCCTATTTGCCCTTTTCTCTCAGAAAAACGCAAATTTTTCCCATCCCCCTTTGGAAAAGCAGGAATAATTTTTCTGAATTTTGAAAAAAAGGATTGCCAAAATAAAATATCTATGCTATAATGCCCAGTGTGTCCGATCAAAGGGCGCCGCTCCACATTGGGATGTCGCCAAGCGGTAAGGCACCAGACTTTGACTCTGGCATTCGCTGGTTCGAATCCGGCCATCCCAGCCAAATACGATCCGCTAGCTCAGTCGGTAGAGCAACTGCCTTTTAAGCAGTGGGTCCGGAGTTCGAATCTCCGGCGGGTCACCAAAAATCCCGAATGCGAATGCGTTCGGGATTTTTACCTATTCCCTCTTCACTATTCACTTTTCACTAACTACGCATTCGAGATTTTTGGAAAGTAATAGGTAATAGGGAATAGTGAATAAGTATGGTATGCCGCACAGCGGCATTGATTTTCATGGTTGAGGTGATATGCCATGCCAAGCCCGCTGTTGGACAAATCAAAAGCCTTTGCCTTGGAAATCATAAAGGTCTGCAACGCCGTCAAAAGCTGCAAACGAGAATCCGTGCTGACCAATCAGCTGATTCGCTCCGGCACCAGCATCGGAGCCAACATCCGGGAGGCCTTCTATGCCCACGGAAAAGCCGATTTTATCGCCAAACTCCAAATCGCTCTGAAGGAATGTTCCGAGAGTGAATACTGGCTGGAATTGTTAATTGAGAGCGGCTTCTATGAGGACCGTTCCATTCTAGAGCGATGTATCGAATTGAAAAAGCTTCTGATATCCTCGCTGAACACAGCAAAAAAGAATCTAAGCTGAGTGCATTCAATATTTTCGTCCAATCAAGCCCGATGCCAGTTGCGCTCCGGGCTTTTCCCATGCAAGTTTCTATACTCAGGAGGTTTCCTATGATTACACCAAAAAACGTCCAGCATCTTGCCCAGCAAATGGTTTCCATCGCCAAGGAGGCCGGTCATTTTATTGCGCAGCAGGAAGTGCACACCGTCACCGAAAAGGGAAGTGCTGCCAATGTGGTAACCGACGTTGATGTCAAGTCCCAGCATCTGCTGATGCAAGCCTGTGAACAATGTCTGCCCGGCAGCAGCTTTTTAGCCGAAGAAGAAGGCCAGCAGCACATCGGTGACGGCTTTACCTGGGTCATTGACCCCATCGACGGCACCACCAATTACCTCTACGGCGCCCGGCACAGCTGCATTTCCGTAGCTTTGTACTACCAGAAGCAGCCCCTGATCGGTGTGGTATATAACCCCTATCGGGACGAATGCTTTGTGGGCATCCAGGGGCAGGGCAGCTGGCGCAACGGTAAGCCCATCCACGTCAGCAGCCACGGCTTTTCCGAAGCGCTGGTAATGGTAGGCACCGCTCCCTACGACAAGTCCCAGGCGGATACCATTTTCAGCATCATCAAAGAACTGTTCCTGGAAACCCGGGACATCCGCCGAAGCGGCAGCGCCGCTTTGGATCTGTGCGATCTAGCCTGCGGTCGGGTGGATGCGTTCTACGAGCATATGCTCCAGCCCTGGGACTACGGTGCCGGGCGGATCATTCTGGAAAATGCCCAAGGCAAAATCGAGCCCATAGCCGCTTCTGCCTTCGACGATCTGAAACCCACCGGCGTGATCTGCTCCAACGGCATCTGTCACGAAGATCTGCACCGCATAATTCGCAAGCATCTGGCATAACAATCGCCCCCGGTTTCCGCTTTGGGAAACCGGGGGCGTTCTGTATGTAGATTCAGTCCTGGCTGCGGAAGGTGATAACGCCGGTTTCGGCATCCATTTCGTCCACAATAGCCAGAGATTCCAGCTGGTAGCCCAGGTTCCGGATCACTCTGCCGCCAACCTGGAATCCTTTTTCAATCACAATGCCCAGGCCCTCCACCGTGGCGCCGGATGCTTCCGTAATGGAAATCAGGCCCTGCAGCGCACAGCCGTTGGCCAGGAAATCATCGATAATCAGCACATGATCCTCGGCGCTGAGGAACTTCTTGGAGACGATAACCTGATTGCGATTCTTGTGAGTAAAGGATTCCACCTGTGCCACATAAACCTCGCCCTCAATGTTGATGGACTGGGATTTCTTGGCAAACACCATGGGCACCCCGAATTCCTTAGCCACAAAACAGGCAATGCCGATGCCGGACGCCTCAATGGTCAGCACCTTGGTTACATGCTTGTCCGCAAAGCGGCGCTTGAACTCCTTGCCGATCTGCTCCATCAGGGCAATGTCCATCTGATGATTCAGGAAGCTGTCAACCTTCAGCACATTTCCTGCTTTAACGATACCGTCGCGTACAATTCTCTCTTCTAAGAAATTCATGGGCGCACCTCCTAAAGAATGGAAATAATGATAGCATATTTTCCTCCGGTGTCAAGGGCTGCTGGAGAAAAAGTCGAAATTTAGACCGCTTCCAGCTCCAGAATCCGCTCCACCTGAGTGGGGCCTTCCAGCAGCAGGGAAGAAACCACGCCGTTCTCACCGGACACGGTGACTTTCAGGGTTCCGCCCTGGTTGTGGGCGGTGAGCACACCGCCGGGAAGCTTTCCCTGTTTCCACAGTACACAAGCGGTGGAGCCGCATCCAGTGCCGCAGGCCAGGGTAAAATCTTCCACTCCCCGCTCAAAGGTCAGCATCCTTACCTCTCCTTCCGAGAGCGTCTGGTAGAAGTTGACATTGGCACCTTTCGGGAAGGCAGGGTGATGCCGCAGCGTCTCCATCCGGGTGCGCAATGCTTCCCGGTCTGCCCAGAGATCTCCCTGATAGGGCGCAACCGCATGGGGAACGCCGGGATTGCCCAGTTCCACATAGGCCGCTTCCTCCGTCCGGTTTAAGTCCAGGATACTGGGATTGTTCAGCTGCACTCGGTATTGATTTTCGTCCAGCCGCCAGCCGGGCACCAGTCCCGCATCGGTCTGCACCACCATATGCGCCCCGGCAATGCCCAGATCATAGGCAAACCGGCAGATGCACCGGGCGCCGTTGCCGCACATTTCTCCCCGGGTTCCATCGGAATTGTAAAAATGCAGCCGAAAATCTGCGCAGTCGGAATCATCCACCGCCATAAACCCGTCGGCACCGGTGATACGGCAGAATTCTACCGCCAAGCGGGAAAAATCCGGCTGCTTCCCCCGGGCATCCAGCACCATGAAGTCATTTCCGGCGCCGTTCATATAATACACCTGCATTATGTTCCTCCCCAAAGGGTTATCCAAGGATGTTTTCCATGTTGTACAGGCCCTTGGCTTTGCCCACCATAAACCGGGCGGCATCCACCGCGCCATCGGCCAGCATAGCCCGGGTCACGGCTTCGTGTTTCAGCGTCAGGCACTGGGTGCCGGTGTGGATATGCACTTCGTGAATGCCCACCACATTTCCCATCCGTAAGGAAGAAATACCCACTTCTTCCTTGGTGCGCTTGCCTTCCCCGGAGCGGCCGCAGTTGGCCACAGCCTGGGGCCGGGCTTCTTTTACAGCGTTGAACAGCATCAGCGCCGTGCCGCTGGGAGCGTCCACCTTCCGGTTGTGGTGGACTTCCACAATTTCAATGTCCGCATCCGGGAAATAGGAAGCAGCCTCTTTGGCAAGGCGGCACAGTACCGCAATGCCAAGGCTCATATTGCCGCTGAAAAATACGGGAATTTCCTTGGCGGCCTGATAAATCATGGCTTTTTCTTCTTCTGTATGACCGGTGGTGCCGATGACCGCGGCAGCGCCGATTTTCTTGGCATAGGCCAGCACATCCGCCACAGCGGTGTGGTGAGAAAAGTCAATGACCACATCGGCTTCCACCGGGCCCAACTGATCAAAAGTCTTGCATACGCCGTTTTCCCCGTCGATGCTGACCTTGCCCACCACGTCCTGGCCCAGAATGCCGCCAATCAGTTTTCCCATGGCGCCGTTGGCGCCGCAAAGTACCGCTTTCATACGTTAACCCCCAGCTTTCTCATCTCTGCATACAGCTTGGCCCGATTCTCTTCTTCCATGGGCGTCAGGGGCAGACGCAGATTCTCCTCGCCAAAGCCCATGGCAGAAACTGCCGCCTTGGCAGGAATGGGGTTGACTTCGCTGAACAGGGCATTGGTCAGGCCCAGCAGCTTGCACTGCCACTGGGCAGCGGTCTTGTAGTCGCCGGCCTTGCAGGCATCGGTCATGGCCACTGCTTCCTTGGGTACCACATTGCTCAGCACGCTGATGGTACCGGCGGCACCCATGGCCATCATAGGCACGGTCAGGGCATCCTCTCCGGAGTAAACATCAATCTTATCGCCGCACAGGGCCATAATTTCCACCATTTGGGCCATGTTGCCGGTGGCTTCCTTCACCGCCGCAATTCGGGGATGTTCGGCAAGCTTGGCCAGGGTCTTGGGCAGCAGATTGCAGCCGGTACGACCAGGCACATTGTACACAATCACCGGCACGGTAGAAGCGTCCGCAACAGCAGTAAAGTGGGTAATCAGGCCGTTCTGGGTGGCCTTGTTGTAGTAAGGGGTCACCACCAGCACGGCATCCGCCCCCACTTCGCAGGCGTTGCGGGTATTGTTCAGCACATGCTCGGTGTTATTTGTACCGGTACCGGCAATCACAGGAATCCGGCCCGCCACCTTCTGTACCGTATAGCGGATGACTTCCTTCTGATCCTCCGGCTCAATGGTGGCATTTTCGCCGGTGGTGCCCATCACCACAATGGCATTGATGCCGCTTTCGATCTGGAATTCCAGGAATCGTCCCAGAGCATCATAGTCAATGCCGGTTTTGGTCATGGGGGTGACAATGGCAGTGGCCATTCCGGTAAAGATGGTGTTCTTCATAAGTTATCTCTCCTTTGCTGAGTGTCTGTATCCAAACGCAGTTTTCAGGAAGCCAGCGGAAGACTTCCTCTGCTCCTTACTTTAGACAGAAAACCGGCAGAAATATTCATACAGCGGCGTGAGTTTTTCAAAAAAGTCGCCCACCTGATCTTTCAGTGCCGGATCAAATACCTCCGGCCCCGGTTCCAGCTCCCGGATGCAGCTAATCTGCCCTTTCCAGGCAAAGTAAGGCTGGAGCGCCGGGTTGTCCGTAGGTTTGGGACGTTTGTAACATTCCGCCGTCACCGGCATACCCACCGCCTGCTCCGTCCGGGAAATCAGTTTCAGAAACGGCTCCGGGTTGGCGCTGATGTGGCGGCGGAAGTCCTCCATCATCGCCGTGGGCGGATGCCAGAAGAAAAATCCGTAGCTTGCCCCGTCCGGCGTGATTTCAAAAAACAGGCAGGGATTTTCCGCCCACCACTGCACATCCTTGCGAATGCAGATCCAGAGGCTTTCCTTATACGGTTCCGGCGGATGCATCCGGGCATCCCGGTAAATCCGGCTGACCTTCAGTACGTTGCCCGGAACTTCCTGAAAGGGAACAAACAGCTCCTGCCCCAGGGCCTTCATCGGCTCGTACAAGGCCTGGGTATATTGTTTTTTGTGTTCCAGGAACCAATCCCGGTTGTTATTCATCCGGATTCCCCATAAAAAGTCAAAGGTTTCCGGTGTAAACCCGGTAAACATGAAATCACCTCCGTTTTCTCAACGGCAAATCAAGGGCAATACCCCGTACTTTTCGGGCGTGTTTTGTAGATGACCTTTCCCAAATGCTTGTCCTTGCAGGGCTTGTCCGGCACCTCAAAAGCATAGCGCTCACAGGCATTGATAATCCGGGTGCCGTTGTAGTGCAGTTCCCGGGGGATGTCGTGGCCATAGGACAAGTGGACATGACCATGCACCAGGTAGGCCGGCTGATAGCGGTCCAGCAGTTCCCGCAGGGCGGTAAAGCCCCAGTGGGCCGGATCATCCGCATCCCCCAGTCCTTCCGGTGCGGCATGGGTCACCACAATGTCCACTCCGCCAGAGCGCCACAGCTGCCAGCGCAGCTTGGCAATGCGCATCCGCATCTGCTGGTCTGTGTACTGGTGGGGGCCAGGGTGATATTTCCGGCAGCCGCCCAACCCCAGAATCCGCAGGCCGTTATACTCCACAATGTGATCATCAATGCAGTCGCAGCCCTCCGGAGGCTCCTGACGGTAAGCCCCGTCGTGATTACCATGGACATACAGCACCGGGCACCGGGCCATTGTCACCAGGAAGCTCAGATACCGGGAACTTAGGTCCCCGCAGGAAAGGATCAGATCATAGTCTTTCAGTCGTCCAGGCTGGTAGTAGTCCCACAACGCAGGGCATTCCTCATCCGAGACACTCAGTATCTTCATGGTTTCTGACCTCCTTCTCTGCCGGAATCTGATCCCGATAGATACCCAGTTCCCGAACAAGGTTCTTGGACATCGGCAGGATATCATCAAATTGGGGAATTTCTCCCAAAACATTATCGCACAGCCAATCCATGTGCAGCAGCTCTTCCGGCTGGAACCGGCGGGTTCCGTCATTTTTCACCGTGCCGTCCTGGGCCACAATTCGACGCTGGAAGGGGTCGATGGTGCCATTGGTCATGCCGTCCTGCAAAATGTTGGCCAGCTGCCGCACGCCTTCCGGCAGCTTGTTGGACATGCTCAGTCCGATAACGCCGCTGTCCATACCCAGCCAGTAATTGAGCGCGGTGGAAATGCCTTTCTCTCGTTTCCAGCCGCCGGCCAGAATGCTCCGGATCACAAATTCATAGAATTTTCCCCACAGCCAAATGGGCGCGCACAAGGGAACCAGATTTCCCCGGTCATCCATGAGATAAGTGCCGTAACTGCAAAAATCCAGGAACATTTTCGCCTGGGTGGGGGCATCCCGGTTGGAAATTACCCGAATACCGTCGGCAAAGAAATCCGCCTGGGGCGTTCCTTCCAGGCAGGACCACCGCAGTTCAATCTGGGCCCGGGGATTGGTCAGCTGGGCGCCCAGGGCAAAGGCATTGATAGACGCCGGCACACCGAAAATCGGGGAACCGGCAATATACCCGATGCGATCGTCTCCGGCGATGGCACCGGCGATGGCGCCGGTGATAAACTTGGCTTCATAAATTCGTCCGTAGTAGGTGCGGATGCTGGTATAAGGCTGGTCCACAGAGCAGTTGAGGAAACGCACTTTGGGGTATTTCACCGCCGCCTTCAGCGTGGGCCGACTCAGGGGCGGGGAGGTGGTAAAGACTACCTGGGCGCCATCGTGCACTGCCTGTTCAATGGCCTGCTCCGCCAGTTCCGGCGTGTTGGCATCATAGTAACTGCGCACCTTGATTTTATCACCAAATACCTTCTCCAGATGGGTCCGTCCGGCTTCATGCCCCATGGCCCAGGTGCTGTTGGCTGGGGTCAGCTGATGGACAAAGGCCACATCCAACTGTTCCAGTCCCGCAAACAGCCGGGACACAATATTTCCCTTGGTGTCGTCCTCGGCCTTGGTCTGTACCTTTACCGAGTCTTCCTTGCTGGTTGCCACCATATCTTCCCATAGGGCGCCAACACTCTTTTTCAGCTCCGCGGTGGACAGCCGCCCCAGATCTGTAAAGGGATACAGTTCCAGCCACAGCAGCAGCGCTTCCTCCGGAAGCACTCCCTCTGCCTTGTCGCTGACGCTCTGGAACGCATCCCGGAAATATTGGAAGTAGGCATTGAAAGTTCGCCGCTCCGTTTCCGTCCAGACCTCTCCATTTTCCTTACCCAGCCGGGCCAGGAGCTTGGCATAGTCTCCGGGGCGGCGGAATTGTACAGAATAGATCTGAGATCCTTTATAAAATTCCAGAAATTCCCAGTATGCTTTGATTCTGGGTTCGTCAGACTGCGCCGGCAAAATCCGCCGGACATTTCCAGGAATCCGGGGGGAACCAAAATGCCGCAGCACGCTGACTCGCTTATTTCCTTCCTGGACATAAAAATTGCCCAGGTACTCGAAGCAGAAAATAGGGTCCGTGATGCCGGTGTCTCCCAAATGGGCATCGCACAAGCTGATCCATTTGGCAGCAAACTCCGTTTTCAGATCCAACAGCGGGCGGAAGGATGCGGTAAACGCCGTAATCCGTCCAGCGGATTTCACGCCCACAATCCGCTCCGCCGGGATCTCCACCAGGCCCACATCCGTCACCACATCTCCGGCATTTTCCGGCAGGAGGTCATCCAGCACAGCCGGATGGGGATCTTTTCCGGACATCAGCAGTTCCCGGTATTCCTTTTGCCCCAGACGCAGCGCCTGGGAGTATTCATCCATAGCTGTTTGTATGCTCATAAGAAGCCTCCCGAAAGAAGGTGTTTTACCCATATATCATAGCACATTTTTGTAAGTTTGCAACAAAAATCTGGATTTGGCCTTGGGCATTCCCAGGCATAAGCATTGCATTGTTCCCCATTGCGTGGTACAATGGCGGCGAAGAAATTGGTAAGGAGGCAGCCTGATGAAGGAAGATACTTTGCTGTTTTTTGCCGACCGCCCGGAAGCGCTGGAGCTATATGAAATCCTGGAGCACCAGATTCTGTCCCGGATTGCCAATGTAAGGATCAAAACCGCAAAGACCCAGATCACCTTTGCCAATCCCAAGGGGTTTGCCTTCGTATCGTTTCTGCCGGTACGCAGGGTCAAGCAGCGCCCTCCGGTCTACCTCACCGTAACCTTCGGCCTGGGCTACCGGAAGGAATCTGCCCGGATTGACGCAGCCACAGAGCCTTACCCCAACCGTTGGACCCATCATGTAATGATCTCCAAGCCCGAGGAAGTGGACGAGGAGCTACTGTCCTGGATTGCAGAAGCCGCAGCCTTTTCCGCCGCAAAATAAAAAATCCGGATGGACACCCACCCGAATCCCACACAAACCAGAAAGGAGCAATTCCCATGGCTTCCCCCTTTGATATGCCATTTTCCAAGGTTTACCCCCTGCTGATTGCCAAAGCCCAGCGCAAAGGCAGAACCCTCCAGGACGTGTACGCTGTCACCACCTGGCTCACCGGATATTCCCAGCAGCAGTTGGAGCAGCTGCTGCAAAGTACCGTTTCTTATGGAGATTTCCTCCGTCAGGCCCCCCATCCCAACGAAAACCGCCGGAAAATCAAAGGCAGTGTCTGCGGTGTCCGGCTGGAAACCATTGACGACCCGCTGATGTGGGAACTACGCTGTCTGGACAAGCTGGTGGATGAGCTGGCCAAAGGGAAACCTCTGGAGAAAATCCTGAACCCAAAATAGTATGTTCCGCAAAAAAGGAAATAACCCTGGAACAATCGACTCACCACTTCGATCATCCAGGGTTATTTCCCATTATTCTTGGGTTCTATCATTGGGTAACCTCACTTTCTACGATTTGGGAGATTGGTTAGTACATTGGACTCACTCCTTTTGTGCCTTTATCTTACCTCTAGGGCCGGTATTTTGCAAGATGGAATCCTTCCTAAAAATATTCCGGAAAATCCGTGCAAAACGCAGATTTTTCCACTTACTACAGAAAAATTGTTGACTGTTTGTTTTCTCTGCGCTATAATAAAAGCGTTGGGCGGCCAAAGTGGCCGCCGTTTTTTCCCGAAAAAGCGCCCGCTTCCATAGAAGCAGGCGCTTTCTTTATGTATCCTTACAGCCCGAACAAATATGCAACGCCGCTGATCAGTCCATAGACCGCCAGGGTGGTAATCAGGCTGGACACCAGGGTTCCCAGCAAGATGGCCAGGGCGCTGTAGCGTTTGTTTATCCCCGCCAGGTTTGCCACAATGGCACTGAGCCAGCAGCCGACCCCGGTAAAGGGGACAGACACCGCCAGGAAAATCCCCCAATGTCCATACTTTTGCAGGCACTTGCGGACAAATGCCCGGGGTTTGGCTACAGAACTGGGCAGCATCCGGGCGGCATTGCGGGCATGGGCGGTGAGTTTTTTCGGTTTTGCTTTCAGCAAAAAGGGTACCGGCAGGTAGGCTCCCACCGAGGATGCCAAAAAGGCAAGATACCATTTCAGTTTCAGGGATGCCGCCAGCAGGATGGCTCCCTTATTTTCCACAAAGGGCAGCACCGAGGCAACAAATACTTCCACAATTTTGGATGCGGAAACTCCGGAAAAAAGCGACGCAATGGGTGCCAAAGGGATCCCTCCTTCTGTGTCGTTTTTATCAGAACCATTTTACCTGCTGAAGAGGACTTTGTAAAGGCAAATTCTGTGAACAATTTTATAAAATTGGCTTTATTTGCAGGAAATTTTTCCCATACGAGGTCATACTTTCCGAAAAATGGTTGTTTTCCTGGGAAAGCTGTGATATAATGCAAAAAATGTGTTGTTCTTTACAGGAGGAGCCGCTATGGCACAGCTTCAGAATTTCCGCACCGCATTCAACGGATTCAACCGGGAGGACGTGGTGCATTATCTGGAATATCTCAACACCCGTCACCAGAATCAGATCAATCAACTCACTGCCGAAGCTGAGGAGCTGCGCTCCCGTCTGGCCAACCAGCCGGAGGATCAGCAGGAACTGATTGACCAGCTGAAGGCCCAGATTGAAGATCTGACCCAGCAGCTGGAACAGGCAAAGCAAGCCCAGGCAGAAACGCCGGCGGCTTCGGAACCGGCAGTGCCTTCCGGCAATGCGGAACTGGACACCTACCGTCGGGCAGAGCATGTGGAAAAAACCGCCCGGGAGCAGGCGGAACTGATCTACCACCAGGCCAATGGGGTTCTGGCAGAGGCCACCGGAAAAGTGGAACACGTCAGCGCCGATATTACTGCCATGGCTGACCGGGTTGCAGGCCAGCTGACCCAGCTGCAGATGGCTGTCAGCAGCAGCAAGCAGGTTTTGCAGGACGCTGCCTCCCTGATGCGTGCCATCCGGCCCAACCAATAACCAAGCCGCTGTTTCTGGATCTTCCGCCTTTTCCGGCGGAAGATTTGTTTTGTGATGGGAGGAACCTATGGTAATTACCAAACCGGAGTATTTTGACCAATTTCACTGTCTGGCTGCCGCCTGTCCCGACAGCTGCTGCAAAGAGTGGTCCGTCCAGGTAGACCCGGAAGCCGCGGAATATTACCGGAGCCTTCCCGGCGCTTTGGGGGATCGGCTGCGGCAGGTGCTGCAAACCCAGGATGAAGAGACGGTGATAACCATAGAAAATGGCCGCTGTCCCATGTGGCGTCAGGACGGGCTGTGCCGCATCCAGGCAGAACTGGGAGAACAGGCCCTGTGTACCACCTGCCGGGAATTTCCCCGGCTGACCCATGACTATGGGGATTTCCGGGAACTTGGCTTGGAACTGAGCTGCCCGGAGGCAGCCCGGTATATTCTCTCATCCCCCACTCCGGAGTTCCTCACGGAAAATCTTCCCGGAGCGCAAGAGGGAGATTACGACGAAGAAGCCATGTCCATTCTGAAAGCTTCCCGGGAAACTGTACGGCATCTTTTGGCGGATATCCGCCGCCCCATTGGGCAGACTCTTTCTTTGATGCTGCTCTACGGCTGTCAGGTGCAGGGTTGGCTGGATGGTGGGGAAGACCCGGAGTTTGACCCGGATACCGCCATAGAAACCGCCGTACAAATGGCCAAACCTGGAAACATGGAGGAAATTCTGGACTTTTTCCAGTCTCTGGAGCTTCTGACCCAGCGCTGGGCGAAGCGGCTGGAGTATCCCTGCCCCGGTCCCTGGGACAGCCGCACCCTGGCTCTGGCCCGGTATCTGGTGGACCGGTACTGGCTTCAGGCAGTTTCAGATTACGATGTCTACAGCCGGGTGAAATGGATTGCCGTGGCCTGCCTGTTGCTGCGGCAGCTGGGTGGGGACTTTCCCGCCACCGCTCAGCTGTTTTCCAAGGAGATTGAAAACGATGCGGACAACTTAGACGCCATCCTGGATGCCGCCTATACCCACCCGGCTTTTACCGATGACAAGCTGCTGTTTCTCCTTCTGGCATAAAGAACGCCCCCGCTTTTTGCGGGGGCAATTTTTACGTTTCGGATAGGGTGATGCGCACCTCGCCGCTGGAAAGGGCCTGGGTCCGTCCGTCTTCATAGCGCACCAATAGATGACAGGCATCATCGATACCCAAAGCCAGGGCCTGCTGTTCCGTCCCCCCCTGGGAAACCGTTACCATCTTTCCCAGGACCAGACTGCGCTCCCGATATTCTTCCAGATACTCAGATCGTCCTGTGTAGCAATTCCAGAAATGTTCCAGAAATGCCGCAGCCAGGCGGTTTTTTCCGTCATTTACCGGGGCGTCAAAAATCGCTCCGGCAATGGATGCCAGTTCCTCCGGGAAGCCCTCCCGAGGTGGATACAGGTTGATTCCCACTCCCACAATGGCAGTTTCCAGGGTGCCGCTTTCCATGTCGTAGGCTCCCTCTGTCAGGATGCCGCAGACCTTTTTCCCGTTCAGGAAAATATCGTTTACCCACTTGATCTGGGCAGCTGCGCCGCCAACCGATTCGATGGCACGGCACAGCGCCACCGCCGCCACCGCAGTCAGGGGAAGATTCTGCTGTACAGAAACCGGTCGGGGCCGCAGCAGCAGACTCAAATAGATTCCCGTTCCTTCCGGGGAATAGAAGGTTCTTCCATAGCGTCCCCGTCCTCCGGTCTGGGCATTGGAAATCACCACATACCCCTCCGGCGCCCCCTCCTGGGCCCGCTGCCGGGCCAGGGCATTGGTGGAAACTGTGCTTGGCACCACTTCTAATGTAAAAGTTTCCGGAGCATCCAAGTACTTTTCCACGCCCGGAACGGAGAGAATGTCCGTTTCCTCCGAAAGACAGTATCCCCGGTTGGTAGCGGCATGGATGGGGTATCCCGCCTGGCGCAGAAGCCCGATGGCTTTCCACACCGCCGCCCGGGACAGGTTCAGCTTTTCTCCCAGCTCCTGGCCGGAAAAATAGGTTCCTTTGTTGGCTTCCAGCAGCGCCAGCAGTCGTTCCTTTGTGGTCATGGTTCCTCCTGTTTCCATTGACACAGCCCGCTCCATTGGCAGTCGGGGCAGATTTCCTCCCGCCGCCCGGGCTGTAGAATTTCCTGGGTGACCATTCGAGCAAAGTTCTGATAGGGCAAAATCTGTCCCGGTTCCAGGCCGCAGAGGCGGAGTACCCCGGCATCGTAACGAAGGACTTTTTCCTGGGTGGTGCAGATGCCGCTTTGGTTATTGGGGCAGCTGCCGCAAATTTTGTCCATTTCCGGTGCCAAGCGAATCATGGGGTTACTTTCCAGCGTCTGCTGAATTATGCCCATATTGGCCACAAAGTCATCGCTGTACCCCTTGCCCTGGAAAAATCGCAGGCACAGGCCGTGATGAGGCCGCAGGGGAAAGGCTTGTTTTTCCATACGATTTACCCGATCCGGATAGCCCGGCAGAGCCGTCCCCGCAGAGCAAGGGCCAGAGCCGCTTTCAGAAGATCGGGAATGATGTAGGGAATGACGCACCAGGCCAAGGCCGTTCCGATGCCAATGGCCCCGGAGGTTCTGGCGTAGACATACATAAACCAGGCAGTACCGAAAGCATAGCAGGCGGCCGTTCCCAGCACCATGGAAAGGAACAGCACCCAATTCTTTTTCCCCAGCAGCGCTTCCATAGCCCACATCACCAGGGCCGTCAGCTGAAAGCCCACAATGTAACCACCGGTGGTTCCGGCCAGGCATCCGATTCCCCCGGAAAATCCGGCAAACACCGGCACGCCCACCAGTCCCAGCAGCAGGTACACCAGCACCGCCAGGGAGCCTCGTTTGCCGCCCAGCACCGCCACGGCCAGGAAAATGCCAAAGGTCTGCATGGTAAAGGGCACCGCACTGGGGATGGAAATCCAGGAACAAATGGAAATCAGCACCGCAAACATGGCGACGTAGGCCATATCCCGGGTTTTGGTTCTGGACGCTGCAACGGTTTCGGTCATAAAAACTTCCTCCTGACAAATGATGAATTCTGTCAGAAGTATAGCACTGTCGGCACCCTATTGTCAACTGTTTTTATTTTATTGGTTTACAATCAAGTTTTCTTACCTTCTCCATAACAAAGTTGGTAAGCCCTATGCCGAAGCGGAAAACGGTCTGCTCCCGGCAAACCTGGTAGCCCCGGTGTTCAAAAAAGGGCTTTGCGGTGATGGATGCGTGGGTGGTAATGTTTCCGGAAACAGCAGCTTCCAGCGCATCGCACAGCGCGGTGGCAATTCCCTGGCCCTGGTAGTCCTTGTGCACATAGAGCCGGTCCAGGTATCCTTCCCGGCTGATATCCCCAAAGCCAACAATGCGCCCATCCTTCACCGCAATCAGGGTCAGGTGTTCCAAAAATGACCGGTTCCACCCCTGCAAATCCACCTGGCCCGTGGCCCAGGCATCCAGCTGGGGCTGGGTGTAATCTCTGGCGTTGACGCTGTGGACAGTATCATAAAACAGCCGGGCCAGTTCCGGGCAGTCGGCGGGAGTATAGGTTCGGATTTCCATAGGTTACCTCCAAAATATTGCATCCAGCCTGGTAAGACTGAAGCCTTCTCACAGAGGATGCCGGATTCGATAGCAGTTTCTACAGCACCTCTCCCCCGGAGGGTTTCATTTGCGTGGGCACGAATCCCTCCTATGCTTCATACAAAAGAAAAGCCTAATCACGAATGTGGTTGGGCCTTCTTAGCAGAGGATGAAGGATTCGATAGCAGTTTGCATAGCAAACTGTAAGGTGCGCTCCCAGGTGGGAGCGCAGCAACCCTCCCCCGGAGGGTTGCATCTGAGTGGGTTCGAATCCCTCTTTCTACAATGTAAAAAACACCCAGCTGCGAATGCAGCCAGGTGTTTCTTGGCAGAGGATGAGGGATTCGAACCCCCGCGAACGGAGTCAGAGTCCGGTGTGCTACCGTTACACTAATCCTCTTGGTGGAGACAACAGGACTCGAACCTGTGACCTCATGCGTGTGAAGCATGCGCTCTAACCAGCTGAGCTATGCCTCCATGTCGGAGCAGGTGTTATTATACCACATTTTACCGGAAAGTCAACACCAATTTCCGGAAATTTTTCCGTTGCTTTCCGGGAAATTTCTGGTATCCTAAAGCAGTAAGAGGTGAATGTTCATGGAATATGCCAATATGTACCCGGGAACGTTTCTGTCCCGTCCCAACCGGTTTATCGCTCATGTGGAAATCCAGGGACAGGTTCAGGTAGTGCATGTAAAAAATACCGGCCGGTGCCGGGAACTGCTGATCCCCGGTGTCCGGGTTTACTGTCAGCTTTCCCAAAACCCTGCCCGGAAAACCAAATACGACCTCATTGCCGTGGAAAAAGGCAGCCGTCTGATTAACATGGACTCCCAGGCTCCCAATCTGGCCGTGGGACAGTGGCTGAAAAACGGCGGTCTGGGGCCGGTGGAGCAGCTCCGGGCAGAAACCGTTCATGGGGAGTCCCGGTTTGATTTTTCCTTTGTCAAAGACGGAAGGCAGTGTTTTCTGGAAGTCAAAGGCGTGA
Source organism: uncultured Oscillospiraceae bacterium (assembly GCA_944382965.1). Classification (GTDB taxonomy): domain Bacteria; phylum Bacillota; class Clostridia; order Oscillospirales; family Oscillospiraceae; genus Faecousia. The sequence continues at coordinate 5,592 of CALWOA010000015.1, read as the reverse complement.
CTTTGGAAAATGAGGGAATCTGCGCCTTTCCCGACGCCCCCACCCAGCGGGGCGCCAAGCACCTGCGGGGGCTGGCCCAGGCTGCCAAGGAAGGATTTGGCGCCTATGTCCTCTTCGTCATTCAGATGCAGGATGTGCTCTTCCTGCGGCCCAACGATGCTACCGACCCGGACTTCGGTACAGCATTGCGGGAAGCTGCCGCTGCCGGGGTAGAAATCCTGGCTATGGACTGCGCGGTGACGGAAAGCACCATGGTGCTGCGTCAGCCAGTCCCGGTGGAGCTTTAAAACGCCCCGTTGCGTTATCGGACAAACTATGCTAGAATCAAAAGAAAATTTTCAGGAGGATTCTATGGATCACAGCTATCAAGCAGCAGAATTGTTTTTAAACGGCAGCAACTGCGCCCAGGCCATTGCGGTGGCCTTTTGCGATGTTACCGGCATGGAGCCGGAACTGGCGGCCCGGATGTCCAGCTCTTTCGGCGGCGGCATGGGCCGGCTGCGGGAGGTCTGCGGCGCTGTCAGCGGTATGCTGATGGTGGCAGGTCTTCTCTACGGCTACGATGACCCCGGCGAGAAGGATGTCAATAAGAAGGCCCACTATCAGCTGGTGCAGAATCTGGCCGGGCAGTTCCGGGAGGAAGTCGGCCACATTGTCTGCCGGGAAATTCTGAAAAATCCCCCCTCTGACCCCAACCCCACCCCTCGGACTGCGGAATTCTACAAAACCCGTCCCTGCGCCCGGATGGTAATGACTGCCGCCCGAATTCTGGACCGGTACATCGAAGAGCACCCGGTGGAAAAGCCCAACCTGTAAAAACAGTTCAAAACCGCCTGGAACAAAATGTTCCAGGCGGTTGTACGTCTACGGGCGGAACCCTTCAAAAATGGGAATCCAGCCTTCCTGCACTGCGGTATCATAGTCTTCCTTGCTGCGCAGCGTCCAGCTGACCCCTTTTGCCTTCCAGAAGCGGCGGCAAAGTTCCAGGCTGATGGTATTTTTCCGGTGGTCAAATCGGTAGGCAATGAAGTCCGGCACCCCGGTGAAGTTGGCCATCAGGTGGGTCAGAGCAAAGCGCATATACTCCGGCAGATCGTTGCGGGTTTTGAGGAAGTCCTCCGCCAGCTGGCCCCGGATAATGTCCGGGCGGTGCTTTTTCAGCCAGGCAATGCACCGGGGATCGAAGGATTCCAGGCAGAATACCCCTTTGTAGCTTTCCAGCATCTTACAAACCTCTTCCGCCAGGGCAGCGTGGTTTCCGTCCACCGGCTTCAGCTCTACAATCATGGGAACCTTGCCGTTGAACAGGGTCAGCACGTCCATAAATTCGGGAATGGTCTGCTCCGTGCCCTCCAGATGGTACTGACTCAGTTCCTCGGTGGTCAGATCCTCCACCCGGCCCGGCTGGCCGGTAGTGCGGTTGAGCAGAGAGTCGTGGATTACCGCCAGATTGCCATCTTTCAGCAGATGCACATCCAGTTCCACCCCATAGCCCCCATCCAGGGCCGCCTGAAATGCTGCCAGACTGTTTTCCGGTACGCCGTCACCGTGCAATCCCCGGTGGGCATAGGACCAGCCCAGCAGTTCCTTCCAGCCGGGATGATCCCGGCGGCAGCGGGTAGAGAGCAGATACAGCACTGCGCAGAGAATCAGCAGATTGATCATGGTTACGCTTCCTTTCGGTTAATCGTCGATATCGAAGGCTTCCAGGCCCTTCTTCGCCTGTACCTTGTTGTCACCGTGACGGACAAAGCCCATGGTCAGGAACGACCCAAAGACAAAGATTGCCGCATAGGGGAACAGGGTTTTGTAATCCACATGCTCCAGCAGCCAGCCCGCCACAATGGGGGTGGCAATCTGGGCAGTCATAGAGAAGGTATAGTACAGTCCGGTGAACTTACCTACCTCGCTGCCCTTGCACATCTCTACAACCATAGGAAGAGAGTTGACGTTGATAGCAGCCCAGGCAATGCCCACCAGCACAAACAGTCCGTACAGCACCGGGGAGAAGGCGGAGAAAGCCATGGTATACAAAAACGCAGCAAAGAAGCTGCCCGACAGCAGCAGGGTTCCAAAGCGGATGGTTTTGCGCCGCCCCACTTTACTTGCCACGCTGCCCACCGGGATGTAGCTAAGGATGGCACCTGCGGTGGCGATGGTCAGACAGGTATTGGCCTGGCCCAGGGTCATATTCCAGCTCCGGGCCGCATAGACAGAAAACCAGGTGGTAACCCCATTGTAGCCGATAAACCACAGGGCAATGGATACCAACAGGAAGCGAAGGCTCCGCTTCACCTCAGAAGGCAATACTTCGCCGCTGTCCGTTACCTGGGTCAAGGTGTCCTCCGGATGGGCCTGTTCATAAGCCTGCTGCCGCTGCACCAGCTTCGGCTCGTTGACCAGGAACATTACCACCGTCAGAGAAGTTAACATAATAACTCCCACAATGGCGAACAGGGGCAAATAAGAGGTATACACATCCGGCGACGTTTTATACAGAAAAGTGGTAATAATCAAATACAGGATGCCGCCCAGGGCGCCCATGAGGTTGATGATGGCATTGGCCTTGGAGCGCAGAGGCTTGGGGGTCACGTCCGGCATCAGAGCCACCGAAGGAGAGCGGTAGGTACCCATGGCAACCAGCAGCACACCCAGTCCTGCGATAAAGCAGGCCAGTTTCCAGGTCGCCGGGGAAGCATGGTAGCTGTCCGTCAGCACCGGCAGGGTCATCATCACCGCCACTGCCGCCAGCGTGCCAAAGAGAATATAGGGTCGGCGGCGGCCCAGGGAGCTGGTGCATTTATCCGACAGAGAGCCGAACAGCGGCAGCAAAAACAGCGCCAGCACATTGTCCGCCGCCATAATCATGCCGGAGACGCTCTCTCCCATGCCGAAGGTTTCCGTCAGGATTTTGGGAATCAGGTTGTCATACATCTGCCAGAACGCGCAGATGGACAAAAAGGCAAAGCCTACAAAAACGGTGCGCCGGGTGTCGAGCTTCATGGAGGAGCCTCCCTTTTCCGTGATTTGACACCATTATACTATTTCCGACAAAACTTGTCCAGCAAAACCAGATTGTTAAGAAAGCGTAAATTTTCCTCCATTGCTTCTGTAAAGGACTGTTGACGGGTTGCGGTTTTTTTAAGGAATGGTATAATAATCAAAATTAAACCTTCGAGGCGGTTGGCTATGAAAAAAATGCTGTTTATCATGAACCCCGTAGCTGGGCAAAAGAAGGCAAACAAGTTCCTATCAGACATTCTCCTGCTGTTCAGTCAGGCAGGATATGAAATTATCACCTTTATGACCAGCGGTTCCGGCAGCGCCGCCCAGGCAGTGCAAACCTGGGGCCCGGAGGTTGACCTGATTGTATGCTGCGGCGGCGACGGTACCATGAGCGAAACCGTCACCGGACTGCTGCGTTCCGGTCTTCAGACCCCGATTGGTTATATCCCCGCCGGCACCACCAACGATTTTGCTTCCAGTCTGCACCTGTCGGGCAACATTATGCAGGCAGCCCGGGATATTCTGGAAGGGGAGCCGGTGACCTACGATGTGGGCCGGTTTGGGGATCGGTACTTTTCCTATGTGGCCTCCTTCGGTGCCTTCACAAAGGCCAGCTATCTCATGCCCCAGAACATCAAAAATGCCCTGGGTCACGCTGCCTATGTGCTGGGCGGCATTTCGGAAATCTCCCAGATTCACACAGAGCATATCCGGATGGAGATTGACGGGCAAGTGGTAGAGGACGATTTTCTCTTCGGCGCCATCTGCAATTCCACCTCCATCGGCGGCATTTTGTCCCTAGACCCAAAGCAGGTGGATATGGGGGATGGTCTGTTTGAAGTGCTTCTGGTGCGTTCTGCCCGGAACGTGGAAGAAATCGCCGAGTGCATCCGGGCGGTGCAGAGCCAGGTGTACAACTGCGCCATGATTACCTTCCGCAGCGCCAAAAAAGTCACAGTCTATGCTAACCCCGACATGCCTTGGACATTGGACGGCGAGCGGGAAGACGGCCACGAAATGGTTGAAGTGGAGAATGTTCACCACGCCATCCGCCTGATGCAGAGAAAGGACAGCCATGCTTAATACCACGCTGTGTTATGTAACTCAAGGAGATCAGGTTTTGATGCTCCACCGGATTAAAAAGAAAAACGACATCAACAAAGACAAATGGATCGGCATTGGCGGCAAGTTTGAAAACGAAGAAAGCCCGGAGCAATGCCTGCTCCGGGAAGCCAAAGAAGAAACCGGCCTGACCCTCACCTCCTGGCGCTGCCGGGGTGTGGTGACCTTCCTGAACAGCTGCTGTGAAGGGGAGTACATGTATCTGTTCACTGCCGACGGCTTTGAAGGGCAGCTGAAAGACTGCGACGAAGGCCAGCTGCAATGGGTCAGCCGGGAATTTCTGGATCAGCTTCCCAAGTGGGAAGGAGATCAGATTTTTCTGGATCTGCTGTGGCAGGACGCGCCTTTCTTCCTGCTGACCCTGCGCTATCAGGGGGACACCTTGGTGGAAGCGGTGCTGAACGGCGAAAAAATCCGATAACCCACAGGAGGAGAGTTGAAAACTCTCCTCCTTGTTTTCACAAAAAATAAGCAAATCTTAAACTTGACAAAAAGACTTCCTAAGCATTGTTATGATACAATGTCAAAAAGGATGGTGATACCCATGAAAAAGAAAAAGGGTCTGTTTTTCCTGCTGACCGTACTGGCAGTGCTGCTGATTGGGCTGATGGGTGCCAAGCCCCTGTACAACCTGTACCGGGATGTGTCCTTCGGCTGGATGGAGCACAGCCAGGCGGAATTGGAAATCAAAGCCTACGCCGAAGAAAAGGGCATTTCCTACGGCGAATACCCCCAGTACATGATCGATCTTTACGAAACCAACCCGGAAACCAAAGATTTTGTTCTGAACTACCCCTTCCGAGAAAAAACGAAAGTAGATTTAAGCGGCTACAATATCAGCAAAGGCGTGCCTCTGTTTTTGCAGTGGGACCCCATGTGGGGTTATGAAAAGTATGGCAGCAGCTGCATTGCCATTACCGGCTGCGGTCCCACATGCCTGGCAATGGCAGGCTACTATCTCACGGGGGACGCCACCATGAGCCCTGACCAGATTGCCAAATTTGCCCAGCGGGAAGGCTACTACGAAGCCGGTGCCGGTTCTTCCTGGACGCTGATCAGCGAGGGCGCCGGAAAACTGGGCTTACAGGCCAAGGAACTGCCCCTGGTAAAGAAGAAAATTACCGACGCCCTGGAAGCCGGATACCCGGTGATTTTGTCCATGGGACCTGGTGACTTCACTTCTTCCGGTCACTATATTGTACTTACCGGAGTAGAAGACGGAAGTTTCCGGGTCAATGACCCCAACAGCCGCCTGCGCTCTCAGCGGCTGTGGAGCTACGAGGAGCTGGAAGGTCAGATCCGCAACATCTGGGCCATTTCCAAATAAGATTACACAGATTTGAGGAGAGAATACGGAAACCATGCGAAAATATAGCGGCAATCAAATTAAACCTGAATTATTCACGCCACCCAAGATAGTGCGCTGAAGCCATCGACCCAAACACAATTTGCGGCATATCTTCG
>CALWOA010000014.1 GCA_944382965.1 uncultured Oscillospiraceae bacterium | reverse complement strand
CGGATTTGGCACCTTTTCCTTTCGGACAGGTTGCCGGGTTTCATCGGGCCGTTCCCTCCACCGCTCTTGATAAGGCTTGTATGCAATTTTCATCGTCTATTGTACTCATTTTTCCCCAAATGTCAACAACTTTTTCGGAAATTTCCGGTCCAAAATATTCACAATTCTGATATAGACTTTTTTCCATTTTGCTGGTAGAATGTTATAAATGCTTTTTAGGAGTTGAGTCTTTTGAAAAATATACGCAGGCAGTTTGACCTTTTCTGCTACCGCAACCGGAACAAGGGCATTCCCAACCTGATGCTCTATATTGTGCTGGGCACCGCCGTGGTATATGTTATGAGCCAGATGTCCAGAAACCCGTTCCTGTATAATCTGCTGTATTTTGACCGGGAACGGATCCTGCGTGGAGAGGTTTGGCGTCTGATTACCTACCCGCTGACTTATAATGCAGGTTCTTTGCTGCTGACTGCCATTTCTCTGTTCTGCTATTATTCCCTGGGACGCGCCATGGAAAACATCTGGGGCACACTGCGGTTCAATCTGTTCTATCTGACCGGCGTGGTCATGATGGATGTGTACTGCATGCTCTTTGGCGGCTTTGCCAGCGTGACATATCTGAACCTGAGCCTGTTTTTAAGCTACGCTACACTATATCCCGACAGCCAGTTTCTGCTGTTTTTCATCATTCCTATCAAAGCCTGGATCTTCGCTCTGTTTGATCTGGTGATTGTTTTGATTGATCTGGTCAGCTATCCTTTCCCGTATAATCTGTTCTCCGTGATCTCTCTTGCCAACTATTTCCTGTTCTTTGGTAAGGACGTTCTCAATGTCATTCCCATGTCCTGGCGGGCCAATGCCCGGCGGGCTTTCCGTAAGGCTGCCCCTTCCAACAAGAAGGCCAAGGTTATTTCCTTTGACGCAGGCTCCTACGAAGCCAGCCACGCAACGCCCAAGGCCCCCTATACCCACCGTTGCACCGTTTGCGGACGCACCGATGTCAGCAACCCGGAACTGGAGTTCCGCTACTGCTCCCGGTGCAAAGGCTACTACTGCTACTGTCAGGATCATATCAATAACCACGTGCATATTCAGTAAGTTCTACCCAGGCATCAGCTCTTTCGGCGGATGCCTGGGCTTTTTCCTTCTCTCGTGAATATCTGTTGTTCTGTTTGCCCCGGGCGCGCATAGGATGTTCCATACATCTGTTGCTTGAGGTGGTACAATGGAACACATTGCAAATCAAATCACCCTCCGGGGTTCCCTGGCTTCCCTTCCCCAGTTTTCCCATGAAAATCATGGGCGGCGGTTCTTTCGCTTCTTTCTGGAAGTACCCCGGCTGTCCGGAGCAGTGGACACGTTGCCGGTAATTGCAGAAGAAAGCATCCTGAATCAGGCGGATCTGTCCAGCGGAGCCATGCTGACGGTCTCCGGTCAAATTCGCTCCCACAACATCCGCAGTGACGGGCGGCGGCATCTGCTGATTTTCGTCTTTCCCTCTTCCATTGTCTGCGAAAATGGAGAACCCATCAATGAAGTGACTTTGGAAGGGCCTCTATGCCGGGAACCTACTTACCGCCGTACCCCTCTGGGACGGGAAATCTGTGATATCATGCTGGCAGTTCCCCGGGCATTTCAGCGGGCGGATTATCTGCCCTGCATTCTCTGGGGACGGACCGCTCTGGATGCCTCCCAATGCCACACCCGGGACCGTATCCGAATCAGTGGTCGGCTGCAAAGCCGGATTTACACCAAAGTCACAGAATCCGGCAGCGAAGAACGCACCGCCTACGAAATTTCCGCATTGAGTGCAGAATTTCCGGAATAAGGAACTTAGCTGACTTTTTTATTGTCATAGCGGGATTTTCATGGTATATTGGTAGCAAAAACAGAAAAAGGACTGGCCCTTATGAAACGGAACGTCAACGAAATCATTCAAATCCTGAAGAACCGCTATCCGGAAGCTCCCTGTGCATTACACTATGGGAAAGACTACGAACTGATGATCGCCGTTCGGCTGTCCGCCCAGTGCACCGATGCCCGGGTGAATCTGGTAACACCGGCGCTCTTTGCCGCCTATCCCACCCTGGAAGCCATGGCTGGAGCGGATATTGCTCATGTGGAGCAGCTGGTACATTCCTGCGGATTCTACAAGCACAAAGCCCGGGACATTGTTCTGGCCTGCCAGATGCTGCTCAGCGACTACGGCGGGGTGGTTCCCGGAACCATGGAGCAGCTGCTGAAGCTGCCTGGTGTGGGGCGGAAAACTGCCAATCTGCTGCTGGGTGATCTGTATCGGGTCCCCGGCAGCGTGGTCTGCGACACCCACTGCATTCGCATCTGCGGCCGTCTGGGACTGTCCCAGGGAAAGGACCCGGAAAAAGTGGAAACCCAGTTGCGGAAGATTCTGCCGCCGGAGGAAAGCTCCGACTTCTGCCACCGGATCGTGCTGTTTGGCCGGGATTGCTGTACCGCCCGGAACCCCAGCTGCGACCAGTGTCCGCTGACCATGTACTGCAAAGAATTCAATCCCTGATGTTCTTCTTTCCCCTTTGTCTGCATAGGATGTGGACAAGGGGGGATTTCTTTGCCCAAAACACTTCCCATTTTCTATTCAGCCCTGCTGCTTACCGGGGTGAATCTGCTGCTGCGGCTGGTGGGGACAACCTTCCAGGTCTATCTGTCCGCCACCCTGGGAGCCGCCGGTATCGGTCTGCTGCAGCTGACCATGTCCGTTGGGAGCCTGGCCATGGTTGCCGGTATGGCAGGCATCCGGACCGCCTCCATGTATCTGACCGCAGAAGAACTGGGGCGAAAAAAACCGGAAAATATCACCTGGGTACTGTCTGGCTGTTTTTTATACAGCATCGCCTTCAGCGGAAGCATTGCCGCGCTGCTCTACGGGTTTGCTCCTCAGATTGCCCGGTACTGGATCGGGGATATGCGAACTCTGGGTGCCCTGCGTCTGTTTGCGGCGTTTCTGCCGGTTACCTGTCTGTGCGGCGTGATGACCGGCTACTTTACCGCTGCCAATCGGATTGGCACGCTGGCTGCTGTAGAAGTGGCAGAGCAGCTTTGTTCTGTAGCCGTTACCATGCTGGCGCTGACATTCTGGGCGGGCAGCGATGCCGGACGAGCCTGTCAAAGTGTGGTTTTTGGCGGCAGCGCCGGAGGCGTTCTGACCTTATCTTGTCTGGTTCTGCTGCGGCTCCGGGAACCCAGGCCATTCGGTCCCCGGATTTCGGTAGGATATCGGCTCGCCCAGACAGCCCTTCCCCTGGCCCTGGCAGATGTACTGAAATCTGGGATCAACACTATGGAAAATCTGATGGTACCCCGGCGGCTGTCCCTGAATCTGAACATTGCCGATCCGCTGGCTGCCTTTGGCTGTCTGAGCGGCATGGTGTTTCCCATCCTCATGTTTCCGGCATGTATCATATTTGGTTTGGCAGAACTGCTCATTCCGGAGCTGGCCCGGTGCGCCGCAGCCGGAAGCCATAAACGGATTTCCTATCTGGTTCACCGCAGTCTGAAGGTTACCATGCTTTACGGCATGCTGTTCTGCGGTCTGATGTTTCTGCTGGCAAATTCTCTGTGCATGGCACTGTATCACAATCCGGAGGCCGGACAAACCCTGCGCCTCTATGCGTTGCTGGTGCCCATGCTGTACTGTGATGCCATTACCGACGCCATGACCAAGGGGTTAGGGCAGCAGAAGGCCTGCGTCCGCTACAACATCACCACCTCCGCCATGGATGTGCTGTTTCTGTACTTCCTGCTGCCGGTATATGGGATGAAAGGGTATTTCGCCAGCTTTCTGATTACCCATCTGGTCAACTTCCTGCTGAGTCTGCGGCGGCTTCTGAAAATCACCGGAGAACACATTTCCTTCTCCACCCCCACCTTGGCTCTGGCTGCTGTGATTGCTTCCGTGTGGGGTGCCTCTCTGGTTTCTCAGCCCATTGCCCAAGGCGCAGCCTATGTCGGTCTTTTGGGAAGCCTGCTGTATCTGTTCCAGGTAATCCGTCGGGAAGATCTGCAATGGGTAAGAGGACTGATTGTCGGAAAATTAGCGTAAGGCGTTCTACTTTCGGGAAAAAGAATAAGCAGATAGGTGAACTTTTCTTGATTTTTCTAAGGAATATACACCAGAATGCACAAAGTTCTAAAAAAATTCATTTTTCTGTTGACAGCATCTGATTGCAGTGGTATCATTCCAATAAATTGGATCGCTTAGATAGAGGCGCGAGGTTCATCAGTACCATCCGGCAAGGCCAGGCAGCCGCCGGGAGGAAAAGGGGACATCGCCGAAGTGTTTCGTAGCTGCCTGGCTGCGGGATGCTGGGCCGTCGGGAAATACCCGCCGGACTGTCACAAGACTTTGTGAAGCGCTATCGATGGCAGTCGGGATATGACCTGTTATTCCGCCTTACCCATGGACCGCTTACCAAAGCGGTCCATTTTGTTTTTCACCGGTGTCCGGCACTCTGGTGAAAAGCAAAGGGTTCTGCCGGAAATACACGTTGAGAAAGGTGAAAAAAGATGAAAAAGATTCTGACAATTCTGCTGGCCATGACCATGGCCCTGGCCCTGGCCGCCTGCGGCGGTGCCAAAAACGCCACCGCTGAGAGCACGCAGGCCGCTGCCAATTCCTCCGGTGTGGAAGACGGTGTTCTGACCATCGCTATGGAGTGTGCTTATGCTCCCTACAACTGGACCCAGTCCGATGATTCCAACGGTGCCGTGCCCATCAAGGATTCTACCGAGTATGCCAACGGCTACGATGTGATGATCGCCAAGAAGATCTGTGAGGCCAACGGCTGGGAGCTGGAAGTGGTCCGGACCGACTGGGACTCCCTGGTACCCGGCGTTCAGACCGGTATCTATGACGCCGTCATCGCTGGTCAGTCCATGACCGCCGAGCGTATGGAACAGGTAGATTTTGCCGGCCCTTACTACTACGCTTCCATCGTCTGCGTCACCAAGGCTGACAGCCCTTATGCTTCTGCCAAGGGTATCAGCGACCTGTCCGGCGGCTCCTGCACCGCTCAGATTGCTACCATCTGGTATGACTCCATGCTGCCCCAGATCAAGGACGCCAAGATTCAGACTGCTGCCGAGACCGCTCCTGCCATGCTGATGGCTCTGGAAACCGGCACTGTTGACTTTATCTGCACCGATATGCCCACTGCTATGGGTGCTGTGTCTGCCTACCCCGACATGGTAATTTTGGACTTCACCGATTCCGATGACAACTTTGCCGCCGATGAAGGTGATATCAACATTGGCGTGTCTGTTATGAAGGGCAACACCGCTTTGAAAGAAGCCATCGACAGCGTTCTGTCCACCATGACCGCAGATGACTTCAACGCCATTATGGATCAGGCCATTGCCATCCAGCCTTTGAGCGAATAACATTCAATGAACCTCTCCAGGGCGGGGAGTCCCCATCCCCGCCCTGAGACCCATCGGAAACGGAATGTTTCTGGTTCCGCTTCCGATGTGCCTCAAATTCAGCACATTCCGAATTTTATCTTACTAAAAAAGAGAAGGGAGTCATTCCACCATGGAACGACTGGTACAGTTGGGTGCCGATATGGCAAAGCTCTGGGAGCGATGCGGCGGCGATTACCTCAACGGCATGAAAAACACGTTAATTCTGGCCCTTGTGGCTACCGCCATTGGCTGTCTGATCGGCTTGATTTGCGGTATTTTGCAGACCATCCCCCACAGTAAAAATGATCCGCCGGTTAAGCGGTTCTTCCTTGCCCTGATCCGGGCTGTGGTGCGGGTCTATGTGGAGGTCTTTCGGGGTACTCCCATGGTGCTGCAGGCTGTATTCCTGTATTACGGTCTGCCCTACTTCACCAACAACTCCGTGAAATTTGACAACATTTGGCTGGCTGCCATTTTGGTAGTGTCTATCAATACGGGTGCTTACATGGCCGAGTCTGTGCGCGGCGGCATTATCTCCATTGATCCCGGTCAGACAGAAGGTGCCAAAGCCATCGGCATGACCCATGTGCAGACCATGCTGAACGTTATTTTGCCCCAGGCAATCCGCAACATCATGCCCCAGATCGGCAATAACTTTATCATCAACGTGAAGGATTCTTCGGTCATGTTCATCATCTCCTTCACAGAATTCTTCGCAGTCCATCGGGCTGCCGTGGGACAGACTTACCTTTATTTCCCTTCTGCAACCATTGAGATGATTGGCTATCTGACCATGACCCTCATTGCCTCCCTGATTCTGCGCTGGATGGAAAAGCGCATGGACGGAGACAGCAGCTACGACCTGGTGCAGGTTGATCCCCTGACTATGACTGCCGGAACTTACAGTCATCCGGATCGGGGTACCCCCTTCGATGAGCGGAGCAAGGAAAACCGGGAAAAAGTCCGTCAGGAACTGAAATTCGGACGCAACAGAGGAGATCGCTGAAATGGGTGAAAAAATTTTAGAAATCCGTCATTTATCCAAAAATTTCGGCACCAATCACGTGCTGCGGGATATTGACTTTACGGTAGACAAGGGAGACGTGATCTCCATTATCGGTGCTTCCGGCTCCGGCAAGTCCACCCTGCTTCGCTGCATCAATCTGCTGGAAACCCCCACTTCCGGAGAAATTCTCTACCATGGACAGAATGTGGTTGGCAGAAGCGTGAATGCGGCTGCGTATCGCTCCCATGTGGGCATGGTATTCCAGTCTTTCAATCTGTTCAACAACATGACCGTGCTGGAAAACTGCATGGTAGGCCAAATCAAGGTGCTGAAGAAGCATAAGGAAGAGGCTCGGGCTCATGCCATGGAATATCTTGAAAAGGTTGGTATGGCACCCTATATCAACGCCAAGCCCCGGCAGATCTCCGGTGGTCAGAAACAGCGTGTCGCCATCGCCCGTGCCTTGGCCATGGACCCGGAAGTGCTGCTCTTTGACGAGCCTACCTCCGCTCTGGACCCTGAAATGGTGGGCGAGGTGCTTTCCGTCATGCAAACCCTTGCCAATGAAGGCATGACCATGCTGGTGGTTACCCACGAGATGGCCTTTGCCCGGGATGTATCCACCCGTGTGGTATACATGAACCAAGGCGTTATCTGCGAGGAAGGTCCTCCCAGTGAAGTTTTCGGCAATCCTCGTCGCCAGGAAACCCGGGATTTCCTGGCCCGTTTCCGTAAGAATTAACACATTTTCCATTTGTTCCTCTACCCGGCAGTTTCAAAAGGAACTGCCGGGTATTTCTTTGTCTGGCAAGAAATTGGGACGGTTGTTCCTCGCCGGAGAAGCTGCTCTCGGGAGATTGCCCTTGACAAACTGTGGAAAACCAGATACTATGTAATTAGTTACTTATTGAATTGGGGTGATGAGATGTCTATTGCAGCTCCGTTTGGCCTGAAAATTGCCATTATCAACCGTGCTTTTCGTAAACGGTTGGACGAGAAAGCCGCTGCCATGGGATTGACCGCGGTTCAGCTTCGCATCCTCGGCTCCATCAGCCGCCTGCAGGCTTCAGGTGAAGGAGAAATTCATCAAAATGACTTAGAGCAAATTGAACACGTAACCCACCCTGCCATGACCAAGCATCTGCAGCGCCTGGAAAGCAAAGGATTTATTCGCTGTGTACACAGTTCCCAGGACCGGCGGTACAAAAGCATCACTTGCACCGAGCAAACATCAGAAATTTATAAACTAATCCTTGCTCAGGATGCGGAGGTTTTTGCAGAGTTATGCCGGAACTTGACGAAGGAGGAGCAGCAGACCCTGATTGACCTGGCAGACCGGATTATTCGGCACATCGACACAGAATAAATCCCCCACTCCCCCGATGGAGGCAGTATGACAGCAATGCCCGTTGTCAGTACTGCCTTCCTTTTCAGATATATAAGTAACTAGTTACTTAATTTAGGAGGAATTAGAATGGAAAAAGCAATACCCGAAAAGCAGAGCCCTTTTGCAACGGAACCGGTGGGGCGGTTAATCGTCCGCTTTGCGGTTCCCAGCGTGATCGCTCTGCTGGTAAACTCACTGTATAATATTGTGGACCAGATCTTCATCGGCTGGGGAGTCGGTTATCTGGGTAATGGCGCCACCAACGTGGTATTTCCCATTACCATCATTGCTTTGGCTCTGGCTATGATGATCGGCAATGGCGGCGCCGCGTACCTGAGCCTGAAGCTGGGAGAACAGCAGATTCCTGCAGCGAAAAAAGGTGTAGGAAACGCCATTACGCTGGTAACAATCGTGAGTATTGTGTTGGCTCTCATTTTCCTGGTATGGATTGATCCAATTCTGAGCCTGTTTGGCGCCACCGATGTACTGCGTCCATACGCTCTGGAATATGGATATATTATCGGAATCGGTCTGCCGTTTATGATGATTTCCGCAGCAATCAATTCCATGATTCGTGCAGACGGAAGCCCGAAATATGCCATGTTTTCCATGGTAATTGGTGCGATTATTAACGTGATCCTAGACCCGGTTTTTATCTTTGTATTCCACATGGGCGTACAAGGCGCCGCCATTGCCACCATTATCAGTCAAATCGCTTCCTTTGCTGTGTCTGTTGTCTATATGCCTCGGTTCAAAAGCGTCCAGCTAAAATCTGACGCGTTTCGACTGGACTGCAATACCTGCGGAAATATTGTAACCTTCGGTTTGAGCAGCTTTATCACCCAGTTTGCCATCACGATTGTCATGGCCCTGACCAACAATCTGCTGTCTTTCTACGGTGCTGCCTCTCCTTACGGAGCAGAAATTCCCCTGACCGCCACCGGCATCGTAATGAAGGTCAATCAGATTATGATTGCCATTTTGCTGGGAATCGCCACCGGTACCCAGCCGATTATTGGTTTTAATTACGGCGCAAGAAACTACAAGCGTGTGCGCCAGGCGCTGGAGATTTCCTTGATTGCCTCTGAGGCGGTATCTATCGCAGCGTTTTTCATTTTCCAGTTTGCACCCATGAGCGTTATTTCTCTGTTTGGCACAGAGGACGATTTGTACAACACCTTTGCTACCATGGCCTTCCGGATTTTCCTGATGCTGTGCCCATTAACCGGATTTCAAACCATTGCCGCTGTCTATTTGCAGGCAGTCGGCAAACCTGTCAAATCCGCCATTCTTTCCCTGGCCAGACAAATCATTTTCTTTATTCCTGCCGCACTGATCCTTCCCAGATTCTTGGGAGTAGCCGGCGTTCTCTGGACTGGCCCGGTTGCTGACGGTCTGGCTTTTATACTCTCCCTGTTCTTTATCATCCAGGAGCGGACCCATCTGAAGCGGCAGCATGCACTGGAAGCGAAAGCGGAATAAGCTATTACCACGCATAAGGAGGTTAGCGTATATGAAAAACAGAATCATCACTATCAGTCGGGAATTCGGCAGCGGAGGACGAACCATTGGTAAAATGGTTGCGCAAGAGCTGGGAATCCCATGCTATGACAGTGAATTGCTGGAAAAAATCGCAAAAGAAAGTGGATTTGATGAAAACTACATCAAAGAGGCAGGAGAATATGCACCCGGCGTTTTTTTGTCCTCTGCATTTTCTCATCACCCTTCAGGTCCAAACAATGCCGATTACCTGTGGAATATTCAGTTCCGCATCATAACGCAGCTGGCAGAAAAAGGCCCCTGTGTCATCGTTGGAAGGTGCGCCGATTATATTCTGCGGGATAAGGCGGACTGTCTGCGGGTATTCATTCATGCAGACATGGATTTTCGTGCAGAACGGATCGTGAAAGTCTACGGCGAGTCGGAGCAGTCTCCCCAGCAGCGCCTGAAGGACAAGGATAAGCGGCGGGCCGCCTATCATCGCTTCTATACAGACATGAAATGGGGATATGCGCAGAATTACGACATCACCCTGAACAGCGGCAGTCTGGGCATTGACAAGTGTGTTCAGATTATCAAAAGCTTATATTGACTTTTTGCTTCGCAAGATTATCCGCATCAAAATGCGCTCAGGCATTTTCCGCCTGAGCGCATTGTATTATTTCCCAGCACAGATCATTGGTTTCCCAGCAAATCCCCTGTCAGCTCTGCCAAGGTGTTTTCTCCCCAGCTGTAATTGGTTAAATAGCTGCCCTTAAACCCCTGGTTTTTCCCGGAGAGATGGTCGTACAGGTCGCATTGTACCTTTTCGGTAACCAATCGGCGCTTTCCGTCCACGGATTCGACAATATGGGAAATGCCGTATTCTTCCAGGATGTTTTTTAACCGAAGGGCCACTTTCCGATAGCGGGCCAAGGTAACAGTGTTGATTGGCTCTTCCTCCCACAAAAACGCAATGGCTTCTTCTGATGTCACATACCCGCCCCGGCGATCCACCAGAAGCGCCAGCAATTCCTTGGACTTTTTGTTCCGGAAAGCAATGGGTTTTTCTCCTACAAAAACGTCAAAATATCCGAAGGTACGAATGGATACCTTGGGTTCCCGGGTTTTCTTCTCTGACTGTCGGGAAGATTCTTCCATGTTGTACAGCATCACATAGCGCACCGACGGGCTGTCCGTTTTTTGAGAGCAGACAGCTTTGATGCATCGCTCTTTCTGGGTTTTCAGGTCAAAATAGGTAAACTCTCCCTGACCGTTTTGCAGCAGGGAAAGAAATTCCTCATACGCCGCGTCACTGTGAGCCACAAATTCCTGGATGGGTGTGCGTTTCTGCATCATGGGCATCCACTCTTCCTTAGAAAAGCCAAAAAACTCGCAGACATTATCGCTGACGTACAAAGGCGTTACAAAACCATCCCGCAGTTCAAAGGCGGCCAGCCCGTCCGTAAAATGCATCACCAGATCCTGCATATTTTCTTTCAGGATTCTGTTTTCGCTGCGCAGCGACTCCTCTTCCTCCTGACTTGGAACCTGGCGGCAGCAAAACCAACTCAAAGTATCATCAATTTTCAAAAACAATCCCTTATAGGGAAGAATTTTACCATCCGGCGTGATTCCGCGGTAGTCCATCTGCCAGGGCTGATTGCCGCTTCCCTGCTGGCGATTTTTGCAGAAGCTTTGAAAAAAATGCCGCAAGGACTGACGATCTTCCCCAAAAACCTCCTGATCAATCCATTTTTCCAGAGCTTCCTCCATTTGCAGAGAAATGTTTTCCAACCACCGAAATACCATAGACTTTTGCGCATAGAGGCACTTGACAGTATTGTTGGAGCAGTCATACTGCAAAATCAGATCGTACACATCCGTCAGCGCCTGCAAATACTGGGTGGTTTGGGAGCGTTTCTTGGCTTCGTAGCGGTCGGTAACGTCCATACAGGCGCTTTGAAACTCCTCCTCCCCCTGTTCGTTCAGGCACTTGGTCACCCAGCCAAACAGGTGGGCTTTTCGTCCGTCATAGCGCGTTACCGTAATTTCTCCGGCAATAGGCGTATCACTGGTGTAAACCCGATTCAAGTATCGGGCCATCTTCCGCCGCTCTTCCATAGGGATCATCCAGTAAATGCTACCCTGATAGGCTTCCTGAGCAGACACTTGAGAAAAATACCGAGGGAATCCCAGGATCTTTCGCATCTGGTCGTTCATATAGGTAATACGGGGGTGCCGTTGGCAGGTATACTTCAAAAAACCGCAGGGCATGGTGTCATTAAGGTATTGCAGGTTCTGGGTTTCCAGTTTCAGCTGGGTAATATCCGTCAAGGTAGCGCTTGCGATCATGGTGCCGTCCGGCAAGCGCCGGGAGGTCATTGCCGTTTGAATATAGCAGACTTTCCCCTCCGGTTTGACAATCCGAAATTGCAGGGTATCCGATTTCGGTTTTATGCTCATGGTTTTCAGAAATTGCTCGTAATTTTCCCGATCTGCCGGATGTACCAATGCAGCAAGGGAATCGTTCTGCACATTCAGGAGCTGCTCCCGAGATAATCCCATCAGCGCGCAAAAACTATCGCTGGCATATTCCAAATGCATCGGCTGCGTAAGTACATATTGATGAAACCCCGTTACGCTCTCGCGAAGAATCTGTTCCGCATCGCCTAACATCTCTAATCGCCTCCTTATGGGATATTTTCACTGGTCTTCCGTTCTTTCACAGTATAGCACAACAATTTTCTCCGGTCAAACAGCGCAAGCCCTATGCTTGGAAAAAGCATAGGGACTTTTTTACGTTGCTCGCTTCAGCTCCGCCTTGCGGATTTTACCGCTGATGGTTTTCGGCATTTCCTTCACAAATTCCACCAGGCGAATCCATTTATATTCTGCCAGACGGGCATTGCAGAAATCCTTGATGTCTTTTTCCAGCTGCGCAGAGGGTATCTTATTTTGCGGCAGCACCACAAATGCCTTGATGGCCTGACCCCGGAGCGTATCCGGCACCCCCACTACGCTGCATTCTACCACGTCGGGATGCTCCATCAGCACATTCTCCACCTCGTAAGGGCCAACCCGGTAGCCGCCAGTTTTGATGATATCATCAAAGCGGCCGTGAAACCAATAGTTTCCCTCCGTATCTTGGTAGGCCATATCTCCGGTATGATAGACTCCACCCCGCCACACATAGCGGTACTGGGCTTCGTTATCTAGATAAGCACTGAAAATACCAATCTGTTTGCCGTTTTCCGGTGGGATAATTACCACTTCTCCCAGTTCTCCCTGGGGAACCTGATTGCCATCTGCATCCCGCAATTCTATGTCATAAAGAGGAGAAATCGTTCCCATGGAACCCTCCACTGGAGCCGCACCCTTGAAATTTGCCATCAGCAGTGTTGTCTCCGTCTGACCGTAGCCTTCACACAGGTCAAGGCTTGTGCGCTGCTGGAACTTGCGGAACACCTCAGGTGCCAGCATTTCACCAGCTGTGGAAGCATGGCGCAGTGTGGGCATATCCGGGATCCCCTTGCGCACCAGATAACGGTATACTGTAGGCGGTGCGCAGAAGGAAGTTACACCGTAGCGGTTAATCACTGCACACAACTGCTTTGGCTCAAAATTATCAAAATCATACACCATCACCGCACTTCCCACCAGCCACTGGCCATAGAGTTTCCCCCAGGAAGCCTTGGCCCAGCCTGTTTCCGCTACAGTAAAGTGCAGACCATCCTCCTGGGCCTGCTGCCAGTACTTTGCCGTGACAATATGGGCAAGGGGATAAGAAAAATCATGAATCACGCCTTTGGGGTATCCGGTAGTTCCGGAGGTAAAATACAGCAGCATAGGATCTGTAGCCAATGTGGAAATTCTTTGGAAGGTATCCGATGCCTGGGCCATTTCCCTGGTCAGATTCCGGCAGCCTTCGGCATCCTCCTGAACCGTCCAGAGCAGACACTCTTTTCTTCCACATTCCTCCAGCGCAGTTTGCAGTTTCTGGGGTACGTCGTTGTGGGGCGTACAGACAATGGCCTTAACCTTGGCAGATTGGAGACGGTAGACAAAGTCACTGGTAGTAAGCATATGAGTAGCTGGAATGGCGGTGGCTCCCAGTTTATGCAGGGCAATGACCGCAAACCAATAGGCATAGTGCCGTTTCAGTACCAGCATCACCCGATCTCCCCGGCGGATTCCGGATTGGGCAAACACATTCGCAACTTGATTGCTGTATCTGCTAATTTGGTCAAAGGTAAAAATATGTTCTTCGTTTTCCGTGTTGCACCAGACCATGGCCCGTTTGTCCGGTGTCTCCTCCGCGATGGCATCGACAACATCATAGCCAAAGTTGAAATTCTCCGGATACTCCAGAGAAAGTTTCAGAAGCTTACCTTCCTTATCCAACACTTCTCTGCAAAACTTGTGATAGATACTCATACTTGCTCCTTAGCCTGCTACTCCATCGCTGCCAATCCGGCGGAACCGGTCGTAACGCTGGCTGACCAAATCTGGATTGCGGGATAACGTTCCAATTTCTTGCGCCAGCAGTTCCCGGATGTGATCATAAAACGCCGATTTCCCCAGATTCTGCTCTGGGATTATCCGTTCAACAACGCCCAAAATTTTCGCATCTTCCGCAGTCAGCTTCAAGCTGGCGGCAGCAGCTTCCGCTTTTGCCGCATCCTTCCACAAAATACTGGCGCAGCCCTCTGGAGAAATGACGGAATATACCGCATTTTCCAGCATCCATACCTGATCTGCCATAGCCAGAGCAAGGGCACCCCCGCTGCCTCCTTCTCCAATTACGATGGAAATGATCGGAACGCAGAGCGTGCTCATTTCCTGCAGATTTTCTGCAATGGCCTGCCCCTGGCCCCGCTCCTCGGCACCAATACCGCAATAAGCACCGGAGGTATCCACCAAGCAGATAATAGGTCTTCCGAATTTTTCGGCCTGCTTCATCAGCCGCAGGGCTTTGCGGTATCCTTCCGGATGGGGAGCGCCGAAGTTGCGAAAAGACCGTTCCTTGGCGGTATGCCCTTTTTCAATGGCAATCACTGTAACCGGCATTCCATTGAGCCGGGCAATTCCGCCCACCATGGCCGGATCGTCCCCAAACCTTCGATCTCCGTGAAATTCCAGAAACCCCTGAAATATTTGCTGAATGTAGTCAATTCCCGTGGGTCTGGCGTTGTCCCGGGACAATTTTACACGGGTATAGGGTACTTGACTCACTGGACTAACCTCCCTGATGCATGCTGAGCAGTTCCGTCAGATACTGCTTCTGCCGGTTTCTGGGTACGATGGCATCAACAAAACCATGCCGCAGTACAAACTCTGCCTTCTGAAATTCTTTCGGCAGAGCCTTCCGGGTGGTTTGCTCTACCACCCGGGCGCCGGCAAATCCCACCGTTGCCCCAGGTTCTGCCAGAATAATATCTGCCTCCATGGCAAAGCTGGCCGTGACACCGCCGGTGGTAGGGTCTGTCAGAACCACAATGTACAGCAGGCTTGCGTCACTGTGGCGTTTTACTGCAGCGCTGGCCTTTGCCATCTGCATTAAAGAGAGCAATCCTTCCTGCATTCTGGCGCCGCCGGACACGGTAAAGCCCACTACCGGCAGATGATGCCGGGCGGCGAACTCAAACAGCATGGTGATTCGCTCCCCTACGGCGCTGCCCATGGAGCCCATCATAAATCCCGGCTCCATTACAAACAGGCAGCATTTGTTTCCACCGATGGAGGCTGTACCGCACAGGACGGCCTCGACTTCCCCACTGGCGGTTTTGGCAGTCTCCAACTTCTGGTCATAGCCGGGAAAAGCGAGGGGATTTCCTCCTTTTACCTGACGGAACAGTTCCTGAAAGCTGCCCTTATCCGCAATGGTGGCAATCCGCTGCCGGGCTGTCATCCGGAAGTGATAGCCACAGGGGCAGACCAAATTGCCTGCCCATAGGCGGCTCAGCGCAATGGCCTTATGGCAGTTGGGGCAGGTCTTTTCCGGTTCTCCATCGTCCTGGTGTACAGGCGCTGCGGAGCGCCCGCCTTCTTCCAACTGATTTTTCGGTTTCAAAAAGTTGATAAATGCCATAGTCTCACCTGTTGCCCATAAAGGTCAAATCATAATTTCCGGAGATAAACCGATCGTCCGCTACAAAGGCCAGCTGCTCTTCGATATTGGTGGGAATTCCTCGGATTACCAGTTCACAAAGTGCTGCCCGGAGCTTTCGTAATGTCTCTTCCCGGGTTTTGGCATAGACGATCAATTTCCCCAAGAGAGAATCATAGTAAGGAGAAATTTGTGTGCCTTCCACCAAGCAGGTATCAAAGCGAACAGAAGGCCCCCCCGGAACGTGGAGAATTTCCAGTTGGCCGCAGCTGGCAGCGTTAATCCGGCACTCAATGGCGCAGCCGGTCATGGGAATGTCCTCCTGAGTAAAATTCAATGAAATTCCGGCAGCAATCCGAATCTGCCATTTTACCAGGTCGATTCCTGTGAGCATTTCTGTGACACAGTGCTCCACCTGAAGGCGGACATTCATTTCCATAAACCAGAAATTTCCCTCCCGGTCCAGGAGAAACTCCAGAGTGCCGGCTCCCACATATCCAATTTTTTTCACCGCATCCACAGCCAAGGAGATGATCTCCCGGCGCTGCTGCTGAGAAACCGCCGGAGATGGAGTTTCTTCCAGCAGCTTCTGGTTACGCCGCTGTAAGGAGCAGTCCCGCTCCCCCAGACAAACCACGTTATGCTGTTCGTCCGCCAGAATTTGCAGCTCCACATGGCGGGCTGGAGATACATACTTTTCTAAGTACACAGAGCCATCGCCAAACGCTGAAACTGCTTCGGTGGTGGCCTGGTGCCAGGCTTCCTCCAGATCATCCGCAGAGGAAACCAGCCGAATTCCCCGTCCGCCGCCTCCGGCGCAAGCCTTCAGCATCACGGGATAGCCGATGTTTTCCGCTGCCTGCTTGGCCTCTTCCACGCTGCCCAATGCCCGAGTACCGGGAATAGGATGCAGGGACGTGGTTTGGATCAGTTCTTTCAGCACAGCTTTGTCGCTGAGCCTTTCCATGCTCTCCGGCTCCGGACCAATGAAAACCAATCCGTTTTTCCGGCACAGTCGTGCAAAATGGGCATTTTCCGACAGAAAGCCATAGCCCGGGTGAATCGCCTGGGCACCGGACAGCAAAGCCGCGCTGATGATCTGGTTTTCGTTGAGATAACTCTCCGATGCCTCGGGGCCGCCAATGCAGCAGCTTTGATCCGCCAAAGCCACATGGAGGGCATTTCTGTCCGCTTCCGAGTACACCGCCACGGTAGCAACGCCCATTTCCTTACACGCCCGAATGATGCGCACTGCAATTTCGCCTCGGTTGGCAATCAGAATCTTTGAGAACATGGGCTATACTCCTGTAATGGCAAAAGAAAATTCGGCACTGACACAGAGCCTCTGCCCTACCGTCACCGTTCCTTCTGCAAAATAAAAGGGATGCTTCGCCCGCCGGATGCGGCAGCGGGTTTCCACCGTGTCCCCAGGTCTGACCGGGGAGCGGAATTTGACATTGTTCAGTCCGGTGTACACCGGAAGCTTGCCCTGCGTCATCTGGTCTTTCATCAGCACGCAGGCAGACTGGGCCAGCATTTCGCACAGAATAACCCCTGGGACCACAGGATTTCCCGGGAAATGGCCCTGGAGGAAAAATTCATCTCCCCGGACATGGTAATGGCCCACGGCCCAGTCGTCCTGCTGCTCCACCTGCTCCACCAGCAGCATCGGTGCTCTATGGGGCAGGATTTGCATAATTTCTTCCTGATTCATGGCATTACCTCTTGATACGGAACAGTTCGGTGCCGTATTCCACCATCTGACCGTTACCGATGCAGATTTCCGTGATGGTGCCGCTTTCCTCTGCCTGGATTTCGTTCATCAGCTTCATGGCTTCCACAATGCACAGAGTCTGGCCCTTCTGCACCGTGTCCCCTACGCTGACATAGGGAGCCGCATTTTCCGCCGGGGCGGCATAAAAGAGCCCCACCAGAGGGGATTTCACGCTGATGTAGTCCTGAGGCTGCTCCGGTGTCTGCTTCGGAACCGGGATAACGGGTACTGCCTTTTCCGAAGCAGCTGCCGTCCGTTCCAGGCGCACCACCTGATTGTCCTGCGTAATTTCCAGGCCGGTCAGTCCCAGTTCCTGCATCAGTTCGGCATATTTGCGAATATCGGATTCTTTCATAGCTTACACCTTCCGAAAGGCCAGGGAGGCATTGTGACCGCCAAAGCCCAGAGAATTGGATACACACAGATCAATTTGCGCCTGCACTGCGGTATTGGGTACATAGTTCAAATCGCACGCAGGGTCCGGCTGCAGCAGGTTGATGGTAGGCGGCACTATTCCGGTTTCCAGAACCTTCAGGCAAACCAAGGCTTCCATAGCGCCAGCTGCGCCAAGCATATGACCGGTCATAGATTTGGTAGAGCTGATGAGCGCTTTATGGGCATTTCCCTCGCCCATTGCTTTCTTGATGGCCAGGGTTTCTCCGGAATCATTCAGCGGTGTTCCGGTGCCGTGGGCATTGATGTACACATGCTCACTGCCTGTATAGCCTGCCTCTTCCAGCGCCTGCACCATGGCTCGGGCACCGCCCAAGGCTTCCGGATGGGGAGCTGTAATATGGTAAGCGTCACAGGTAGAACCATAGCCGCAGATTTCACCGTAGATTTTGGCCCCACGGGCTTTGGCGTGCTCGTATTCTTCCAGCACCAGGGCAGCTGCGCCTTCTCCAATGACAAATCCTCCCCGTCGGGCATCGAAGGGTAAGGATGCAGCATTGGGATCGTCGGAAACAGACAGGGCTTTCATGTTGATAAATCCCGCAATGCCCACCGGTACGATAGAAGCCTCCGCCCCACCGGCGATGATGGCATCAGCATAGCCATGGCGTATGGTACGCAGTGCCTCGCCAATGGCGTTGGAACCGGATGCACAGGCTGTAACCGCAGGCATGGCACCGCCCTGGCAGTTGTAGCGAATGGCAATGCTTCCAGCAGCCATATTGGGGATCATCATGGGCACACACAGCGGGGATACCCGGTGAGGGCCTCTGCTCCCCAGCTTTCCGATTTCTGCAGAAATGGTATTCAGTCCGCCAATGCCGGAGCCAAAGTAGACACCCACCCGTTCCGGAGGCAGGGTGCCGATGACGCCGGATTCTTCCACCGCCTGTACTGCCGCACCCATAGCATACTGAACAAATTTGTCTGAGCGCAGCATTTCGCTGCGGTCCATATAGTTCATGGGATCAAAGTCCTTGACCTGGGCACCCAGCTTGGCTTTGTAGTTGGTTGTATCAAAATAGGTAATGGGGCCAATACCGTTATAGCCGGCAATCAGATTCTCCCAGGCAGTTTCTACGCTGCTGCCCACGGGACTGATAACGCCCAAACCGGTGACCACCACTCTTCTCGCTTCACTCATATTGTTCTCCTTACATAGCAATGCCGCCGTCAACCCGCAGCACTTCGCCGGTAACATACTTTGCTGTGACCAAATAAGCTGCTGCTTCCGCCACATCCTCCGCATCGCCCATGGCTCCCAAAGGAATCAGATTGACCAAAGGATTGTCCGTCTGGGCATCCGTCATATCCGTGCGGATAAAACCAGGGGCAATGGCGTTGCATCGGATGCCCTTGGGGGCCAGCTCTTTGGCAACGGACTTGGTCAGACCGATCAGTCCTGCTTTGGATGCAGAATAATTGCACTGCCCCGCATTGCCCATCAGACCGGATACCGAGCTGATGTTGATAATGCAGCCCTCCCGGTTGCGCAGGAAGATGCCGGCGCAGTGTCGGATCATATGAAATGCGCCTTTCAGGTTGGTATCCAGAACCGCATCGAAGGAATCCTCCTTCATCATGGCAAGCAGACCGTCTTTGGTAATTCCGGCGTTGTTCACCAGAATATGAATGGTGCCGAAATCAGTCTTGACGGCAGCTACCGTCTCCTTCACCTGGTCAAAGCTGGAAACATCACAGCGGTAAGCTTTGGCCACTACGCCATATTCCCGGCACTGACTGCAAACCGTTTCCGCTGCCTGCTGGTTTCCGGCATAAATTACCGCAACATTGGCACCCATAGATGCCAGTTTCCGGGCAATGGCCGCACCGATGCCCCGGGAGCCGCCGGTGACAAGGGCTACCTTTCCAGTTAACATACACGTACCTCCGCCAAAAGAGTTTCCAGCTCCGCCACACAGTAGGTGCTTACCTGGGCATTGATCTTGCGGACCATATTGGTCAGGGTTTTTCCCGGGCCAATTTCCACGAAGGTATCTACGCCGTCGGCAATCATATTCTCAATGATTTTCTGCCACTGCACCGGACTTGCAATCTGCTTGGACAGCAGCTGCGCTGCATTGTCCGTGTAGGGCTGAGCGGTTACGTTGGAATACAGCGGAACTTCCGGTTTCCGGATTTCGCTTTTTGACAGTTCCTGGGCAAAGCCTTCCGCAGCCTGTACCATAAAAGGACTGTGAAATGCTCCTTTTACCTTCAAAGGTAGCGCCCGACCGCCAGCCGCTTTCACATCTTGTGCAAAGTTTTCCATCTGTTCCCGCAGACCGGATACCGTAATCTGGCCCGGGCAGTTGAAATTCACCGGGTATACTTGATCGTAACGGCTGCACAGCTGGGATACTGCCTCCGGCGTCAGTTTCACTACCGCTGCCATGGTGGTATCAACCTTCTCTGCCTCTTGCTGCATCAGCTGTCCACGCTTGCAAACCAGGCGGAATCCTGTTTCCCGGTCAAACATGCCGGCAACCGTTGCTGCAGTTACTTCTCCCAAGGAGAAGCCAGCTGTGGCATCCGGTACGATGCCTTGTTCCATCAGCACCGCCGCAGCGGCCAGCTCCATGGCAAACAGGCATGGCTGGGTGTTAACGGTTTCCTTAAGTTCCTCCGCCGTTCCCTGAAAGCATTGGGCTATAGTACCAGGGCGAAGGGCTTCGCATCGATGAAAAATTTCCTTCGCCTTGTCGTGGGCTTCATACAGATCCTGGCCCATTCCCGGAAACTGATCTCCTTGGCCAGAGAAAAGAAATGCTATTTTACCCATGCTGGCGCCCTCCGCAAGATCGGCTCTGCCTGTTCCATAACCTCTTTCACAATCTCCGCCGCACTTTGCTCCTTTTTGACCATAGAAGCTACCTGTCCGGAGAGAAAACAGCCCCTTTCGTTGTCCCCTTCCTGGACAGCCCGACGCAGCGCTCCGGTACCGAAGGCTTCCAGCTGGGCATCGTCCATAGCCCCGTATTCTCCTTTGGCGTACTCACGGGCAAATTGCGTCCGCAAGCTGCGCACGGGATGGCCCAGTCTTTTGCCGGTGACCATGGTACACAGGTCGGTTGCCTTCAAAATTTTTTCTTTGTAATTGGGGTGAATGGTGCACTCATAAGCACTGAGGAAACGAGTACCCATCTGCACACCGCAGGCACCCAGCATAAAGGCAGCCGCCACACCTCTACCATCGGCAATGCCGCCGGCGGCTATCACCGGCAGCGTTGTTGCGTCGCAAATCTGAGGTACCAGCACCATGGTGGTCAGCTCTCCCACATGGCCGCCGCTTTCTCCGCCTTCCGCAATCAACGCTGAAGCACCCAGCCGAGTCATGAGCTTTGCCATGGCTACGGAAGCTACCACGGGAATAACCCGGATTTCGGCTTCTTTCCATTCTTTCATGTACTTGGAAGGATTACCGGCGCCGGTAGTAACCACCGGCACTTTCTCTTCCACCACCACCTGAGCCACATCATCAGCAAAGGGACTCATAAGCATAATGTTTACACCAATGGGCTTTTCCGTCAGGGTTCTGGCAATACGAATCTGCTCCCGAACATAATCCCCGGGGGCATTTCCGGCGGCAATAATACCTAGGCCGCCGCCACCCGAAACGGCAGCGGCCAGTTTGCCGTCAGCGATCCATGCCATACCGCCCTGAAATACCGGGTAAGTAATTCCCAGCATATCACAAATCGCAGACCGGATCATATTTTTACCCCTGCTTGCTTTGGATGAATTTGTCCAGATCTCCCACAGTGACCACGGGCTGATCCAGCTCAATTTC
The DNA here is from genome assembly GCA_944382965.1 of uncultured Oscillospiraceae bacterium. Taxonomy (GTDB): domain Bacteria; phylum Bacillota; class Clostridia; order Oscillospirales; family Oscillospiraceae; genus Faecousia. The sequence continues at coordinate 52,098 of CALWOA010000014.1, read as the reverse complement.
AATGTTCAGTTCATCTTCCAGATTCATAAGCAATTCTACGGTGTCCAGAGAGTCGATGCCCAATTCGGTAAAGGTGCTCTCGGGCTTTACAGCAGAAACATCACAGCCGACACGGTCGGCAATTACTTTTGCGATCGCTTCAAAATACATAAAAATGCCTCCAAATTCTATTTTGCAGTCTTGCTGCTTGCTGTGGCCCATTATACGCAGTCTGTGTTCCCAACCAATTCCTCTGCAGTTCCAGAAGCGTTCCTCGTTTATGAAATAAATTTGAATAATTTGTTTCATGGGGGGAAAAACTAGAAAATCAGCAGAATTTGAAAATCCTTAAACAAAACTTAAGAAGTATTTTTCATATTACTGTAACTTTTTACCGTTAAATATCGTCTATTATAATATATAGCCTAATAACAACAGCAGAGAATGCTGCAATTGATTTTTTTGCGAATTTCAGGAGTTTTTCATGAAGAAAGAAAACTGTAAAATACACATTCCCAAACCCGGAAAATTTGCCGCCCCATCTTCCTTCCCCCGTTGGGCAGGTATCGCCCTTGGGCTGGCGGCAGTAGCCGCATTTGTCATTGGTGGGGCAGCTGCCGGTTTTTTTCGGAGTAACCAGGATCAAGAAGATCTTCCCATGACCCAGATTTCTCAGCCTATCGAGACACAGCCTGCTCCAGAGCCGGTTCAGCCCGATCCGCTTCCCTGGTATCTGACTTTGGTGAATCCGGATCACCCTTTGCCGGAAGATTTTGAGGCACCGGAATTGACAGAACTGATCAATGACCAGTCCTTTGACACCCGGGCTTATCCTTACTTGCAAGAGATGATGGACGCCGCCAGAGCGGAAGGATTCCGTCCTCTGATCTGTTCCTCATTCCGAACCTGGGAAGATCAGACCTGGCTGTTTGATCGGAAAGTCAAATCCTGTATCGAACTTGGGATGGCACCGTCTCAAGCCCAGACAGAAGCCGCTATTTGGGTTGCCAAGCCGGGAACCAGCGAACACCAGCTGGGATTGGCTGTGGATATTGTATCTATGCAATACCAGGTTCTGGACGATGCCCAGGCAGATACGCCCTTGCAGCAGTGGCTGATGGCCCACTGTTGGGAATATGGCTTCATTTTGCGCTATCCGGAGGATAAAACGGATATCACCCAAATCGGATTTGAGCCTTGGCACTACCGATATGTGGGAAAAGAAGCGGCAAAAGCCATTATGGACGCTGGAATTTGTCTGGAAGAATATCTGCAAGAACACTATCCGGAAACTGTCATCCAGGTCAGCAGCACACCAACATAATTTCAGCCGCCCACGGGAGTTGTTCCCGTGGGCGGCTTTCTATGTTTCTTTCAATTTATTCAGATCCTCCAAAAGCTGCTGCAGAAACAATTCCGCGGCTTTGGAGAAAATCTGATACTTTTTCCACACCAGGTACATCCCCAGCTCCAGCCGGGGTTCCAGTGGCCGATAGCACAAGGTACTGCCCGTGGTATTAATCAGCTTGTCCAGAGTAAAGGCATAGCCCATCCCTTCGTCTACCATTAAAGAAGCATTGTAAATCAAATTATATGTGGCAACGGTATGCAGCTGCGCAGGGTCCTTGCCCAGCCAATGATACAATCCGCCCTTATTCCCCACTTGGCGGGATAAAATCAAAGGTTTATCCCACAAGTCCTGGGGAGAAATGGCGTCCTTTTCTGCCAGGGGACTGCTGCGCTGCATCAGGACGCCCCAGACATCCTTCATGGGCAGTTCCATGTACTGATACTTGGTTTTATCAATATCCCCCAGCAGGATGCCAAAATCCAGAAGCCCTTTGTCCAGGCGCTCGCAAACATCCATGGCATCTCCACTGACCACGTGAAAATACACATTCGGATACCGTTTTCCAAAACGGGTAGCAGTTTTGGCAATCTGCCGCATGGCATCGGTTTCTCCAGTGCCAATGTAAATGTCCCCGCCCACCGTATCGTTAGACTGCATAACTTCTTTTTCCGTCCGGCCTACCAAGTCCAGAATCTCCTGGGCACGTTTGCGCAGGAGCATGCCGTCTTCCGTCAAAGTGATTTTTCGATTCCCCCGAATCATCAGCGGTTTGCCCAGCTCCTCTTCCAGCTCCTTCAACTGCCGGGACAAGGTAGGTTGGGTCAGATTCAAGGATTGGGCCGCTGCCGATATATTTTGCTCCCTGGCCACAGCCAGAAAATATTGCAGTACTCGCAATTCCATATAAACACCTCCTGATAAAAGGATACCCCATTTTCTTATGCTTTTCAAGCATAGATAAGTATTCTTTCAAAGTATTTGCTATTGATAGCAACCAGATGGTACAATATAGCTACAACATATGGATCATCAAGCCATACCCGTCTGGCAAAAGCGGATGGGTACGGGGAAGTTTCTGGAGGGTACATGGATGGAAATCGAGAACAAAACCTTTGATATGGAGCGAGCACTTTATGGACAGCAGGGCCTGCATCTGAAAAACTGCGCTTTTGACGGTCCGGCAGATGGAGAAAGCGCCCTGAAAGAATGCCGGGACATTCAGGCAGAGAATTGCCTGTGCAACCTTCGCTACCCCTTCTGGCATGACCACAACCTGGAAATTTCACAGTGTGAACTAACCCCTGCCTGTCGTGCTGCGCTGTGGTATTCCGAAAATGTAAACATTACAGGCACAAAGCTTCATGGAATCAAAGCCCTGCGGGAATGCCGAAATGTCACCATCACAGACTGCGACATACGCTCGGCTGAGTTCGGATGGTCGGTACGGGATCTGAAGATGACCTGCACCCGGGCGGAAAGTGAGTATTTTCTGATGCGGGGAGCGAATCTGCACCTTCGTGACGTTCAGTTCACAGGAAAATACTCCTTCCAGTACACCCAGAATGTGACCCTTGAGAACGCTGAGCTTGACACCAAGGACGCATTTTGGCACGCCCACAATGTGACCGTGAAAAACAGCGTGGTCAAAGGAGAGTACTTAGCCTGGTATTCCGACGGTCTGACCTTAATCAACTGCACAATCATCGGCACCCAGCCTTTTTGCTACTGCAAAAACCTGACGCTGATTGACTGCAAAATGCTGGAAACCGACCTGTGTTTTGAAAAATCCCAGGTTAACGCCACCATTACCACCCCTGTGGTCAGCATCAAAAACCCCCTGTCCGGTACCATTTCCCTGCCGTCGGTGGGAGAAGTGATTTTGGATGACCTCAACACCAAAGCAGATATTGTGCTTCAGGATCAAGCGCACTGAGGCAGCACCAATCAAATTTCACTGAAAAGAGGTATTCCTTATGAACAAGAAAATTCTCGTAATCTCCACCAGTCCCAGAAAGGGCAGCAATTCCGACCAGCTGGCAGAGGATTTTACCCGTGGTGCCCAGGACGCCGGAAATACCGTAGAAAAAATTGCCCTGCGGGATAAGGCCATCGGATTCTGCAAAGGGTGTCTGTCCTGTGTGCGTACCCAGCGCTGTGTCATTGCGGATGATGCCAATGCCATCGTGGAGAAAATGTTACACAGCGATGTGATCGTGTTTGCAACTCCTATTTACTACTACGAAATGTCCGGTCAGATGAAAACCATGCTGGACCGTTCCAATCCACTGTACGGCTCGGATTATCAATTCCGGGATATCTACCTGCTGACTGCCGCGGCGGAAGACGAAGCCAGCACCCCCGAGGGTGCTATTCATGGCCTGCAAGGCTGGATTGCCTGCTTTGAAAAAGCCCATCTGGCCGGAACCGTATTTGCCGGCGGTGTGAATGCCCCGGGAGATATTCAGAACCACCCGGCACGGAAAGAGGCGTTTGACATGGGCGCATCCATTCAATAAAGGAGGTCATTTTATGGAAGAACAGCTGAATCTGACCCAGGAATGGGACAAAACCTTTCCTCAAAGCCCAAGTGTAAACCACCGGAAAGTAACCTTTCACAACCGCTACGGCATCACCCTCGCGGGTGATCTCTACACTCCCAAAAATGCAGCACAGAAACTGCCCGCCATTGCGGTTTGCGGCCCTTTCGGTGCCGTCAAAGAACAATCCTCCGGGCTGTATGCCCAGACCATGGCAGAGCGTGGATTTCTGACCCTGGCCTTTGACCCTTCCTTTACCGGAGAAAGCGGTGGAATGCCCCGCTATGTGGCTTCCCCGGATATTAACACGGAGGATTTTCAGGCAGCGGTGGATTTCCTGTCTGCTCAGGATAACGTTGACCCGGAGCAAATCGGGATCATTGGAATCTGCGGCTGGGGCGGCATGGCGCTCAATGCCGCTGCCATCGATACCAGAATCAAGGCAACGGTTACCGCAACCATGTACGATATGACAAGAGTCAATGCTAAGGGATATTTTGATGCCGAAGACAGCGAGCAGGCCCGTCAGGAAAAGCGCAAAGCCCTCAATGCCCAGAGAACACTGGATTACAAAAATGGAACTTATGTCAGAGCCGGAGGCGTTGTCGATCCTCTGCCGGAGGATGCGCCCTTTTTTGTCAAGGATTACTATGACTATTACAAAACCAAACGGGGGTATCACGTCCGCAGCCTCAATTCCAACGATGGTTGGAATGTGACCTCTTCCCTGTCCTTCCTGAATATGCCCATTTTGCAGTACAGTCAGGAAATCCGCAGCGCTGTGCTGATGATTCATGGCGAAAAAGCCCATTCCTGCTACTTCAGCAAGGATGCCTTCCAGAAGCTGACCGGGGATAACAAGGAGCTTCTGATTATCCCTGGTGCCGTCCACACAGATCTATATGATCGGAAGGATATCATTCCCTTTGACAAAATGGAATCCTTCTTCCGGCAGTATCTCAGATGAAGAAGCCAGGCAAAAAGAAATGGCCGGTGCTATTGGCGCTTCTATCCTGTTTGGCGTTGTGCGCCTGTCAAGAAGAAAGCATCCAGCAGGAAACGACATCTTCAACCCCGGCCTTGACAGTACAAACGGAGGAAGCAAAGGAGGAATCCATTTTGAAAATCAGAATTGGAGAGCAGGAACTGGACGCGGACTTTGCGGATAACCCTTCTGCGGAAGCATTCCGTCAACTACTGCAGCAGGGGCCGGTGACGGTAGACATGACAGATTACGGCGGGTTTGAAAAAGTAGGTTCCTTGGGTACATCCATCACTACCAGCGATACCCGGATTACAACGGAACCGGGAGATATCATTCTCTACCAAGGCAATCAAATCACCATCTACTACGGTACAAACACCTGGAATTTTACCAGACTTGCCAAAATTCGAGACACCACCGACCTGAAAGAGAAGCTGGGAGAAGGCCGCATTCAGGTAACCTTTTCTTTGGAAGCGGAGGAATAACCGATGGCAGAAGTATCGGACACCTGGGGGACGCTGTATCAGAACCTGTTGGATGCCGGGTGTGACTGCAGCACCGCAAATCAGTGTCTTGCTTTGCTCCGACAAAACAAAACCGCAGAACTTCGTCAGCTGCTTTCCAGCTATCGCTTCTGTCTGATGGACGATCTGCACAATCAGCAGAGAAAAATTGATTGTCTGGATTTTTTGCTCTATCGGTTGGAGAAGAATCATATCGGGAAATAACGCATTTTCATAGCAGGAGGAATGACTTATGGCTGTAAAACAAACTGCAGGGCGGGATACTTTGGGAGAATTTGCCCCCAAATTTGCCCAGCTGAATGATGATGTCCTATTCGGAGAAGTATGGAGCCGGGAAGGTCTGCTTTCCTTGCGGGATCGGTGCCTGGTAACGGTGGTATCTCTGATGTCCCAAGGACTGGTAGACAGTTCTTTCCGGTATCATCTGCTCAACGCAAAGAAAAACGGAATCACCAGAACCGAAATGGCAGAAATTTTGACCCATGCTGCATTCTACGCCGGATGGCCAAAAGCCTGGGCAGCATTTTACATGGCAAAAGACGTGTATTCCACTGACAGTGAGGATGATGAAAAGGCCGCCCATCAAAACGCCATGATTTTCCCTATTGGTCAGCCCAACACAGGATTTTCCCAGTATTTTACCGGAGAGAGCTTCCTGGCACCCCTGTCTGTGGACCAAGTAGGGGTCTACAACGTGACCTTTGCGCCAAATTGCCGGAACAACTGGCACATCCATCAGGCAAGCCACGGGGGCGGGCAGATTCTCATTTGTGTAGCCGGTGAAGGGTACTACCAGGAATGGGGAAAGCCGGCACAGCGTTTGCTTCCCGGCGATGTGGTCAACATCCCCGCTGGTGTGAAACACTGGCACGGAGCAGCACCGGGATGTTGGTTCTCTCACCTTGCAGTGGAAGTCCCGGGAGAAAACTGTGCCAACCAGTGGCTGGAGCCGGTCAGCGATGCCCAATACCAGGCTTTGAAATAAAAATAAAACAAGCGCCGACTTTCGGTGGCAGGTTTCACACCCCCACCAAAAGCCGGCGTATTTTTTGTTTTTGGGATAACACTTCCCCGCTCCGTCCGGTTCAATTGGATTTGATGGCTTCCAGTGCAGAAATCTGTACCGCTTTATTTGCCGGATAATATCCCGATCCCAATCCGATAGCAACGGAGAACACAATGGCCGACAGGAGCAGCCAGGGCGGTACCACACAGATCCGAGTAACCGACTCACTACCGGCAATGGCTGCCAGGAGGTACTCCGGTGTAGGCGGCATACCGAAAGAAATGAGATTGATAGTCACGGCGATGATCATACTGATAATACTTCCCACAATGCCTCCCAGCAGACCAATTGCCCCGGCTTCCGACAAGAACAAGATGCGGATGTCCCGGACATAGCAGCCTAAGGACTTCATAATTCCAATTTCCTGGGTGCGTTCGGAAATGGACATAATCATGGTATTGGTAATCCCCAGGGCCGCCACAAACAACGAGATACCGCCCAGTCCGCCCAGCATCATCTGTTTCTGACGAGCTTCCCGCTCCATGGGTTCCCGGATGCTTTCCATGGAAGAGGTGGAGAAGTTCATCTGACGAATCTTTTTTTCCACTTCCGCCACTTTGGTAATGTCGGATACCTTTACCAGGACGGTTTTATAGCCATCATCCTTCTTTCCCGGCTCCTGAAGCTGCTCCAGCATATCCCGAAGGTCACCGATGCCCATAACCAGGCCATAGGAGGTTTCCGCTCCTTTGGCATTGTCCTCCTTCAGAATGCCTTTGGGCTGCAATTCCCGACGGATGGTTTTATTGTTCGCCTCAATTTGCAAAACAATCGGGGTCTTTCCGGCATCAAAATACGGGTCCGGAACATTGATGGGATTTCCCTGGTCGTCAAATCCCCCGCTCCATCGGTCCACCATATTGCTGCCCTCGGGGCGGAAGGTATCGGCAAAGTTGTAGGCCACAAATTCTCCCGCCAGCATCTCCCCGGAACGTGTGATTTCGCTGCCGGAAATCTGCTGGTACCCCATTTTTTCCAGCTCGTTTGTATCGATTCCGGCCACCGACGACCAATCGGCCACATAGCGGTCATTGATTCCGGCAAAGAGCTTGACGGTTACATCGTAATCATCCAATGAGATTTTAGGCGTAACCGCTACCACATAATCCATGGCTTTCAGGCTTTTCAGGGTTTTGTCCGTCAGTTTTTCTTTTTTGGTTCCGCTGTTTTTGGGGGTGACCGTAATAATGGTCAAATCCCCCATTTCCGCCAGCATTTTTTTCTGCGCCTCTGCTGTGCCCATGCCGATGGAAACCATGATGACAATGGAACAGCATCCAATCAAAACACCCAGCAGTGTCAGCAAGGTCCTCGACTTCCGGCGAAGCAGATTTTGCAGACACATGCGCATGATATCCTGGTGCTTCATGGCTTGGTCTCCTCTGGGTTCTCAGAAGAATTCCATTCTCCTTGATCCTCTTCATTCTCCCAGTCGTTCCAATCCAGGTCTGTCTTACACAACATTCTTTTTATCTTCATAAACAATATCCTCACATTCTTAGAACTTTTTCTGTCTGCTTCCGGTCATTTCATCACTAACGATTTCACCATCAATGAGCTTCACCACTCGGTCGGCGTAGGCTGCCATTTCCGGGTCATGGGTAACCAGAATAATGGTCTGGTGATATTTCCGGGCAAAACCACAGATCATTTTCATAATGTCCACGGTGGTAGCAGAATCCAGATTTCCCGTGGGTTCATCCGCAAATACCACCTCCGGCCGTGTGACGAAGGCCCGGGCAATGCCCGCCCGCTGCTGTTGTCCGCCGGACATCTGGGAAGGGAAATGATCCAGCCGGTGGGACAAACCTACCCGGCAGAGTATTTTTCTTGCAATTTCTTCTCGCTGCTCCTTGGGTACTCCCCGGAACATCAGCGGCAGGGCTACATTTTCTGTTGCCGTTAAATTGGGCAGCAAGTTGTACGACTGAAACACAAAGCCAATATGTCGCTGACGGAAAGCTGCCAGCTGCTCTTCCTCCAGACGGGAAATGGGGACACCCCCGATGGAGACGCAGCCACGGGTGGGTTTCTCCATCCCAGCCAGTTGATTCAGCAGGGTACTTTTTCCCGATCCGGAGGTTCCGAAGATGCAGCAAATTTCTCCCCGGTGGATATTCAGGTTGATCCGTTTCAGGGCAACCACTGTCTCTTCTCCCAGAGGGTATTCCTTGCGCACATCTTTTACTTCAATGATCGGTTGATCTCTGAGGCATCGTGCCATACTTCAACACTCCTTTACTGGGATTATTTTACCAGCTCTACCTTAATTTCCCTTTCACGCAACCTTAAGATATGGAAAGGTTGCAAAAACCGGTCAGGCAATTTCTTGCCTGACCGGTAAGATTATGAAATTGGAAGCGGCAAAAGAATTCCAAATACCGTTCCCCCTTGGTGCATCCGTTCCTCTGCCAGCCGGATTGACCAGCCATGGGCCTGAATGATTTTCTGGGATATGGAAAGGCCCAGGCCGCTGCCGCCTTTCGACCGGGAGATGTCCCCTACTGCAAAGGGGGTGAACACATCCCTTCGCAAATGCTCCGGTATTCCGTCTCCATTATCCGCAATGCGCAGGGTTACCCCCATCGCAGCACGTTCCACCTCTACCCAGATTTTGGTTCCCAGACGGTTATGTTTCAGGGAGTTGGCCAGGATATTATCCAGCGCCCGCCGCATCTGAAATCCGTCCAGAAGATAATACATTGGCTGCTCCGGGATATCCACTTCCAGAGAAAATCCTGCCAGATCAATCTCGTTGAACTTATCCGCCAGGTACTCCCGGAGAAATTCGCACAAATCCGTCTCTTTCGTTGTAAGCCGGAAATCCGGATGCTGGGTTTTGCTGTATTCGTGAAAGCTGTTGATCAGTTCCGTCAGTACGTCTGCCTTGTTTCCAATGGTCTGCAGATACTGAGACAGTTCCTCCTGGGGCACTTTGCCGTCTCGGATGGCATTGGCATATCCGGAAATTACGGTTATGGGCGTTTTCAAGTCGTGGGAAATGTCCGTCAGCATGGTAATCCGCTGCTGCTGCAGCCTGCGTGCCTGTTCTTCACTTTGGGCAAGTTTGTTTGCCATCTCGTCAAAGCTCTGTCCCAGGCGCTCCAATTCTTTTGGGCCGCCGCAATCTCCTGCGCAGACCCGTTCACCAGCGCCCAGACGGGAAATCGCCGTATTCAGTCGGGTTAAGGGGAGACGAAAATGGCGATTGAGCAAGGTGACAAAAATCAACGTGGCACCAAAGTATATGGGTATTACCAAAAGCCACAGTCTGCCCGCCTGCTGCAGCACCTGTTGATAATAGGCATCGGAATATTGCGGAAAAAGCAGCAGTACTGTGGCCGCGTTGTCCTCCGGTTCCTCCAGCGTCCAGCGTGCGAGCCGATAGTCGTCTGACCAGGAGCCTGACAAATACCCAATCTGCCGTGGGGTATACTCCTTTACCCCGGGCAACAGACTTCCTTCCAACACACGGTTATGTTCATCCAGCAGGGCAACTTTCGTTTCCAGGAAGCCTTCTTCTGTCCAAATATCTTGGGTAAGCAGAAGCCGCCGCTTTCCTTCCTCCGTTAGAAAAGACAGTGACTCAATCGTAGCATCCGGATCAATGTACTCCGGAACACAGTACAAATCCTGCAAATTTTCCATTTCGGGAATCAAAGAAGAAGAGGAATAAATCGCCTTTCCTTCCTGATCCAAAACCGCAAACCCTCCGGTTCTTCCTAAGAAACGGGCTGCATCCACCGACTGGTATCTCCCCTGCCGAAATGCCTGGGTGTTCAGCATTCCCACAACATCTGGACTGCGCAGCAAATTGCTCAGATACAAAGTCCAGGCACAAAAAGCGCCCGCACCCAGCAGAAATAGCATAACGGTAAAAGCCAGGTAATATTTCGACAGCAAGGTAATGATACTTTTTCCTTGTTTATGTTTTTTCAAAGCGATACCCCAATCCTCGAATGGTCACAAGTCTGGCAGGTTTGCGGGGATTGTCCTCAATCTTATCCCGCAATTTGGAAATGTGAACCATGATGGTATTTTCGTCACTTTCGAAATACTCCCCATTGACGGCTTCGCTCAGCTGCACCTTGGTAAATATCCGTCCCGGTGAGCGCATGAACACCGACAAAAGCTTATATTCCGTTGGCGTCAATGCAAGAAGCGCTCCTTCCTTGGTAACCGTACAGGTCTCGGCGTTAAGGGACAAGCCATTGACGTTAATGACAAAGGCTGCCCCCTGCTGGCTGCGGCGCAGGTGTGCCTTGACCCTGGCAACCACCTCCAGGGCATTGAAGGGCTTGGCGATGTAATCATCCGCCCCCAGGTTCAGGCCCAGAATTTTATCTGCGTCCTGGCTCCGGGCAGACAGGATCAAAATCGGCACCTGACTGTATTGGCGCAGAGCCTGGGTAACGGCAAAGCCGTCCATATTGGGCATCATCACATCCAGAAGGATCAGATCCGGCATTTCCTGCTGCGCCATACGCAGCGCCTGCTCTCCATCTTGTGCCTGCACCACCTCAAGCCCTTCGCTTTCCAGATAGAGTTTCAGGATGTTGCGGATATCTGCCTCGTCCTCTGCAATCAGGATTTTCTGTTTCATTTGGGCATCATTCCATTTCAGTAAATTTAAGAAGCCAGTATACATTTATTATATCATTTTTATGCAGAGGTACAAGGTATTTTCTGTAAACATTTTCAAGGAAGCAAAAAACCGGGAATCCCGCAGGATTCCCGGTTTCGTTTTTGGTTATTGGGGAAAATTAGCCCTTCAGAGCCTCTTCCACAGCAACAGCCACGGAAACGGTCATACCGACCATGGGGTTGTTGCCAGCGCCCAGGAAGCCCATCATTTCCACGTGGGCGGGGACGGAGGAAGAACCAGCGAACTGAGCATCGCTGTGCATACGGCCCATGGTATCGGTCATGCCGTAGGAAGCAGGACCAGCTGCCATGTTGTCCGGATGCAGAGTACGGCCAGTGCCGCCGCCGGAAGCAACGGAGAAGTACTTCTTGCCCTGCTCGATGCACTCCTTCTTGTAAGTGCCGGCAACAGGATGCTGGAAGCGGGTGGGGTTGGTGGAGTTACCGGTGATGGAAACATCCACGCCTTCCTTGTGCATGATGGCAACGCCCTCACGGACATCGTCAGCACCATAGCAACGGACAGCAGCCCGCTCGCCGTCGGAGTAAGGAATCTCACGGACAACCTTCAGCTCGCCGGTGTAGTAGTCGAACTGGGTCTGCACGTAGGTGAAGCCGTTGATCCGGGAGATGATCTGAGCAGCGTCCTTGCCCAGGCCGTTCAGGATAACCCGCAGGGGTTCCTTACGAGCCTTGTTGGCGCTGCGAGCAATGCCGATAGCACCTTCTGCAGCAGCGAAGGACTCGTGGCCAGCCAGGAAGGCAAAGCACTTGGTCTCGTCCCGCAGCAGCATAGCGCCCAGATTGCCGTGACCCAGGCCAACCTTACGATCCTCAGCAACGGAGCCGGGGATGCAGAATGCCTGCAGGCCGATGCCGACAGCCTCAGCAGCCTCGGCAGCAGTCTTTACGCCCTTCTTCATAGCGATGGCAGCGCCAACGCAGTATGCCCAAGCCACGTCCTCGAAAGCGATGGGCTGAATGCCCTTGACGATTTCGTAGGGATCGAAGCCCTTTGCCTTGCACAACTCACGGCACTCTTCAACGGAGTTCAGGCCATACTGAGCCAGGACGCCATTGATCTTGTCGATTTTTCTTTCGTAACCTTCAAACAAAGCCATTGCTGCGTCCTCCTCTTATTCGTGACGGGGGTCGATGTACTTAGCAGCGCCTGCGAAACGGCCGTAGGAACCCTTGGCCTTCTCCAGAGCGGTGTTGGCATCGTCGCCCTTCTTGATGAAGTCCATCATCTTACCCAGGTTGATGAACTCGTAACCGATGATCAGGTTGTCCTCATCCAGAGCGCAGCGGGTAACATAGCCCTCTGCCATTTCCAGATAACGGGGGCCCTTAACCTTGGTGGCAAACATGGTGCCAACCTGGCTGCGCAGGCCCTTGCCCAGGTCTTCCAGAGAAGCGCCCACTGCCAGGCCGCCCTCGGAGAACGCAGACTGGCTGCGGCCGTAGACGATCTGCAGGAACAGTTCCCGCATAGCGGTGTTGATGGCGTCGCACACCAGGTCGGTGTTCAGCGCTTCCAGAATGGTCTTGCCGATCAGGATTTCGGAAGCCATAGCGGCGGAATGGGTCATGCCGGAGCAGCCCAGAGTCTCCACCAGAGCCTCTTCGATGACGCCTTCCTTCACATTCAGGGTCAGCTTGCAGCAGCCCTGCTGAGGTGCGCACCAGCCGATACCATGGGTGAAACCGCTGATGTCCTTAATTTCCTTAGCCTGAACCCATTTGCCCTCTTCAGGAATGGGAGCGGGGCCGTGATAGGCGCCCTTGGCCACGGAGCACATATGCTGTACTTCTGCACTATAAATCATGGCAATTTTCCTTTCTTTCAAAAGACGTTTTTTCGCCTTTGGATTTACACTGTGGAAAACCGGGATTTTCCGCATACATTATACCGTGTGTCCGCTGACTTGTCAATTCCTTGAACGGAGAAAATCAATATAAAACGATCTATTCGTTTATTCCTGAACGGTTCTGACGAAGTCGGCCCGATCGTTTGCCTTGAAGTAAGCGGAGCCTGCCACCAACACCTGGGCGCCGTTTTCCTTGCAGATGCCGCAAGTTCGGCTGTCCACGCCCCCATCGACTTCCAGCAGACATTCCGGATTGACTGCATCCAGCATGGAACGCAGTTTCCTCAGCTTGGGCATCATGTCCTGCATGAATTTCTGTCCGCCGAAGCCAGGCTCCACTGTCATCACCAGAATCATGTCACACAACTCCAGGAACGGTTCTGCCGCTTCCGCTGGGGTGCCGGGTTTCAGGGAGATGGCAGCCTTGCAGCCCAGTTCCCGGATTTTTTGCAGACAGGCCAGGGTATTTTCCTGTGTGTCCGCCTCTACATGAATGGTCAGCCAGTCTGCGCCGGCCTGAACAAACTGCTCGGCATAGCGAATAGGCCGGTCAATCATCAGATGCACATCCAGAGGCAGGCTGGTAACCGGGCGGATGGCTTTCACCACCGGAATACCGATGGTAATATTCGGCACAAAATTGCCGTCCATAACATCAACATGTACCCAATCCGCCCCATTTTGCGCAATATTCCGGATGTCTCGTTCCAAGTTGGCAAAGTCCGCAGACAAGATGGATGGTGCAATTTTCGCCATATGCGGTATCTCCTTTTCTCTCATAGGGCAGGGCCTGTGTTCTTTGTTACAATATCACAACCGGTGGTATAATGCAATATCTGGAAAATATTTCCAGAATACTTTTTCAAACCCATGCCATACTATTGCCGTAACCAAACAAAAGGAGGAAACAAACATGAACTGTCATGCCAACAAATGCATTGAGTGCACTGTGCAGCAGTGCGCTTACCACTGCGAAAACGAAAACTACTGCTCCCTGGACCGCATCCTGGTGGGTACCCACGAAACCAATCCTACCATGGACCAGTGCACGGACTGCAAGTCCTTCCGCAAAAAGTAAGATTTTTCCCGCGGCAGCCTCCCGCTGCCGCGATTTTTCTTGACGAATCCATGGGATGCCAGTATGATATTGTCACAATTTATAGTTCGTTTCCCCAGGATACATATTTTCTTCATATTTTTCCGCTATGCTGGGCAAAGAAACGGTAAGGAGGATATTACAATGGAGTCATTTGAAAATCAGAACTATCCCAATCCGGAAACGCCGCCGCAGTCATCGGTAGATTCTGCTGCTGAGCAGCAGAATCACCAGGATGCTTCCAGCACCGCTTCCGGTACTTCCAGAAAGCCTTCTCCCTATGCGGATTCCCCTTTTGAAGTGAATCCCCAGCAAAGCAATCCGGAATATACCTATCAGCCCCAAACCGCCCCCAAGCCCAAAAAACCTCATAAGCCCTTGGGAAAACGGATCTTGGTCTGCGTATTGGCATTGGCGTTGGTAGCAGGCAGCTGCCTGATTACTGCGTATACCATGAATGAGTACTGGGAAGAACGTAGCGAAGATGCCATTTCCCGGCTGACAGAGAAAATTGACAGTCTGGAAAAACAAATTGAACAGGCAGCTCCTTTCAGCGGCGGTTCCGGCCATGCCCTTCCCGATAGCGGGGATGTGCTGACGCCAAGCCAGCTTTATGCCTGGAATGTCAACAGCGTAGTAGCCATTTCCAGCACGATTCAGACCAGCGGAATGTACGGCCCCGCAGAGGCTTCCTCCTCTGGCTCCGGCTTCATTCTGTCCGAGGACGGTTATGTGGTCACCAACTACCATGTGGTTCAGGATGCAATTAGTGTAGACGTCGTTATGTACGACGGAACGGAGTATGCCGCGGAAATCGTTGGCTTCGATTCTACCAATGATTTGGCCGTGCTGAAAATTGAAGCTGAAGATCTGCCCGCCGCCGTTTTGGGAAGCAGCAGTGACCTGGTAATCGGTGATATGGTAGTTGCCATTGGCAACCCCCTGGGTGAACTGGCCGCCACCCAAACCGTTGGCTACGTCAGCGGTATCAATCGGGAAGTTGCCACCGACAGCACCATTATCAACATGATTCAGACCGACGCCGCAATCAATCCTGGTAATTCAGGCGGTCCCCTGTTCAATATGCGCGGTGAAGTCATCGGCATTACCACCGCCAAGTACTCTGGCACCACCGGTTCCGGTGCTTCCATTGAAGGCATCGGTTTCGCCATTCCCATTGACGATGTGGTTCCCATCATTGACGATCTGGTGGAGCATGGTTACGTCACCGGCGGTTATCTGGGTGTCACAGTGCAGAACACCGACGCTGACTCCGCCGCCATGTTCGGTCTGCCCACCGGCGCTTACGTTTTGGAAGTGACCGAAGGCAGCAGTGCTGATCGGGCGGGTATTCAGCCCAAAGATATCATTACCGATTTGGGCGGACACAAAGTCTCCAATATCACGGAACTTACCCGGGCGCTGCGCAATTTTAAAGGCGGTGATAGTACTACCGTCACCGTAATCCGCAGCGGTAAGGAAGTCACCATGGACATTACCCTGGATGAAAAGCCTCAGGAACTTCCTGCTCCCACCACCCAGGAGACAGAACCGGTTATGCCCAGTGACGGCGGCTACGAGGACTGGTTTAATTGGTTCTTTGGCGGTTAATTCCCTCTGTCTCCCACTTTCCGCACTTCCCTTTTTCCCTGTGCATCTGAGGCGTGCCCGTGGACGGCGCGCCTCTTTTTTCACCAAAATGAAAAGCCTGGACATCAACGAATTGAATTTTTTCTTTTCCTGTGATATGGTATACCCATCCATGGGGAAAGGAGAATGGGCATGGATGAGCACAAACTTCTGCTTGCTGACAGCAATGAAGATTTTTTGACAGCACTGGCGGAAATTCTTTCCCAGCGGTATCAGGTGTTCACCAGCCGCAGCGGTAAAGAGGCCCTCCATATTCTCCAGCGAGAGCAGTGCGGTGTGATGATTCTGGATTTGATGCTGACGGAGTTAGATGGGATCTCCCTTCTGGAGCAGGCCGTTGCCCTGGGACTATGCCCTAAGGTGCTGGCGATGACGCCCCTGTTCAATGACTATATTCAGTCCGCGGCGGAACGTTTGGGGATAGCCTATTTGGTGTATAAGCCCTGCGACCTTCATGCCATAGCAAACCGAGTAGCGGACCTCAGCCATGGTCTGCGCCTGCCAGAACCGGTCGACCCTTATTCTCAGATTCGCTCACTGCTTACACAGCTGAACGTTTCCGCCAAATACCGGGGCTGCAGGTATCTGATGGAAGCCATTTTCCTGATGGCACAGGATTCCAGTCAATCGGTAACAAAAGAGCTTTATCCAGCGGTTGCCCATATCTGCAACTGCGACAGCAGTAATGTGGAACGTTCTATCCGCAGCGCTTTGGACGTGGCTTGGAAAAAACGTCAGCCTTCTGTTTGGGAGCACTATTTCCCCCTGCATAGGAAACGACCCACAAATGCTGAATTTATTTCTCGCCTGGCAGAAATAATTCGTCTTTAATTCGGTTCTATTCCCGATTGCGACGGAATAACCTACCAGGATTTGCATATGCTATAACAATCACTTTTCCTCGTATTAGGAGGCACAACATGCGAAAGAGACGAAGATCTTCCCCCGCCCGGGCGGCAATGAAACTGCTGTGTTTGATGCTGGGGCTGATTTTAACCGTAATGGTTGGGGCAACCGCCTATTTTCAATATCAGACAGGGCTGTTGCCTTCCCTCGACTTAAGCAGTATCAGCGTATTTTCCGGGGAGTCCTGGCATTTGCCGGAGCTGCCTTCCCTGAATTGGGGACAATTCTTGTCTGGAACCGCTTCCAATCAAATTGGCGGCAGAGGCAGCAACATTGTCAATATTCTTTTGGTCGGCCAGGATCGCCGGACGGAAGAAGAACGGGCCCGTTCCGATTCCATGATTCTGTGTACGTTCAATAAGAAAACCAAACAGCTGACCATGACATCTTTCCTGCGAGATCTGTATGTTCCGATTCCCGGTTATGAATCCAACCGGATTAACAGCGCTTATGCCTACGGCGGAATCCCCCTTCTGGAGCAAACATTGCAGGAAAACTTTAATCTGCATATTGACGGCAGTGTGGAAGTGGACTTTACCCAGTTTTCCAAAGTAATCGATCTGCTGGGGGGTGTGGAAATCGAACTGCGGCAGGACGAGGCAGAAGTCATCAATTATGAAACCGGAAGCACTTTGGGTGCGGGCACCCACCTGCTGACCGGTGATCAGGCGCTGGCTTACTCCCGGATTCGTAAACTGGATGCCGATGGAGACTTCAGCCGCACCAACCGCCAGCGAAAAGTGATCAGTGCTCTAATGGATGCATATCGTGGAGCAGGACTCACCACCATGCTGACACTGGCCAAAAATATACTGCCTATGCTCACGACAGATTTGAGCAATGTAGAAATCCTGATGTACGCCCTGGAACTGTTCCCAATACTTTCTGATGCCCAGATTGTCAGCCAATATGTCCCCGCTGCAGGGACATATTCCGATCAGTCCATCAACGGCATGTCTGTACTGGTTCCAGATCTGGAAGCTAACCAGCAAATCCTGCGGGAAACTCTGCTTGGAAATTAACTTTTTTATTTTCAAAAAAAGGAAATTATTTCCTGTAATAATGTAGCAAAATGTTTCGATATTACCCATCGATAACCAATATCATCGGTAATTCAGAAAAATTTCTTAAAAATTTGAACAACGGAATTGACAAAAACTGTAAACCAGTCTATAATGGCTTCAAGTCAAGGAGGTGTACGGGTGGAACTTACAAAAAGTGAAATGGAAATCATGGATGTTCTCTGGGACGCGCAGAAGCCGCTGTCCCGCGCAGATTTGCTGGCTCGTTCCGAGGAGAAAACCTGGAAGGACAGCTCTGTGCATATTCTGCTGAATGGTCTGCTGCAAAAAGGTGCGATTCAGGAAGCCGGGTTAGTAAAACGGAGCAAGACCTATGGTAGAGTCTTTGTTCCGACTCTGACACGGGAAGAGTATTTTGCAACTACCATCTTCTCCCATCGGCATAAGCCCAACATTCTGGGATTGTTTGAAGCCCTACTGCGTCGGGAGGATATTACCAGCGACGAACTGAAACAGATCGCCGCCATGGTGGAACAACGGAATCATTGATTTCCTCAGGAGCTGCCAAGTGCGGCTCCCTTTTTTCTGGTAAATCATCGAAATTGCAAAATATATAGTCGATATATGTACAAAATCGCGTTTTATCATTGACAACGCCCTTTCAGCGTTGTATAGTAGTCAAGGTCAATCCCTGGCACCGACCGGTGCCGTCTGGAGGAAAAAAGTATGCTCAAAACAAGTAATCTGTTTGATTTGTCCCACTCCATGGCAGGAACGTACCTGTCCGGCTTCGATCTGCCTTGGCAAGCGCTGGGAGGAATTAAATCTCTGATTCTTTCCCTCGGAAGCCAGTTGGACGATGATTACAATCAGATTCGCCCCAACGTTTGGGTGCACAAAACCGCCGTAATTGCTCCTACCGCTTACCTGGGAGAGCCTTGTATCATTGGCGCAAATACCGAGGTCCGTCACTGTGCTTTCATCCGGGGTTCCGCCCTGGTAGGGGAAAACTGCGTAATAGGCAACTCGGTAGAACTGAAAAACGTGATTTTATTTGACAATGTGCAGGTCCCCCACTACAACTACGTCGGCGACAGCATTCTGGGATACAAATCCCATATGGGTGCAGGCAGCGTTACCTCTAACGTCAAGTCCGACAAAACCCTGGTGGTGGTGAAAAACGGCGAAGAGCAGATCCCCACCGGACTGAAGAAATTTGGCGCTATACTGGGTGACTTTGTGGAAGTGGGCTGCAACAGTGTGCTCAATCCCGGTACCGTAATCGGCAGACATACCAACATCTACCCCACTTCCTGCGTCCGTGGCATGGTTCCGGCGGACAGTATCTGGAAAACCGGCGGCGTGGTTGTTGCCAAGAAGTAAATTTTTCCGGATTTTCCATCCTCTTTGTATGTGAAAGGAGCGCATCCCTATGGGAAAGTATTTTGGAACTGACGGCTTCCGGGGAGAAGCCAACTGCAATCTGACCGCCGATCATGCTTTCAAAGTGGGCCGATTTCTGGGCTGGTATTACACCCAGCTGCGCCGGCGCAATGGCAATGACGGTCCTGCCCGGATTGTCATTGGTAAAGATACCCGCAGAAGCAGCTACATGTTTGAGTACAGCCTGGTAGGCGGTTTGGTAGCCTCCGGCGCAGACGCATACCTGCTGCATGTCACCACCACTCCTTCGGTTGCCTATGTGGTTCGCACAGAAGGCTTTGAGTGCGGCATCATGATTTCTGCCAGCCACAATCCCTACTACGACAACGGCATCAAGCTCATCAACAGCTTTGGCGAGAAAATGGACGAAAGCGTCATTACCCTGGTAGAAGCCTATCTGGACGGTCATCTGGAAGCCTTTGGCCGCAGCTGGGAGGAACTGCCTCTTGCTAAGCGGGATCAGATCGGTCGTACCGTAGACCATGTAGCAGGACGTAACCGCTACATCGGTTACCTGATCTCCCTGGGACTGTATTCCTTCAAGGGCATGCGGGTCGGTCTGGACTGCGCCAACGGCTCTTCCTGGAATATCGCCAAGTCCGTCTTTGACGCCCTCGGTGCCAAGACCTATGTAATCAACGCCGAGCCAGACGGATACAACATCAACACCAACGCCGGCTCTACCCACATTGAGGTTCTTCAGCGTTATGTGGTGGAAAACGGTCTGGATGTGGGCTTTGCCTACGACGGCGATGCCGACCGCTGCATGTGCGTGGATGAAAAAGGCAATGTGGTAACCGGCGACCATATTCTCTATCTGTACGGCAAGTACATGAAGGAGCGGGGCAAGCTGATGATGAACACCGTTGTCACCACCGTGATGTCCAACTTTGGCCTGTACAAAGCCTTCGATGAGCTGGGCATTGACTACGCCAAGACTGCTGTGGGTGACAAGTATGTTTACGAGTACATGATGGCCAATGGCTGCCGTCTGGGCGGTGAGCAGAGCGGTCATATTATCTTCTCCAAGTATGCCTCTACCGGTGACGGCATTCTGACCTCCCTGAAAGTCATGGAAGTGATGCTGGCTAAGAAGAAACCCCTGAGCCAGCTGTGCGAAGGCTTCACCTTCTATCCTCAGGTTCTGAAAAATGTCCGGGTTACCGATAAGGCTACTGCCCAAGCTGACCCTGATGTCCAGGCGGCAGTGGCAGAAGTAGCTGCAAAACTGGGCGACAGCGGCCGGATCCTGGTACGGGAGTCTGGCACTGAACCTGTGATTCGGGTCATGGTGGAAGCTTCCACCAAAGCCGTATGTGAAGACAATGTGGATTACGTGGTGGATGTGATCCGCCGAAAAGGTCATGTTGTGTAATTTCAGATGATGCTGTTTCAGGCGCCGCAGGAAATGCGGCGCCTGTTTCTGCTTTCTCCTGTTTTTCTGAGTCTGGGGATCAGGGTATATTTTAGGTTGCAATACCCTTCTTCTTATGATAAAATGGTTACAATTGTACTCTGGAGGGAAAACATGGACGACGAGAAGCTCAAATTTCAGATCGGTGCCAATATCGCCGCCTATCGCAAGCAGGCTGGGCTGACCCAGGCCGGTCTGGCAGAGAAACTGAATTATTCCGACAAAGCCATTTCCAAGTGGGAACGCGGTGAATCCATACCAGACGTGCTGACGATGATGGTATTGGCTGAACAATTTGGTGTTACGGTCAACGATCTGCTGGCAGACCCCGATGCCCTGCCCGACAATCCCGGAACTCTGGAAAAGGCAATGACCCAGGTTTCGGAGAAAGCGCTGAAACGAAAAGCCAACAAAAATGTGATTCTGGCACTGTCCTCTACCTTGGTATGGTTTGTGGCGCTGCTGGCCTTTGTGATTCTGTCCTCGTTTGACTTTCTGGATCGATACAGCTATTTGCTGTTTTTCTATGCCATTCCTGCCAATGCCATTGTGCTGCTGAGTCTGCGCTCCGCCTGGCACGATTTCCGATGGAATCAAGCGCTGATTACCGGCATTGTCTGGGGCAGTCTGCTGAGCATTTATGTAACGCTGCTGGTAGTACTGCAATACAATTTCTGGAAGATTTTTCTGCTGGGAATCCCCGGTCAGATTGCCATTTTCCTGTGGTTCCGGATGTTCCGTCCGGTAAAAGAGACAGAAAGGATGCCTGAAAATGGATAAGACGCAACTTCGCCGGTATATCCGGGAACAAAAGCGGGCGATGTCTGAAGAAGAAATCATCCGGCGCAGCGCTCAGCTGGCGCAGATGTTTGCCGCCACCCCCGCTTATCAGTCCGCCAAGACCATCTATGGTTACCTTTCCTACAACCAGGAGGTCAGAACCATGCCCATCCTGGAGCAGGCTTTGCGGGACGGGAAACGGGTTGCGGTTCCCAAGGTCTACGGTGATGAAATGCGCTTTCTGTACATGGACGATCTGAGCCTGGTTGCCAAGGGCTATGGTGGCATTCCGGAGCCCATTGCGGACGAACCGATTGCCGAGGATGAAACCGCTCTGGTGCTGATGCCCGGACTGGCCTTTGACCCTCAGGGGCACCGCATCGGATATGGCGGCGGCTTCTATGACAAATTCTTAGCCGCAGAGCCAAGTCACCCGACTTTGGCCTTGTGCTACGATTTTCAAGTTCTGCCCAACCTGGAAACCGACCCCCATGATATTCCCGTAGATCAGGTTCTCTGGGCCTGAGCGGGCAAAAACTTTATAGCAGCATTGCAGGAGAGAAACAATGGAACTGATTGGGATTTTGCTGGTAGCCGCCGTAGTTCTGTGGCTGTGCTATCTGATTGACAAAGCGTTTACTAAGACCTTCCGCAGCAAGGCCCAGCACCGCTCCGGGCTGGCTGTCCGAGCTAACAAGCGGTACGGCATTTTTGGCGTCATTTTGTCGGTTTTGGGAATACTGGGCTTTTTCACCGGTCTTACTGACGGTCCCGTGCTGCTGGTAGGCGGCATTGTTGTGCTGCTGATGGGACTGGGACTTGCGGTGCATTACTTAAGTTTCGGTATCTTTTATGACGGGGAAAGTTTTCTCCTCTCCCGGTTTGGAAAAAAGGATCGGGAATACCATTATCTGGATATTCAGGGGCAAAAACTGTATGTGATTCAGGGCGGCACCATTCTTGTGGAGCTGTATATGACCGACGGCAGCACTGTCAGTGTGCAGTCATCCATGGACGGGGCATATTCCTTCCTGGACGCCGCCTTCGCTGCCTGGTGCAGACAAACCGGCCGTGACCCGGAGAACTGTGAATTCCACGATCCTTCCCAGAGCTTGTGGTTTCCCACAATGGAGGATACATAATTATGCCACACATTCCCAGTGGAACCACCGCCCAGCTGGAGCTGGTAACCTTTCAGCAGGCGTTAGAGGCCGCCAATACCCCTTCTGAAGAATATGATATTGAAAAGTGGCTCTACGCCCCCAATTTTTACTCAGAATACCGGTACATATTGGGAACCCGGGGAAAAAATCCCCTGATTTGTGTGGGCATCAACCCCTCCACTGCACGTCCGGATGCGTTGGACAATACGCTGAAATCCGTAGAACGTATTGCCCTGGGCAATGGGTTCGACAGTTTTCTCATGTTTAATGTCTACGCCCAACGTGCTACCAACCCCGACACTATGGAAAAAAACTGCAATTTCCGGCTGCATCAGGAGAATCTGGAAGCGTTCCGTTACGTTCTTTCCCTTTCTCCTCATCCCGCCGTCTGGGCTGCCTGGGGTGCTGTTATTGAAAAACGCAAGTATCTGCCCCAATGTCTGGCAGATATGATACGGGCCGGTGAAGAATACGGTGCGCAGTGGTACTGCGCTGGCGCTATCACCAAAAAAGGCCACCCCCACCATCCGCTGTATCTGCGCAAGGACGAACAGCTTCGCCCCTTTGATGTGCAGGCCTACCTGGAAACACTCTGATTTAACAGACTATACCACCAGCGGGGACGATCCCCGCTGAACTTTTTAGGAGGAACAGAGAATGAAACTGATTATCGCTTCCGATATACATGGCAGCGCTTTTTGGTGCCGGAAACTGTGTGATC
This sequence comes from uncultured Oscillospiraceae bacterium, assembly GCA_944382965.1. Taxonomy (GTDB): domain Bacteria; phylum Bacillota; class Clostridia; order Oscillospirales; family Oscillospiraceae; genus Faecousia. The sequence goes on along the minus strand of CALWOA010000014.1, from coordinate 28,946 downwards.
TGGTGGACATAGTTCAGCCGGACAAGCTGATTCTACTGGGTGACCTTCTTTACCACGGCCCCAGGAACGATCTTCCCCGGGACTATGCGCCCAAAGCCGTAATCCCCATGCTCAGTCAATACCAGGACAAGATTCTGGCCGTAAGAGGCAACTGTGAGGCTGAGGTGGATCAAATGGTGCTTCCCTTCCCCTGCATGGCGGAATATGCTCAGCTGTATGCCGACGGTACGGTATTTTACCTGACCCATGGGCATCATGCCAACCCGGATCGGCTTCCCCCTTTGCCCCAGGGAAGCGTATTTCTCAGTGGTCATACGCATGTGAAGCTGGACGAAGTACGCGGCGGCATCCGCTGTCTCAATCCCGGCAGCGTCGCCATTCCCAAGGATGGGAGCAACAGCTGTCTGATTTATGAAAATGGAATCTTCTCTTTCCGGATTTTGGAGGAATAACCATGTTTTCCACAGAATGTGATACCTGTTGGTATTATGATTATGATGAAGAATATGACGAATATTACTGCATGATGGATCTGGATGAGGATGAGGTATACCGGATTCAGTCCTCCGCCAGTCAGCACTGTCCATTCTACCGGCAGGGTGATGACTACACCCTTGCAAGGAGACAATGAGCATGAAGCGTTTGTTTTTTCTGCTCTGTATCTGTCTGCTGCTGAGTGGGTGCGGAGAGATGGAAGCAGCGGAAACCAATTCTACCGCAACCGCCGCCACTGCCGTCCCTGCGCAAGAAGAGGCTGCCATTTCTTCCCAGGCAACTGGTGAAACTCTTCAAATTCTGTCCTCCCAAGCCGCAGACGGGTACTGCCTGCGGGCATTTCATGGAGGACTGCTGCTGTTTTCGGGCAGCGAAAAAACCACACTTACCCTTCTTCAGGGAGAAGACCTGTCTGCCGTGGCTTCTGTTTCTTTGGAGTTTTTCCTGGATTCTGCCGATCCCTCCATTCAGATATGGGAAGATACCCTGTCGTATTTTGACCCGCTGCAGCAGCAGACGGTTGTACTGGATCGCACATTAAAGGAAGTTTCCCGCATTGCCGCCCCGGATGGATTGGTGGGAAGTCCTGTGCTTTCCTCCGACAAAAATGTGCTGTATTACTGCACTGCCAATGCCCTGCGGGCCTGGGATCTGAGAACCGGAATTCGCCGGATGATAAAGGAGTTCTCCTACGCCAGACAGAGTGTAAGCGGACTGCATCTGAATGACACGGTAGTTCAGTGCAGCGTCCAGGACGGGACGCAGAGTCGTACACTGCTGATTTCTGTGAAAGATGGCCGTCTGGCAGCTGAGCATGATGGTCAGCTGTCTCTGGTGACCCAAGGAAATCAGTATTACGCATCCTTTCTCAGCGGTACAGTGCAGACGCTGGTCTTTGGAGACACCAGCCAATCTCCCAAGATGCTGATGCCGGATGGACTGTTTGAGCAGTGGTATTTTCTCCCCGCTCTCCACAGCGTGGTAACCAGCCAGAAAGCGACGGACGGAACCGTAGAGATTTCCTATTTTGATTTGTCCTCCGGACGAATGACCGCCTGTCTTTCCTTGGATGGACAAACCATTCCCGTCAGTGCGGCCTGTGACAGCCGGTGGGTATATCTTCTGCTGTACAACGAACAGAATCCCCATACCACAATCTGCCGCTGGGACATCACCACACAAACGCCCAGCAACCAAATCTATACTAGCGCCTACTCTGCCGACAGTGTAGCCCTGGCGCAATGTCAGCAAACTGCCAAGGAACTTGGAGAAAAGTATGGTATTGAAATTTTGATAGGCCAGGATGCTGTGGCCGTTCAGCCTTGGGACTACGATCTGGAAGCGGAAACCCTGGCGCCTATTTTGCAGCGGGAGCTGGATCTGCTGGACCAGCGGCTGGAGCAGTATCCCACAGGAATGCTGTCCGCCACTGCCTCTGACTTTTCCAGTCTGAAAATCTGCATTGTCCGGCGTTTAACCGGAACAGCAGAGTCCGGCAGTCTGGACAGCGCCAACGGGCTGCACTTTCTCAACGATGGTGATGCCTATGTAGCGCTGGCCGCGGGAAAGTACGCGGAGCAAGCCCTTTACCATGAGCTGTTTCATGTGATGGAAACCCATATTTTAAACCTTAGCACTGCCTTTGATCAGTGGGAAGCACTGAATCCAGCTGGTTTTACCTACGATAATGACTTCGCGAAAAATGAGCAGCGGGATCACGAAACCTATTTGACCGGAGAAGATCGGGCTTTTGTGGATACTTACGCCATGAGTTTTCCCGCCGAAGATCGGGCCAGAACCATGGAATATGCCATGCTTCCGGGAAAGGCAGAAACATTCCAAAGTCCTACTATGCAGGCCAAGCTAATGAAAATCTGCGAAGCCATTCGGGAGGCTTACAATCTGGAATCAGAAGATTGCCTTTTCCCCTGGGAGCAGTACTTAGACGCCGCCTACCAATAATCATCCCACTTCATACAAATACACCCCACTTTCCCATAATGGGAAAGTGGGGTGTCTGTTATGTAGCTCAGTCTTCCGGGAAGAGTTTGTCGTAGCAATACTTGATGATGGCTTTACGGGTAATAATACCAATGAACGCGCCATAATCATCCACTACCGGCACAAAGTTCTGGCGGGATGCCCGTTCGACCAGATCATGCATAGAGGCGGTGATACGAACAGGAAGGTTATCTTTCCGCCGGGAAATCTCCATGATTCGCCGTGCTTCTGCCTGACGCATATCCATGTAGCACATATTCTTCATGGCCCACAGCAGGTCACCTTCTGTTAATGTACCCCGATATTCTCCCCGCCGGTTCAAAATCGGGATAGCGGTATAGCCTGCTGATTCCATTTTCTCCAATGCCTGCCGGATGGAATAATCGTCATAAAGGTATGCACACATAGCCTTGGGTGTCAGAAAAAATAATATACTGTTCATAGGGTTCTCCTTTTCGGTCTGAAGCAGGCTGTATCCCCTGCCTCCTGTATCATTATAGCACACCCACAGCAGAAAAGTATGAAATTTTCTTGTTAATTTGCTCGACTGCCTCCAAATTTCACGCTCTATTTTTGTTCAAACTGCGCATTACTCCCCGAAGGTAAATTCTGTGCAGTCAAAGGTCGCAAAATAGTCCCGGGTTGTTTCCGCACGCCGGATCAGCTGGAAGGTTCCGTCCTCTTTCAGCAGGACCTCTGCTGCGCGAAGTTTTCCGTTATAGTTATATCCCATGGAATATCCATGGGCACCGGTATCGTGAATGGCCACGATATCTCCCACTTCAATCTCCGGCAAGCTGCGCTCGATAGCAAATTTGTCATTGTTCTCGCACAAGCCGCCAGTGACATCGTAAACATGGTCCAAAATGGCATCTTCCTTGCCAAGAACGGTGATGTGGTGATAAGCTCCATACATAGCAGGACGCATCAGGTCTGCCGCACAGGCATCCAGGCCTACATATTCCCGGTAAATGTGTTTCTGGTGCAGCACTGTGGCAATCAGGTGGCCATAGGGTGCCAACATAAACCGGCCCAACTCCGTATAAATCGCCACGTCATCCATTCCCTGGGGCGTAAGAATCTGCTGATACCGGTCCCGAACACCTTGTCCGATGATTTGAATATTGCTGGCAGGCTGCTCCGGTCGGTAATCCACACCAATACCGCCGGAAAGATTGATAAAGGCGATATGTGCTCCAGTAGCATTGCGCAGTCGGACAGCCAGGCGGAACAGCTGGCTGGCCAGTTCCGGATAGTACTCGTTGGTGGTGGTATTGGAGGCCAGGAACGCATGGATACCAAAATGCTTGGTTCCCAGCTTCATCAGACGATTGATCGCCCCTGCCATCTGATCCTCTGTCATGCCGTACTTGGCATCCCGGGGCATATCCATAATGGTATTGCCCAGAGAGAAGGATCCACCGGGGTTATAACGCAGGCAAACGGTCTCCGGCACTTTCCCATCGGCAATCCGTGCTAAAAATTCCACATGGGTAGAATCATCCAGATTGATATAGGCACCCATTTCATAGGCCTTGCGCATATCCTTTTCCGGCGTCACATTGGAAGAGAACATAACATCATGTCCCGTTACGCCTACCGCTTCCGCCAGCAAAAGCTCCGTATAAGTAGCGCAGTCGCAGCCGCAGCCCTCTTCCTTCAAAATCCGCACAATATAAGGATTGGGGGTTGCCTTTACCGCAAAATACTCCCGAAAACCTTTGTTCCAGGAAAAGGCCTCCTTCAGTGCCCGGGCATTTGCACGAATCCCGGCCTCATCATAAATGTGAAAGGGGGTAGGAATCTGCTGCTTGATTCTCTGCGCCTGCAGCAAGGTGAGAAAGGGGGTCTTTTTCATACTTTATATCCTCATTTCTATGGTAGTTACCCAACAAAAAATCCCTGTGCCGCCGGCACAGGGAAAACACATCGCTTTGCCCCGGCAGCACAACATCACATGGATGACAGTTCTGCGCATATTCTGCGCAGCCCCAGGAAAAGCCCGCTTGGCATCAGACAAATCCTTCGGCGAAAACGCCTTTCGGCTCCCGGCTCTTGCCACTCCGGAAGTGTACTAATCGTTTTCGCAACCTCAGCCGTAGTACATATGAATTGTATGTTATGCGGCTCCATTTGTCAACCCCATTTTCCTTCTCTACTCGGGGTAGAATCTGCGTTATCCCCTTGTAGAGTAAAAGTTTCCAATGGTAGGACTATAAACTCAAAAACTGTGCTATAGTTATAGTATCACATACAAGAAATGAGGATTCCTATGAAACGAACAAAATTGTCTGACCGAAGCCTTCCGGATTATACCAAAGGCGAGGAAATTACCAACATGGTCACCCACATTATTGGCGGTGTTCTGGGAATCGTGGCGCTGGTCCTTTGTATCATACAAGCCGCGGGAAACGGCAACGTATACGGTATTGTTTCTTCCGCCATTTACGGAACCACCATGATTCTCACCTTCACCATCTCCAGCGTGTATCACGGTCTGAGCCCAAATCTGGGCAAGAAAGTTATGCAGGTGATTGACCACTGCACCATATACTTTTTGATTGCCGGAACGTACACCGCTGTTGTGCTGTCCGCGCTACGTCCGGTTTATCCCAGACTAGCCTGGGGCTTATTCGGCTTTGAGTTGGCGATGGCGCTGATTGCCGTGGTCTTTACAGCCATTGACTTGAAACAATATGCCGTATTCTCAATGATCTGCTACATCGGCATGGGATGGGCGGTAATCCCCTTCTACCGGCAGGTTTTGGAAGTTCTCACCCTTCCCGGTTTTTTGCTGCTGCTTTCCGGCGGAGTTGCCTACACCATTGGCTCCGTTCTTTATGGTCTTGGCAAAAAGCGAAAATGGATGCACTCCGTATTTCATTTGTTTGTCAATCTAGGTGCACTGCTTCAGTTCCTGGCGGTTCTGCTTTACGGTTTGTAACCCAATTTATCCAAATATCCACAATTTGTACACTTATTGTGAGAAACAACTAATGAACGCCGCCTTAACTTGTTGATTATTGCCAAAATATGTGGTGTAGATTCTACGTTGTTCACAAAAAGTTAAAATCTCTCACTCTAGCCATTGCCAAATCAAGGAATGCGTACTATAATCCCCATGTACGGAGTTTCATACTTCGGAATATTTTTTAGGAGGAAGACTATGGTTACGTTTATTCTCTCCATCGCACTCCTGGCATTGGGTTACGTGTTTTACGGCAAGCGCGTAGACCGGATTTTCGGTTCCGATGACCGGGCAACTCCCGCCATTACTCTCAATGACGGCGTTGACTTTGTCCCCATGAAGGGCTGGAAAATTTTCCTGGTTCAGCTGCTGAACATCGCTGGTTTAGGCCCCATCTTCGGTGCTCTGAACGGTGCCCTGTTTGGCCCCATCGTGTATCTGTGGATTGTCTTCGGTACTATTTTTGCCGGCGGTGTCCATGACTACATGTGCGGCATGCTGTCCATGCGCCATGAAGGCGCCAGCATTTCCGAGATCACCGGTAAGTACCTGGGCAATGTGATGCTGCAGGTCATGCGTGTGTTCTCCGTTGTCCTGCTGGTCATGGTCGGTGTTGTGTTCTCCAAGGGTCCTGCCGGTCTGCTGGCTATGCTGACTCCTGAGAGCCTGGATGCCAACTTCTGGCTGTGGGTCATCATCATCTACTACTTCATTGCTACCTTCGTTCCTATCGACAAGGTGATCGGCAAGGTTTACCCCCTGTTTGGTATCTGCCTGATCGTTATGGCTGTGGGCGTTGCCGGTGTTCTGATGTTCTCCGGTGACTACCAGATGCCCGAACTGTGGAACAACTTCTCTAACCAGCACGCTGGCGGCGTCAATGTATGGCCCTTCATGTTCATCACCGTGGCCTGCGGCGCTATCTCCGGTTTCCATGCTACTCAGTCTCCTATGATGGCTCGCTGCTGCACCAGTGAGAAGCAGGGCCATATGGTCTTCTACGGCGCCATGGTCGCTGAAGGCGTTATCGCTATGGTCTGGGCTGCTGCCGGTGTTTCCTTCTACGAAAACAGCCAGGCTCTGCTGGAGGCTGGTGCCGGTGTCAACGCTGTTGTCTATGAAATCTGCAACACCACCATGGGCAAGCTGGGCGGCGTTCTGGCTATGCTGGGTGTTATCGCCTGCCCCATCACTTCCGGTGATACCGCTTACCGTAGCGCCCGTCTGACTCTGGCTGACTGGTTCAAGATCGACCAGAAGGATTGGAAGAAGCGTCTGCTGCTGACCATCCCTCTGTTGGGTGCCGGTGCTGCCATTTGCCAGATCGACTACTCTGTGGTATGGCGTTACTTCTCCTGGTCCAACCAGACTCTGGCTATGATCGCTCTGTGGGCCGCTGCTATGTACCTGGTTCAAAACGGCAAGAACTACTGGCTGTGTGCTGTTCCCGCAACCTTCATGACTGGTGTGTCCATTACATACTTCTTTGCCGCTCCTGAGTGCATGGGCCTGCTGTGGACTCCCATGGGTGTCCCCTATAGCACTTACTACCCCATCGCAATCGTGGTCGGCCTGGTAGCTGCTGTTGCCTTCCTGCTGCTCTTCCAGAAGAAGGCTGCCGCTTACAAGACTCCTTTGGCTAAGTAAATTAACTACTGGCAGCAGGCTTTCGCCTGCTGCCAGTTTTCCTATGCACAAAAAGGACCTCCTGCCAAATCCATGGCAGGAGGTTTGTATTACTCTTTGGTTTCCTCAAAACCATCAAACAGGGCTGTGGAAGAGGCGTCCTCGACCTTCTGGCCCTTCATCAGGGCATCAAATTGCTCGCCTGTCATGGATTCTTTCTCCAGAAGGAAATCCACTACCTGGTGAAGCTTATCCGCGTTGTCCGTCAGGATCTGCTTGCACTGATCATATGCTTTGTCAATCAGTGCCTTGACCTCATCATCGATAGTACCGGCCACTTTTTCCGAGTAGCTCTTAGTGGTCTGGTAGTCCCGACCAATAAAGACCTCTCCACCGTCCAGGTAGGATACCGTGCCCAGCTTTTCGCACATACCATACCGGGCTACCATATCACGGGCCAACTTGGTCGCCCGATCAATGTCATTGGAAGCGCCTACGGAGATATCTCCCAGGAACAAGGCTTCCGCCACACGGCCGCCCAGCAGGGATACAATCTGTTCGTACATCTGGTTGCGGGTCAAATTAGAGGAATCGTCCGCCGGCAGGTACCAGGTGGCTCCCAGAGAATTCCCTCGTGGAATGATGGTAATGTGCCGTACCGGGTCGTGGGTGGGCAGATTGTACATGGCAATGGCATGGCCAGCTTCGTGAATCGCCGTCTCTTTCAGATCCTTCCGGGTCTGCACACGGCTCTTTTTGGCGGGTCCTGCGGTGATCTTCATCAAAGCTTCGTTCAGATCTTCCATGGTCAACACCGGGCGATTATCCCGGGCTGCCATGATGGCCGCTTCGTTGAGCAGGTTGCTCAAATCTGCACCAGTAAAACCAGCTGTGGAGCGGGCCACAGTTTTCAAGTTCACGGAATCGTCCAGCTTTTTACCCTTGGCATGAACTTTCAGGATTTCCTCCCGGCCTTTTACATCCGGACGGCCAACATGAATCTGCCGGTCAAAGCGACCGGGACGCAGCAGCGCCGGGTCCAGAATATCCGGGCGGTTGGTTGCTGCCAGAACAATGATGCCCTCAGTCCGGCTGAAGCCGTCCATCTCCACCAGAAGCTGGTTCAGCGTTTGCTCTTTTTCATCATGACCGCCGCCCAGACCGGAGCCACGTTTGCGGCCCACCGCATCAATCTCGTCAATGAAGATGATGGCAGGGGCAATCTTTTTTGCCTGCTCAAACAGGTCCCGGACACGGCTGGCACCGACGCCTACATACATTTCCACAAAGTCGGAACCGGAGATGGACAGGAACTGAACATCCGCCTCTCCCGCTACTGCCCGGGCCAGCAAGGTCTTACCAGTGCCGGGAGGGCCAACCAGCAGCATGCCGTGTGGGATTCGTGCGCCAATTTCTGTGAACTTTTCCGGATTGCGCAGGAAATCCACCACTTCCTGCAGTTCATCCTTTTCTTCATCAGCACCGGCCACATCCGCAAAGGTTACTTTCTTTCCTTCTGGAACGCCCAGCACCGTCCGGGCCTTACCGAAGTTGCTCAAGGGGTTCGTGTTGTTTGCCCGGTTCATAAAGATTGCCCAGATGAACAGAATCACCAACCCGGCAATGACCAGGGGCAGAATCAATTCATAGGGTGAAAATCCCTCATCCGGCACAAAGTGATAGTATTCCAGCACACCGGCCTTCTTCTGCTCGCTCAGCAGGGGGCCCATCTCCTGGAGAAAAAATTCTGGTTCGGCCAGAGCCGCCACCAAGGTGGTCTCCCCGTTATAGGGTGTGTACAAGTTAAGTTCGATCAGATCATCCTCCACCACAAAACTCCGAACCTGCTCCTGCTGGAACAGCTCCACAATTTCAGAATAGGGAATCTGATTCACCTCTTTGTCCAGCAAATCTTTTGCCCAGGTAAAAATGGCAATCAGAATCACCAGGTAAACGAGCAGAGGTATGAATCTACGGTTCTTCAATGGGTGCGTTCTCCTTACTTTTCATATACTTCCGGCTTCAAAATGCCGACAAAGGGAAGATTGCGATATTTTTCGTTATAATCCAGGCCATAACCTACCACAAATTCATTGGGAATGGTAAAGCCTACATAGTCTGCCTGCAGCGTCACGCCGGGATTTCTGCGTTCGGGTTTGTCCAGAAGGGTGCAAATCTTCAAGGATGCAGGTTCCTTGGATTTCAGGTGTTCCACAGTATAGCTCAAGGAATTGCCGGTGTCAAAGATATCCTCCAGAATCAGCACATGCCGGCCCTTGATATCCGTGGTAATATCCTGGCGCACGGTCATTCCAGAAGAATTGGTTCCTTTGTAGGAGGAAATCCACATAAAGTCAATCTGGCTAGGGACTTTGATCTGGCGGATCATGTCAGCGTAGAAAACCACCACGCCTTTCAAAACGCCCACGATCACCGGGTTTTTATCCGCGTACTCGGCGGTCAAAACTTCTCCCAGCTGCGCAATGCGCTCTTGAATCTGCTCCTCCGTCAGCAAAATTTTCTGAATATCCTTTTCCATGTTACTCTCCCTTTCTTTCTGTCTTTTGAAAACAGATGGTCACTGCAGGCAGCGAAACTGCCGCACGATCACAATGAACACCAATGGAATATACACCCAAAATCCCTTCCTCATCGCACAAAACCGGAATTTGCTGCCGCTGAGAAGCAGGGATTTTTCGGTCAATAAACAGCTTTTTCAGCGATTTGCTGCCGCCGGGACAACGGAGAACATCTCCAGGCTGTCTGTGGCGCAGGAACATCTCCCCTTTTGGCTGAACCGTGAAGCAATCGCCTGTATTGATTTGCTCGGAAGCGGGGAAGCAAGTCACCCGCAGACCAGGTAATTCCACTTCCCCCGGGCACGGAAGCACACAGGTTTCCCAGGAGGGTGCCGCATGTAATACTTCCAGCCGATCATAGTTTCTCGATAGCGTTACGCCCCCGGGAAACGCCGCTCTGGCGGATGGATTTTCGGAGAAAATCAGAGCTTCAGCCAGTGAAATATGGGTTTGCTCCGGCTCTTTTACGCCGTTTTGTTTCAAGAACGTTTCCAACATCCGGCTTCGCTGGCTGCCGGACATCGATGCTAATCGTGCAACACCAGGCAGTTGGTCAAACTGGGAAAGTTTCGAGAGCTGTTTCTCATCTTCCCGCAGCCGCAGCGCCATTTGAGACAGATTTTCTGATATACGAGGATTTTCCTGCCGCAGCAGCGGCATCACATGATGGCGGATGCGATTACGCAGAAAGGCATCGGTGTCATTGGAACTGTCTTCCACATAGGAAAGATTCCACTCTTCCAGGAAATCCTCCACTTCCTGCCGGGTAATGGTGAGCATGGGGCGGATCACATTTCCCTGGATGGGGGAAATCCCCCCCAGACCTTTCAGTCCCGTTCCCCGGATCAGGTGCATCAGTACCGTTTCCCCATTGTCATCGGCAGTATGGGCGGTGGCTATTTTTCCAGGAAGACTCTTTAAAAAAGCATACCGGGCATCCCGGGCAGCTGCTTCCAGTCCTTTTTTTCCAGAAGTGATGCTTCCATGTCCCAAATGCAGCGGGATGTCAAATTGGTGGCAGAGCGATTGGACAAAAGCTTCATCCCGATCAGACTCATCGCCGCGCAAATGATGGTTAAAGTGAGCCGCTTCCAAGGTGATCTGTTCTTTTTCCTTCAGCAGATACAGCGCAAACAGCAGCGCTACAGAATCGGCACCGCCGGAAACAGCGCAGATCACCCGGTCACCAGGCTGCAGCATCTTCTGCTCTCGGAGAAAGCACCGCAGTTTATTCAACATGCTTCCACTCCCGATCTGCAAAGGTCTGATACTGGCCAATCCATTGCAGCTTCACCGTTCCGGTTTCGCCGTGACGGTTTTTTGCCACAATGCATTCGGCAACTCCCTTGTCTTCCGAGTTTTCATTATAATATTCATCCCGGTACAGGAACATGACGGAGTCCGCATCCTGCTCGATAGCGCCGGATTCCCGAAGGTCGGACAAAATAGGGCGCTTATCCGTTCGGCTTTCCACCGCACGAGAAAGCTGGCTCAAACAAATAACCGGAACGTTCAGTTCCTTGGCCATAATTTTCAGGGAACGGGAAATTTCGCCAACAACTACCACGCGGTTTTCGTTATTCTTGCCGTAACCGGAGCCCTGCATCAGCTGCAAATAGTCGATGATAATCAGTCCCAGATTGTCCAGGCGGCGGCATTTGGCATTGATGTCCGCCACCGTAACAGTGGGATTGTCATCAATGCGGATGTCCGTCTGGCTCAAGGCAGCGGAGGCCATGCACAGTTTGGTCCATTCCTCCTCGCTGAGTTTGCCGGTAGCCAGCTTTTGAAGCTCCACAAAGCTTTCGATTGCCAGGAGACGCATTGCTAGCTGCTCCCGGGACATTTCCAGGTTGAAAACCGCTACGGTTTTCTTGTACTTTTTTGCTACATTAATGCCAATATTCAGCGCGAAGGCGGATTTACCCATAGCAGGACGGGCTGCCACCAGCAGTAGGTCAGATTTATTCAGGCCGTTGATCTTGGTATCCAAATCCCGCATACCGGTACTCAATCCGGGAATCAGGGAATCCGACTGGGCCAATTCCGTCAGCCGGTCAAAGACCTTGTGCAAAGTGGTTCCAATATGTTCCAGGCTGTCTCCCCGCTCGCCTTTTCGCAATGCGTAGATCTTCCGCTCGGCAGATTCCAGCATTTCCGACGGAGTGCCAACCTCTTCGTGCACCATTTCGGCAATGTCAGAAGCCGCCTGGTTCAGGCCCCGGAGCATGGATTTGTCCCGGACAATGTTGGCGTAACGCACCACATTGGCGGCTGTGGGGGTAATCTCCATAAGCTGGAGGATGTAATCCCGGGAATTGTCGTGGTAATATCCCAGCTCCTTCAGCTTGTCCAGTACGGTAACGGGGTCAATGGTCTGGGAGAAATTGAACATGGTATAGATGGTTTCATAAATTTCCCGGTTCTGCTGGAGGTAAAAATCCTCCGGTTTCACCAGCCCCACCACCTCTGTGATGCAGCGGCTGTCAATCAGGATGGAACCCAGAACAGCCTGCTCCGCTTCCAACGACTGGGGCTGCTGCCGGGAGAGCAGTTCTTCGTCCATGTTGTCTCTCCTCTCAAAATATAGGGGTTAGCCCTCCACGATCTTTACGCTCAGGGGGGCAGTGATCTCGTAACCCAACTTGCAGGTAACAGTGTAAGTACCTACGTTTTTGATGGGGTCGGAAATAACGATCTTGCGCTTATCCAGTTTGATGGAAGCCTGCTTTTCCAGGGCATCGGCAATTTCCTGGTTGGTGATAGAACCGAAGAGCCGGCCATTGCCGCCGCCCTTGGCGGTGACGGTGACGGTCAGTTCCCGCAATGTCTTAGCCGTAGCCATAGCTTCCGCCTTTTCCCGGGCAATGCGCTCCTGGGTAGCCTTATCGTTCATCCGCATGGTATTGATAGCATCGGGAGTTGCCTCGATGGCGATCTTCCGGGGCAGCATAAAATTGCGGGCGTAGCCGTCGGAAACCTCCAGCATCTGGCCCTTCTTGCCCTTGCCTTTCACATCCTGCAGCAAAATAACTTTCATAATCTTCTTCTCCTTTTCCCGCCTTGTCTGCCGATCGCAGCAGGCAAGGCAATTGGTTACTTAGTTTCTTCTTTGTTTGATTTTTTGTATTGGTAGTAAATCATTACACACGCTGTCAGCGCCAGAATCCCGCAGGCCAAGTAAATCCATAGGATCCACTTGGGCGCCATGTCAAAGTGCCAGCGAATCCCCATCAGGGAAAAACACAGTATCGCCTGTGCAATTTGTAAAACGATTCCAATTTGCATCCACTTTCTGCTCATAGCGCTGCTCCTTTCCGATACTTCGTAATCACTTCTTTTTGTGGTAGCGATAGTAGGCCCGGAACGCAGCTGCCAGGGAGATCACCGCGCACAACAAATACAGCCAGATGGCCCACCGAGGTGTGGTATTCCCAACGTGGTCGTACAGCCGGTTTACAAGGGCGGTCGCACCCCAGATCAGGGTGTTCCCCACCCAAATCAGCACGACCCAGAACGCAATCCCCTTCTTTTTCATGGCAGTACCTCCCAATACGGCAGAAAATCCAGGCTCTACTCTTCGTAGAACTTATCAATAGACTCTACCAGTCGGTCCAGTGTCTCTTTCACGGTGGTGTTCTGCACCTGGGCACCTGCGGTAGCGGTGTTTCCACCGCCGCCCAAAGGTTCCAGAATCATCTGCACATTGGCGCTGCCAATGGAACGGGCGGAAATGATAACCTGATCCCCATCCGGATACATGACGAAGGACGCGGTAATTCCGCTGATATTCAGCAGCTCATCCGCAGCCTGAGCTGCCAGCACCCGGGTAGTGGTGGTATTCAGTGCGGCAATGGCAATCTCCTGGCGGTAGAGCCGGGAGGATTTGATAATCTGGTACTTGGCCATGGTATCCTGGAAGTCGTTCTGCAGCAGCTTCTTGACCTCCGTAGTATCGGCACCCAGTCTGCGCAGAACTGCTGCTGCCTCGAAGGTACGCTCACCGGTGCGGACATTGAAGAACTTGGTATCCAGGCAGATACCAGCCATCAATGCCTTGGCTTCGATGGGCAGTACATCTTTCTTTTCCACGGTGTACAGCAGCAGTTCCGTCACCAGCTCCGCTGCGGAGGATGCGTAGGGTTCGTGGAGGTTGACCACCACAGGGTTGATATAATCGGCGGCACGGCGGTGATGATCCACTACGCAGACCTTAGTAATGGCTTCCAGCAGAGACTTGCACTCCACCTGATCCGGACGGTTGGTATCTACTACAATCAGGATGCTTCGGTTGTCTGCCATCAGCAGCGCATCCTGACCGGAAATGAACACATCCCGGTACTGCGGTTCGGCGCGTACCTCTTCAATCAGTTTCTGAGCGGCATTTTTCTCCAGGTCCAGAACAATGTTGGCTTTCTTCCCCTTCTTCCGGCACAGACAGCATACACCTACGGCAGCGCCCAGAGAATCCAGGTCCGCATTTTTATGGCCCATAATAAAGACGTGACCGCTCTGTCCAATCAGCTCCATCAAAGAGTTGGCTGTGACACGGGAACGAACCTTGCTGCGGTAATCCGCCTCCCGGTTGCGCCCGCCGTAGAAGGTGAAGTTAAACCGGTCCTTGATGACCGCCTGGTCGCCGCCGCGGCTCAAGGCCATTTCAATACTCAGTGCAGCAAAATTGTAGCTTTCCTCAAAATTCACACCGTCCACGCCAAGGCCGATGGAAATGGTAGCAGGCAGACCGGAAGAATTGGTAATCTCATGGATTTTCTCCAGAAGGGAGAACTTATCCTCCGTAGCCATCTGAAGATCCCGTTTTTCAAAGATAAACAGGTACCGGTTCCGCTCTAGCTTCCTCAGCAGACCGTTGTATTCTTCCGTCCACTGGGTAATGGCATCACCCAGCTTGGCGTTCAGCGTGGAAATGGCGCTTTCCGTCAGATTCTTGGTCAGTTCTTCATAATTATCAATGAGGATGATGCTGACCACCGGACGGGAGCGGATATACTCATCCCGAACCTGGTAAAGTTCTGTCAGATCGCTAAAATACAGCACGCCCAGAAGGGTGCCCTTGTTATCCTCAGCCCGAATGGTGGTGCCGTAGACCCGGTAGCGCCGGGAACCCAGGGTCACATCCTCAGGGCACTCCGTCTTGCCCGCCACCAGCCAATCTGTGGAAAATCCTGGCAGGATTTCATCCAGCTGCTGTTCCACCATGGCATCGGCATATCCGGTCAGGTCACTGAAGCGGTGGTTGGCCCAGACAATCCCGCTGTCCCCCAGCCGAACCAGCACCGCAGGCAGGGGACTTTCTCCCTGGCTGGTCGCCTCCATGGTACAGGAGATGGACTGAATATAATGCTGAATCCGACGATCCCGCTGGCTGCGGTTCATCAAATAGCCCAAAAATACCAACAGCGTTACCGATGTCTCTGCCGCTGCCAGCCAGTAATGCTCTTCCAGCAGCGCTGTGGCGCAAAAAGCCGCCATAATAAAGAAGTAAATACCCATTCCGGGCCGCAAAAGTCTGCCCAGCTTTCGATTCACCCAATGACGCCTCCTTCGTCCGGCTTTTGCATCCAAGGTTCCCATGGACACACGAAGCCATACTATACCCGCTATTATAGCAAATCCGTCCAAATCCTGCAACTGCTTTTCCCGGATTTTCCGTAAAAATCCCTTCAAAAATAATGGTATACTTTTTCACATTTTTGTGTTATACTATCCCAGATGGCGCCGGGATGGGCAGACCCGGGCACTCTAAAATCAGCCTCTGGCTGAATACAATCGAAAGTTAATGCAGGCGTTTTCCCCGGAAAAGGCGAATCAGGGCCGGATTCTGGGAAGGTGGCTGCCTGCTTGTTGTGTCTATATTTTGAAAGGAGTATTTTTTTTGGCAGAAAAATTGAAAATTATCCCCCTGGGCGGTCTGGATGAGATCGGTAAGAACATCACCGTCCTGGAGTACGGCAAAGATATGATCGTGGTAGACTGCGGTGTCGGTTTTCCGGAGGAAGACATGTATGGTGTGGATCTGGTAATTCCGGATTTTTCCTACCTGGTAGCCAATCAGAAAAAACTGCGGGGCTTCTTCATTACCCACGGTCACGAGGATCACATTGGTTCCATTCCCTATGCCATGCGGGAGGTAAATTGTCCCATTCACGGCACCGCGATGACCAATGGTCTGATTAAGCTGAAGCTGGAAGAGCATCGGCTGGCGGATAAAGTCAAGCTGATTACCCACAAACCCGGCGACGTGGTCAAAGCCGGCTGCTTCAGTGTGGAATTTATCCACGTAAACCACTCCATCGCCGATGCAGTGGCCTTTGCTATCCGCACGCCGGTGGGTACCGTGATTTTTACCGGCGACTTCAAAATCGATCCCACCGCCAAAGACGGCATGATGGATCTGGCCCGGCTGGGTCAGCTGGGCAATGACGGTGTGCTTGCGCTGCTGGCAGATTCCACCAACGTTGAGCGCAGCGGCTATACCCCCAGCGAAAAAGTAGTTGCGGAGAGTCTGGATCGCCAGTTCAAAAACTGCGATCAGCGAATCATCGTTACCACCTTCGCTTCCAACATGCACCGGATTCAGTCCGTGCTGACCACTGCCCAGCGTTATGGACGGAAGGTAGCGGTTACCGGCCGGAGCATGGAGAATATGCTGAAGGTTGCCCAGGAGTTGGGCTACCTGAAGGTCAAGCAGGGCACTATCGTGGATCTGGCCTCCATCAAAAGCCTGCCCAAAAACAAGATTGTGATTGTTTCCACCGGTTCCCAGGGCGAAAACATGTCGGCGCTGTACCGCATGGCATTCAACACCCACAAACAGGTGGAGATTACCTCCGGTGACCGGATCATCATTTCCGCATCCGCCATTCCCGGTAACGAAAAGGCGGTATCCAAGATCATCAACGAACTCTACCGCAAAGGTGCGGATGTGGTATACGAAAAGAGTGAGGGGCTGCATGTCTCCGGTCACGCCTGCCAGGAAGAGCTGAAAATCGTTCACGGGTTGGTCAAGCCCCGGTTCTTCCTGCCCATCCATGGTGAGCAGCGACATCTGCAGATTCACAGCAAACTGTCCCAGACCATGGGAATGAATCCCCGGAACATCCACATTGGAGAAGTCGGCTCCGTGTTTGAACTTACCGGAAAGACCTGCAAGCTGACCGGCACCGTTCCTGCCGGCAAGGTCTTTGTGGACGGCATCGGCGTGGGCGATGTAGGCAGCGTGGTACTACGGGATCGTAAACATCTGGCGGAAGACGGTATGATCGTTGTCTGCGTCAACCTCAGCGCCGAGGACGGCTCTGTGATTACCGGCCCGGATATCATAACCAGAGGCTTTATCTATGTCAAGGAATCCGAGGATCTAATGACTTCCTTGCAGGACGTGGCCATGGAAGCCATCGAGCGCTGCCAGCGCAAGCATGTCCGGGATTGGTCCGCAATCAAGTCCGCCATCAAGAACGATCTGAGCGGTTACCTGTACAAGACCACCAAGCGCAATCCCATGATTCTGCCCGTTATTTCCGAAATCTGACCCAAAAAAGCCGCCCTTTCTGCATAAGGGCGGCTTTGATTATGATTTACCATCAGGAGATCACTATGCACTACTATTTTGCCCCTATGGAAGGTCTGACCGATCGGGTATTCCGGCGGCTGCACCATCAGTTCTTTCCCGGCGTTGACCGGTACTATATGCCCTTCTTCTCCCCTACCATCCACCGCCAGCTCACCGCCCGGGAGCAGCTGGAACTGCCCAAAGCAGACAGTGTAGGCTTTTCTGCCATTCCTCAGGTGCTGACGAAGGTTCCAGAGGATTTTTTGTGGATGGCCCAGGTCTGTCAGGATTTGGGATACCCGGAAATCAATCTCAATGTGGGCTGCCCTTCCGGAACCGTGGTAGCCAAGGGAAAAGGCAGCAGCATGCTGAAAGATCTTGCCTCTCTGGATCAGTTTTTGGAGCAAATTTTTGAAAACTCTCCTCTTCCCATCTCTGTCAAGACCCGGATTGGGATGGAATCGGCGGAGGAATTTCCGGCGATTCTGGAAATCTACAATCGCTATCCCATTCGGGAATTGATTATCCATCCCCGGCTGCGCAGTCAATTCTACAGCGGTAAGGTGGATATGGATGCCTTTTCCTATGCGGTTGAGAACAGCGCAAATCCCCTGTGCTACAACGGTGATATCCGGTCGTTGGATGACGTCCGCATGTTTCAGGCCCGGTATCCCCAGGTTCCATCCATCATGATTGGCCGGGGGCTTCTGGCCGATCCGGGAATGCTGTCCGGCGGCACGAACATTGACAAGCTGGAAGCGTTCATGGATGCCCTGCTGCAAAGTTACTTACAGGAATTTGGCGGAAGCCGCAACGCCATGTTCCGTTTGAAAGAACACTGGAGTTACCTGTTCCCCCGGTATCCGGGCTGTGAAAAATTATGGAAGCAGCTGCGCAAAACTACGGATCTATCCCAATACCAAACCATTACCCGGGAATTTTTTGCCCGAGTCCGGGGCTGACGGCGGGAAAGCCTTTCAGGTATAGTTGGGTATTTTTTGCCATACCCTATTACCGGGTGATGGTCGTATGAAAAGAAGTTCGTGGAAAACCTATCTTTTTTGGATCTTATTATCCGTTGGCGTGGGCGCTTTATCAGGGTGGCTGAGCCGGGGCGGCATGCAGCTTTACCAGCAGTCCATTTCCAAGCCGCCTTTGTCTCCGCCGGCCGTAGTATTTCCCATTGTGTGGGGCATTCTGTTTGTCCTTATGGGTATCAGCGCTGCCCGGGTCAGCCTGACGCCGCCTTCCCAGGCTAGAAGCTGGGGGCTGAACCTGTTTGTGATACAGCTGGCGGTAAATTTTCTGTGGAGTCCCATATTTTTCAACGCCCAGGCTTTCGGTTTGGCCTTTCTTTGGCTGATTCTGCTGCTGATCTTGGTATTGGGGATGATTCTTCTTTTCCGGAAGGCAGACGCCTTGGCTGCCTGGCTGCAGATTCCCTATCTGCTCTGGCTGACCTTTGCCGGATATTTGAACCTTGGGGTGTGGTATCTGAACAAATAACCCCATTACAGCAACAGCGCCCAGGAAATTTCCTGGGCGCATATTTTTTAACCGATATACTCTCGCTGAATGGCACTGTCCAGAACGGCTTTGATCACGTTGGCGCAGCAGCGGCGCACATCCTCCTGGCGGATCAGGCCGGATTTGACTCCCTGGAGAATCTCTTTCTTATAGCTTCCGCCGCCGGGCATGATCAGATCATTGCCCGCCTTCATGGCGATAGCGTTGCTGGCCAGTCCCTGCTTGGTGGAGAACCAGTCCGTCATCACGACCCCTGTAAATCCCCACTCGTTGCGCAAAACCTTGGTGCACAGGTCATGGCTATTGGGGGAATAGACACCGTTTACCCGGTTGTAGGAGGTCATCACGCTCTTGGCGCCGCCTTCCCGGACGCAGATTTCGAAGCTGCGCAGGTAAATCTCCCGCAGTGCCCGCTCGCTGACATTACTGGAGACATAGTTGCGGTTGTCCTCCTGGTTGTTGCAGGCAAAGTGCTTCACTGTCACGTAAAAGCCTTGTTCCTGCTGGACTCCCTTGGTAATAGCCGCCGCCATAGTACCAGACAGGCGGGGATCTTCCGAGAAGTACTCAAAGTTCCGCCCGCACAAGGGATTGCGGTGAATGTTCACCGCCGGAGCCAGCCAGAAGGTACAGCCGTATTCTTTCATCTCCCGGAAAATGGCAGAGCCGATCTCCTGCATCAGTTCCCGGTTCCAGGTCTGGGCCAAGGCATTGGCCACGGGGAACGCTGTGGTGTACTGGTAGAGCACCGTGTCCTTGTTTGGGTCTGCGGTAATCAGTTTCCGGGCAAACTCCGGCAGCGCATCCAGCACTGACAGTGCCATATCAATGGGTTTGACCTTTCCCTGCTTGTTCACGCCGGAGCGCTTCTGCACCCGCAGTCCCGCAGGACCATCGCATAGCGCCACATTGACCAGACCCTTGTTCCAGAATTTTGAGGTGGTATTGCCCACGGAGCCCGGCAGATTAAACCGATTGTCCCCACCGAACATGCCGTTGCCCACCACGATTTCCACCATTTCTTTTAAAGAAAGGCTGTCCAGCAGTTTCTGAACCCAGGGTTCCTGGCATTCTTCCGGCGTTTCGTAGGAGTAGACAACCGTTTCGATGGCATCGGGGTCAATATCCACTCGGGGAAGTCCATCCGGAATGGTCGGTACAGGGAAATGCTTGGCTGCCAGCTCTTCCATCGGTTTCCATCCGGAGCAGATGTTCCGGTGCCGGGAAACCACTGCCTCCCGCTCCAAACGCAGAACGCCGATAACCACCGTGTTACGGGAGGAATTGCCCAGGCGCAGGACATACTCACCTGCCTCCAGCACATATGCTCCGTCGGACTCCCGATAGCTTGCCAGATTTTTCAGGTTGAAGGAAAGCTCCAGGGTCTGCCGCTCCCCGATGCCCAATAGCTTTGTTTTGGCAAAGGCTGCCAGAGACTGATACTCTTTGGGCAGCTTTCCATTGGGAGCGGATACATACAGCTGCACCACCTCTTTGCCGCCGTAGGTACTGCCAGTGTTGGCAACCGTTGCCTTCACACTTACCTGGGTTCCCTCCACTCCAATTCCGGCGGAATGGATGGAAAAGGTGGTGTAACTCAGTCCGTAACCGAAAGGATAGGCCGGTTCCACACCGAAGGAATTAAAATAGCGGTAGCCAACATAGATTCCTTCCTTATAGTATTCTTCTTCCAGATTGCCGTTGAGATAGCTGTACTCCTTGGCAAAGGGAATGTCCTCATAATGCTTTGCCCAGGTGTCGGAAAGCTTGCCGGAAGGGGTGGCAATACCGCTGAGTACATCCGCAAAGGCATGTCCGCCCTCCGTTCCCAGCTGGCACAGGTACAAAATAGCACCGATTCCGGGAATCTCCCGGGCAAAGGACATATCCATAGCAGAGCCGCAGTTGATCACCAGCAGGAATTTGGCGTAATGCTCTGCACAGAACCGAATGGCCGCCACCTCTTCATCTGTCAGATACAGGTCGCCTTTTTCCGCCTTACGGTCTCCGCCTTCTCCTGCCTGACGGCTCAGCACATAGATACAGGTATCTGTATCGCTGGCCGCCACGTCCGCCTGGGTGATGGGACGGCCATGGGGCGCCCGGAAATCATCCAGCATCATCTGCATCAGGCTGTCTTTTTTCAGCAGGTTCACCCGTTTTCTTTTCTCTGCTTTGTAGGCTTTCTGCGCCGCAGTGTAGGCCTTTTCAAAGTCCGCAATCCATTTGCGGGTGGTAATGGTAAAGCCACGGTCTTCCAGTCCTTCCAGAATGGTCACAGAATGGCGCTCATTCACTTCACCGGAACCGGTGCCGCCTTTGATGGTGCGGGATGCGCCGGCACCATAGAGCGCCACTTTCTGAGTTGTTAACGGCAAAACGCCCTCATTTTTTAACAAAACCATGCTCTCGCAGGCAGCTTTATAAGCAACGACCAGATTATCCTTCTCCCGTTGAGTTACTTCCTTGCTGTAGCTGGCTTTGGTCAGCAGTTCCATACAGAATCCCTCCTGTCTTGTTTCCTCCATTATAATCGATTCTGATTATTTTTTCCACACCCATTTCCGGAAATCCCCTGAATTCTCTGTTAAGAAACTGTGACGAACACGTTTGCTCAGTCCCGCAGGGTATAAACCGTCTTTATTCTGGAAAGACTTACCCCAAAGGAGGCGGTAAAATATGGTAAAAGGAATTTCCCGTCAGGTCATTGTGGTCCATGCCCCGGAGCCGAAACTTTTTGAACAGGCCATCTTTATTCTCAAGGACGATGCCGTGGCGTCCGGAATCACTGACGAAGCCCTGCTGAAAGAGGCCCAGCAGGCCATTCATGGTTCCGAGCGTCAAGGAAAAAAGCGGCACCTGTATCTGTATGGTGCGGTCTGGGCTGCCGGCGGTGCGCTGCTGACCGGGCTTGTTTGGGGGATTACTCTGCTGTTTTGACTTGCGGAAGGCTTTCAGATATAGTATAATGCAGGAAATATCCTGATTTATCCTTCCTCCTGCGGCTTCGCTGGAGAAAGGACAGAAAGAGAGAAACCCATGCAAATCGGCAATTTAGAAGTTACCAATCCCCTGTTCCTGGCCCCCATGGCAGGCGTTACAGACTGGGCTTTCCGCACCATTTGCGCCCAGCTGGGTGCCGGTGTTACGGTGACGGAGATGGTCTCCTCCCGGGCGCTGGTTTACAAAGACCAGAAAAGTGCCAAGCTGCTGCGCAAAAATGAGGGCAGTCTCTGCGGCGCACAGATCTTCGGCAATGATCCCCAGATTATGGCCCAGGCGGCCCAGATGGCGCTGGAAATCTCCGGCTGTGATTTTCTGGACATCAATATGGGCTGTCCCATGCCCAAAATTGCCAATTCCGGCGACGGCTGCGGTTTGATGCGAACCCCGGAACTGGCGGGGAAAATTGTAGAAGCAGTGGTGCAAGCGGTTTCGGTGCCGGTTACCGTCAAGTGCCGCCTGGGCTGGGATAAGGGCAGCATCAATGTGCTGGACTTTACCAAGCGGATGGAAGACAGCGGCGCAGCCATGGTGGCTGTCCACAGCCGCACCCGGAGTATGCTTTACACCGGCGTTGCCGACTGGGACATCATCCGAAAAGTTAAGGAGCAGCTGTCCATTCCTGTGGTAGCCAATGGGGACATTACCGATGGAGCCGCAGCTGTCCGGTGTCAGAAGCGCACCGGGGCGGACGGCCTGATGATCGGAAGAAGCGTTTTCGGCGACCCCTGGATATTCCAGGAAGTTCAGGCCGCACTGGCAGGAGAAGAATACGCCGGGCAGCCCTGTCTGAAAGACCGGATTGACGTAGCGCTGCAGCAGTTCCGACTTTCGGAGCAAGATCACGGGGAACACATTGCCTGTCTGGAAGCCAGAAAGCATTTTGCCTGGTATCTGCGGGGTGTGGCCCACAGCAGCTACTACAAAAACCAGATTACTTCCCTCAACACCATGGAAGATATCTACCGGGTGGCAAAGGATGTAGTACGGGATCTTCGATAACATACAGGATTCCAGAAATTGTCTGTGATAAAATGTCAGCCGTTTCATACCCTAAGTCAGAGGTGAGGGGTATGAAACGGTTTGTTTTTCTGCTGATGGTATGTCTGCCGATGCTGGCTTTGCCGGTTCGGGCGGAGCCGATCAAATGGGTGGATTTTGACATTTCCTATGAATCCATGAAATATGCGCTGGAGCAGGACATTGCCACCTTTGACCAGGAAAAGCACATTTCCTGGATTGACATTCTGGCTCTGGCAGCCTGCCGAACCGGTGGGAAATGCGGCCTCGCCTCGGTTCGTCAGGCAACCCAGGATCTGAAGCAGGACAAGTCCCCGGAAGAATTGCTGGGGAACTTATATAAATATTACGACTACTACCACCAGGCCTACAGTGCCGCACTGGGGGGGCTGGTGGGAAGTTGCGCCATCGAGAAAAACGGCCAGTGGGAAGCTGCTTACGGCTTAAAAGCCTTCAGTCCCATTGGTGCAGGCTATGGCTACCGCCACTGTGATGATTTTGGGGTGGGGCGTTCTTTCGGTTTTCAGCGAAAGCATCTGGGCAACGACCTGACGGGTTCCCTGGGTACCCCTATTGTCGCCGTGGAGGGCGGCGTGGTAGAGGCCCTGGGATGGAACCGCTACGGCGGCTGGCGGGTGGGCATCCGCTCTTTTGACAGCAAGCGCTACTACTATTATGCCCATCTGCAAAAAGATACCCCCTTTGCCCCAGGTCTGTCAGAAGGAGATATCGTCCAGGCCGGAGATCTCATAGGCTTTATGGGAAGAAGCGGCTATTCCGATACCGAAAACGTCAACAACATTGAAACTGTCCACCTGCACTTCGGCATGGAACTGATTTTTGATGAAAGTCAGAAAGAGTGCAACAGTGAAATCTGGATCGATGTTTATCAGATTGTCCGGCTCCTGTCACAGCATCGCAGCAGCTTGCAAAAAACAAGCGACGGCTGGGTTCGGATGTATCCCTATCAGGATTTGGACCTGGAAGACTTTCGGCCTCAAGTAACTTAAATTTTATTCCGGAAGAATGGTTTCTTCCGGAATTTTTGTTGCAAAATAAGAGAATTTAGGCTATAATGAACAAGATATACGCCTAAGAAAGCAGAGAAGAACCACCCTATTTGCTTTCCAAAGAAAAGAGGAACCATTTTGAAAACCAGTGATTTTTGGTATGATCTGCCTGAGGAACTCATCGCCCAGACACCACTTCAAAAACGGGACGCTTCCCGTCTGATGGTGCTGGACCGGGAAACCGGCAACCTGACCCACAGACACTTTTATGATATCGTCGACTATCTGAAACCCGGCGACTGCCTGGTGATGAATGACTCCCGGGTGCTGCCTGCCCGGCTGCTGGGTCACCGGCCCACCGGCGGCGCTGTGGAAGTGCTGCTGCTGCGAGATTTGGGAAACAAGCGCTGGGAATGCCTGTGCAAGCCCGGTCGGAAAATGCAGGTGGGTAATGAAGTCATCTTCGGCAACGGCGAACTGACTGCCACTGTAGCAGAAGTCCAGGAGGACGGCAACCGGGTGGTGGAATTCCACTATGAAGGCATTTTCCTGGAAGTGCTGGAACGGCTGGGCAAAATGCCGCTTCCCCCCTACATCAAAGAAGAACTCCAGGATCAGGAGCGCTACCAAACCGTCTACTCCCGGGAGGTTGGCTCCGCCGCCGCCCCCACTGCGGGCCTCCACTTTACCCAGGAGTTGCTGGACAAGATCCGGGCCAAAGGTGTGAAAACCGCTTTTGTCACCCTCCATGTGGGTCTGGGCACCTTCCGTCCGGTAAAAGCAGAGGAAATCACCGATCACCACATGCACAGTGAGCTGTGCATGATGAACCAGGAAACTGCCGACATGCTCAATGAGACCCGCCGCAGTGGTGGACGGATCATCTGCGTGGGCACCACCTCCTGCCGGACGCTGGAATCTCTGGTGCATCCCGACGGCACCTTTGCCGCCGGTTCCAAGTGGACGGAAATCTTCATTTATCCCGGCTATACTTTCCGGGCTATGGATGGTTTGATTACCAATTTCCATCTGCCGGAAAGCACTCTGGTAATGCTGGTGTCCGCCTTTGCCGGTCGGGAGCATGTACTGGCCGCTTACAAAGAAGCCGTGGCCCAGCGCTACCGGTTCTTCAGTTTCGGAGACGCCATGTGTATCCTCTAAAAAAGAGCGAATGCCATGAATGCACCTGTTGACGTAACCAACATTCAGATTGAAACTCCTCGTTTGCTTTTGCGGCCTTTCCTGGAATCCGATGTGGAAGACCTTTATGCCTATTCCAGCGTGGATGGTGTGGGACAAATGGCTGGATGGAAGCCGAGTGCTTCCATAGAAGAATCCCGGAACGTCCTGAATATGTTTATCCGTGAAAAGAAAACCCTGGCACTGGTGTGGAAAGAGACAGGAAGCGTCATCGGCAGCCTGGGATTGGAGCCCATAGAGGAATCCCTGCCTCTTCCGGAATCCCTCCGGGGGCGGGAAATCGGCTTTGTTCTGAGCAAGGACTACTGGGGGCAGGGACTGATGCCGGAAGCCGTGAAGGCGGTCATCGATTTTTGTTTCCATACATGGCAATTTGATTATTTGGTTTGCAGCCATTTTGTTCGGAATCATCAGTCCCGTCGGGTGGTGGAAAAATGCGGTTTTACCTACCTTAAAGACTGTACCCTCCGAACCGACTTTGGTACAGAAGAACCCAGCAGGTTCTACGTTTTGTTCAACCCCAATAAAGTGAGGTAATCTATGTTTACATTAAAAAAGACCGAAGGGAAAGCCCGCCGGGGTGAATTTACCTGCGCCCACGGCACCGTGCAGACCCCGGTATTTATGAACGTAGGCACCCAGGGTGCCATCAAAGGCGCTCTCAGTGCCGAGGATTTGAAAAATATCGGCTGCCAGGTGGAGCTGTCCAACACCTACCACCTGCATCTGCGTCCCACGGACAAGGTGGTGCGTCAGATGGGCGGCCTGCACAAGTTTATGACCTGGGACGGCCCCATTTTGACGGACTCCGGCGGATTCCAGGTATTCAGCCTGTCCTCCCTGCGGAAAATCAAAGAAGAAGGCGTGTACTTTGCCTCCCACATCGACGGACGGAAGATTTTCATGGGACCGGAGGAAAGTATGCAGATTCAGTCCAATCTGGGCAGCGATATCTGCATGGCCTTTGATGAGTGCATTGAAAATCCCTCTCCCCGGGACTATGTCCAGAAAAGCGTGGACAGAACCTACCGCTGGCTGGTGCGCTGCAAGGCGGAAAACGCCCGGCTCAACGCTCTGCCGGATACCGTCAATCCCCAGCAGATGCTCTGGGGCATCAACCAGGGCGGCACTTATGCCGACATCCGGGTTGACCACATGAAGCGGATTGCCGACCTGGATCTGCCCGGTTACGCCATTGGCGGCCTTGCAGTGGGCGAAACCGCGGAAGAGATGTACGACATCATTGAAGCCGTAGAGCCCCATATGCCCAAGGAGAAGACCCGGTATCTGATGGGTGTGGGAACACCTACCAACATCATCGAAGCGGTGGCCCGGGGTGTGGACTTCTTCGACTGCGTTATGCCCGCCCGGAATGCCCGGCATGCAAGACTCTTTACCTGGGAAGGTGCCATCAACCTGAAAAACGCCAAATATCAGCTGGATGAAAGCCCCATTGATCCCCAGTGTGACTGCCCGGTCTGCCGCCGTTACAGCCGTGCTTACATTCGCCATCTGTTTGTAGCGGAGGAAATGCTGGCTATGCGGCTTTGCGTGATGCACAATCTGTACTTCTACAACAAACTGATGGAAAGAATCCGCAGCGCCCTGGATGAAGGACGATTCGAAGAATTTCGCCAGGCCTATTCGGCAAAATTGGCCCGGAGAATCTAACTTGCCCCTTGCAATTTCTGCCAGCAATGCTATAATAAACGAGATATTAAACACGAAGGAGATTTATCCATGTTGAATTTTCTGACCTCTACCACCGGAACCGCTAGTATGGCAAGCCCCCTGATTATGATGGTTCTGATGATCGCCATCTTCTACTTCATGCTCATCCGTCCGGAGAACAAGCGGAAGAAGGAAGCCGAGCAGATGCGCAGTGCCGTTAAGACCGGCGATAAGATCACCACCATCGGCGGCATCGTCGGTACGGTTGTTCACGTTAAGGAGAACCGGATTGTGATCGAAACCGGTGCTGACCAGGTCCGGATTGAGCTGGAGAAGTGGGCCATTTCCTCCAATGAGACCGCAGCAGAAGCCGCCAAGGCAGAAGCAAAGAAGGCTCAGGAAGCCAAGGCTAAGGCCAAGGCCGCCAAGAAGGCTGAAAAGAAGCTGTAATCTTGAATTACACAAAATCCCCATAGGCAATGCCTATGGGGATTTATTTTCGTCTTAGTGCTTTTCAGGATGATTCACCCAATACAGCCACTGCCACAGCAATGCTGTAATCGCCAGAGAAAAGGACAGCGAGGGGATAAAATGACTCCATTCAACCGCTCTGTTTCCAAAGCTGTCTAAAAAATCCCCGCCAGTAATTACCAGGGACGCTCCCACAATACTACCAGCAATGGTTCCCAGAATGCGCAGACATAGAGACACTTTCCGATTTGAGATAAAATACGCTGCTATGAACGCTCCAATTCCCATTACAAGGGATACACCAAAGAAAATCAAGTATTGCTGGACCAAAGAATCAAGGCTTGTCAAATCCTCGTATATCTGCCCATCATCTCCTTCCCAAAGCAAAACAGTTTCCTTTTGCCCCGGCTCTACATAGAATAAATCATACGAATGCTCAGCTGGTGTGTAAGGAGCAAAGGGATCGTCGGAAGAATGGCCTTCAAAATCCGATTCATATGCAACGGTAAGAACGCCATTTACATTGGTATAACAATACCGGGTTTCAACATTGTTAAATCTGTCCCAGTCCTCCTGAGAAAGTTCCTTCTTGGAATATAGCTTTTTGACATAGTTCTCGATTTCTTTCTCTGTCATCCCGGACAGCTGTTTTTCCTTCTGTTTGGCGCACCACCAGTCATAACGCGTTGTTGTAGTGGTAAAGACCATATCATCACTATCGTATTGCCTTCCTCCAATGGTAATGATGCCTCCTGCAAAATCAATTGCCAGAGCGCCGTCCTCTCTGAGTTCAACACCTTCAATCGCCTGCTCAGCAGTGAGATAAATCGGTGAAACAGCAAAGACCATCCCCGACCAGACCAGGCTGAAAATTGTGGCAACCACACAAAGCACCGTCAGAATTTTCCGCTTGCGAATCTCCTTACTGACCCGCTCCAAACCGTGGGTGTCCACATCAACGGGCAATTTCTGGGCCTGTTTTAACAGTTCCAGTTCTTTTTTACACGGGTCGCACTCTTCCAGGTGTTCTTCCACCAGTCCGCGGGAAGCTTCGCTTGCCATGTCTTCTGCATACAGCGGCAGCAGATCCCGAATAATATCACAGGAAATATCCATTGTCATTCCTCCATTTGTTCCCGAATTTTTTGTTTTGCCCGGTGATAGGTCACGCAAGCCCAGTTGGCTGTCCGTCCAAATATCCCGCCGATGTCCTCAAAAGAAAGCTGTCCAAAGGTTCGCAGAGAAAACACCTCTTTGTAGGGCTCCGGAAGTCCGTGGAGAATCCGATGGATTGTCAGCGCCTGGGACCGGTCCAGCAGCTGCTCCTCCACGCTTTTTCTAGGGTCTGGAATTTGAATGTCATCCAGATTCTCTTTCGGCTTTTCCCGACGCAGGTGGGAGTAATAGCAGTTTCTTCCAATGCTGCACAGCCAGGTTCGGATGTCACACTCCCCCCTGAATTTCGGCAGTTGTTTCAGTGCTTGGAAAAATGTCTGCTCCGCCAGCTCTTCTGCCAGCAATTCATCTTTGCAGATTGCCCGTAAGTACAGTTCTACCTCACGGAAATACTCCCGGTAGATTTCCTCAAATTCCGTCACAGTCTCACCTCCTTCATCTATTAGACGCATCATCCATCCATATCTTACAAGCTTTTTAGATAAAGTTAAATTTATCTCACTTTGTCAAGGCAAAAGAAAAAGAGTCAAGCAAAAGCTTGACTCTTTCTTGTGTTGGCATTACCTATCTTCCCGGGCAGTCGCCCGCCAAGTATTGTCGGCGCATGTGAGCTTAACTTCTGTGTT
>CALWOA010000013.1 GCA_944382965.1 uncultured Oscillospiraceae bacterium | reverse complement strand
CCGAACACAGAAGTTAAGCTCACATGCGCCGACAATACTTGGCGGGCGACTGCCCGGGAAGATAGGTAATGCCAACATAAGAAAGAGTCAAGCTTTTGCTTGACTCTTTTTCTTTTGCCTTGACAAAAAAGGAATGTTTTTTGTATAATGGGCGCATATTCTACCTAAATGAGTTGATTTTATGAAGATACGATCCGCTGCAAATAGAAAAACACTGGCGCTGTTTTACGGACTGGGGGTATATCTCTGGCTGGTGAATCTGATGCCTTTAGCCACAACAGATACCTATTACAGTGTGTACCTGCTGTGCGGAATTACCGGCATGCTGTGCTTGGGAAGCTGGCGGCCTATGAAACTGAGCAAACGAGAGGCCGGCTGGATTTTGGCAGCAGCATTTCTGTTTTCCGGTGCCGTTGTATTGGCTAATTATGACCTGTTTCAGCCTATTTCAGCCCTGGAAACCTTGTTTCACATGGTCTGCACCATTTTTGGCGGAATATGTGTAGGCGCAGCGATATTGCTGTGGATGTATCAGAAGCTTCCCGCTGGGAGAAAAACAGATGGCAGAATGCATCCATGTAAGGTGTTCCTGTTTACATTTGCTTCCACGGCGGCGATTCAATTGGGGTATTTGCTGCTTGTCCGTTTTCCCGGAGTATTGACTACGGATTCAGTCAGTACCATTGCCCAGCTTGTGGGCAAGCATCCGTATGATAACACCATGCCCTTTTGGCACACGGTAACGGTGAAAGTGTTTGTGGATCTGGGGATGGCCCTCTTTGGGGATATCAACTGCGCAGTGGCAATGTTCCATGGTGCACAGATTTTGTTTTTGTCTGCCTGTTTTGGTTTTGTATTGATGACACTGCATCAAAGAGGGGTGCCCAGAGGAGTCCTGATTGGGGTATACGCTGTGTATGCCCTGCTGCCGTATAACATTGTATATAGCGTCACGCTATGGAAAGATATCCCCTTTTCCGGGGCTGTGCTGCTGTTTACTACGGCGCTGTACCGTTGGCTCGCAGGAATGGGCAGCAAGCGCATTAACGGCATATGGCTGCTGATTGGCGGCCTAGGCCTATGCCTGTGGCGTACCAACGGATGGTATGCCTTTGCCGTAACTTGGGTGGTGCTGGCTGTGGTGCTCTGGAAGAAGCAGCCCAGGCTGATTTTGTTTTTGTTGGCGATTTTGCTCCTAAGTTGGGCGATGCTCAATCCGGTGCTGGGGATTTTGGGCGTGGATGAGGGAAACTTGGTGGAGGCGTTTGCCGTACCTTTCCAGCAGATTGCCCGGGTGGTAGCCAATAACAGAGCTTTGACTCAGGAGGAGCAGAGCCTGTTGGGACAAATTTTCAACCTGGAAAAAATGGCACAGCTTTACGATCCACTGACGGTGGACCCGGTGAAATTTGAAACCTTCTATTACGATCAGGTAGAGTACGTCCGTCAGCATTGGGGGCAATATCTGAAATTATATATTCAGTTGGGGCTGCGGTATCCTGGGGATTACCTGAAAGCATGGGTTGATGAAACCAAGGGTTACTGGAACGCTGGTTATCGGTTCTGGATTTATACTTTTGGAGTAGAGGATAATGCATATGGCGTGACGGCGGCATATGCAGACGGGATTGTCGCCTCGTTATATGCTGCTTGGTTCCGGTATTTTGAGAAGCTGGACATTTTTCAGCCGTTGGTGAGCATTGGACTGCAAGCCTGGGGGTTGATTGCCTGTACCTTGATTAATTTCCTGAAAAAACGGAAGGAAGCCTTACTGGGAATTCCTCTCTTGGTGCTTTTGGTGGGGCTGTGGCTGGGTACGCCGGTGTATGCTGAGTTCCGGTATGCCTATCCGCTGTTTTTAACCATGCCCTTGATTGGGTGTGTAACTGCCTTTGCCCCGGAAAAATCATAAGGTAACCCCGCTGCCTACGCAACAGGCAGCGGGGTAATTTCTGATTACTGGGAATCTGTAGGGGGATTTGACTTCTTGTTTTTGCGGCTGCGGCGGATGAGCAGCACAACCAAGGCAATACCAGCACCCACTACCAGTAAATAGGGGGAGCTGACAATGATCCACACCAGAAGATCCACGGCGCCGCTGCCCAGGCCCTTCAGACTGCCCACGAAGCCCTCGCTGATCCGTTCCCAGAGGGTAGGCTCTTCCACCGGAGTGTATTCCTGGACTTCCTCGATGGATAAGTAGATGGTAGCGTAGTCCACCTGATTGTCATACAGCCGCAGCTGGGAAGTGGCGCTTTCCAACTGGTAGCGAACTTCCGACAGCCTTGCCTCAATTTCCAGAAGATCGGCGGTGGTTTCAGCCTGTTCCAGCAGTTCCAGCAGCCGGGTCTGCTCTGTCTCCAGTGCGGTCAGGCGGCTTTCGGTATCCACATACTGCAGGGTAATGTCCTCCAGGTTTTTCTCCTGGGAAACCACGTTGGAGATCCCGGCCACTTCTTCCGTGAATTTGTCCACATCCTCAGCGGGAATCCGCACCGTCATGCTGGCGCTGCGGTAGCGGCGGTTGGCGTAGGCGCTGCCGTTATACACGGTCTGATCCTCCACATAGCCGCCCAGCTGGGAGATCTTTTCCTGAAGCGCCTGGGTCATGGCATCCAGGTCTTCTGTTTCCGCAGACAGGTTGACGGTTACGATCCACTTGCGGTTTTCCGGCAGGACCATGGTGGTATCGCTGCCGCTGTCGGACAGGGTGTTTCCGGCAGCCATGGCTTCCGGCGATGCTTCCTGCATGGCGGCGTCATAGGAAACGGCCCCGTTGGCTGAGGCGGCGGTTTTGCTGGCGGCGCCGCAGCCGGTGAGGATTCCGGTCAGAAGCAGCACAGCCAACAGCATGCACAGTAGTTTGTTCTTTTTCATGGGAAATCCCTCCTTC
Organism: uncultured Oscillospiraceae bacterium; assembly: GCA_944382965.1. Lineage (GTDB taxonomy): Bacteria > Bacillota > Clostridia > Oscillospirales > Oscillospiraceae > Faecousia. The sequence goes on along the minus strand of CALWOA010000013.1, from coordinate 73,992 downwards.
TACTTAAGTACTCGATGTTTTTCCTGGTTGGTTGCGGAAAATCGGTTTTTTCTTTCCAGTATAACAATTTTTCCCCAAAAGTACAACAATTCCGGGGAAACTTTCCTTGCATTGGATTCAAGGCCATGATATAATACCGGGAAAGCACTTTTTCAGGAGGAAGCCCATGAACACCCTGCTTCACATCTGCTGCGCGCCCTGCGCCAACCGGCCCATTGATATCTTAAGAACCGATGGCTATGAGGTCACCGGATTTTGGTATAACCCCAACATCCACCCCTTTACCGAGTACCGCGCCCGGCGCAACTGCCTGCGGGAATATGCCCAGGAAATTGACCTGAAGCTGATTGAACGCAATGACTACGGCCTGCGGCCCTTTGTCCGGGCGGTAGCGGAAGATATTCCCCACCGTTGCGTCAAGTGCTACGAAATGCGCCTGTTTGAAACCGCCCGACAGGCTGCCGAAGGGGGCTTTGACAGCTTTACTTCCTCCTTGTTTATCAGCCCCTATCAGAATCACGAGCTGATGCGCCAGGTGGCAGAGCAGGCAGCGGCGGAGTATGGTGTAAAATTCCTCTACCGGGACTTCCGTCCCTACTTCCGGGAGGGACAGACCTTTGCCCGGGAACATGGGTTTTACATCCAGAAATACTGCGGCTGCGTGTTTTCCGAAGAAGAACGGTATCTGAAAGCCAGCAAAATCATTCCCTGAGAGAGAAAACGGAGGAACTATGAACCAATTTGAATTTTCTGTGCCCTGCCTGTTCGGCCTGGAGGGCATTGCCGGCGAGGAACTTCGCAGAATGGGCCTGGACAATGTCCGGGTGGAAAACGGCCGGGTGCTGTTTTCCGGAGACACCGCCGCCATGGCCAAGGCCAACATCCGGCTGCGCACCGGCGAGCGGGTGCTGATTGTGCTGGCGGATTTCCGGGCCACCACCTTTGAACAGCTGTTTCAAGGGGTTTACAGCACCAATCTGGAGGATTTCATTCCCAAAGATGGTAATTTCCCGGTAAAGGGTCACTGCCTGAACAGCCAGCTGATGTCCGTGCCGGACTGTCAGGCCATTATCAAAAAAGCCGCCTCCCGGCGGCTGGGGGAGAAGTACGGCCTGTCCTGGCTGCCGGAAAACGGAGCCAAGTACCAGCTGCAATTTTCCATTATGAATGACCGGGTGCAGCTGTACCTGGATACTTCCGGCCCGGGACTGCACAAGCGGGGCTACCGTCCGGTGGGCAACGATGCCCCCCTGCGGGAGACCCTGGCCGCTGCCATGGTCCAGCTGACCCATTACCGGGGCCGGAACTTTGTGTGGGACCCCTTCTGCGGCTCCGGTACCATTCCCATTGAAGCGGCCCTGATTGCCCGGAATAAGGCTCCCGGCATGTATCGGCGCTTCTCCGGCGAGGCCTTTGCCTGGGCGGACCCCAAGGTCTGGGGACAGGTCCGCACCGAAGCCAAGGATCTGGAATACCACGGCAATTACCGGATTTTGGGTTCGGACAATGATCCCAAGTGCGTCAGCCTGTCCATGGCCAACGCCCGGAAAGCCGGAGTAGGGGATATCATCCAGTTCCGGGATGGGGACGCCACCAAAATGTCCCTGCCCTCCGACAGCGGCATTCTCATTGCCAATCCCCCTTACGGACAGCGGATGCTGGAGCAGCAAAGCGCCCAGCGGCTCTACAGCGCCCTGGGGCGGCACCTGAAATTTGCCGACGGCTGGAACTTCTACATCATCACCTCCGAGCCGGAATTTGAGCATTATTTCGGCAGACGGGCAACCAAAAAGCGCAAGCTGTACAACGGCATGATTCAGTGCAACTATTTTATGTATACCGAACAAACCCGGAAGAAGCAGGGGGAAAGAAAACAAGGATGAAGCACCTGTTTATCATCAACCCTGCGGCAGGCAGCCGGGACAGAACGGCTGTGTATACCGCTGCCATTACCCAAATCTGCGGCAAACGGGGGCTGGATTACCGGATTGCAGTTTCTTCCGCTCCCGGAGAGTGCCGCCGTTTGGCCCGGGAGGCGGCCGAAACCGGGGAAGCCTACCGGATTTACGCCTGCGGCGGCGACGGAACTTTAAATGAGGTTGCCTCCGGCGCTGCCGGCTGGGACAATGCCGCAGTTACCGCCTATTCCGGCGGCAGCGGCAACGACTTTGTGAAAATTTTTGACCAGCCCAGAGCCTTTCAGGACCTGGAGCGGCTGCTGGATGCCCAGGAAGTGTCCTTTGACCTGATTCGCTGCAACGAAGATCTGGCCCTAAACATCTGCTCCGTAGGACTGGATGCCCGCATCGGCACCGACGTGTCCCGGTATAAGCGGATTCCGTTGCTGCAGGGCTTCCGGGCCTATGCTGCTTCCACCCTGGTCAACATCATTCGGGGCATCAGTGAGCATTATGTGGTGGAAGTAAACGGGGAAACCATCGACGACGAGCAGACCTTTGTCTGCGTCTGCAACGGCAGATTCTACGGCGGCGGCTTCAACCCGGTGCCCGAGGCAGACCCCACAGACGGACTGCTGGATGTGCTGCTGGTGCGGAAGGTGCGTCGCCTGGAGATTCCCGCCGTCATCGGCAAATATAAAAACGGCCGCTATGCCCAGCTGCCCCATTTGGTGCGGCATTTCCGGACAGATCACATTACCATCCGCTGTGATAAGCCCACGCCCATCAACTTGGACGGAGAGTTGCGGACGGCCCAGGTGGTGGATATGTCCATTGCCGAAGAAAAGGTTCGCTTTTTCTACCCCAAAGGCTTGTCCTGGCAAAAATAAGAATATCCCGGACGGTTTTGCGCCGTCCGGGGTGTTTGCGTTTTAATAGGGCATGTACACATTCAGGTCCACCGGAGCGTTGATGCCGGGGACAGAGCCTTTGTCGGAGTACTGCCACATCTCCACCTTCCAGGGATAGGTCATCCGATCCTGGTACAGGGCCAGCCAGAAGGGGTAGGCTTCCAGCTCGCTCAGGTAGTACAGATTTTCCGACTGGTGCCAGTTGAAGTAGACCATGGGGGTGTAGCCTTTTTTCTCCATGACGCTGCAAAAATGCAGCTGAATGTCCGTCAGGGTCCGGGCATCCATTTTTCCGGCGGTTCGGGCATCGTCGGCAGGAATTTCCCAGTCCAGAATAATGGGCATATCCAGGTGGTATTCGCCCAGAATCTCCAGCATAAAGGCAATTTCCTCATCGGCTTCGGCAATGTTCAAAGCCTGGGAGAAGAAGTAGGCGCCTACGCGCAGCCCCGCCTCCGTGGCACCGGAGAGATTCTGCTGGGCGTATTCGTCTTCCACCAATTTTCCGGAGCCGTAGCCCCGATAACCCAGGCGGATCATGGCAAAGTCAATCCCTGAAGCTTTTACCGCCTTCCAGTTGATACTGCCCTGGTGGGCGGAAACGTCCACACCGGGGTAGCTGGTTACGTTCTGCAGCACCAGATAGTTGCTGGAATTATACTGAAAGTCATACCGACCATAGGGGTTGGGGTCGGGGGGGATGGTGGGGTTTTCCGGCTGGGTTTCCGTAGCCTGGGTTTCTTCCTGAGTAGGTTCCGGCTCCTGGGCCTCCTGATGGTAGTCCGGCAGAGACTCCGGGTCCTCATCGTCCACAGAAAAATGGGGCAGACACAGTACCACAATAACAATCAAAATCAGCGCTGCCACACCGGCCACAATGGCCATAATGCCTTCCGGACGCAGCTTCCGGGACTTGGGCACAGGTGCATCCTCGGATTCCTCCGGTTCTGCCTCCGTCTGAGGCAGCTGGGGAACGGGCAGCGTATCTGCAAGGGGCTGCGGTGCATCCTCCAGGGCATTATCCGGCGTTTCCTGACCGCAGACTTCCTGGGCTTCCGGGGGATTCTCGGAAACCGGGGTTTCGGGAAGATCCGATTGGGAAAGCTGTTCTTTTTCCTTGGCCTGCTGGATGGTGTCCACAGTCTCGCCTCCTTTCCTTTTCCACCGAAAAAAACTGCGGCAGAAAGGGTATACTTTCGACATAGTATATCATATTTTTCCTGGTTCGCCAAGAGGAAAGCCCTGGAATTTTTTCCTTAAACAATTCTTAAACAATCCGTTAATTTTCCCCCCATGCAGTTGCATTCGGCGCTTTTTGCAATATAATAAAGAAAAACATTTCTCTTCCCAAAGGTGATTATCTATGAATGGCATCAGCAGTTGGTTGCGGCAGTTCTCCACAAAACTGTCGGCGCTTCTCCGGGGATTTATGGCGGGGCGATACGGTACAGACCGGCTGAATATGGTGATTCTCTGCGCCGGGTTGGTGGCCAGTCTGCTGTCAGTGTGGACCCAATCCCAGGGGCTGAATCTGGTCTTTTTTGTTTTAAGCTACGGCCTGATGATCTGGGCTATTTTCCGCAGTCTGTCCCGGAATACCTATAAGCGTTATCTGGAAAACCGGAAGTTTTTGCAGCTGATTACCCGGGTCAAGGACCGGCAGAATCGCTACTTCGATTGCCCCAAGTGCCGCCAGGTGGTGCGGGTTCCCCGGGGCAAGGGCAAGATTTCCATTACCTGCCCCCGATGCAAGGAAAAATTTATCCGTAAAACGTAAAACAACAGTCCCCCGACTTTCGTCGGGGGACTCATTCATTATCCAAGCACTGCTTCTTCGGCAGCGCTTTTTTTCACGCTGTCAATGCCGCTGAGGCAACCGGCTTTGGAGGCATAAGCATCGGAAAGACCGATGATTTCTCCGTTTCTGGCTTTCAGCCGGAAGCGGAACTCCCCGGCTTTGTCCTGGTACAACTCAAATTTGGGATTGGTCAGGGGCTTGAAATTTTCCTGGGTCTGGTTTTCCACCTTGGCAATGGGGGCATTTTTGACGACGCTTTCCATACCCTTTCGGCAGGCGGCCTCACAGGCGTAGACTCCGGAGGTGAGAATTACCTGGCCATTGGGGGCTTTCAGGTCGAATTTCACCCCGGAAGAGACAGTGCGGATCAGAAACCGGCTCATGGCTCATTCCTCGCTGACCGGCACGGACAGGGTTCCGGTGGTGATGATATAATCTTCCACTTCCGGAGCGTAGGCTTCCAGGGAAATCTCCATCTGGGTAATTTCCTCCAGGCTGGTAATGCCCAAATCCTCCAAAGGATACAGATATACGGTGCTTACCGCCCGGGTATCTCTGGGAAGGCTGTTCCACAGGGTAATCTCGGCACTTTCTCCGTTGACGCTGGAGTCGATGGTGTACACTTCCAAATCCTTGCCAGTGTTGTTTTCCAGATAGAATAACAAATTTCCCTCGGAAACGGTTTCCGGGTCATAGGAAGCAGGTACATATCCCCGGTACACAATCCGCAGACCATCCTGATTAAACAGTTCCGTACCCTGGTCGGCATCGGGCTGCACATAGTCCGGGTCATCCGCTATCAAGGTAATGGGGTCAGTGCGATGGTAGGTCTCATAGGTGTCGGTATTGTAGATTTCCAGCTGGAAGGAAATTTGCTGAACATTGTCAATTCCGGCATTGTCCAGATCTTCCTGATACAGGTAAAAATCGTCCTGTCCGGTATGACCCGGAGCGACTTCGCAGTATAGGGAAGCAGGCATGACGTAGCCGTTGACAATCACATCGTCTACGGAAACACACAAAGGTTCTTCGGTGTCATTCTGGACAACCACAGGAAACTCCTGAAGGGAAGCCTGCCCATCCTGCAAGTCAGCCACCACCCACACCAATCCATCGCTGTAGAGCCCCTTGCCGTTTTCCGGCAGGGTGGCATCCGGCTTCGTTTCCGGCTGGGGGGCCAATATGGAACTAGAAGCGGAAAAAGAGTCCACAATCTGTCCGATCCCGTCTAAAATCGGTTCCGCAAGCCACAAAATTGCCAGAACTGCCAGCGCAATGGACAAACCGGATTTTTTCTTCCGGGGCTTCTGCTTCGGCGGTGTCCAGGTTTTTGCGGGCTGCTTGGGAGGGCAGGCGAAGGGATTTTGCCGGGGGATGGGCTTGCGCACCGGCTCGTCGATTACCAAGGGTTCGCCTTCGTGGGTGTGCATGCCGTGGGCAATTTCTTCGGAAAAGTTTTCATACAGGCAGCTTTTGCAGCGTTTGCCATTGTATGGCGCGCCGCAGCTGGGGCAGCGGTATTTGGCCATAGATGTCCCTTCTTTCCTCTTTTTCATGGAAGTATTATACCAAGTGCCGGACAGCACTGTCAATGCACAAGTAAAAAATCCCACCCCGGCAGAAGCCGGGGTGGGGGGAAAACTTAGTTTACCTTGACGGCAATTTTGGGGATTCTTGCCACCAGCACAGCAACGATGGCGGTCAGAATCATTTCGGGAATCATGTACATGCCGTTGTACACCACGGAATAGACCAGAGCCAGTACGCCGGGGTTCAGGGAAGCCACCAGGCTTGCACCCCAGGCGGGGAAACCTTCCTGGGTGAAGAACCACTCGGCATAGCTGCCGAAGAGGATGTAGCCGGAGAAGATGTGGCACAGATACCGGCAGCCCAGCGCCACCAGAGAACCAGCCATCAGAGCGGTGCCGGAAGAACCAATCTTGTCCCGGAACAGGCCGCCCAGGCCCAGCAGGGTATAGGCCAGCACATAGTCCAGCAGGCACATCAGCACGGCGTTGAAGAGCATCAGACCGTCACCGAAGTAGCCGGGCTGGAAGGCGGCGGTGACCACATCGGCGCCCATGGCCATCTGCACCAGAGAGTAGCCGAAACCGGCGATCAGGCCCCACTTGATGCCGTAGCGGTAGGAGATCAGTACGATGGGCAGCATGCTCACCAGGGTCAGCTGACCGCCGAAGGGCATGGGGGGAATGACGGCTCTGCCCACAAATTCCAGCACAACAGCCAGAGCAATGAGCATGGCGCTTTCGGTCAGACGTTTGGTTTTGTTGTTCATAGGGATTCTACCTCCTGAAAAAAAATGCCGCATTGCAAACCCGTCCAGGTGCAATGCGACACAGAAGCATCCCATATGTGCATCTTTCCCTCCGACGGTACTAGCCGTATCAGGTTCACGGGTCAGGGCCACCAAGCCCAATCTCAGCCGGATGCATCCGGCCCCCCGAAGACGTTCTTTGCGGTGCGAACTGCAGCTATTATAGCGCAAAAGCGACATTTGTCAAGAAAATACTGGGCAGAGTCGGTTCCTTCGACTCTGCCCAGAGGCTGTTATGCCATTTCCAGCGCCAGGGGCTTGCCGCCCAGGATGTGAAAATGCAGGTGCTGCACGGTCTGACCGGCGTCGGCGCCGCAGTTGCTCACCACCCGGTAGCCGCCTTCCAGCCCTTCTGCTTTGGCGATAGCGGGGATGACCTCGAAAATGTGGGCCACCACTTGGCTGTTGTCCGCCGTCACGGCGTTGCAGCTGTCCAGATGGGCTTTGGGCACCACCAGAATATGGGTAGGCGCCTGGGGGGCAATATCCCGGAAGGCGAACACCAGATCATCCTCGTAGACCCGGTTGGAGGGGATTTCCCCGGCAATGATTTTACAGAACAAACAATCAGACATGGTACATTCCTCCTGATTTATAATCCAAAAATGTGAACACCCGTCAAACTGACGATGCCCATGATGATTCCTGCCAGCACAACGCCCAGGCAGACGGACAAGGTGGTGGACTTAAAGCCCATATCCAGGAAGGAAGCGGCCAGGGTGCCGGTCCAGGCACCGGTGCCGGGAAGGGGGATGCCAACAAAGAGCATCAGGGCCAGAAACAGGCCGCCCCGGCCTGCCCGCTGGGTCAGCTTGTGCCCGGCTTTCTCGCCTTTTTCCACACAGAAGGTGAAAAACTTCCCGATATATTTCTTATCCATGCCCCAGTGCAGAACTTTCCGTGCAAACAGGTAAATGATTGGCACCGGGAGCATGTTGCCAACAACGCAGATGCCCAGGGCTGTAAAGTAGTCCAGTCCCATGCCAACGGCGTAGGGAATGGCCCCCCGCAGTTCAAGCAGCGGCACCATGGATACCAGAAAGCATAGAAAATAATGTAGCAGCATGATTCTCTCCTCAAAACAAATTTCGTTGATTATACCATAGCCTAACCCGATTTGCAACGAAAAAACCAATCATTTAACAATTCTTAAAGGCTTAGCGGTTTATTACCTGCACCTGAATTCCCGTCAACACGTCCAAAACCTTCTCATGCAGGTCCGGGTCAAAGGAAGCGGTGCAGGCGGCATCTACCGTAACGGTGGCCTGGGGATATCGGCTTTGCAGCACCACGGCGTTGCTCAGCACGCAGATATTGCTGACCAGACCCACCAGCTCGATTTCGTCGGCGTTTTCCGGCAGCACCGAAGCCACCACGGGGTCAGAAAGGTTCATGCCGAAAGACAGCTTGTCAATGGCCGGGGCCTCCACTTCTGCCAGGGCCTGGGCAGTCTGACCGTAGACCTGCCAGCCGGGGGTGCCTTTTACGCAGTGGACCACCGGCAGATTTTTTCCTTCCCGGGTGTCCAGATAGTCAGCAAAGTGGGTGTCCCGGGTGAAAAAGACATGACCTTTTCCGTAGGCACGGATCTTGGCGGCTATTTTTTCGTCCAGGGTTTCTGCCCCGGGAAAGCCCAGAGCGCCGTCCACAAAGTCATTTTGATAGTCGATCACAAACAGATACCGGTTCATAACAACCGCCCTTTCCTATTGAAGTAAGTTCACCATAGCAAAATTCCGGGAAAAAGTCAACGAAGCATTGCATCATCCGTCAGAATTTGCTAAAATATCCGGGAAAGAAAGGGTTCCTTCCTTTGAACATTTTGACCCGCGGGAGATTGTGGACATGGCAAGCAGAGAAGATTGGATTGGGGTTTTTGACTCCGGTGTCGGCGGCATCAGCGTGCTGCGGCACCTGCGGCGGCTGATGCCCCAGGAGCGGTATCTGTATTTTGGGGATTCCGCCAACGCCCCTTACGGCAGCCGCAGCACCCAGCAGGTGCGAAAGCTGACCCTGGATGCGGCGGAGCATCTGTATCGGCAGAACCGGATCAAGGCACTGGTGCTTGCCTGCAATACGGCTACTGCGGCAGCGGTAGAGCAGCTGCGGCAGCAGTACCCTGACAGAATCATCATCGGCATTGAGCCTGCCTTAAAGGTGGCGGCGGATCACTTTCCCGGAGGACGGGTGGGCGTGATGGCCACGAAGGTAACCCTCCGGGAGGAAAAGTTCGACCATCTGCTCCATCGCTTTGACGAAAACTGCACCGTGGCCAAAATTCCGGCTCCGGGGCTGGTGGAACTGGTGGAAGGGGGCAAAGCGGATTCGCCGGAAGCGGAAGCTCTGCTGCAGCAGATCCTTTCCCCCTATCTGGGAAAACTGGATGCTCTGGTGCTGGGATGTACTCACTATCCCTTTGCCGCCAAGGCCATTTCCCGGGTGCTGGGAGAAAATGTCACCCTGCTGGACGGCGGAGAAGGCACTGCCCGGGAAACCCGGCGGCGGCTGGAGCAGCGGGGACTGCTGGCGCAGCCGGAACAGCAGGGCTGCGTACAGATACACAACAGCGCCGGTGATGACCGGCTGATTACTCTTTGCCGGCAGCTTTTGGGGGAAGAAAACAGGGACGGAGGCAACGTGTATGGAAAATAATATTCTGGTTATCGGCATCGCCGGCGGAACCGGCAGCGGAAAGACCACACTGATGAACAACCTGATCGCCAAATTTTCGGATGTGGTGACCATTTTGAGCCATGATAACTACTATAAGCGCCACGATGAACTGACCTACGAGCAGCGCTGCCAGCTCAACTACGACGAGCCGGACGCTTTGGAAACGGACCTGATGGCCCGGCACCTGGACCAGCTGCGCCATGGACAGGCCATTGATTGCCCGGTCTACGACTTTACCCTGCACAACCGCTCCAACGAAACGGTGCATATTGTGCCGAAAAAGGTGATTATTGTGGAGGGCATTCTGATTTTTGAGGACGAAGCTCTGCGTAATCTCATGGACATCCGGATTTTCGTGGACACCGACGCGGATGTGCGGCTGTGCCGCCGGATCAAGCGGGACGTGAACAAACGGGGCAGAACCCTGGAAAGCGTGCTGAGCCAGTACCTGGAAACCGTAAAGCCCATGCACGAAAAGTACGTCGAACCCAGCAAAAAGTACGCCGACCTGGTAGTGCCCGAAGGAGGCAAGAACCTGGTGGCGCTGGATATGATTATGGGCCGCATTCAGCGGCACCTGGAGGAAGCATGAGCTACGAAAGCCTGATTTTTGATATTGATGGTACATTGTGGGATTCCCGGGCCCTGGTGGCGGAGGGGTACAACATTCAGCTGAAGCAGGAGGGGCTGGAACATCTGGCAGTCAATGCCGAGATGTTCAAACCTCTGTTCGGCAAGGTGATGACGGAAATTGCCGACGTGATTTTTGCCTCCATTCCCGCCCCGGAGCGCTACGGCCTGATGGACCGGTGCATGGATACGGAAAACCGCTACCTTCAGGAAAATCCCTGCCACATCGGCTACCCCGGGGTGAAGGAAACCCTGGAAAAGCTGGCAAAGGATCACCGCCTGTTCATCGTCAGCAACAGCCAGAAAGGCTACCCGGAGCTGTGTATGGAAAAGCTGGGATTGACCCCTTATATCACCGGCCACCTGTGCTTCGGCGATACCGGCACCAGCAAGGGAAAAACCATCCGCGCCCTGATGGAGAAATACAACATTCAAAATTGTGCCTATGTGGGAGACACTCAGGGCGATTACGAGGCCACTGTGGAAGCGGGGATTCCCTTCCTCTGGGCAGCCTACGGCTTCGGCACCCCTGAGCACTATGACGGGAAACTGCAGCGGATGGAAGATCTGCTGACATTGGCCTAAGGAGCCGGCGGCAGGGCCGCCGAGAAGGAAAGGACGAATTCGTTATGATCGTATGCCCGTATAAGGATCTGCACCGCTACGCTGCCATTATTCCCGGACTGGAGGAGGCCATGCAGGTCATCGACCGGCAGAAAACCTGGACCCCCGGTATCACCCAACTGTCCGGCGGCAACCGGATTGTGGCCTCGGAAGGCATCACCACCCCTGCCGGCAGCAAGCTTTGCGAAGCCCACCGGCAGTACCTGGACGTGCAGTACATCGTGGAAGGGGAGGAAACCGTAGGCTGGGCTCCCTTGGACAGCCTGACTCTGGACGGGGAATTCAATGAGCAGGGGGACATCGGCATGTATGCCGGACCGGTGGACTATATGCGCATCGGGGAGGGCTACTGCTATGTGGTATTCCCGGAGGATGCCCATATGCCTGCGGTGCATCTGGACAGTCCCAAGAATTTCAAGAAAATGGTGCTGAAGCTGAAAGTATGAGTATTGCATTGGATTCTTACTGCCTGCTGTGTCATCTCAGGCGAAACATCGAACTGGTACGCCCCCTGGGCACGGAAGAGCAGACTATGGCCTTTGCCCGGGAGATGATGCGGATGTACCTTTCCGCTCCGGAAGGGGTCAGCGCCCCCTGGTTCGGCCCCAAGGTGGCGGACATGCTGCAGGAGCACTACGGCCTGGAAATTGACCGTTACCGCCAGGAAAAGCAGGACTCCAACCGGTTTGTGCTGGAACATATGGAGGATATCCGCCAGCGGATTGGCGCTGCCCAGGACCCGGTATTTGCCGGGCTGCAGTTTGCCATTTTGGGCAACTACCTGGATTTTTCCGCCCTGCGGGGACAGGTCAGCTTTGAAACTTTGAAGGATATGCTGGAAAAAGCGGAGCAAATGGAGCTGAGCCGGGAAATTTACCAGGATTTTTGTGACCAGCTCTCCCGGGGAAAGAAGCTGCTGTACCTGACGGACAACGCCGGAGAAATTGGATTTGACCGGCTGTTTGCCGAGGAAATTGCTCGGAAATTCCCCCACCTGGAAATCACCTTCTGCGTCCGGGGCGGCATTGCCCAGAACGATGCCACCCGAGAGGATGCCGCCGCTGTGGGCGTTCCCTTCCCGATAATCGACAACGGCAACCGGGTGGCGGGCACCCAGCTGGATCAGCTGAGCCAGGAAGCCAAACAGGCTTTGGAAACTGCGGATGTGATTTTTGCCAAGGGCATGGCCAATGTGGAAACCATGCTGGGCTGCGGCTACAACATTTTTTACGCCTTTTTGATCAAGTGCCAGCGGTTTGTGGACCGGTTCGGCGCACCTATGTTTACCCCCATGCTGGTAAAAGAGAGAAAATAAAATCCATCGGCGGCTCCCGTTTGTGGGGGCCGCTGTTTCTGCCTGTAGAAATCTACAAAATAAATCCAGCGGTTTTGTGGGGAACGTGGAAAAATTTTTCCTTGTTGTTCCCATATTGACGCAACGGGAAAAAAGCACTATACTGAGGGAAATGAAACGTTTCCATTTGCGCAAAATAACAAAAGGAGTGCTGTTTTATGAATCGATACGCAGGCGTGCTGCTGTCCGTCACCAGCCTGCCCTCCCGGTATGGCATTGGCTGCTTTGACCAGGCGGCCTATGATTTTGTGGACTGGCTGGAGAAGGCCGGTCAGCGCTACTGGCAGATTCTGCCCCTGGGCGCAACCTCCCACGGTGGTTCCGACGATTCTCCCTACCAGGCCTATTCCGCCTTCGCCGGAAACCCCTATATGATCAGCCTGGACGACCTGGTGGAAGAGGGCGTCCTGACCCGGGAAGAATGCGACGAGGTGGACTTTGGCACCAACCCCGGCAAGGTGGACTTTGACAAGCTCCACGAGAACCGGTTCCGCCTTTTGCGGCTGGCCTACCAGCGCAGCCAGATCAGCTACAATCCCGCCTTTACCGATTTTTGCCGGAACAACTACTGGTGGCTGAATGATTATGCCCTGTTTATGGCCCTGAAGGCCTTTTTCAAGGAAGCCCCCTTCCGCAGCTGGCCGGAGGATATCCGGATGCACTGGGATTTCGCGGTGGACTATTACAACCGGGTGCTGTACTTTGACATTGAGTTCCACAAGTACATGCAGTTTCAGTTTATGCAGCAGTGGCGCAAGCTGAAGGACTACGCCAACGCCAAGCACATCCAGATTGTGGGCGACATTCCCATCTACGTCTCTCCCGACGGCGCCGACGTGTGGGCCCACCCGGAACTGTTCCAGCTGGATGAGCACAACGCCCCCACCGCCATTGCCGGCTGCCCGCCGGACAGCTTTGCCGCGGACGGTCAGGTCTGGGGCAATCCGCTGTATCGCTGGGACTATCACCGCAGCACGGGATACCAGTGGTGGGTCACCCGGATGTGGCACAGCTTCCAGCTGTATGACGTGGTGCGGATTGATCATTTCCGGGGCTTTGACCAGTATTTCTCCATCCCCGCCGGGGAAAATACCGCTAAGAATGGACACTGGGAGGACGGCCCCGGCATGGATCTGTTCGACACCATCCGCCAGCGGCTGGGGGATGTGAACGTGATCGCCGAGGACCTGGGCCTGATGACCGAAGGGGTGCGCAAACTGGTACGCGCCAGCGGCTATCCCAATATGAAGGTGCTGCAATTTGCGGTAAATCCCGAGGACGTGGCGGCATCCAACGACTACTGGCCCCACAACTATAATGCCAACTGCGTGGTCTATACCGGCACCCACGACAATGAGACGTTGTTCGGCTGGTATGAAGGGCTGTCCCCGGAGGCAAAGCAGCAGGTGCGCAGCTACCTGTACAATTTCCATACCCCCGACAAGGAGATGTATAAGGCTCTGATCCAGCTGACCATGGCCAGCGTTGCCAAGGACTGCATCATCCCCATCCAGGACTACCTGGGCCTGGACAACCAGTCCCGGATGAACCAGCCCGGCACCGTGGGCTTTAACTGGCGCTGGCGGCTGAAACCGGGCCTGCTCACACAAGAACTTGCCCAGCAGGTGCTGGCAGTGACCATGATCACCAACCGGGCAAACTGGGAGGGCTTAAACGCCGCCGAAAAGGCCCGTCAGGAAGCCGAAGAAGCGGAAGAAACCCTATCCTGAGGCATACTTTGGGGGATTTCCCAGAGAAATATCCGGAGAAAATCCGGCTTTTTGGCGAATTTTCTGAGAAATCCCTCTTGCCAAACAGGGAAAGTGGTGGTATAATACTACCGTAAATGGTAGAGTGTAGGCAAAGAGAGGCGCGAGCGCCTCTCTTTCTTGTTGATTTACAGGAAAGGGATGATGTTTGCAATGAAAGTAACCGATTTGGTGGCAAGCTATGCAAAACCCGTGGTGGAACAGTTCGGCTGCGAGCTTTGGGACGTGGAGTACGTCCGGGAGGGCAGCGAATACTTCCTGCGGCTGTACCTGGACAAGGAAGGCGGCGTGGACATCAACGACTGCGAAGCCGTGTCCCGGGCCATGGACCCCATCCTGGACGAAAAAGACCCCATTCCCGGCTCTTACCATTTTGAAGTTTGCTCTGCCGGCCTGGAGCGGGTGCTCAAGCGTCCTTCGGACTTTGAGCGGTTCCTGGGCAGCGCCATTACGGTCAAGCTCTACCGGCCCAGAAACGGCATGAAGGAAATCCCCTGTGTTCTGCGGGGCTACGAAGATGGCAGAATCACCGTAGAGGCAGGCAAAGAAACCATTACCTTTGAAAAATCGGAAGCCGCCCAGGTGCGGCTTCGTGTGGAATTCTGACGAGGAGGAAACAATCAATGGCTAGAAATACCAGAGCCAAGAAGCAGGCGGAAGCCCCCAAGGTGGACATCGGCGCTGAAATTTTCGCTTCCCTGCGGGAGCTGGAAAAAGTAAAGGGCATTCCTGTGGATTACATGGTGGAGCGTCTGAAGCAGGCGCTGACCAACGCATACCGCAAAGACCGGGAAGATCGCCGGGACGTTCCGGCGGACAATGTGGTGGTGGAGCTGAGCGAGAAAGGCTTGAGCATGCACATTGTCAAGACCGCTGTGGAAGAGCTGGAGGATACCGCTCTGGAAATCCCGGTGGATGCTGCCCGACTGATTAACCCCGATGTCCAGGTAGGCGACCCGGTGTGCATTCCGGTGGACATCCAGCGCTTCGGCCGGATTGCGGCCCAGACTGCCAAGCAGGTGGTGATCCAGGGCATCCGGGAAGCTGAGCGGGGTGTGGCTTATGAAAGCTACTCTTCCAAGTCCCAGGAGCTGATGACCGGTACTGTGCTGCGGATTGACCCCACCAGCGGCGATATGTTCATTCGCATCGGCCAAGGCAACGACGCTTCCGACGCCGTGCTCCGTGCCAGCGAGCAGATCCCCGGCGAGAAGCACGCCGAGGGCGATCTGATCCGGGTGTACGTTCTGGAAGTGCATAAGGCAGGCCGCGGCCCCCTGGTGCATGTGTCCCGTACCCATCCCAACCTGGTCCGCCGTCTGTTCGAGCTGGAGACTCCGGAAATTGCCGATGGACAGGTGGAGATCCGCAACATCGCCCGGGAAGCCGGTTCCCGTTCCAAGATGGCCGTTCGGGCTACCATGGAGGGCATCGATCCTGTGGGCGCCTGTGTTGGTCCTCGGGGCGGCCGTGTGAGCGCCGTTGTGGAAGAACTGGGCGGCGAGAAAATTGATATCGTGGTTTGGAGCGAAGATCCCTGCGAGTATGTCCGGGCTGCGCTCAGCCCCGCTGACGTGATTTCCGTCAGCCTGATTCCCGGCCAGAAGGCCTGCCGGGTCATCGTTCCCGACGATCAGCTGTCTCTGGCCATCGGCAAGGAAGGCCAGAATGCCCGTCTGGCTGCCCGGCTCACCGGCTACAAGGTGGACATCAAGCCCGCTTCCCAGGCAGAGATTGAGGAGCAGCCCCAGGAACAGCCGGAAGAAGAAAACGAGGAGCTGTAATTTTCCGGCCCTCGTTACCATAGAAACGGAGGGATTTCCATTATGCAGAAAAAGATCCCCCAGCGGCAGTGTATGGGCTGCCGGGAGCGGAAGGCCAAGAAAGAGCTGATCCGGGTGGTCCGCACCCCGGAAGGCAATGTGCAGGTGGACTTCGGCGGCAAGGTCAATGGCCGGGGCGCTTACCTGTGCCCCGATCCGGAATGCCTGCGAAAGGCCCAGCGCAGCAAAGCGTTGGAGCGCAGCCTGGAAATCGCCATTCCGGAGGAGGTTTACGCCCGGCTGGAAAAGGAGATAGAACGTGGATAAAGCCCTGAATTATCTGGCTCTGGCCCGGAAGGGCGGCATGGCAGAGCTGGGCGAGGAGCCGGTAGGCGCCGCCGCCCGGGCGGGGAAGGCCCACCTGATTGTGGTGGCCTCCGACGCTTCTGACCATACCTGGCGGCGGGCAAAAAGCTTTGCCGCTGGTACCGACCAGCAGTGCCTGCGGCTGGATGCTACCAAGGATGCCATGGGCTTTGCCATTGGCAGAACCAGCCTGGCCATTGCCGCCATTACGGACCCGGCTCTGGCCCTGGCTCTGGTGCAGTCTCTGGGTCAGCCGGAGCGCTGCGCCGAGGTTTTGGAGGTGCTCACCGCCAAAACCCAGAAGGCAAAGCAGCGCCGCCGGGAAGCTAGCGCCCACCTGCGCAACAAACGCAGGGGAAAGAAGAAGTAAGTTGTTATGACAACCAACAGGAGCCTGTCGGATACGGACAATGCAGAATGCAAAATGCACGGTGGGGGATAAAACCGCATTTTGCCTTTTGCACTCTGCATTTCCAACCGACTGTCAAATTTTGGAGGTGCGTGTATAGAATGAGTTTTGTTAAGTATCGAGTCAAGGAGGTCGCCGCGGATTTCGGCGTGGCTCCGAAGGTAATCGCGGAGATTGTGGGACAGTTTTACGAAAAGCCCAAGTCCAACACCCAGGTGCTCAGCGAAGAAGAGCTGAATGTGGTGTTTGATTACATGACCCAGAAGAATCAGGTCAAGTCCATGGAGGAAATTTTTGCAGTGAAGCCTGCCGCACCCAAAGAAGAACCCAAGCAGGAGGCCAAGGCCGCCCCGGCCCAGCGTCCTCAGCAGCCCCAGCAGCCCAAGCAGGGCCAGAATCGTCCCCAGCAACCCCAGAACGCTCAGCCTGCCCAGCAGGCTCCCAAGGCCGAGGCTCCCAAGGAGCCGGAACGCAAGCGGGAGCGCCGGGTGGTGGACACCTCTGCCGTCCAGGTCAACGCCAATCGGTTCGCCGATGTGGATAACCTGGTTTCCGAGCGGGTGCAGAACTACCAGGGCGGCAAGCAGCGCATTGGCGGCGGCAAGGGCAAGCAGCAGAACAAGCAGCAGAACAACAAGTTCAAGGGCAACAAGTCCCGCAACGAAGAGCAGGAGAAAATGCGCCGCCTGCAAATGGAGGTTGCCCGGAAGGCGCCTGTTACCGTGAAGATCCCCGAGGAGATCACCGTGGGCGAGCTGGCTTCCCGGATGAAGAAAACCGCCGGCGAAGTCATCAAGTGCCTGATGAAAAACGGTGTTATGGCTGCCATCAACCAGACCATCGACTTTGACACCGCCGAGTTTGTGGCTACGGAAATGGGCTGCAAGGTGGAAAAGGAAGTTACCGTCACCATCGAAGAGCGGATCATCGACGACCATGTGGACACCGCCGAAGAGCTGGAAACCCGGGCCCCCGTTGTGGTGGTCATGGGTCACGTCGACCACGGCAAGACTTCCACTTTGGACGCCATCCGCAAGACTTCCGTTACCGCCGGAGAGGCCGGCGGCATTACCCAGCACATCGGCGCGTATACCGTGGATGTGAACGGTAATATGGTCACCTTCCTGGATACCCCGGGCCATGCAGCCTTTACCTCTATGCGTGCCCGCGGTGCTAAGTCTACCGACATTGCCATTCTGGTGGTGGCTGCCGACGACGGCATCATGCCCCAGACGGTAGAATCCATCAACCACGCCAAGGCCGCCAATGTGCCTATTATCGTGGCCATCAACAAGATGGATAAGCCCACCGCCAACCCCGATAAGATCAAAGAGCAGCTGACCAAGTACGACTTGATCCCCGAAGAGTGGGGCGGCGATACCATCATCGTGCCCATCTCCGCCAAGACCGGTCAGGGCCTGGATGAACTGCTGGAGATGGTCATCCTGACTGCTGAAGTTCAGGAACTGAAGGCCAACCCCAACCGCCGTGCCAAGGGTACCGTCATCGAAGCCCGTCTGGATAAGACCCGGGGCCCTGTGGCAACCCTGCTGGTGCAGAACGGCACCCTGCATCAGGGCGATATCGTCATTGCCGGCACTGCCGTGGGCCGTGTCCGTGTGATGACCAACGACAAGGGCCGCACCGTCAAGTCCGCCGGTCCTTCCGTCCCTGTGGAGATCACCGGCCTTGCCGATGTTCCCACTCCCGGCGATGAGTTCAACGCCGTTACTGACGAGCGGATGGCCCGGGAACTGGTGGAGCAGCGCCGTCAGGCTCAGAAGGACGCAGCCGCCAAGCTGACCCAGAAGGTCACTCTGGATAACCTGTTTGCCAAGATGCAGGAAGGCGAAATGAAGGAACTGCCTTTGATCGTCAAGGCCGACGTTCAGGGCTCTGCCGAGGCCATCAAGGCATCTTTGGAGAAGCTGAGCAACGAGGAAGTCCGGGTGCGGGTGATCCACGCCGGTGTCGGCGCCATCAACGAAAGCGACATCCTGCTGGCTTCCACTGCCGGTGCCATCATTGTTGGCTTCAACGTCCGTCCCGATGCCGCCGCTCAGGCTTCCGGCCAGCGGGCCAATGTAGACATGCGGTTCTACCGGGTGATCTACGATGCCATTGACGAGATCGAAGCTGCCATGAAGGGCATGCTGGCGCCCAAGTTTGAGGAAGTGGTCATCGGCCACGCAGAAGTGCGCATGACCTACAAGGTCAGCGCCATCGGCACCATTGCCGGCTGTATGGTCAAGGATGGCAAGGTTACCCGGGATGCCCAGGTTCGGATTCTCCGGGACAACATTGTTATCCACGAAGGCGAGATTGGCTCCTTGCAGCGGTTCAAGGACGCTGTCAAGGAAGTCTCTGCTGGCTACGAATGCGGCATGAGCGTGGTTAAGTACAACGACATCAAGGAAGGCGACATTTTCGAATGCTTCGCCATGCAGGAAGTCAAACGCTGATATACTGTCCCGCCGCACCGCTTTTGCGGCGCGGCGGGTTGTTTTCAAAGGAAAGGAGGCAAAATCATGGCTTCGAACCGTATTTTGCTGATTAATGAAGAAATTCAGAAGGAACTGTCCGCCCTGCTGCGTACCGTCAAGGACCCCCGGGTGCAGGATGTGATGATCTCCATTACCCGGGTGGAAACCACCCCGGATCTGCGCTATACCAAGGTCTATGTGAGCTTCCTCCAGGAGGATAAGGCGCAGAGCGCTCTGGCGGGCCTGAAATCCGCCGCCGGATACCTGCGCCGGGAACTGGGACGGAACCTGCGCCTGCGCTACAGCCCGGAAATTGTCTGGGCCGCAGACGATTCCATTGTCTACGGCGCAAAAATGCTGAAACTGATCAACTCTCTTGAGGTAAACCACGATGAAGAAACTGACCAGGACTGAAACTGCCCGATATCTGCTGGAAAAGGATAACTTTGCCATCCTGACTCACCGCCGCCCCGACGGCGACACCACCGGCTCTGCCGCCGCACTGTGCTTAGGCTTGCGGCAGCTGGGAAAAACCGCCCACGTCCTGACCAACCCTGATCTGTCCGCCCGGTTTGCCTGGCTCCATGAGGGACTGACCAAGCCCGAAGCCCAGCCGGGAGATACGGTGGTCAGTGTGGACGTAGCCTCCCCGGAGCTGGTACCCAATGTGTTCAGCCATTTGCTGGGCCAGATCGACTTGCGCATTGACCATCACGCCAGCGCCACCTCCTTTACGGAGCAGGAACTGGTGGACGCTACCAGCGCCTCCTGCGCCGAGGTGATTTGGGACGTACTGATGGAAATGGGCGTCAAGCCGGAAAAGAATCTGGCGGAGGCGGTGTATGTGGGTCTGTCCACCGACACCGGGTGTTTCCGCTATGCCAACACCACTGCCCACACCTTCCAGGTGGCGGCCCAGTGCGCCCAGGCCAATGCAAGGATTTATGAGCTGAACCAGGACTTGTTTGAAACCAACACCCTGGGCCGGCTGCGGATGCAGGCCTGGATTGTGGATCACATGCAGCTGCTGCGGGAAGGAACCCTGGCAGTTTGCGCCATCCCCAAGGTAATGGAGCTGGAGCTGGGGGTCAACGAGGACGATATGGACAACATTTCCTCCTTCCCCCGGACCGTTGCCGGTGTGCAGATGGCGGCAACCCTGCGGGAAACCAGCGACGGCTTTACTAAGCTCTCTGTCCGGGCAGTACCCGGCTGCGACGCCACCAGAGTGACCGTGAAATTCGGCGGTGGCGGACATAAGGGTGCGGCAGGAGCCTTCCTGAGAATGCCCTTGCAGGAGGCTGCCGTTGCGGTGGCCAATGCCATGCTGGAATTGGAGACAGAATGAACGGAATCGTAATTGTGGACAAGCCCCAGGACTGGACCAGCCAGGACATTACAGCCCGGCTGCGCCGGGTGTTCCAGACCCGGCGGATCGGCCACGGCGGTACCCTGGACCCCATGGCCACCGGCGTGCTGCCTGTATTTGTGGGGCGGGCCACCCGGGCGGTGGAATTTTTTGAACACGCGGAAAAAGCCTATGAAACGGTGCTGCGTCTGGGCATCACCACCGATACCGAGGATATGTCCGGCACTGTGCTGACCCAGCAGGAAGTTTCCGTTACCCCCGAGCAGATTCAGCAGGTGCTGGAACATTTCCGGGGGGAGATTCTCCAGGTTCCGCCCATGTACTCTGCCCTGAAGGTCAACGGGCAGAAGTTATGTAACCTTGCCAGAAAAGGCAGGGAGGTGGAGCGCCAGCCCCGGCCCATTACCATCCACGCTCTGAAGCTGCTCAAGCAGGAGGGCGATGAACTGCACCTGTATGTGGCCTGTTCCAAGGGCACCTATATCCGCACCTTGTGTAAGGATATTGGCCAGGCTCTGGGCTGCGGTGGGTGTATGGCCCTGCTGCGCCGGGTGCAGGCGGGGGCGTATACCATTGAAGAAGCGGTGCCGCTGCAGCAGCTGCTGGAAATGGAGCATCCCGAAACCTGCCTGCGGGGGATTGACACCCTGTTTTCCTCCTACCCGTCGGTGACTCTGACGGAGAATCAGGAAAAGCGCTGCCGCAACGGCAACACCTTTTCCATCCAGTTGGCAGAGGGGACTTACCGTGCCTACAGCGCAGCAGGAGAATTTCTCATGCTGGCGAAGGTGGAAAACGGCGTTATGTCTACCATAAAAAGTTTTTTTGATCCCCAATGACGAAAACCGTCGCATTGGGACGAGAGGAATCTATGACAAAGACAGTTTATGCCCTGGGATTTTTTGACGGAGTACACCTGGGCCACGCCGCCCTGCTTTCCGCCTGCCGCCGATTGGCTGAGGAAGGGAATTTTCGTACCGGTGTGGTGACCTTTTCCCATCACCCCGATACCCTGGTGCTGGGCAATACCCCGCCGCTGATCAATTCTCCCCAGGACCGGCAGCGGCTGTTGGAGGGCTTCGGTATGGAGAAGGTGATCTCCCTGCCCTTTGATCAGCAGATGCGCACCATGGACTGGCGGGATTTTCTGGATATGCTCCGGAAAGCCTACGACGCAGCAGGCTTTGTCTGCGGGGAGGATTTCCGGTTTGGAAACCGGGGCGCCGGAACCGCCGAAAGCATCAGCCGGTACTGCGCCGAACTGGGTTTGCCTTGTGCAGTGGTGCCCGAGCAGACCCTGGACGGCATCCGGGTATCCAGTACCTATATCCGCCGCCAGCTGGAAACCGGAGATATGGCAACAGCGGTGAAATTTCTGGGTCATCCTCACATTTTCACCGGCAAGGTGATTCACGGCCATGCCCTGGGCCGGACCCTGGGCATCCCCACAGCCAATCTGCGCCTGCCGGAAGGGCTGGCAATTCCAAAATTCGGCGTGTATGCCTGCCGGGTGCAGCTGGATGGAAAATCTTACCCGGCGGTGACCAATGTGGGCACCCGGCCCACGGTACACGGACACAATGTGACAGTGGAGCCCTGGATTCTGGATTATGCAGGAGATCTGTATGATCGGGAGATTACCCTGGAGTTTTACTACTTTATCCGCCCGGAGCGGAAGTTTCCAAGCCTGGAAGAACTGCAGGCGGAAATCCGGCGCAACGCGGAGGAAACCCGGAAATTTCTGGAGAAATTGCCGAAATAACCGCCTGCCATTCAAACAAGGTTTACATTCTGCCCCTTGTTTTATGGGGGGAAATGCAGTATAATAAACCAACAGATTTTCACCGGGAGGAAAACCTATGCCGTTTCGCGACGAAGAAATGAATAGACGCCGTGAGAAACGGGAGGCCCAGCGTAAGCGCCGGCAGGCCCAGGCCAGAAGGCTTCGTCTGACGGCTTTTGCGGCGGTGCTGGTGCTGGCAGCCTGTGCCGGACTGATCTGGTATCTGACCCGGGACAGCCGGGAGGAAGAAGCCCAACTTCAGTCTGCAGTGGAGCAGACCACCGCTCCCACCGAGACAAAAGCGCCGGACCCCCGGATTCAGAAAGACCCCATTACCACCATTCATATCCGGGCCGCGGGAGATTTGAACATCACCGACAGTGTGATTTCCTCCGGTGTATCCGTTGGCGGTTACGACTTCAGCAGCGTATTCAAGGATGTTTCCGCGCTGCTGTCCGATGCGGATCTGACGGTGATGAATTTTGAAGGCAACACCTACGGCGAACCTTATGGTTCAGCCACCACTTCCGCACCCAATCAAATTCTGGAAGACCTGCGAGGCTGCGGCGTGGATCTGCTGCAGATGGCCAACAGCTGCTCCATCAACAATGGTCTGAACGGTCTGAGCGCCACATTGCAGAGCATCCGGGCCGCAGGAATTGAGCCGGTGGGAGCCTATGCAAACCAGGCAGAGCTGAGTGCGGGCAAGGGCTATACCATTGCCGAAGCCCAGGGCGTGAAGGTTGCCTTCGTGGCCTTTACCAAGGGCATGGGCGGACGGGGATTGCCTGCCGGCAGCGAAGGTCTGGTAAATGTGCTGTATGAGGACTACGACACCGAATATCAGAAGGTGAATACCAAAGGCATTGAAACCATTCTGAAAAATGTTCAGGCGGAGGAGCCGGATCTGGTGGTTGCGCTGGTACATTGGGGCAGTGAATACAACGAAGACATCAGCAGCTCCCAGGAAAGCATCATTTCCCTGATGCAGAAGCGGGGCGTGGATGTGATTCTGGGTACCCATCCCCACACCTTGCAGCCCATTGAATATGACCCGGTGAAAGGCACGTTGGTTGCCTACTCTCTGGGCGATTTCTTCGGCGATGCCAACCGGGCTGCCACCAACTATTCCATTATCCTGGATTTGGAGGTCACCAAGGACGCCACCACCGGAAATACCAAGGTGACGGACTATTCTTATTTCCCTATCTATACCGTGACGGAAACGGAATCCGCCGACCAGAAGCGTCGGGTGGTTCGGATTGATAAGGCCCTGGAAGCCTATGACGGGAATTACCTGGATAAGGTAACCAAAGCCTGTCAGGAGAGCATGGCCTATGCTCTTGTCAGGGTGGAAGAGCGTCTGGTTATGCAAACCGAAGAGGATAAAAAATAATGTAAGGACAGCAGAAAGTGTTTCTGCTGTCCTTTTTGCGTACAGGATAGAAGGTTTGTTGCTTGCGCTGGAAAGAGAGGAGAGTTTACACAGATTTTACACCATACAGTCGGGAATTTTACAACTTTACAGTACAATAAAGTAGAGAACTAGTGACCCCAGAATGGGGAATGACTGCCCCAAAGCGGGCATACTCTATACATAGATGGCAGAAGGGAGCCTGTGAGCGTCCCTTTGCAACAGGAAGGAGAAACAACCAATGAAGTACGCAATTGTGGATTTGGGTTCCAATACCGTGCGGCTGTCGCTGTACAATATCCTCAGTGACGGCAGCTTTTCCCTGCTGTTTTCCGAGAAGGAAATGGTGGGCCTGAATAACTATATTGTGGATCGTACCTTGTCCAAAGCCGGCATTCAGCGGGCTTGCCAGGTATTGGAAAATTTCCGGGGATTGCTGGAGCAGTTCGGCATCTCCCAGATGCAGGTGTTCGCAACCGCTTCCCTGCGTAACATCCGCAACACGGAAGAAGCGGTGGCTGCCATCAAACGCACCGTGGGTGTGGATGTGGAAGTGATTTCCGGCGCCATGGAGGCGGAACTGGGATACTACGGCGCCATCCGGGATCTGAATATGGAAAACGGTGTGGTCTTTGACATTGGCGGCGGCAGTATGGAGCTGACGGAAATTCAGAGCGGCGCCGTGGCCAAGGCCCAGAGCATTCCCATCGGCAGCCTGGAATTGTTTAACCGCCATATAAAGAAAATCTGGCCCAAGAAGCAGGAACTGGAGCAGATCCGTGCCGATGTGGAGCAGTCCATGGAGAAGCTGAAGCTGCCCAAAGAGGAAATGCCCCTGGTTTGCGGTGTGGGCGGTACTGCCCGGGCGGTGCTGAAAATCGCCAACACCCTGCTTGGCAAGCTGGATACCAACCGGAGCCTGACCATGGAGGAATTCTCCGGTGTCTGTCAGTGCCTGCTGGCCCGGAAGGCAGCGGCTCGGGATGTGATTTTGAAGGTATGCCCGGACCGGCTGCATACCATTTTGCCGGGTGTGGTGCTAATGGAGCAGGTGTGCAATGCCTTAAACTGCAAGGTGCTGTATATCAGCCCTTACGGCGTTCGGGAAGGTTATGTCTACCGGAATCTGCGCAAACAAAAGCAGCAAGGTGACACTCAGGCATGAACGGCATGAGAAAATTCGCCGTCTTCTGGCGGCAGCTGGGTCTGGCAAACAGAACCGGCTACATAGCGCAAACCCCCGTCAAACAGGAGGAGTTGGAAACGGATATGAAATCCCAGGAAAGAAAAAGATGTTATGTAAACAGAGAACTGTCCTGGCTGAAATTCAATGAGCGGGTACTGGAAGAGGCGGAGCGGGAAGATGTTCCGCTGTGCGAGCGGCTGAGTTTTGCCTCCATCTACCAGAGCAACCTGGATGAATTCTTCATGGTGCGCATCGGATCGCTGAAAGACCAGATTCAGCTGGGAGAAAAGGGCCGGGACACCAAAACTGGTATGATGCCCCAGCAGCAGATTGACGCGGCTTTGGAGCAGATTCGGATTCTGAACCAGCGCAAGGATGCAGTTTACCGGCAGCTGCTGACCCGGCTGGAAGATGCCGGAGTTCGTCTGGTGGATTTTCATACCATCTCCCAGGAGGACAGCCGCCGTCTGGAAGGGTATTTTACCCGGGAGGTGCTGCCCCTGCTTTCGCCCATGATTATCGGCAAGCGCCAGCCCTTCCCATTCCTGCGCAACAAGGAAATCTACGCCGTGGCGGTGCTGGACCGGAAAAACGGCAAGCGGAAGGTGGGCATCATCTCCTGTGCCACAGGCGTGTTCCCTCGGCTGATTACCATTTCCCAGGGAGAGTATATGCTCTCGGAGGAACTGATTCTCCACTTTCTGCCCCTGGCCTTCAAAGGCTACCAGATTCGGGGGAAGTCTTTGCTGCGGCTGACCCGCAGCGCCGATATTGATGCCGATGCGGTATACGATGAAGATCTGGACTACCGGGAATTTATGGCAGATCTGGTAAAGCAGCGGAAAAAATTGGAACCGGTGCGGCTGGAACTGAGCCGTCAGCTCAGCCAGGAGACGGTGGAAGAACTGTGCAAAACCCTGGATATGGATAAAAAGGCCGTGTTTGAAAGCGGAACGCCCCTGGATCTGTCCTTCTTCTTCCAGATTCAGGATGTTCTGCGGCAGAATCCCGACTATTTCTACCCCCGCTACACCCCTCAGAAATCTGCCCAGTTCCGGAGCAAGGAGCCTTTCCTGCCTCAGATTGTGGAAAAGGATAAGCTGCTTTCTTACCCCTTTGACCGGATGGACCCCTTCCTGAAGGTGCTGCGGGAAGCGGCGGCGGACGAAAGCGTGGTTTCCATTAAGGTTACCCTCTATCGGGTAGCCAAGCACAGCCAGGTGGTCAGTGCCCTGATGGAAGCGGCGGAAAACGGCAAGGAAGTGCTGGTACTGGTGGAACTGAAGGCTCGCTTTGACGAGGCCAACAACATCGAGTGGTCCCGGCAGCTGGAAGCGGCGGGGTGCAACGTGATCTACGGCCTGCCAGGGTATAAGGTACACTCCAAGCTGTGCCTGATTTCCCGGATGGTGGACGGACAGCCGCAGTATATCACCCAGATCGGCACCGGTAACTACAACGAAAAAACCGCCCGGCTCTATACGGACTTTTCCTTCCTCACCGCTGACCCGGCCATTGGCCAGAATGCATCGGCAGTATTCCAGGCTCTGGCAAAAGGGGAAACGGTGCAGAGCAGTGAGGTGCTGCTGGTGGCGCCCCACTGTATGCAGAGTCGGATTTTGGAAAAGATTGACCAGCAGATTGCCTGTGCCAAACGGGGAGAACCGGCCTACATCGGCGTGAAGGTCAACTCCCTGACGGACAAAACCATTATGGAGCGGCTGATTCAGGCCAGCCAGGCCGGTGTGAAGATCGATATGGTGGTCCGAGGCATCTGCTGCCTGCTGCCCGGAGTGCCGGGAATGACGGACAATATCCGCATCATCAGCATTGTGGGCCGGTTCCTGGAACACTCCCGGATTTATCTTTTCGGCCAGGGAGAGGCGGAAGAGATGTATATTGCCTCGGCAGACTGGATGACCCGGAATATGCTGCGCCGGGTGGAGATCGGTGTCCCCATTTCCGACCCGGACATCCGCCGGCAGATCCGGCAGATGTTTGATACCATGCTCCGGGATAACTGCCAGGCACGGCAGCTGCACAGTGACGGCTCCTATACCCGCGTTCCTCGGCTGGGAGAAGCCGTGGATTCTCAGGAGCAGTTCTGCCAACAGGCCAAAGCCCAGGCACCTACAGCGGAATAAATGCCCCCCTGAGGCAACAATCCCTGCCTCAGGGGGTTGTCTTATGCCGGCTGATCAGGGACTTCTTGTCCGGGCCAACGGTGTTTGCCCTTAACGGCTTGGTATGGGGAGCATACCGGTGGCCGGTAAAAAAATGCCGGGAATCCATTGGGATTTTTGGCAAGATTTCCACTATTTCTTTTGGGAATTTCCTGATAGAATAAGAAAAAAACAAATAAAGGGGGACCCAGGCGTGCAGGGAAAGGCAAACAGACACACTTTGGCGCAGCTGTTTTTCAGTATGCTTTACATCAGCGCATTTACCTTTGGCGGGGGATTCGTCATCATCACGTTTATGAAACGGAAATTTGTGGACGGCCTGCATTGGATTGACGATCAGGAGATGCTGGATCTGGCGGCCCTGGCCCAATCCTCTCCCGGAGCCATTGCCGTTAATGCTGCCATTTTGGTAGGCTGGCGGGTAGGAGGCTTTCTGGGAATGGTGGTTGCCGTGATCGGAACCATTCTGCCGCCGCTGACCATCTTGTCCATTATTTCCTTCTTCTATGCGGCCTTCGCCACCAACCCCTATGTGGCGCTGGTACTCAAGGGCATGCAGTCCGGTGTGGCGGCGGTGATCCTGGACGTGGTGTGCAATCTGGGTATGGGCGTGGTGAAAACCAAGTCGGCAGTACACATGGTGGTCATGGCGACTGCTTTCTGCGCAACCTTCTTCTTCGGCGTAAATGTAGTATATATCATCCTGGCAGCAGGCTTGTTGGGGGTCATCCTGGCCCTGGTTCAGCATAAGAAGGGAGAGAAGGCATGATTTACTTACAGCTTTTTTGGAGTTTTTTGCAGATCGGCCTGTTCTCCATCGGCGGCGGCTACGCGGCGATGCCTCTGATTCAGGCTCAGGTGGTACAGAACCACGCATGGCTGGATATGAGTGAGTTTACCGATTTGATTACCATTGCCGAAATGACCCCCGGCCCCATTGCGGTGAACTCTGCGACCTTTGTGGGCATCCGGATTGCCGGAATCCCAGGGGCGCTGATTGCCACCTTTGGCTGTATTCTGCCATCCTTGTTTATCGTGTCGCTGCTGGCGTTTATCTACTACCGGTATAAGAAATTGTCGGTACTGCAAAGTGTGCTGGCAAGCCTTCGGCCTGCGGTGGTTGCCCTGATTGCCTCGGCGGGAATTTCCATATTGCTGCAAGTGGCATTGGGCGGACAGGAACTGGCTATGGCCAATCTGAATCTCATCGGATTGGCACTGTTTGCAGGGGCTTTTGTACTGCTGCGAAAATTCAAGTGGAATCCCATTCTGGTAATGTGCCTGTGCGGCGCGGGGAATCTGCTGCTGGGACTTTTGCTGTAAATGAATATGAAGACACAGAGTCAGTCATGGTGCTGACTCTGTGTTTTTTCTGTGACAAAAGGGAAAGCAAAGGAAAGAGATACACTTGGGAGTTTTCAAAGGCAAATCGCATAAATCCCCAATTCTTGCAAACAATAGCAGTGCAAACGCAAAGCAAGGAGAGAAGTAGGTTATGAAAGCAACAGGAATCGTTCGCCGGGTGGACGATCTCGGCAGAATTGTAATCCCCAAAGAAATCCGCCGCACACTGCGTATCCGGGAGGGTGACCCGCTGGAGATTTATACGGAAAAGGACGGCGGGGTGATTTTCCGGAAGTATTCTCCCATGGGAGATTTGCAGGAATTTGCGGCCCAGATGTGTGAGTCCATTGTTTCCGCTACCGGGCATATTGCGGCGGTGGCGGATCGGGACAGCATTATTGCCCTGCATGGCGCACCGAAACGGGAGCTGATGGACAAACCCAATTCGGCAGAACTGGAGAAGCTGATGGAGCAGCGCAAGAACTACCTGTTCAAATCCGGTGATACGCCGATTTTTGCCGCAGACGGTGCGGAGAAGTACCGCCTGGGCGCAGCCTCCCCGATCCTGTCTCAGGGGGACCTGATGGGATGCGTGATGCTTCTGCTGAACGAAGGGGAGAGCCCCTTGCAGGAAGCGGATCAGAGCCTGGCAAAAACCGCCGCCGGATTTTTGGGAATGCAGATGGAAAGCTGAAAAAACCCCGGAACGCATCTGCGTTCCGGGGTCATTTGCATAGGGGAAATTACTTGATGATGTTCACAGTGACATGGTCGGTGCTGGCGGGTTCGGGAACATCGGAGCCGTCAACCACGAGGGCGCCGGAGACGATGTCAGCCAGCATGGTCTCGTACTCTTCCACGCTCCAGCCTTCCAGAGACCAGGTAGCAGTGGGCAGGCCCACAGCGTTCTGAGCAGCGCCCAGGGTGACGGTGGTGTTGCCGTCGCCGATGAACTCGGCCCAGCTCTCGTCGGTCTCAGCAGCGGTCAGAGCCTGCTGTGCAGCCTCGCCGATGCCCTTCATAGCGGAGGTGATAACGGTGGGGGACTCGAAGGACTGGTCCACGTCAACGCCGATGACCTGGCCGTCTTCAGCAGAAGCGGCAGCAGCGATGGACTGGAACATGGAACCGCCGCAGGCGAAGATAACCTCGGTGCCGTTCTGATACCAGCCGGCGGCCATGGTCTGCAGCTCGTTGGAAGCGGAGAAGTTGGAGCCGTACAGCCAGGAGTAGTTCATCTCAACCTGCACGTCCTTGACAGCGGCAGCTGCCTCAGCGCCCTGGACGAAGCCGTAGCCGTAACGGTTGCAGGCAGCGTTGGTGCCGCCGCCGCCGCCGGAGAAGCCCAGCTTGGTGTAGCCGTCCATAACAGCAGCGTAACCGGCCAGGTAGCCGCACTGCTCTTCCTGGAAGGCGATACCGGCAACATTGTCTCTGCCCATAGCCCAGCCGTCAATGAAGACGAACTTGACTTCGGGGAAGTCCTCAGCGGCCTTCTCCAGAGCAGGACCCTGCATAAAGCCGGCGCAGACGACAACCTTGGCGCCGTTGTCGGCAGCCAGCTTCATGGCATCGTAACGATCGTCGTCGGTGGCTTCGTTGCCGCCGGCGGGCTGATAGTACTTGTAGGACTTGCCAGCGGCGTCAGCGTACAGCTTCACGCCGTCGTAGGTGCCCTGGTTGAAGGACTTGTCCTTCAGCTGGCCCACATCGGTGATGAAGGCAACTTCGTACTTGCCGTCCTCGGAAGTCATCTCATCAGGGATGGCATCAGCGGCAGAACCAGCAGGTTCGGTGGCAGCAGGGGTGCTGGAACCGCAGGCGACCAGAGCCATAGCCATGGCCAGAACCAGCAGCAGAGCCAGAATCTTTTTCATGATTTCATTCCTCCATAAAATCAATTTTGGTACTCTTGTAATACCGAGAACATTATCGCACAAATCCGGCGAAAAATCAACAAAATTTCCCTAATTTTAAATAAGTCTTGGTCAGTAAGACATGTGTTCGCCAGCGGAAAAACTATAGGGCAGAAGCTGGGCCAAATTGACGGTTTCCCAGCCCTGATCGTTCACCAGATAGATGATAAAATCATCCCGGCAGAATTCCCGCATCACCTGGCGGCACACGCCGCAGGGAGGGAAGGGGCCGGAAATCACTCCGCCTTTCCCGCCGCAGACGGCAATGGCGGTAAACTCCCGGTGTCCGTCGTACACGGCCTTGAAAAAGGCGGTGCGCTCGGCACAGACTGTGGGACTGAAAGAGGCGTTTTCAATGTTGCAGCCGGTATACACGCTTCCGTCGGCGCACAGCAGCGCCGCACCGACCTGATAGCCGGAATAGGGAACATAGGCGTGGGTCATGGCTTCTTTAGCCAGGTCAACAAGCTGTTGGGGTGTCATAAAGATTCCTCCGTTTCTCAAAGAAAACAAGGAGGGGCAATGGCCCCTCCCACGCAGTCAAATAATCTCTTTGGCAAAGCTTTCGCCGCTGGTTTCGTAGGGGACGCCCAGAAGTTCGGTGACGGTGGCGGCAATGTCGGCAAAACTTTTCCGGGTGCCCAGGTTCACAGGCTTGACCTGGGGGCCCAGCACCACCAGGGGAACGTATTCCCGGGTATGGTCGGTGGTGGCGGTGTAGCCGGGATCGCAGCCGTGGTCGGCGGTGATCATCACCAGATCCTCCTGACCCAGCTTGGGAAGGAAATCCCCCAGCCAACTGTCGAATTCCGACAAAGCATTGGCATAGCCGTCAATGTTGCGGCGGTGGCCGTAGACCATGTCAAAATCCACCAGGTTCACAAAGCACAGGCCGTGGAAATCCTGGGCGGCATAGTGGTCGGTGTGGGCCATGCCGTCGGCGTTGCTCTTGTTGTAGACGTGCTCCGTGTCACCCTGACCGGCAAAGATATCGTGGATTTTGCCCACGGCAATGGTGTCCAGTCCGGCGGCCTGGATGGCGTCCAGCATGGTCTTTCCGGGGGGTTCCAGGGAGTAGTCGTGGCGGTTGGAAGTGCGCTGGAAGCCCTCTGCGGCGGTTCCTACATAGGGACGGGCAATGACCCGGCCTACGCCGTGCTTGCCCCGGAGAATCTGCCGAGCCTTGTGGCAGGCATCATAGAGTTCTTCCAAAGGGATAAGGTCTTCGTGGGCGGCTACCTGGAACACGGAGTCGGCGGAGGTGTAGACAATCCACTTGCCGGTATCCAGCTGCTGCTGGCCGTAGTCCCGGATCACATCGGTGCCGGAGTAGGGCTTGTTGCACAGCCAGCCCCGGCCGGTGGCCTGGGTGAAGGCATCCAGCACTTCCGCAGGAAAGCCCTCCGGATAGGTGGGCAGAGGCTGGGGGGAGACCAGACCGGCGATTTCCCAGTGACCAATGGTGGTATCCTTGCCCTGGGAGGCTTCCGTCAGCCGGGCAACCGCTCCGGTGGGGGCGTCGGTTTTGTCCAGGCAGCTGACGCCGTCGATGTTGCCCAGTCCCGCGGCAACGAGATTGGGAATGTGCAGTTTCCCGGAACCGGCGCAGGAGGCCAGGGTGTTGACGCCCGGGTCACCGAAGGCCGGAGCGTCGGGCATGGCGCCGATGCCGAAGGAATCCAGTACAATTAAGAAAATTCGCTTCATGGCAGCACCGCCTTATTTGTTATCCATAGCCACGGCCACATCCAGGGCAACCTTCATCATGGTGGTGAAGGACTTCTGACGCTCTTCGGAGGTGGTTTCGGTGCCATTGAGCACATGGTCGGAGATGGTGCAGATGCACAGCGCCCGCTTTCCATACCGGGCGGCGTTCATATACAGAGCGGCGGCTTCCATTTCCAGAGCCATAACGCCCATCTTCTTCAGACCGTAGACGCTGCCCAGACCCTCGGGAACGCCCACATGGTCGCCATAGAAGACGTCGGAAGAGTTGACATTGCCCACATGGTAGGTAGCGCCCTGGGCCTCGGCGGCCTTGACGGCTTCGGTGAGCAGTTCCCAGGAAGCGATGGGGGCGAAGGTGCCGGGCAGATGGAACTGGCTGGCCCAGTTGGAGTCGGTGCAGGCGCCCTGGGCGATGACCAGGTCGTACAGGTTGATGTTCTCCTGAATGGAACCGGCGGAGCCTACCCGGATGATGTTCTCCACGCCGTAGCCGTTGAACAGCTCGTGGGAGTAGATGCCGATGGCGGGCATGCCCATGCCGGAAGCCATGACAGAGACCTTCACACCTTTATAGGTGCCGGTGTAGCCCTGAACGCCCCGGACGTTGTTCACCAGCACCGGATTATCCAAGAAATTCTGGGCGATGAACTGAGAACGCAGGGGATCGCCGGGCATCAGTACGGTTTTTGCAAAATCGCCGGGTTTGGCGGAAATGTGGGGAGTGGGGGTATTCAGCATAAGCGTTTCCTCCTTATTATAGATGATATTCTCAATAACTTCCGTCGTTTTGGGCCTGTTTGCCCTGCTCCATGGCCTTGGCCAGCTTGACAATCCGGCTGGTGCCCAATCTGTCAGCGCCCAGGGAGATGAATTTTTCTGCATCCTCCAGGCTGGAGATACCGCCGGCAGCCTTGATCTTTACATGGGGGGCAACGTGCTTGGCAAACAATGCTACGTCTTCAAAAGTAGCGCCTGCCTTGGAAAAGCCGGTGGAAGTCTTGATATAGTCTGCCCCGGAATCGGAAACGCACTTGCACAGGTGGATTTTTTCTTCTTCGGTCAGCAGGCAGGTTTCGATGATGACCTTCAGAAGCTTCCCTTTGCAGGCGGCTTTCACGGCGGCGATTTCGTCGGTGATGGCATCCCATTTGCCATCTTTGGCCCAGCCGATGTTGATGACCATGTCCACCTCGTCCGCTCCGTTGTCCACAGCGTCGGAAGCCATGAAGCACTTGGCGGCGGTGGTGTCGTAGCCGTTGGGGAAACCGATGACGGTGCAGATGGGCAGCTTGCCATCTACATATTCCTTGGCCTGCTTGACATAGGAAGCGGGGATGCAGACGGAGGCGGTGTGATAGCGCAGGCCGTCGTCACAGATGGCCTGGATTTCGGCCCAGGTGGCGGTCTGAGACAGCAATGTGTGGTCGCACTTGGCGAGAATGTCTGTTACGTTCATTGTACATTACCTCCTGAATTTTCGTTATGGCCGTGCAGTTTGATGACCCGATTTTCCCGAATGCCCCGGACGTAGCACTTGTGGCACATGGCAATGTAGCTGTCGTTGCCTCCCAGCACAACTTGGGCGCCTTGGGTGATGATATGGCCCTGGGAGTCGATTCGGGCATTGACGGTGGCTTTGGCTCCGCAGTCGCAGATGGTTTTGATCTCCTGAATGGTGTCCGCTACCTCCATCAGCCGGCGGCTGCCGGGAAAGAGCCGGGTCTGGAAATCCGTGCGCAGACCGAAGCACATGACAGGGATGCCGTAATCGTTGACAATGGCGCGCAGCTGGTCAATCTGTGCTTCCGTCAGGAACTGGCACTCATCTACAATAATCACGTCGCATTTGCCCAGCTGGGTCTGGGTAAAGCGCTGATACATGTCCATTTCCGGAGGAATCACCTCTACCTGAGCCTGCAGGCCGATGCGGCTGCGCAGAATCTGCTGGCCGTCCCGGTCATCGGCGCTGGGCTTGACCAGCCAGACCTGGAGATCATTTTCTTCGTAATTGTATTTGGTAATCAGAGCCTGGGCGGTTTTGCTGGAGCCCATGGCACCATACTTGAAATAGAGTTTCGCCATCTGTTTCTACCTCCGTTCACTGCCTTGATTATACCGAAAGCGCAGTATCATTGCAAGTCCCATTTCCCCGAAGAAAGAAAAACGCCCCGCTTCCGGACATCGCCAAAAGCGGAGCGCAGTGTGTCTAAAAAGCCTCGCAGAGTTTGCCGACGTAGGCGGCAAATAAAGTTCAAACTGTTTTCTGCCGGGGCGCGTACCTGGCAGAAAACACTTCTCAGGCTGCAAGTGTGGAATTTGTCCCCCTATCGGGGGACAAATTATGCGCGCAGCAGACTGCCAAGTTTGTCGGAAAAGCCCGTAAGGGGTTTTTCGACAGTCTCCGCCCCGCTTCCGGACAATGCCGAAAGCGGGGCAGAAGAACACGGGCAAACCCTTAGCAGCAGCGGCCTCTGGGCACCCGGCACTGGTCAGGCTGGGTATCCACCAGCACAATGTCCGGGCCGATTTTGCAGATGCTGTTCCAGGGGATTATGTAATCGTCGTGGCGGCCCAGTACGCCCCAGAATTTGCAGGGCCCGGGCACCACAATGGCGCAGACCGTTCCCTGGGGCAGCTCAATTTGTACGTCGGAGACAAAGCCCAGACGCTGCCCCGAGCCCACACAGATTACTTCTTTGCATTGCAGGGTGGTAAATTTCATAGACATGCCCATTCCTCCTTGGGTTTTGGTTCAGTCTATGTACTCACCCGGGGAAGAATGCCTCTTCCCCGGAAATCCTCAGGAAATGCTGACGGATTTGCGCATGGCGCCGATGGCGCCCTTTTCCAGCCGGGATACCTGGGCTTGGGAAATGCCCAGGGCGTTGGCTACCTCCATCTGGGTTTTGCCGTCGTAAAACCGCAGGGAGAGGATTTGCTTTTCCCGGGGCTGCAATGCCCGGAAGGCGTTTTGCAGGGTGATGTGTTCCATCCAGCTGGCCTCGGTGTTCCGGGTGTCCCGGACCTGGTCCATCACCGTCAGCGGATCGCCCCCGTCGGCATACACCGGGTCGTACAGGCTCACCGGGGCGCTGACCGCATCCAGGGCCTGACTGACTTCCTCCAAAGGAATGTCCAACTCTTTGGAGATTTCTTCCAAAGTAGGTTCCCGGCCCAGGGCACAGGTCTGGG
The DNA here is from genome assembly GCA_944382965.1 of uncultured Oscillospiraceae bacterium. GTDB lineage: Bacteria > Bacillota > Clostridia > Oscillospirales > Oscillospiraceae > Faecousia. The sequence continues at coordinate 38,864 of CALWOA010000013.1, read as the reverse complement.
CTTCCTTGCACTGCAATACCCGGTAGGCCACGTCCCGGATGGAACGGCTGACCCGGATGGCGCTGTTGTCCCGCAGATACCGCCGCACTTCTCCGGCAATCATGGGCACGCCATAGGTGGAAAAGCGCACCTGCTTGTCCGGGTCAAAGTTGGAAATGGCTTTGATCAGGCCGATGCAGCCCACCTGGAACAGATCGTCCGGATTTTCCCCCCGCTTGTCGAAGCGCTGAATCACCGACAAAACCAGCCGCAGATTGCCTTCAATCAGCTTTTCCCGGGCGGCTTTGTCCCCTTCTTTGGCTCGTCGGAGCAGAGTATCCATTTCCACCTGGGACAAAACTCCCAGCTTGGATGTGTTCACGCCGCAGATCTCTACTTTTCCCTGCATGGTGTTCCTCCTCGTGTTGGGATAGGAACAGTATGCCCCAGGGATGCCAAAAGATACCAAAAGATTTTTCTGCCAGAGAGGGAGCTTTTTGGGACAGGCTGCCATGGAAAGATTTTTTGGGGGTTTTTCACAAAAAATTTTCGCCATGGAACGGGAGAGAAAAAGACCGTACAAGATTTTTTTACAATTTGTAAACTTTTTCGCAGACTTTTGTCAAGGGGAGATCTGCCTCCGGCGGTGACGTAACACGCTTTTTTGCGCCTGGGTTGCGCGGTTATGCACAGGGGTATACAGCCTTCTCCACAAGGGGGTGTGCAAAACGAAATCCCCGGAATACCTGTTGAAAACTCTGAGTTTTCCACATTCTCCACAGGTTTGTCCACAGGAGTTATCCACAGGAAAAGCAGTCTGTGGATATACATTGCCGGTTCACATAAAACGATGCGACGGCCTTCGACACTTTTCCTACTTTTTTGCAGGTCGTGGATTTTACCATGGGACAGATTTTGTGTAAAAATTACCCCTTGACACAAAAAATCCTACACACCCTTTGGTCAAGGGACGAGGCTTTCCACAGCTGTCCCCGGTTGTGAAAAAAATTTAAAAAAAGGGTTGATTTTGTTTGACAAACAGGTTATAATGTGTGTCTGTATGGACAACTAGCTAAAGGAGGTGGAATCCATGCCCAACATTAAGTCCTCTAAGAAGGATGTCATTTCTTCCAAAGTTGCTTATGAGAAGAACAAGGCCGAGAAGTCTGCGCTGAAGACCAACCTGAAGAAGTTCGACGCCGCTCTGGTGTCCGGTGACAAGGCCAATGCCGAGGCTGCTTACAAGCAGGCTGTCAAGGCTGTTGACCAGGCTGTCATCAAGGGTCTGCTGCACAAGAACAACGCTGCCCGCAAGAAGAGCAGCATGACGCTGAAGCTGAACAAGCTGGCCTGATTTCTCTGAAAATATCTCCCTCCCGATTGTTCCGGAGGGAGTTTTTTCATGTCTGGAAAGGTCAAAATTTGTTTACAGATTTTCGTTGCTTTGCGTTGGCTTTTTGCGTATAATGGGAGAAAATGCGGGGAGGGAAGGCTATGGCGAAATTGTCCGATCCGGTGACGCTGCTCAAAGGTGTGGGCCAGGCCAGAGCCAGACAGCTGGCTAACCTGAATATTTTCACCCTGGAGGATCTGATCTGCCACTTCCCCCGAGGTTACGAGGACCGGACCCGGCTGGTAAACATTGAAAAGCTGGAGCCGGATGTCCCTGCCTGCTTCCGGGCCATGGTGATGAACACCCCCCGCACTGCCCATGTCCGCAAGGGCCTGGATGTGACCAAGGTAACGGTGGCGGATACCACCGGACGGCTGAATCTGACCTTTTTCAATTCCCAGTACGCCGCCCAGCAGCTGCAGTACGGCAGCGAGTACATCTTTTACGGCGCGGTCAGCGGGGATTTCATCGGCTATAACATGACCAATCCCACCTTTGAACCGGTGGACGCCCCGGCGGTGAATACCCGGCGGGTAATGCCCATCTATCCCCTGACGGCGGGATTGAGCAACGGTGTGCTGCTGCGGCTGGTGCAGCAGGCATTGGCCATCTGCGATGCCCCACCGGAAATCCTGCCGGAATCGGTACGGCGGGAATATGATATCCTGCCTGCCCAGCAGGCCTATACCGCCATCCACCAGCCAAAATCCATGGAAGAAGCGGAGCAGGCGAAGAAGCGCCTGATTTTCGAGGAATTTTTCGTATTCAGCGCAGGACTTTCCCTGATGCGCCAGAACCGCCGGGAAAAGAAGGCGGAAGTATATGAAAATCTGGACTTGCAGCCGTTTTACGACCTTCTGCCCTTTGCCCTCACCGGTGCCCAGCGCCGGGCGGTGGAAGAAATTCTGAAAGATTTTCAAAAAGGCACCCCTATGAACCGTCTGGTTCAGGGCGATGTGGGCAGCGGCAAAACCATGGTGGCGGCAGCTGCCGCCTGCTGCGCAGCCCGCAACGGCAGGCAAGTGGCGCTGATGGCGCCCACGGAAATTCTGGCGGAGCAGCACTATGCCTCGTTGAGCAAGCTGTTTGCGCCCCTGCAGATTTCGGTGGGATTGCTCACCGGCTCCATGAGCGTCAAAGAAAAAAAGCTTCTGCGCCAGCAGCTGGAAGAAGGCACCTTGCAGGTGGTGGTTGGTACCCATGCGCTGCTCACCGATGCCACAAGGTTTTCCAATCTGGGACTGGTGATTGCGGACGAACAGCACCGCTTCGGCGTGGCTCAGCGCTCCCGGCTGTCGGGCAAAGGGGACGACCCCCATTTGCTGGTGATGTCTGCCACTCCCATTCCCCGAACCCTGGCGCTGCTGATGTACGGCGATCTGGACGTGTCCATTCTGGACGAGCTGCCTCCGGGGCGGGAGAAGGTGGATACTTTCCTGGTGAATGAAAGCTACCGCCCCCGGATCAACGCTTTTATCCGCAAGCAGGTCAGCCAGGGCAACCAGTGCTTTGTGGTCTGCCCGGCGGTGGAGGAAAATCAGGAGCTGGGGGTCAAGGCCGCCGCTGCCTGGGCGGAAACCCTGCAGCAGACCGTATTTCCCGATCTGCGGATTACCCTGCTCCATGGTCAGATGAAAGGCAGCGAAAAAGAAGCAGCCATGGCCGCCTTTGCCCGGGGCGAGGCGGATGTGATGGTGGCCACTACGGTAATCGAGGTAGGGGTGGACGTGCCCAACGCTACCTTGATGGTGATTGAAGATGCCGACCGGTTCGGCCTGTCCCAGCTGCACCAGCTCCGGGGCCGGGTAGGCCGGGGCAAAGCCAAAAGCTACTGCATTCTCACCAGTCACAACCGCAACCCGGAAACCCTGGAGCGGCTGAAGGCTCTGTGCAAAACCACCGACGGATTTCGGATTGCGGAAGAAGATCTGAAACTCCGGGGCCCGGGAGATTTCTTCGGCTCCCGCCAGTCAGGACTGCCCGCCTTCCGGGTGGCGGATCTAAGCTGCGACCTGAAAACTCTGAAAGATGCCCAGGCGGCCTCTGCCCGGTGGATTGACACCGCCGGAACCTCCGATGCACCGGAAGCCCGGGCACTGCGCCAGCGCATTGGACAGCTGTTCCAGCGCTGGGAAGGAACCATGAACTGACCGCTCAGGCGGTTGGCAATAAAGACCCATCCTCAAGAAGGGAGAACAAGATTATGAAAAAATGGATTGTATACCTGCTGGCCGTGGTTTGCCTGCTGACCCTGGCAGCACCTATGGCTCTGGCCGCTGAGGGAGAGACCAGCGGCACCTGCGGCGACGGCCTGACCTGGACCCTGGAAGGGGGCACCCTGACGGTATCCGGTTCCGGTGAAATGGACGCCGGCAGCCCCTGGGAAAGCCACAAATCGGAAATTAAATCCGTTGTACTTACCGGCGGCGTGACCAAGGTTGGCGAAGGTGCCTTTGCCGACTGCGAAAACCTGACCAGCATCAATTTCGGCAGTTCCTTGAAGGAGATTGACCCCAAGGGATTCTATAACTGCGACAGCCTGACTTCCATCCACATGCCGGCAACCTTCCACCGGTTCGGACAGGAGTGCTTTGCCGACTGCGGCAAACTGGTCACCGTCTACTGTGACGGCGGCATGCCTTCTTTCAACGCCAGCTGCCTGTGGAACGGCAACCAGATTACCATTTACTATCCGGTGGACAATCCCTGGCCCAAGGAGCCGGTGGACGAGCTGATGAAAAACTTCGGCGGACGTCTGGAAGTAATCCAGGCAGGCTCTGACGGCGAGGAAGTCCCCAACCCTGTAAAAGAAGAGCCCGTGACCGAGGCCACCACAGCTCCCACCACAGAGCCGACTACGGCACCTACCACTGCCCCCACCACTGCCCCCACTACCGCGCCTACCACGGCTCCCACCACCGCACCTACCACCGCCCCTACCACTGCACCTACTACCGCTCCTACCTCTGCTCCTACTACGATTCCCACGGAGCCGGAGATGATCGAGCAAGTTGGCGGCAGCGGCTGGATTGGCGTGGTCATCGTGGCGGCAGTGCTGACATTCCTGCTTGTGGGAGCCCTGATCTTCCGGGGCATGAGCCACAAGGGCGGTAAATACTCCGGCTGATTCACAGCAAACCAAAAGCAGCTTCAAACATTTTTCACAACTTCCGGGAAAATTACCCATTTTGGGTATTTCCCGGAGGTTTTTTTGTGTGGAACGGAAAAAATAAAAAAGTAGTTGTAAGTTTCTGAAAAATGATGTAAAATAACTTGAACTATAAACTGAAAAATTATGCGTACTACTCGCTTTTGGGAGGAATACTGTTATGGAAAAACCCATTGTTCTGGTAATCATGGATGGCGTCGGCAAGGGTGACGGCGGCAGCGGCGACGCTGTGGCTGTGGCCAAGACTCCGACGCTGGATCATCTGCTGGCAACCTGCCCCCATACTTATCTGAAGGCCCACGGCACCGCCGTTGGACTGCCCAGCGATGAGGATATGGGCAACTCCGAAGTCGGCCACAACGCACTGGGCTGCGGTCAGGTCTACTCCCAGGGCGCCAAGCTGGTGGGCGAGTCCATTGAAAACGGCGCTCTGTATGCGTCCGAAACCTGGAAGGATCTGGTTGCCAACGCTCTGTCCGGCAAGGCCATGCATTTCCTGGGCCTGCTGTCTGACGGCAACGTTCACTCCAATATTCACCACCTGATTGCCCTGCTGAACCAGGCCCACGCCGAGGGCGTGAAGAAGGCCTACTGCCACATCCTGCTGGACGGCCGTGACGTGCCTGCCACCTCCGCTCTGGAGTATGTGGATATGCTGGAAAAGACCCTGGCACAGCTGAATACCGAAGGCTGCGACTACGCCATCGCCTCCGGCGGCGGCCGTATGCAGATTACCATGGACCGTTACGAAGCCAACTGGGCCATGGTAGAGAAGGGCTGGAGAACCCATGTCCAGGGTCAGGGCCGGATGTTCGCTTCCGCCAAGGAGGCCATCGAAACCTACCGTGCCGAAACCGGCTGCATCGACCAGGATCTGCCCGCTTTCGTCATTGCCCGGGAGGGCAAGCCTGTGGCGACCATTGCCAACGGCGACAGCGTGATCCTGTTCAATTTCCGTGGCGACCGTGCCCAGGAAATCTCCCTGGCCTTCGACCGCAAGGACTTTGACAAGTTCGACCGGGGCGACTACACCGGCGTCAAGTTTGCCGGTATGCTGCAGTATGACGGAGATCTGAACATCCCCGAGCATTACCTGGTGCAGCCTCCCGTTATTACCAACACCCTGACCGAAGTGCTGTGCAAGGCCGGCATCCACGAGTATGCCCTGTCCGAGACCCAGAAGTACGGCCATGTGACCTATTTCTGGAACGGCAACCGCTCCGGCAAGGTAGACGAGAATCTGGAAGTCTACGAGGAGATCCCCTCCGACGTGATCCCCTTCGAGCAGGCGCCTGCCATGAAGTCCAAGGAAATCACCGAGAAGATGGTGCAGAACATGGCCTCCAAGCAGTTCCAGTTCCTGCGCTGCAACTTCCCCAACGGCGACATGGTGGGCCACACCGGCGTTATGGACGCTGTGGTTTACGCCATGGAGTGCGTGGACAACGGTCTGAAGGCCATCCTGGATGCTGCCGACAAGTACGGCTACACCGTGCTGGTCACCGCTGACCACGGCAACGCCGACCAGATGACCGAAACCAAGAAGGGCAAGACTTCCGTCCGCACCGCCCACTCCCTGAACCCGGTGCCGTTCATCATCTATGACAAGGACCACACCTGGGTCATCAAGGACGGCGCTTACGGCCTTGCCAATGTGGCTCCCACCATTGTCAAGATGATGGGCCTGACTGCTCCTGACTGCTGGGAGCAGAGCATGGTTTGATTGCCCGATGGAATACGAATCGGGGGAATCGGAAGATTCCCCCGTATGCAACCAAATTTTTAGGAGGTCTGATTTATGATCCGTCATGAGAATGAAAACGGCAGCATCAATGTCAGCACCAATGTTTATACCGACATCGTTGGTACCGCCGCGACCAACTGCTTCGGTGTCAAGGGCATGGCTGCCCGCAGTGTTACCGATGGTGTTTACCACCTGCTGCGCAAGGAATCCATGGGAAAGGGCGTCCGGGTTCACTTCAACGAGGACAATTCCATTTCCATTGATCTGCACATCATCGTCGACAACAACGTCAACCTCAGCGCCGTAGGCGCCTCCATTATTTCCGAGGTTCGTTATGTGGTTACCCAGTGCACGGGAACGGAAGTCCGTGCCGTGAACGTGTATATCGATTCTATGATGATCGGTTAAGAATTCGGAGGGAAATGAATTGAAGCAAATCATTAACGGCGCCGATTTTCGCAGAATGATGATCAGTGCGGCTGCCGCCATTGAAATGAATAAGCAGGCGCTGAACGAACTGAATGTATTCCCCGTCCCCGACGGCGATACCGGCACCAATATGTCCATGACCATCAATGCCGCTGCGGCTGACCTGCGCAAGGCCGAAGATCCGGACCTGGGTCAGGCTGCCAAGATTGCGGCTTCCGCTATGCTCCGGGGCGCCCGGGGTAACTCCGGCGTGATTCTGTCCCTGCTGCTGCGGGGTATTTCCAAGCAGCTCAAGGGTACTGAGACCAGCGACGGCGTTCTGTGGGCCCAGGCTCTTCAGGAAGGTGTAGACGCTGCCTACAAGGCGGTTATGAAGCCCGCCGAAGGCACCATCCTCACCGTTGCCCGTCTGGCTGCTGCCAAGGCTATTGAAGCTGCCCGGGAGAATAACCATATCGAGTTCGTCCAGGAGGCTGCCATTGCCGAAGCCAAGACTGCTCTGGCCAATACCGTCAACCAGAACCCGGTGCTGAAGAAGGCCGGCGTGGTGGATGCCGGCGGCAAGGGCTGGCTGGTTGCCCTGGAAGCCATGATGTCCTCCCTGCAGGGCAACGACGTGGTCCTTGCCGAGGGCGCGGACGCTGTCCAGGTGAAGGACGCTGCCGACTTTGGCGAGTTCGATACCGGCGACATCACCTTTGCCTACTGCACCGAGTTTATCATCGACCGGGAAAATGACAAGGATCCGGAAGAGCTGCGCGCTTTCCTGAGCGGTCTGGGCGACAGCCTGGTGCTGGTGGACGACGACGAGATCATCAAGGTTCACGTCCATACCAACGATCCCGGCGCTGCTCTGAGCCGGGCAGTGCAGTATGGCTCTTTCGTCACTGTGAAGATTGAGAACATGCGCCTGCAGCACACCGAGAAGGTCATGTCCGAAAGCGAACTGGCTCCCCAGATTGCGGAGCCGGAGAAGCCTCTGGGCGTTGTCTCCGTCTGCGCCGGTGAGGGCCTGGCGGACGTGTTCACCAACCTGGGCGTGGACGCCATCATCTCCGGCGGCCAGACCATGAACCCCAGCACCCAGGATATCCTGGAAGCTGTCAACCGGGTGCCTGCCGAGACGGTTTTCGTGCTGCCCAACAATAAGAACATCATCATGGCTGCGGAGCAGGTCAACGACCTGACCCCCAAGAACGTGGTGGTAATTCCCTCCAAGACCGTTCCCCAGGGTGTGACTGCCATGCTCAACTTCAACCCCGAAGGAACCGTGGAAGAGAACGTGGAAGCCATGACCGAGTCTCTGGGTACCGTGGACACCATGCAGATTACCTACGCTGCCCGCAACTCCGACTTTGATGGCTACGATATCCACGAAGGTGACTACCTGGCCCTGTACGGCAGCCAGCTGTTTGGCACCAGCCAAGATATCAAGGTGCTGCTGAAGTCTCTGGCAGAGAAGGTCCGCGACGACGGCAAGGAGTATATCACCATCTACTATGGCGCCGATGTGAAGGAAAAGCATGCCCAGAAGGCAGCGGATCTGTTTGCGGATATCTGCCCCAATGCGGATGTGAATCTGCTCAGCGGCGGTCAGCCGGTGTACTACTACCTGATTTCCGCAGAATAAACCTGTTTCCGCCCGCTGCCCCCAGTGCAGCGGGCCGGTTGCTTTTCTAAGAAATTTGCCACATACATTTCCTGCAAAGACATAGATCCCCACAGGAATCTGCAGGTTTCCCAAGAAAACGGAAGCCGAAAGGAGGAAGTGCCATGCGGGAATTTCCGCGAGGGGGCATCATTGGAAAAACGGTGCATCTGGTTCGGGATTTGTCCCGGCTGCGGGTGCCGGTGTATGCCGCCAATGCCTGCTACTTTATCGTTCTGGCAGTGTTCCCGGCACTGCTGGTGCTGCTGGGTTTGCTGCGCTATACGCCCCTGGAAGTGGAGCGGCTGGGGGAGATGCTGGATGGCATCTTGCCGGAAGTGCTGCTGGCTCCGGCAGAGGAACTGATTCTGCTGACCTATGACAATACTTCCGGCGCTGCTCTGGGACTGTCCGCTGTGACTGCCCTGTGGTCTGCCAGCCGGGGGATCTACGGCCTGCTCACCGGATTAAACGCCATTTACGATGTTTCGGAGGACCGGGGCTATATTTATACCCGGCTGCTCAGCGTGGTATATACCTTTGCCTTCTTGCTGGTGCTGCTGCTGACCCTGGGTCTGCATGTCTTCGGCACCAGCCTGTTGGGGCTGCTGGAACGCTCGGGAGCGCCGTTTTTCTGGTTTTTGCTGAATCTGATTGATGTGCGGTTTTTCCTGCTGCTGTTTGTACAGACCGGGATTTTCTGCGCCATGTTTATGGTGCTGCCCAACCGGCGCAATCGGTTCTGGGACAGTTTGCCCGGTGCGGTGCTGGCGTCTCTGGGATGGCTGGTGTTTTCTGACCTGTACTCCATTTATGTGGAGCGGTTTGCCCGGCTGACCAATGTGTACGGCTCGGTGTATGCGGTGGCGCTGTCCATGCTGTGGCTGTACTGCTGCATGTCCATCGTGTTTTACGGCGGTGCGCTGAACCGGTACTTGATGGAACACTAAATATGGCAATTTTGTAAACTTTCGACCAGTTTACGGCTTGTTCATAGTTTTTCTTTAGGATAGAACAAAAAGGGGGAATGGGGATGTTTGGTTACGTTACCGCCAGTTTTAAGGAGCTGACCCGGCAGGAGCAGCAGCGCTATGGCGCGGTGTACTGCGGAATTTGTCGCCGGCTGCGGCTGCAATGCTCTCAGGCTTCCCGGCTGGCGCTGAGCTATGATATGGCATTTCTGGCGCTGCTGCTGATGAGCCTGTACGAGCCGGAGGAAACCGGCGGGGAAAATGCCTGCTGGCTGCATCCCATTACCAAGCGTCCCTGGGTGGATAACCGCTATGTCCGCTATGCCGCGGATATGAATGTGGTGCTGTCTTACTATAACTGCCTGGACAATTGGCACGATGATGGTAATACCTCGGCAAAGCTGATGGCCAAGGCGCTGGAAAAGCGCTTACCCCCCATCGAGGAACGCTACCCCCGGCAGGTTGCTGCCATCCGGGATGCCATTGCCCGGCTGACAGAGCTGGAAAAAGAAAACTGTCCCAATCCCGATGAACCGGCGGGGGTGTTTGGAGGGCTGATGGCCCAGTTGCTTACATACCAGCAGGACATGTGGGCGCCAACCCTGGCGCAGATGGGATTTTCTCTGGGACGGTTTATCTACCTGCTGGATGCGGCGGTAGATTATGACAAGGACAAACGAAAAGGCAAATATAACCCATTTTTGGTCATGGGAACTGGCAAGGATTGGCCCAGATGGGAGGAATATCTGATTCTGGCCATGGGTCGGTGCACGGACTGCTATGAGCGGCTGCCCTTGGTTCAGGACAAGGGGCTGCTGGATAACATTCTGTACAGCGGCGTGTGGATGAATTACAGAAGAGAAGGGCAGAAGGAGGATCAAAAGCATGATTGACGATCCTTATAAGGTACTGGGGGTCAGCCCCAATGCCAGCGATGAAGAAATCAAGCAGGCCTACCGGCGGCTGGCGAAAAAGTATCACCCGGACTTGAATCCTGGCGATCAGGAAGCCGCCCGGAGAATGCAGGAAGTCAATGCCGCCTACGAGCAGATCAAGAACCCGGAGAAGGCCCAGCAGGCGGGTTCCGGAAACTATGGCGGCGGTTATGGCGGTTACGGTGGCTATGGCTACGATCCCTTCGGTGGGTTTGGCGGCTATCGGCAGCAGCAAAGCTATACCACCCAGGAAGACCAGTATCAGCAGGCAGCCTTCCAGTACATCCGGTTTGGTCGGTTCCAGGAGGCGCTGAACGCCCTGGGCAGCTGCCCGGAGCGCAACGCCCGGTGGTATTACCTCAGCGCCATTGCCAACGACGGCCTGGGCAATCAGGTTACCGCTCTGGAGCATATCCGCAAAGCAGTGAGCATGGAGCCGGACAATATGGAATATTTGCAGATGCTCAATCAAATTCAGAGCGGCGGAGCGGCCTATCGCCAGCAGGCGGGAAATTTCCGGGGCTTTACCATGGGCGGCGATCCATGCACCAATCTGTGCCTGTGTTATCTTGCCAACATCTTCTGCTGCGGCGGACGGGGCATGTTCTGCTGCTGTTAAAATCAAAAAAGATAAGGAGAGGCAAAGCCTCTCCTTTTTGTTATACAAATACAAATTGTACCAGCAGCATATAGCACAAGGTTCCGCCGCCGATGCTGAGCAGAGTATTTCGCTTCCAGATGTGCAGCAGAGCAACTACGGCGCAGCCAATGGCCTGAGGGATGCCGAAGGGGGCGGCAGTCAGGCGAACGTCTTTCAGACAGTATACCACCAGCATCCCCATAATGGCATAAGGCAGCACCTGGCCCAAGTAAGCGATGACTGGAGGGGTTTTCCGGTTTTCTCCGAAGATCAGAAAGGGCAGAAACCGCAGCCCGATGGTCACCAGGGCGATGACGGCAATGGTCAGAGCGGGCTTAATCATGTTGTGCCTCCTTGGATGTTTTTGGGGACAGGGCCAAGATAGCGGTGATGATGGCCATGGAGGGAATCAGAAACAGATCCGCGCCGAACAGAACCAGACACCCGGTCGTGACAGCCACCCCCACAATGGCAGGCCGATGGTCGGCAGCAGAGAGCCACTGTTCCAGGAAAATGGTCAGAAACAGGGCAGTAAGCACAAAATCGATACCGGTGAAGTTCAGCGGAAGCACCGCACCCGCCCAGCTGCCCAGCAGGCTCCCGCCTACCCAGTAGATCTGATCCAGCAGCGATACCCAGAAGCAGTACTGCATCCGATTCGTGCCCTGGGGAAGCCGGGAAACCAGAGAATAGGTTTCATCGGTCAGGGCAAAAATAAGGTAGGGCTTTTTCTTTCCGGCACCCTTGTAAGTATCTACCATGGAGATGCCGTAGAACAGATGCCGGGCGTTGACCAGAAAGGTGGTAACGGCAGCGGTGAGCAGACCTGCCCCGGAGCTGAGCAGCCCGATGGCCACATATTGCATGGAGCCTGCGTAGATAAACAGGCTCATGGCCGCCGCCCAAAGCCAGCCAAAACCGGCCTGCTGCAGCGCAATTCCAAAACCGAACCCCAGAAACAGATACCCGGTCATCACCGGGATGGTATCGAGGAAGGCGGTTTTCAGGACGGATTGTTTCATGAATCATCACCTGCATTTCGGGCAAACTAGAATATCCTTTGATTATAGAGGAGAAGTCGACGCTTGTCAATCCAAGACGAAAATCAACTATTGACAAAGCGAAGAGGCTATGCTATAATACTCAAGCACTCGAAAGAGTGAAAGGAATATCGCGGAGTAGAGCAGTTGGAAGCTCGTCGGGCTCATAACCCGGAGGCCGCAGGTTCGAGTCCTGCCTCCGCAACCATAAAAACCACCGTTTTCTAATTGAAAACGGTGGTTTTTCATACTTTTTTGCATTGTTTTCTCTGGGCTGAAATGCCGTGGGGTTTATTTTGGGGTTTATGGAAAATGGATGGATATCTGCCCTAGTTCCTCTTGGCATCTTGTTTCCTCCCGGTAAAAATCCCAGCACGGACATTCGCTGCTTTCGCTTGGGCAATGGCAATTTGATGTGCGTAGATTGTCGCTGTGGTGGTTGCATTGGCGTGTCCCAGTTCATTTGCTGTGGTGACAAGGTCAACGCCGTTGGCAATCATCATGGAGGCCACCGTGTGCCGGAAGGCATGGGGGTGGATATGCGGCAGGCCCTTGTCCTTGCTGAATTTGTTTAGCCAGTCTGTAATCGTGTCCGGGTGCATGCGGCTGCCATCATCTTGTGTGAAAATATAGCCGCTGTTTACCCAACGATCTCCTTGAAGTTCCTTCATTCGCATTTGTTCGGACCGCCATTTAATCAAAAGTTCCAGGCTTTGGGGTGCTAAATGTAAGGCTCGAATCTTTCCGTTCTTTGTCTCACCTTCGTATACCCCTTTGGACTTGGTAGATAAAAGAGCATGGTCAATTACGATCAGGCCGGTATCATAGTCCACATTTTCGTGCTTTAGCCCCAGGATTTCACCTCTGCGGCACCCGGTGTCCATCAGAAGGTAAGTAATCGTTTTCCATTTTAGAGGCGCTGTGTCCAGAACATCCAGGATTTCTTCAATTTCATCGGGCTGGTAATAATCCGGTTTTTTCTTCTTGGGCTTTGGTGGAGTCGCTTTTGCGGCGGGATTGTAGGTAATCAGCATTTCTTTTTCAGCCTGAGCAAAAATGGTTGATATCAGACGGTGATGCTCCAGAATGGTCTTTTCTGAAAGCAATACTTTGCTGTCTTGAACCTTAAATAGTTCATCCAGATCCATTTCAAGTGCGTCGGCAATTGCCTGGGCTTTGCACACTGTAATGGTGTTTCCCCGCAGTGCTGAGAGTAAGGTAGATGAGGATATGCCTGACATCTTTGCAAGAGTGGTTTTGGGAATCGCCATTTCGGCCATTGTATTTTTCAGCCCTCTCTTGGCAACTGCCCGTTGAGTATCCGCTCGATACCCATTTTCAAGAAGGTCTTTGTACAGACTATTTAGATGTTGCGGACGAATTTTTCCAATAGGAAGATGACCAATTTGGGGATTGATGCGTGTTAGTAACTCGACATAGCGATCCAGGGTGGACGGTCTGACACCGGCTGTCTCCTTCAATGCTAGTACATACTGGGCATACTGCGCAAAATGTTGTGTATTGTCTAGGATATAGCCGTTGTTTACCATTTCCTCAAATTTGTATGCCGCAGCTGTGGCCTCCTTTTCCATCTGACGCTCTGTCATTCCATGGCGGGGAGGAATCCAGATAGAACGCCTCCGAATTTGTTTGCCCAGGTAATCATATCCAGCGGATACGGTGATTCTGTAACTGGTAATCATTCCATTTGCACTGCGGCGCGGTTCGATTGATGGCATAATATATCTCCTTTCAAATGTTCTGAACTTAGCATAGTTCAACAGAACATTTTTGGCAAAGATGTGGGCTATCTATTTTGCTCTGCGATTGACTTGACCGGGTTGTCGCATCCTGTTTCACAAGTAGCCCATGTGACTATATTTTGCCAGGAAATTAGATATGTCCGCCCGATGATTCTGCATGGGATCATGCCAGCATGAATAGCTCGTCTCAGAGTGTATTCACTGATGTTCATACCACTGCGCTTTGCACGGGCAACAGCATCTCGAATCTTTAAAATATCTGTATTTGTAGATCTCTGTACCATATATTCTCTCCTAATTTTAGTGTCGGTTCGTATCGAAGTAGGTTTGACAAATCACCTCTTCTTAGCTAACGAAAAAATATCCTTTTGCTGGTTAAGAAGAAATGTTTGACGTTGAATTACAGAAACAACAGTGAATTGGGAACGTATTTCCTGTATTTTGAAGGGCATGGTGCAAAGCCGCCCGTGGCTGGGCTGTCATAGCTCCAGAATACCGTCACAAAATGAAAACGTGCATTCCAGGGCTCCCCCTCAAGTCTGTGGGAGGGCGTGAGCAAGTATCATTATTCCCGGCATACCTCTTCGCGTCCGGTTTGCCAAACCGGATTTAAGCTTGCGTAGATCGCTCGGACAGTACATTTCATCATGCTATATACCGTCGTCCTGGCGGCGCAACTTATGTCGCTCATTATGCAGGTTCCGTCCTTACACCATGGTTATTTTATTTTCAAAGTACACGAACGGGAGTTACTAAACTACCCTTTCACTTATCGCCGATTTTTTGGCTGAATTTTAGGGTATTTGGGAATTAATTAACAATTTATTTACATTCTTGAGAGCAGCCTTAATCGACTCGTATACTGTAGGAACGGAAACACACTCTTCAGCTGCTATTTTTTCCAGTGCTTTTTTGTCAACTGCATACATCCAGAGTCTATGAAACTGAATGTCAGTAAGACAAGACCGAATTTTGTTAAATAGCTCACGCTGTTTTCTTCTTTCTAGCTTGTCCTCGTCTTTTTGTACTGCCTGGGCTTCTGGACCAAGAACTGAGGCAGTTAATCTGTTCAGGTTTTCCAAAGAGATTGTGTGGTTAGCATAGAGGTGGTCTGCGTTTTCCCACTGATGGTAGTGTTCATCAGACCATTTCTTCCAGCTACGGAATTCTTCTGGAGAAGAGAAGTCTTCGCACGTCAAGCGAATGAGATGTCCGTCAGATCCTAAGTATACAATAGAGTTAGGGTCTGCCTTATTAACTGAGTAAAATGTTTGCTTATTAAACAAGAAAAAACCTCCAATCTTCGTTTTCTGATGTAAAAGAAAATTGGAGGCGGGGAACGGCAGCAGGGGTGTTTACCCACGTCTGACAAGGGGGTAATGATAGAAGGATTTATCAAAGATGGAGTAATAAAGTTGGTGAATTATATTTCGGTTTCCTGCGATATTATGTCGTATTCAAATGAATCTTGATGTACTGTAGAATACTTTTGAGGTGAAAAATAATGACGGAGTATTCTCGTGTACTGGGTGACACAGTCAAAAGGGCAAGGTTATCATTGAAGTTGACCCCAAAAAGGGTAGCAGAGCAGATAAACGTGGACGAACGTACAATCATGAACATAGAGAAAGGGAATTCAAATCCGACACTGGATGTTCTTTATCCCTTGTTTCAGGTTCTGAAGATCGACTCTCGGGAGATATTTAACGCAAAACTGCCAAGGGAATCGGAAGCACAATATCAGTTATGTGTACTGGCCGAGAATTGTACCGAAGAAGAAGCCACGGTCCTGATCCCTGTGATTGAGTCAATAAAAAATGCACTGTGTAGAGGAAACAAAATAGAAAGCAAGGCAAAAAAAGAGCCTGCCTCCCTGGTTTAATAGGGAAGCAGGCTCTGCAATTTCCTCGTCTGGCTCAGTTGCTTACAACCATTTTCAGTTTTACAACATCAATTAGGGTTTCTTTTTACAGTTGGGGCAGTATAGGGGAAACTTCGCTAGAGCGGAGTCTTCAGATACTTTCGTGCGTGCTAGTGCCTTTTTAAAGCGTACAAACGATAGGACTTGAACATTTCCGAAAGCTGGAATGATGGCCTTGATCAATTGGTATACTTATTCATTTGCTAGGGGGATGACCGATCCATCTACGGCATTTAACATCAACAAGGGGATATTTTCACGGTAATAAAAGGTCTCTCCAGTATCCTGTATACAATATTCTACATTTCCTAGGAACATTCCTGCAGGAATATAATAATAGCTTTCATCGGTGTTTGGAGCCTTTACACGAGTTAATCCGTATTCAAATTGTGTAATGCTAACTGTACAGGTATAGTTTGTTCCAAGATTATCCAAAATCGCACCATATGCGTAAGCGTCGCTCAACGATAGCTGCTCTTTTGCACGATTGACAAGTTCTTCCTTTGTCAGTGTCTTAACATTTTCATTTACAACCTGCTTTATGTCCAAGGGAGAGTAGAGAACAAAATCCATTAATGTACCATCTGCTGAAAATTCAAAGTTTGCTGCAGTCAAATAATAATTCGATGCATACTTTTCTTTGCTTTTTAAATTGCCCAACTGAGGACGATGAAGAGCAGGGATTCCTTGGAGTACTGGAATCGCATCTACGTGAATGACATATTCAGTAGCATCTCCATTAATATACTCTTCAACTTGCGATAGTTCCACCTGCCAAGTTCCCAGCATCATCTTATCAATAATGTCCTGCGCTTTATTTACAGCCGCTGTAATCTGATCTTGGGTGGGTTTATTATTCCTAACTTTTTGTGCCCGATATATTTCGTAATCTAGTAACAACGGGCCACCTGAAGGCGAACTTACGTATATGTTATTGAGCTTAAAGTCTTCTTTATTTCGCTTAGCAACTGTAAATTTGTTATATAAGCCATCACCGGCGGGCGTCCATGCTGAAATTTGCTCATTGTCCTGGGAGGTATCTTTTTTTTCAGCTTCTTCAGCTCCATATACATAGTGTGAGTCCTTGTAGAATGTCCACTGGCATTGAGGACGTACATAGTCCGGGGAATTTTCGTCCAGGAATTCACTTGTTAGATATGTAATGTACTCTTGCAGGGTTTGAGCATCTGATTCCCAAATTGATTCGTCTCCATACGGGAAAAGGGATTTCATCCCATCAGCAGAAGTGTATGGAGACCATCGCTTAATTTGCGTGATAATCTCATCTTTAGAATACCTCGCATTTAATGCTGGCTCCGCTTCATAAAATACAGCAGTCGGACCAAACAGGGCTCTTGCGGCATTGCGTGCATCTTCTTCAGTTAAGAAGTGAGGTGTTACTTCGATTACTGGCATATTGGGCGTTTGGATTATGTCCATTATTCCAATTTGAAATGTTACAGATCCATCTGTACTCGAAAATGTGTCAGAAAAAGACAGTGACTCGGTTGCATCTGCAGCACGGGTTTCCTCCGCAGATTGTACTACATTGGCATCAAACGACCCATCATTTTTACTGATAACAACATCCGTGGAGGGAGACTGTTGACACGCAGATAACAATATTGCAACTATAGAAGTACATATAAAACATGTCAGGCGTTTCATTTTTTCATCTCCTAGAAATAACATTAAATTCCCGTAAAGCACAGGGCCGAAGCCCTGTGCTTTAGGAAAGCAAAACATTTTCCTGTTAATGTTGAACGATGAACCTATCTCGATTGCCCCATTCATCACAGTTGTAGTATCGATACCCTTCTGCTCTGGTATCAACATGCATAATATCAGCACCACGATAACGTAACGCAACTAGATCGGGTTCGGGATATGCGTCAACAAGGTCGCCAGCTATTTTTTCCCACGTCTTCGGGCCAACACGTCCATCCTGTTGAGTCGGATCGTTGGACCATTTGGAAGCTTGGTATATTCTTACAGCGCTCTCTGTACCATTGCCATATCCTCCATCGATTCCACCGGCTTGCTCAATAATATCACTTGTATCAGGAAAGTGATACAAAAAGCACTGCACCGCTCTGATATATGCATTGTCTGGAGAGCCATTATATAGCTCATTAAAGTCGCAGACATGTCCGTAATACGGCTCGTGTAATGTTGCAGATGCCGGGAGTACTAAAGTTGAGATCAGCATTACTACTGCAAAAATGAATATTGCCAGTTTTTTATTGGTCCTCATAATAAATCCTCCTATAATTCTTTTTTCATCAAATATTGTCCCTTGCTGATGATGAAAGTCAACAAACACATGGCAAACCCATATGCGTGCACCAACATAAGGATTTTGGGGCATATAAACTGTTGATCAGGCAGTTTATATCAAAATTAACTCTTTACCTACCCAGAGGTTATCAGTGGCCTTTGTCCACCGCAAAAGTGTGTGTGCTAAATAAGCGCAAAACGAGCGAGAAAATGATAACAATTTACAGTCGTGGTTTGCTGGGCGGTCAAGCCTATGTCGCATCATTCTTGTCTTTGGCATTACTTGATCAGACGCAGCCTTTTTACTTACATTTATCACAAATGAATTTTCACATTTACCATGTTTTTCTTACTTGCTATTAGAGATTAGAACAATCATAGCAAGATGAAGGCACCCAAAAAACAGGGCAAACAAGATCCCAAGGTATGAAATGTAGCCCACAATTCTTGCAAGAATCATTGCAGCCAGAATGCATAATAGCTCCGCAAAAACTGTACGAATTGGATAAATCAGCTTTATTTGTGAGAGACTCATACTGCAAAGGCAAAGTGCCTGCAGCTGAGGCAGCGCTTCTTGTCGCTCCTTCTTGTTCTGGACTGCCATCTGAACTGCAGAACACAGAAGCAGGACCAGCGCAGATAGAAATGTCTGATAGATCTGCTGCTTGGTTAATTTCCAGCGTTCAGGTAAAGATCGATCGTAGGTGACAGAAACATGTAACTTATCCAATTCCTTTGCAGCTTCTTCCAGGTTGTCGGTTCTTTTCAGCCGGAACAACAGAGCTATGGTTTCTTCCTTGGGAAGCATCCGGGAAGCCACGGTATAGCTCATATAGACAACCGGCTGCTCCAATCCATCTTCAAAAATACCGCAGATAACAGCGGATACCTCCTGTTCCTGAATGGTCATCGTGACTGTGTCATTCACAGCTACAGCAGTCATAGTATCGTCTTGCATCGTGAAGTGCTCAGCAGCGTAACGATTCAGAACAAGAAACGGCATATTACTCTCGTCTGGAAATGCCCCTCCCTGGGAAAAAGCAACATCCATGTAGTCCGATGTTACAGCTGTTATCGAAGTGGATAACGACGACTCTTGACTGGAAAGGGCTGCGTTTACATTGTGAACAGGCGTCGCAGCATCTATCGAAGATATTTCGTAGTATTTTTCCAGCTCTGCCTGGCCGCTTACACTTCCGGAGAGAACGTAAGGGGAGGATAGTTCTTCATAAAGCTGGGAGTAAGCATTGGCTGTGGTCAGCACGAATAAAAAGCCAACAAATAGCATCAGGAGAGATATCTTTCCATACCGCCCTGCGGTGCGAAAAGAAACTTTCCATATGATAATCTTTTCAGGAATACCGGCCCGTTTTCGTTCTGTCATGGTCTCACTCCTCAAGCAAGGCTGCAGATTCAATTCTTCATTCCATAATGCTTCTCCAGAAAGGCAACTAACTCACTGGCTGATCCATGAAAGGTAGATTCGATTAGAGAATCGATGTAGTATTGGTCAATTGATTCCTTTGAAACCAGAAGTCTGATGGTGGATTCCTTGTTTTCCAATACTCCTTTTTGAATCAGACGCCGTACATAAGTCAAAGTTGTGGATTTATTCCACTGAATCTGTTCTCTGCACAGTGCGATCAATGCTCCAGTAGAAATAGGCTGATTTTTCCAGAGAATTTTGCATAGCTGATATTCTCTCTTGGATAGATTAAAATCCGGACCGAACATAGGCCAACCTCCATTAATAGATTTACAGGAAGCGTCCTCCCTTTTTCTTCTTCTGAAGAACCATGATGGCAGAGATAGCTCCAGCAAGCAATACTGCCATGATTCCTATGGAAATCCACCAGGAGCCGACTTTTCGTTCTTCCTCTTCTTCCTCGGTATTGCTTTCCGGCAGTTCCACCACAGGACGGTTCACTGTGGTATCGAATGTGGTCTCCTGCTGATATTCCTGTCCCGCTTCGTCCTCATAGATCAGCGTGACCGTGCCGGTTGTCTGGCCGTACTGGGGGCCATTTTCGTTCCCTTCGCTGGCATTTAGAGGGATGATATACAGATCCACCTTCGTATTTGCGGAGGTTCCTGCTTCCATCGTTCCGATATAGCCTGTATTGGAAGGAGCAAAGCCGAACCCGGATACCACACAGCGGACATTGTACATGGCGCTTCTGCCCATGTTCATAACCTGAAAAGACATTGGAACAGTTTCTCCAGCGCTGACAGAAGTGCTGAATCTTGGCATCACCAGTTCCATGTTGGCGGGCTGCTTGATTTCTACAACGGAAGCGCCTGTGGACGAGAGATTCAGCGTTTTGCTGCTGTCATACTTAAAAGAAAAAGTGATAGGATATTTCCCGGAGGGAAGGGAGGTGTCAGTGGAGAAATGCACTGTCAGTTCCACCTCGCCGCCTGCGTCAATCCGATCTACAGGGAAAATATTGCTGTCTTCTTCCAAGTCAATTTGGACATTGCCAGTATCGACTGTCACCAGCATATTGCGGACGAATTTGGTGGTGATGGAGTTCTTCAGTGTTACCGTCATGGTAAAGGATTCTCCAGCTTGTATGGCTTCTGGTTCTATAACTGTTTTGCTGATGTAAACCACTGGCTCAGCGGTTGGCGTATCTACTTGAGAGACAACAGGTTTGTCGACCTTACCGTCGGTGATGGTAATGTAAAGTGTAAAGGTGGTTTTGATTGGACTGCCTTTGTAGTCAAATCCGGAAGCATTGATAGTGACAGGATAGGTACCGTTTCTTCGTCCCTCTGCGAGAAGAATGTCAAAGGAAACCAGGTAAATATCCTGAGGCTCTGTGCTGTTTTCCGGAATGATACTTTCCAGATAGAAGGTTTTCTGTAGATTTTCTACGACAAAGGGAGAGCTTGCGCTGGAATCTAGAGAAACTGCCGCATCCAACTTATTATCCCAGAGTGCTCCGCTGCATCGCAGGGGAAGGACAATGTGCATGATCCCATCTTCAATGCGGGGCAGATAGCCATCTTCATAGGCTGTGTCCATTCCGCTGTAAATGTGGCTGCTGTCAATCTCCAGTACCGTCGGAATTTCCGGAACCGTGGGTTGCGTGGGCTCGGTTTGCTCCGGCTCGGTGGGATCAGGCTCGGTTTGCTCCGGCTCGGTGGGATCAGGCTCGGATGGGTCTGGCTCAGAGGGGGTTGTTTCCTGTACCTGTGGGATTGTAATGGTCTGGGGGAATTCAATTTCCATGGGTTCTAAAAGGGTTTCATCCGTGATTTTCAGCTGAATCGGATAAGAACCAGGGGTTACACTGTCAGAGATGGGGATTTCAAAGTTCAGCAGAAAAACATTTTCCACCAGAACACCGCCTTCCAGGGAGATCGTCTCCATGGTTATCTGCTGAAGGAGAAGCTTGTCCTCCGGGATACTGGCAGGAAGACCATCCAGCTGTACATCAATCGGCCCCTGAATGTCTCCTTTCTTGAGAAGGGGGATGGTGATTCTCAAAGTTCCATCCACTACTGTAGGTGTGTAACCGTCCTGATAGCTCTTATCCATCCCCTCATACTTGTGCTCCAAATCGATTTCCAGTAAGGGACCCTGCTCTTCCAGAAGCATTGGCTCCGTGATCGTGGGAGCGGTAACGGGAATGGTAGTAGGAACGGTTACTTCGGTTGTCACTGCTGCTGTGGCTTGTGTTTCCGCCTGAGTTGCCTCTTGTATTCCTTCAGCATAAACTGGCAGCAATAAAGCAGGCAGCAAACTTACTGCCAAGAGACTGGTCAGAATTCTTTTTCTCATTTTCTTTCCTCCGCTAGATTCGCAGCTGCCTGGTCCAAGAAAATTGCTGCGGGATTGGGGTGCTGCTGAGATATAAAAAACAGGTGCCTGGGTCACAAATTTTTGGTACCTGCTCCCAGATGATTTCTGTGTCCTTTGCGTCCAGGTTCTCAAAGGTACCGTTCAGGATAATCAGCTTGGGTTGGAACAGCGTTGCACGGACAAGAACAGCCAAACTCTTGGTACGAACGGTACATCGCTTGGCTGGATTGTAGAGATTGTGCGTGGGAAAATAGCGCAGGTCCAGCGCTTGAATTCGATCTTTCAAAACCTCAACTTCTTGTCCTGCCAAACGCAGCGGCCACAGGAGCTGCTCCAGAAGAGAAAATTCTGGGAGAAAGCCTCCTTCTTGGGGAATTGCTCCGATCTTTTCCCTACGAAACATAGCCAGTTCGTGTTCCGGTAGTTCATAAAGGCCTTGCCCCAGAACCTGGACATGCCCCGCATCCGGTGTTCTCAGCCCAGACAGCATCTCAAACAGGAACCGGCACTGATCCCGGGTGCCATGTACAAAAATCCGTTCTCCTGGAAGTCCTCTCAATGAAAAAGGGTTTTCCCAGTTCTTTTGTTGGTAACACCGTAAGGAATCCGCAATCAATATTTCTTCCATTCTTATCTCACCACCGTCAGAACGCCGCCGTCCATCTCACAGACGGTATCGCACAGTTCATCAATGTCCATCTGATTATGACTGGCCAGAATCACGGTCTTGCCCTGGGCCCGCAAGTCCTTAATGAGGCTCCGGATGTGTAAGACGCCGTTTTTGTCCAAGCCGTTCAGCGGCTCGTCCAGAATCAACAATCCCGGATCTTCCATCAGTGCCTGAGCAAGGCCCAGACGCTGGCGCATACCCAAGGAGTATTTTCCTACCGGCTTTTTCATATCCGGATCTAGACCCACCAGTTGGATGGTGTCACGAATGGTGTGGTCGTTGGCGATCTTCCGCAGTGACGCCAGGATCTTCAGATTCTGAAAACCGGACAGATGGGGAAGAAATCCAGGCGTCTCAATGATAATCCCAAGATCATCCGGGAAATCACGCTTCTTGCCCACTTCCTCATGATTCACCAGAATCCTGCCGCTGTCCGGACGGAGAAAGCCGCAAATACACTTCATCAGGACGGTCTTACCGGAGCCATTGTTGCCAACGATACCATGGATTTTTCCTTTTTCAAAATCGTGAGAGACATGTTTCAGGACCTGCTCGTCACCAAAGGATTTGCAGACATCGCATACTTCTATGATAGCCTCCATATCAGCCCTCCGTTCCGGTAAAGGTGAAATTATAGCGTTTTGCTGCGTGCACAGCGGCAAAGAAACCCAGAATAACCAGTATTGTAAAGATGAGATAGGACTGCCATAGCCTGGGAAGCTTGTCATAGCCAAAGTTGTGCATATGATAAGTTGCCTGATTTAAAGGCGAAAGCCAGCCTATAATGACATTGGCAATATAATACGCTTCATCTGGTAATCTCAGGATCAGCTGAATGGTGTCCGGATTCATGAGAATGCCGTAGACGCTGTACACCAGGACGCTGACAACTCCCGCAACTTGGCCAAACCAAAGGTTGCATACCAGCATGATCATGACCATAACGGAGGTGTAGCCTAACATCAGAAAGAAAATGGATACCATGCTTTGGTAGGGCCAGCTCATTTCCAGGGTTTTTACCAGAGCGGGGATGGCAACCCGCTCTCCTGCATTGGTGTAGCCCAGAATTGCCGCTGTGGGACTCCACATATTGGCAAGAAACGACTGCTGCATAGAAAAAAAGATGGTACACATCAGCACAAAAACCAGGTAAATCAGTGTAGCAGACAGGATGTAAAGAACTTGTCCGGTAATCCAGGTTCTTCTGCTGGTACGAACCAAATACAAGGGGGTACCGGAAGAGAGAAACGGCATATCCGCAAACAGTAAAACAAGCAGAACGGAGGACAGCAAAATGGAATTGCTGTCCCCGAAGTTCCAGATGAATACCTCTACAATCTGCATGGTGGTGTTATGATCAACAGCAAATTGCACCGCTTTATCCGACAGCAGGAAACACAGGATAAATGCCAAAAGAAAGGTTACCAAGATTCTGGGGTTGCCTCTCCATAGGCGGAAATTATACCCCGCAATGGAGAAGGCTTTCTTCATCTCTGTCATAGTGATTCCAGCCTCCTCCTTCCACGGAAATAAAATAAAAGCCCTGAGAAAAATGTGAGTTCCAACAGAAAAACGACGGCGCTTCCCACTCCATAGGGCCAGATCTCGGGGTCTAACCAGTTCCTGGGATAGAGAAGCCAGGCATCGGGAAAATATCGCTCATAGAGGATCACCAGCAAGTAGTATACGATGAATGGTGAGATGTAGGCTATGTACTTACTTTCCATAACCGTACTCAAAGCCATCCCTACCACTGCCCACAGCCCGCCATTTAAAAACACAAGCAACAGTTGTGAGGCAATTTGGGGAGCAATGCCAACGTAATCTTTAACGACTTGCTCCAATGGAGAGAAAATAAGAGCCGTAATACCCCAAGCCGTCAATCCCCCCAACAGGATTGCGCAGCCGCCGCAACCCCAGCAGGCCAGGCACTGAGACATCAGATATCCCGAATAGTCTTCTCTGAGAATCAGGAAGCGGGCGAATTTACTTTTGATATCCTCCAGATATCCAGCGGAAATGGGGATTGCCGCTAATACTGGCAGAAAAGACGCCAGAATGTCTGAGGAAAGCCCTTGGACAATCAATTCATTGTGATATCCTTGGTAAAATAAGCTTCCTTGTTGTAGATTTTGTAATATGGACTGGAGAAAACTTGAAAAGCATAGTCCGGCAGTCATGAGAAGCGTCATCCAGAACCGAAGGCGCAAGCCACGCTGCAGGTGGGAAAGAACGTACTTCATCTATAAAAATCCTCCCACCTTACTGGATACTTTACTTCCCGCAGGAAATTGGTTGACTTGCGTGGGGTTATCCCTGCTCAACATTGATTACACTGCCATCAATGGCATTGAGAACCAGAATCACACGTTCTTCCGTGGCATCCCACACCTCATCGGTATCTTGGTGAACAATTTCGGAACTGCCCCAGAAAACGATACCAGGAACATAATAGTAACTCTCATCTGTATTCGGTACCTTTACTCGGGTAAGACCATAGTCAATCCGATCAATCGATACGTTTGCCTGAAGCTGATCTTTTTCTTCTTCAACGATAAATCCATATTGGTACTTATCACTCAGAGAAAGATGTTCCTTTGCACGTTTCAGGAGATCATCCACGGAAAGTGTGGCTGCGTTCTCGTTGACAACCTGGACAACATCCACGGGGGAGTAGATCTCACAACTCAGCAGAACCCCATTTGCATTGAATGTGAACGTGGCTTCCGTCATATAGTAATTGGATGCGTAGACCTCGGGATTTCTCAAATTTCCGATTTGGATACCTCCCGCCGCTGCCACGCCCTCAAAAACCGGGACAGCATGAACGGTAACGGTCCATTGTTCAGGGCTATCTGCTTCCCCTCTGGTGGTATAGTGGTCGGTTTCACAGGAATCCACGCTCCATGTTCCCAACCCCAAATTGTTGAGCCATTCCGAAACCTGTTCCTGAACCTTATCCAGGGTCTCCTGTTTCGGAGCATCTGTGTTTAATAAGGGGACTTTGATTAAGTCCAAATCAAAACCGGCTGGAGAGTCTGAGAGAATCTGGATATAGAGATTGCTGATTTTGAAGTCATCCCGGTCACGAATGGAAGCAGTTAAGCGATACGGCAAATCCTGATACTGAAACTCTGCTTCGATACCGAGATTCCTGTCACTGTTATCTACGGTCTCCAAATCGGAACTTGAGTACATGTATTCAGAGTCCGGCCGAAATGTCCATTGACATGGTGTTCTGGAAATATCGTCCGATGCGTTCTCGTAATGTTCCGTGTATGCTTCAATAAACCTTTTTACTGTATCGGTGTCATATTCCGAATTCTTCCCCAATACGGCATCCAATGCTTCCTGACTGGTGTATTGGCTCCACCGATTCAAAAAGGTTTGAATTTCCTGCTTTGAGTAAATCTCGGTTGGTTCTCCAAGCTGAGGACGGGCTTCATAGTAGGATACATCCTCGCCGAAGAGTGTGTATGCCACACGCTGCACTTCTTCTCCTGTAAAGAAGTGGGGTTTAACTTCCACTACCGGTAAACCACTGACGGGAACAGTCGTTTCTGCATTCAACGTAAAGTTTACGCTTCCATCCGTGCTGGTAAACTGCTCATTCCAACGAATTTCCTGTTCTGTTTCCCCAGATATAGGAGTTGTAGCGGATTGAACCACATTTGCGTCAAAAGAACCGTCATTTTTACTCACAACGGATGAGGTTCCAGGATTGCTTTGGCAGCCGGATAAAGTGAATAGAAGAAGGGCAGCTGCTCCAAAAGACATCATTTTCTGCGTATATTGATTCATTTTGTACCTCCGGTTAAAGTAGCATTTCTGTTTTCCAAACGGACGGCGAACTTTTGGGTAGAGAATGGCAAAGTAAAATCATTCAAAGAGAAATTCTTCAATCGGGCGCATTTCCACATCTAGCCGCACGAATGACACAATGATTTGCTGCGCTTGCGCCTCAATGATTTGTTCCACCGTATTGGGCTGGCTGTAGTCAGAATACATCCACTGTCCAAAGTTGGCATCATAGGCTAAATAGGCAACATCCTTCATCTCTGTCTCCTTGGTCAGTTCCCAATAGTGGCGGACGGGGGAACCGTCTCTGAAGTAATACGATTCCCAGATTCCATTTTCACAAGGATAAATTGTCTCTCCGCCTGGAATCAACGGCACCACCTGACCACCCTGTTCTGTCCAGATCGCGTTTACGGTATCCTGGGAGCCGATTAACAACTCCGCACTGCCGTCGCCATTCAAATCCATCAGACTGTAATACAGATTTTCTCCACCGTTGTCATAGGGAGCTCCATAAAAATCTGCAAAATAGGAGTTTTCCTGGAAAAAGGCAATCAAGTCTGCATAGCTGTCGTGCTGGAACGGATTCACCCATGGTTTACTGGCTGCCTCCTGAATCAAGCGTGCCTGCTCTGCCTGGTAATTTGCTTCTGCCTCATCTAGCAGCTTCTGCGCCTGCTCCAGGTCCGGTGTGGTGGGCTTCAAAGAGAAGTCAACAGCCTGTGCGGCCTGTTCCATCTTTTCCTTGGCCAGTTTATCGCTGCTGAGCCGTAAGGATAAAAACGCATCCTCTCGATCCCGGAAAACCCATCCCACGTTTTGATTTTTGATCAGCAGAACAGCTGAACCATCTGCCAATGTCAGGTTCCATTCCTCAACTTCTCCCATATCCTTCATGGCTAGCGTAACGGTATCCAGGTAGTCTTTCCCGGCATAGCGCAGCGAGGCAGAGAGCTGTGTGCCGTCTACCGTCAGATCAAATTCAAATTGGAAATTTCCGCAGGCATAGAAGTATCCTGAACCGGTACCGACCTCGCCATCGGAACCTTCCTTCAGAATGCCATCCAGCCCCAGCGCCTGGAAAAAGACGTCTTGCTGATAGCGCTGTACCAATACCTCCTTGCCCGCAAGCTGCAGGCCGTACTCCTGGCAAATTTCATCAACCTTATCTATCATTTCCTGGGTGTAAACACCATAGGCCTGATACTCCTCCGGTGGGACGAAACCAGCCTGATCTGCTTCCATCATAAAGGTTCTGTCAGGATCATAGCTTTCTTCAAATTCATACCACTCCCGGGCGGCTTCCATGCTGGGAGAGCCAAGAATGCCCTGCAGAGAAAGGACTGCCTGCTGCGTCTGGGCGGCAGGTACGGTCTCGCCATCTTCCTTATAGTACATAGACTTTGTATATTCCTGCTGATCTATTTTCAGGGCATCCAAGCACAGCAGTACGGCGGCTGCACAGCCAATCAACATCAGGGAAAGCACAACCACAGCAGCGATCAACAGGAAGCGTCTCTTATGTACACCTCCTCTTCGGGGAATCATATCCTGTGCAGACTCTTGAATGTACTCGGCACGAACAAATGTGAAACCAGTCAACAGATCTTGTCCACTCATAGATAAATCTCCTCCTCCTTCAAAAAATCGCGCAGTTTCTCCCTTGTACGGCTGAGCTGCATTTTGACTTTGCTTTCTGTCATTCCATATCGGAGGGCAATTTCCTTGATGCTGTCTGCGTACCAGTATCTTCGCATAAAAATCATCCTAGTTTCTTGCGGAAGACTTTCCAGAAAGGCATCAATCGCCTGTCCGATTTCCATGCTGGTCATTTCCTGCTCCCGCCGAGTGTCAGGAATACAAGTTTCCAGTTCCTGAGAAAGGGACACCACCGGCGCATTTCGTTTGGCTGCAAACCTCCAGTCCAACCTGTGAAAAGACAGGTGACGGCAGATCGCGGCCAGGAATCCATAAAAAAACGGAGGCCGCCGAGGCGGAATCAGTTCCCAGGTTTTCCAGTATGTATCATTGACACACTCTTGAGAGTCTTCACGATTATTTAGAATTTTGTTTGCCAGAACGTGAAGTCTGCTGCCATAAGCACGACTGGTTTCTTGGATGGCATCCTCGTTTCGTTCCCAATATAGCGCAATGATTTTTTCATCTTCCATGTGCACATCAACCTTTCAAATTGCCCTCTCACCCTATAAAGCCTCTTTTTACGATAAGACGTCACAGGTGCGGATATATTTTTATTATCATTATATAAGGCTGTGGGGAAATTTTGCAACTGTATTTCCATTGCTTTGGTTGGGTATTGGATTTCTGCGCTGGAACTGGAAGAGAAAAATACCTTACATAGAGAGGAACCAACAGGTCTCTTTGGTGAGATATCGGTACGGATAAAGGGCTAAAAGATTAATATTTATGTAGTAATCTCTACTTAACTGCAAGTCTACTTTCGTGTATGGATTTCTAAAGAGTATCCGCTAACAGTACAACAAGCAAAACGGAGAACAGCAAAATGGTAGTGCTGTGCTCTGAAGCTACAGGTGAAAACATTTTCCATTCACAGTGGTAGTAGACACAAGGGCACCCCAAGGAAACTCCATTTTATCACAATTAAGAAATCCGCCCTTAAATAATAGAAACCAATATACTCTGAAAGCACTGGCCATATGGCCAGTGCTTAGCAGAACAATTTAATTTTGATAGACTGATTTCATGAACAGGATAACTATGCATTAGCGGAGTGGAAGGGAGTCGAAGCATATGTACTTCCAGAGGTCGTGTAATAGTAGAATCTGTACACAGAAGAACCATATGCGATCTGGATTGCTCTTCTACTTCCAGAATACAGCGTATAGCCGTCTCCAGACATGTAGCGCGCCATAGCTTCCCAGGTGTCAGGACCCACGATACCATCGTCGGCGAGACCATGATTTCTCTGGAAAATAGCGACAGCTTCAGCGGTAGATGCACCAAACATACCATCGACTCCACCGGAGCTGCTGATCATGCTGCTAGTAGGGCCATATCCCATGAGGATACTTTGGACTGCGGATGCGTAACCTGCAATGTAGTTGTATCTGCTTGTCATTCTGAAGTTTCGGAAATAACCTGCCCAAGTCGCGCCAGAAGCAGCAACGGGTAATGCCAGCATGGTTACCGCCATGACCAAGACCAGAATAACAGCGAGAATTCGCTTGCCGGACTTCATACTAATACCTCCAAAATTAAATTTTTTGTTGCCGTTTTCTCTCCCTACCACGGACAACTACGGTAGCCAAAAGGAAATTGATGAACCGTGCACCTAATTCACAACTTGGAGAAAATCATGAACTGTTGATCAGACAGTATCATGTAAGGTGATTTAGCTTTGGGGCATTATAGATATTTGAGTTTAAACGTCGGGCGGAAATGACCATTCGGCAATTTTAACCTGACCCAAACATGAATACGAGCATTAACGCTATTGTCCTAAGAAACCAACTATACTACAAGATTTCATTCTGGATAATCTGATATTTGACTGTACTTAGACATCTTGCCGGCAACGAGAAGGAGGCCTTCTAAAGCCAAACTGACAGCGGCACAATGGAAAATCCCATTTATGCCTATGGCATAAGTCACAACGGCCAGGATTACGATATTTAGTGCGATACATTGTGAATGCATTTTGTAGAGCCTCCGCTCCTCTGTTGTAAGCGGTTTTTCTTCTGTATCCAATGGGCTAAGTTTAAGGATACATCCAAAACCAACTGATAACAGAATAAGGGGTGGCATAATGCTGGAAGAATTTTGCAGTATGCGGATTCCCGCAACGCAAATTAGTATGGCTAGGTCAGATAATACAAGGCATTGGCTTTCTGTTTTGGCATGGATTCCGCCTGCATAACTCCGGAGCAAGGTAAACATAATATAAAATAGTATGCTTTCACAGAAGACATTAAAGAAGAAACCCAATACTACGGTAATGATAAAGTGAAAAATACCTGTAAGCAGAATGAAGAATCCATATTGATACAGTTCAATATCATCGTCCTGAATAACCCCTGTGCGGCTTAGCCAGGTAGTGACATATGTCGCAAATTGTGTAAACATTACTTGCTTTTTTTGAACCTGTTCAAATTCTGGGGAGTCTTGGGCTGATAGATAAAAACACATGTTGTACTGTTGGCATCGCGCTGTAGCGCCTTTTCTACTGTAGCTTTTGCAATCTTAGCCAGCATCTCTTTACAGTGTTTCATTGGATTCACCTCCTTTGCTTACAACATAACAGATTTTAGATGTATTTCAACAGGAAACACAAAAAGGCAAGCCATAGGGTAGTTTTTGCAGAAAATAGTGGTTTAGCAGATTTTCCTTATTGTATAGCAGAAAATACAAATACAACTGATTTAATCCGTTGTATTTTGTTCTCTTTTATTTCACACTATGGTATGATGACAGCGTGGTGATGGGCGTGAAGATCAACAAAAAACTAATTGGCGTTAGGATCATGCAGCGTAGAAAAACTGCAGGTCTAACACAAGACGAACTGGCTGAGAAGGTGGGCTTGTCACCTAATCATATATCCAATATTGAATGTGGCAAGAATCTTCCTACAACGAAGTTTATCCTGCAGGTGTGCAACATTTTGGGCGAAACGCCAGATTACTACCTGCTTGGAAAAATAGGAGAAGATACCGATGAAATTACACGACTGGTAAGGCAACTCACACCGGACTCTCAGAGGGTTCTTCGGCGTTTACTCGAAACATTTCAGGAAGAAGTCGAAAATAATTGATTTTAGTTTTGCCAATGCAGAAATAAGGAGAGAATTGACAAAAATGCAATTGCTTTCTCGGGGTGTGAATTTGACGGATAATAAAATCAATGATACAATGGGCTCACGGCAAACGAATGCTGTGAGCCCATTTTTCTGGGGGTGATAGTGTGAAGATTCTTATTTGTGATGATGACAAATATTACCTAGGATTTCTAAAGGACCATGTATCAGAGTATATGAAAAATCGATATATTCCATTTCAGATTATTGCGACCTTAGACCCTTTGGATGTGCTGAAAAGGAAAGAATACTTTGATTTAGCGTTCCTGGACATTCAAATGGATGGAGTAGATGGGATTACCCTAGCTACAGAACTTCGATCTAGGAATTCTAGGCTAGCACTTTTCTTTGTAACGAATTATGATACTTATCAGGATGATGCTATGGACCTGCAAGCATTCCGTTTTTTTGAGAAGCCATTTGACGTGGGCCGCCTTTATGCAGGGCTAGATAAAGCCATGGAGCATATCGATGGTGCTTATGTGGATATTTTTTTACAGGATGGTGGGATGTCACGCCGGGTTTTAGTGGATGACATCTTGTATGTTACTCGTGATGGGCGGAAGGCTGCCGTCATAACGAAATCGGGAACTCTTGTCACGCCTGAAGCATTTGATGCTTGGTGTGACAAACTCCCATCCCTGTTTTTTTACGCAGTGCATAAGTCGTTCCTTGTAAATCTTCACTATGTGGACATATACTCATATACTGAACTATTCTTGACTAATGGTAGCAGAATTCCAATTGCACCTCGGAGACAGTCTGCATTCCATAAATTTTGGTTTGGATATTTGCGGAGGCGGTAATTATGCTGAACCCCATTCTATCTTTGATTGTCTATCTTGCAGAAATGTTAATCTCCTATACCTTCTTTTCCAATGTGGCCGAAAGACGGTTTAACATTAGGAAATGCATTGTGATAGGATTATTAGTATTTGGGGCAGGTTCTGCGTTCAATTTGATTTGGGGAAACAATACCGCCGTGAATACTATGACCACAATTGTAATAAATGGCTGCTTCGCATTTATGTGCTTCCGCTTGAGAGCTAGTCTTGTGCTCTTCTATTCCTTTATCCTTTTAGTAATAAGTGCTGCCCTGGAATTTATTACAATATCTTCTATATCGGCTCTCTTTGGCAGTAAATTTCAGGATTATAATACGAATAGTGCTCTATTAGTTTTGGAAGGATCCATTAGTAAAAGTTTTTACTTTTGTACTGTTTTTATTTTGAGCAGAATGTCCCATACGAAAAAAGGAACAGGAACGTTACCGTTTAGCCTATTCCTCTATCCTTTATCCGTTATTATTTGCTTTTTAATTTTTTGGAATATCTGTACCATGTTGGAGACCTCGTATAGAGCGCAAAACCTTGTTGCCGTTGCGAGTATTGTACTTCTCCTTTCCACAGTCCTTTTGTTTGTCACTTATCAACACCAAGTTGAAAAAGACCGATACATTATGCGGATGCAAAGTGAACTGGCACACTTGGAGACAGAAAGAACATATTACAACATTTTGGAGCAGCAAAATGAGGATTTAATGGCTTATGCGCATGATGCAAAGAACCACTTACAAGCGATAAGAGGCCTTAGTAACGATCCTCAGATCAACAATTATATATCTACGCTTTCCAAACGACTCTCGGACTATTCCCGGAATAGCCACAGTGGAAATAAAATGCTGGATGTAATGATTCATAAATTCAGTGTGGAGAGTGAATTACGAGGAATTAAGTTTGAATATGATATAAAATTGTGTAATTTGAAACAAGTAGACGATATCGACTTAGTTGCACTTCTAGGTAATTTATTAGATAATGCCTTAGAAGCTGCAGAATCCTCGAAAGAAAAAACCGTCTCTCTCGCAACTGCCAAGCGTAACAACTACAGCGTTCTGGTTATCAGCAACAGCTGTGATGTTCCGCCCAAGACATATGGTACACATCTTGTTACGAGTAAAGCGAATCCTAAACATCATGGCTATGGACTGAAAAATGTTGAAAAAACCTTGAGAAAATATGGAGGTGACTTTGAATGGGAGTATGATAGCTCTCATAACAGTTTTATTGTAACAGCAATGCTCGGCAAACCTAATTGTCCTCAAGTGCATAGGACATGATCTTAGCAGAGCCCAAATGCAGTTATTGATGCTAGGGGATTGTGAATTAATATTCTGGCGTCACTTAGTGGGAGTCATTCTTGACAATCTTCTCTATCCCATAGAGTTCATCGAAATCAATAGAAACATTTCCAATCTCTAAAGTTTTCCAGTATGGGTCCACCTTTGAAACCTGTCCTGTGAGCTGATGGACTTCCTGCGTATAGTCACAGTAGTACACTACAGTTACCAACTGGCCCAACCTTAAATTTGAGAGACATCTATTGATTTCCACAATGGCATCTTCAGACAGTTCACGCCTTGGTGCGGGAGTATGTTCTTTCTGGGCAATCGCTTCCTTCAGTCCTTTCAAAGCGTCAAAGGGTACGAATTGTTTTGCCCTCCGGGAAGGGGGCATGGGCGCTCTGACTATAGTCTTAGCCATTGGATTTGTGACCTCCTATCTGAAGATTTCGCTCTCTGCCAGTTGCAGCAGGATCATAGTTTGTGCCTTTGAGAATCGCATTCTTTCCATACTTTGCTTTAATACCCAGAATGGTTTCTTGTATGGCTCGATTGCGAATTTGTGAGGAAACATCCTCGAACATATTGATCTGGTAGGTGCCCTGCTCTTCTGTTACACTGTTACAGCACAGGCAGATCCTCCGTATGGGATAGGAAGGATTGACAATCCGCTGGTAGAGCGTGGCAATAGCTGGGATCAGAAGGGTATCTGCGTTGGTTTGCAATGCTACCTTGGCTGTTCCATTCGCGCCGCCAGCGCAATAGCTATGGGAATATCCTACATACAAGGAAACAGATTCAGTAACCAGTTTTTTCGATACCATATCCAGGCATAATTGGTCCATCATTTCCTTTGCTACCACCAGCCCTTCGCGGAAGGAATAGTCTCGCATCAAGACCTGACCGCTGGAAAGGCTCTTGGATTTGGAACGGTACGCTTTGATATCTGCTATTGTGGTTGGTTCTCGGCCCCAGGCGTGGTCGATCAGCAACTCTGCATCAATCCCAAACCAGTGGTAGAGATAATCCTCCTGTGTCATAGCAATGTTCCGCATGGTGAGGATGCCATGATTTCTCAGTCTGCTCTCCGTTCCAGTAGAGATGCGCCAGAAATCGGTAATGGGACGGTGATCCCAAAGCGTTTTCCGGTAGCTTTCCTCGTCCAGTTCAGCAATAAAATCCTTAGCGTGTTTGGCCTGAATATCCAAGGCAATTTTGGCAAGATACAGATTTGTGCCAATGCCACAAGTGGAAATCGTCCCTACAGTGTTGCGAATATCCTGGATGATGGTTTTGGCTAATTCTCTGGCAGTCATGTTGTAGAGCTTCAAGTAGGGAGTAACATCTAGGAAAGATTCATCAATGCTGTATACATGGATGTCCTGCGGAGCCACATATTTTAGAAAAATACTGTAAATCTCGGCGGCACAGTCGATATAGAGCTGCATTCTTGGGGTTGCTACAATGTACTTAAGATACTTGGGAATCTCCTTAATTCGACAACGATTGGATATACCTTTGGCTTTCAGGGAAGGAGACACAGCCAGACAGATGGTGTTCTGGCTTCGTTCAGGATCTGCAACTACCAGATCGGTAGTCATTGGATCAAGTCCTCGTGCGACACATTCTACAGTGGCGTAGAAACTTTTTTGATCGATGCACAGATAATGCCTGGCGGTCATAAGAATCCCTCCCAAAAGTAATTCTTCTATAATAGAACTTTTGTTCTATTATAGAAATGAGATTCTGGGAAGTCAAGCGGCAATTTCTCCCACGGGGAATTGTACCCAATTTAATGGACCATTAGCACTGGGGGAGGCCATTGAGAGGGCAGGGGAATTGCCTTATCCTTCATCGTGTGATATAATGCATGTCAGCATATGTCTGAAGGAGAGACAACTATGGGAACAACAATTCACTCAATGGAGTACTATCGGGAAAAGGAACGGATTGCCTACAATGCCATTCCCGGCGTTGCTCAGATCCTTGCTGCTGCCCCTTCCGAACGGGAGAAATTAGAAGTGAAATATCCTGATGCGGCATTTGCACTGATGGTTACAGAAAATCTGTGCGGCTTGGATCGAGAACAATGTGATATAAACCAAAATGCCTATTTCTCTATTTTGAAAGGGGAAAACATCTCGGATGTGCGTTTTCACTACAATAAAGCGATGCGCAGTTATGTGGAACGGCATCTGTGGGACGATTGAAACGGTGTCTGTTTCTGGAATATTAGCGATATGTTTAATGACCCAAAGGGACGCAGATTTTCACTGAAAAGTGAGAATCTGCGTCCCTTTGTCAATGATATATTATTCTTCTGGCAAACCATTTACTATTTCCAGAAGTTGAAGAGCTATACCCTTTTGGTAAGGGGATAGATTTATCCAATAGTCGAAGACTACTTTTAAATCAGGCGTTAGTTCTACTACTTCTCTCTCATCTGCAAAGAATTGAGATAATGTAATCCCAAAACCTTTACAAATGGCCTCAAGGATAGCAATAGAAGGCACGGTATTTCTCTTGAAAATATTCGTGATAGTGGACTGACTTAACCCACATTTTCTAGCCAAGCGGTATTCTGTTAAGCCATTATCATGTAGCATTTTTTGGAGTTTTTCGTTTATATTCAATTTTCTCACCTTTTCAACGGGGGTAATGCGTTTTCAGCTTTCATATATGGAACCATTCAGAACCTTACGGGACTGTATAATTTTAGTATACCATAGTAAACACTTACGGGCAATGCAAGCGCTTGCTGCTGAGTGCAATATGGAAGAGGCGCGAACTCTTTTTTCCGAATCACAGCGACTATATCATAATATTGGTAATGTGGTGGACGTCGGGAATAATGTTGTTAGCGTACTTTTAAACGAGTATAAGAATCGTGCCGAAGCATTTGGTGTGGACTTTTCCTTCTCCGTTAGTATTCCACCAGAGTTGCCGATTTCTGCTGTGGACTATTACATTATTCTGGGGAATACGCTGGACAATGCCATTGAGGGAGCGCTTTCCGTTCCAGAAGGACAAAGAACGATTACCTTACAGTTGAAGCAACATCAGCATACACTTTTCTATAAACTTGAAAACACATGCTCACAGAGCCATGCCTGGAGGAAACGGGATAAGAATCACGGTTATGGGCTGCATAATGTAAAGAAATGTATTGAAAAGTATTCTGGGAATATGACAACTTCAGTTCAAAACGGGAAATTCATTTTCATGGCGAGATTAACATGTGCAATGGATTCCTTTACCTCCTCGGCAAAATGAGGAATACGTTCTGGTGCCTTACTGCATATGCTCTTATTGACGAGAGCGGAGTGAAGATCTCCTGTGACACGCTGGGAAGTGTCGTGAGATGATTCTGTAGAATAGCGTAAAGCTAGAGTATTCGGGAGTAATGCAAAGGCTCTTTCCCTGAGCCATTCCGGCGGATGATAGTATTGACACCACAGATGGATGAACACACCCTTCTGTGGTGTCATTTAATCGCTACTATTATTCCTGGTAATCTGCTGCGAGGAAAAATGTTGATGAAGATGAGCTTGCATCAGACATCGAGCTTATTTCGTGGGTGTCTATTTGCAAGAATTTCTCGCTGTTTGCTAGAGGAGACATGTGTATAAATCTGTGTGGTCATAATTGAACTATGGCCTAAAAGGTGCTGGATGTAACGAATATCCACGTCTTCTTCTAAAAGAAAAGTGGCGAAGGAGTGTCGAAACATATGTGGCGTGATGTGTAGTTTGATGCATGCCATTTCAGTATATTTTCGAATCATATATCGTACGGACTGTTCGGATAAGCGATGGCCTAGACGATTCACGAAGAACCAGCCTGAAGTTTCAATGAGTTGCGAATATGCTTCGTAATAGGAGTTGGTGGCAGACCAGACATTTTCGTTGCAAATCTGAATAATTCGTTCTTTTGCTCCTTTTCCACATATTTTAATAGTATTTTCTGTTAAATCGACAGACGTAGGACGGAGGGTACACAATTCGGAAACTCTCATGCCTGTACCAAACAGCAGCTCTAAAATAGCAATGTCTCTAAGGATTTCATGGTACAAATAGGAACAACCATCGTCCATACTATTTTTCCTATCGTATACACAGGCTAACAACTGGTGAATAATTGGCAGAGGAATTGTGCGCGGAAGTAAAAATGGCTCATGGAGTTTGATCCTCAGCTTTGCAAAAGGATTTTCTTCAATTTTACCTTCGTATTCCAAATAACTAAAAAAAGCCTTAAGACTGGCAATCTTCCGCTTTTCACTTTTGATTTTATATTGTTGGTGCAAGTTAGCAATGTATAACTGCAGGGTAGCTTTGTCGGGATTGCTTTTTTTTTCTCGAATGAATTCCGCAAATTGTTTCAAGTCGATTTGGTACGCTTTTAAAGTTTGAGCACTTAGCCCTTTTTCATATTTGCAATGTGAAAGGTAGCTGAAAATGCATTGGTCAATCTTGAAATCCTCCATGTTATTATCTCCTGTCTAGTTGGTTTAGTCGTTGTATATATTAACATACCAACCATAAAGAAGGGAACGGATGTAAAGTGTAAAGGGAATATGGAAAAGAGTCCGAGCTAATTCATGATCAACCCAGGCTCTTGTCCGTATTCCCGTTGCCGTTCATTTAGCGTAAATTACCTAAATACCGCTTTGTGAAAGACCTATGACTTGCCATATTTAAGACGCACAATTCCAATTACAGTTCGGAAAGGTGCGCTACATATGTTTAGTTTGAGGGGCGTACTTTTTTGTTTAATTGTGAGTAAAGTCTTGCTTGCAACGTAAGCGTAAAATCAGCTGGCGGCTTGCGACAGATACCTGCTCTATGAGACAATGTTCCAAACGCCCAATCTCTCCTTTAGACTGCAAGGGAGAGATTTGGCACATTGGGAGATGGTTAAAAATGGAACAAAGTCTGCAGGTAATCTCCAGGCAGGAGCGGCTGGAGAAATGGACCTCCAGAATCATGGCATGCCGCAGCAGCGGGATGACCATCCGGGCCTGGTGCCGGGAAAATCAGGTCCCGGAGAAAAGTTTTTACTACTGGCAGCGGCAGCTGTTTGACGCGGTGTCCCGGCAGAAAAACCCCGGCCAACCGGCCTTTGCGGAAATTACGCTGCCGCAGCCGAAGCAGACAACTGTCCCGGCAGTGACGGTTCGCTGCTCCGGTATGGAAGCGGATATTTACAATGGTGCAGATGCAGCTGTCATTGAAACGGTACTGCGCATCTTAAAATCATGCTGACCGACTTCACCGGAGCAGACCGGATATACATTGCCTGCGGCTATACAGATCTGAGGCGCGGGATTGACGGACTTGCATCCATGGTTCAGCAGCAGTTTGACTTGGATCCGTTTACCAATACGCTGTTTTTGTTGATTCTGGAAACCACCGGCTTTGCCGGTGGAGGTACCCGGTAAAAAAGCTTAAGCTTCAAGTATCGAGCGAAGCGAGTTACTAACAAGCAATCCAACAAGTTCGTACAGGCTCAAAAGTGAAGCGTAAGTGCCCGTTTACGGGCGGCGGAGCAATAGATGCAGAAGAAAGATTGTTCAGTGCATCTTTAGATGCCTGCCGGTAAAAAGCCCTTCTAGGGCTTAGTCAAGCCTCCGGCTTAGCCGGAGGTTTTGACTCTGCGGCCGACGGCGGGACCGGATCAAGGCGCTGTACTGGGAAGGCAATGGATTTGTTCTTCTGTACAAGCGGCTG
>CALWOA010000012.1 GCA_944382965.1 uncultured Oscillospiraceae bacterium | reverse complement strand
GATCGACCGATCGTTGCGGGTTGCCTTCAATACGCGTATGTGAGATCATTGTTTACGATTTCTGTAACTCGATTTCTGGTCGTGTCAAGAATTTTTCGCACTTTTGCTTCAACTGGGGCCTGTCCGCATTCTTGCCGCTCATGCGGTCGATGAACACCTTCTCCACGCCCAGCTCCTGCATCAGTACCTCCTGCCGGGCAGTGTTCTGCTCCGGGGTGCTGATGCGGATATATCCCACCTGCATAGATAACCTCCTTCCCTGTGGAAATTCTCAATAGGGTCAACATTTTTGATGGCACATGCCAAAAGGCTGAAATGGACCCTATTGGCACAGCGCTGCCGTGTGCCATTGGGGTGTACCCCAATGGCATGGTTTCTGCAGTTGTGACTATTCCAAGCCATCTTTCCACCGCCAATAGGTAATCAGCGCCAGCGATACCCCTTGAATAAACAGTCTGGTCAGGACAGACAGGGGCACAGTCATTTTGCCTTGGCGATCATAACATCCGCCAGAACCACAATAGCCAAGGTTACAGTGAACCCAATTACAAACAGAATCATCCCATTCATGGGATTTGCTTTCCTCCTTTTTCATTTTACTTCGCTTATTGCCTCCCCACAGCCAGATTACCCACATCCCCGGTGGAGACAGATAGAGCCGCTTCGTATAGGGAAAAGGTTTTTGCTCCAAAGGGAGCCACTTTTTCTTGCCCTTGCGATTACCCACAGTACAAATACTCCTCAATCTCTTCCGGTGTGACCCCATCGGCCAGCAGTGCGTCGATGTCCTCCGGATAGACCCCAAAGCAGCTAGCTACCGCTTTCAGATCCCGGATGTAGGCTGGGTCCTCGATCTCATAGTCCCGGCTGGTATAGGGGCGGGACAGAGGCTGGTAGTCTGGCCAATCCAGAAAGCCGGAGAACGCCGTATACAGGCCACTGTCATCAAACTCGTCCCTGGATACCTTCCCCTGTGCGTTGATGGACAGAATCTCTCCGCTGTAAATCCGTATCCGCTCCATCTTCCCAAGACGCAGCTTCGCCCGGTTCAGCGCCTTCTGAAGAATTTCTTCCGTGCTGGCGTAGACGTAAATCCCCTGTTGGGGAAAATGGAAGATACACAGGGGGTTATTCCCCTTTACCAAAAACAGCTCGTCCTGCTGGCTAAGTGCAGTGATGGTGAAGGTTCCTTCCAGCTGCTCTGCCATGTTTTGTAGGCTGCCAAAGTCCAGTTTCCCGGATTGCTCCAGCAGCTGCACTGCCACATAGCTGTCGGTCTCAATCTTGGTATTGGGAAGTTTTCGTGCTTTCCGGAGCAGCTTGTCATTGTACAGGACCCCATTGTGGGCCAAGGCGAAGGCTCCCATCTCTGTTCTACCCAAGAAGGGGTGGTTGTTCTCGTTCTTCTTTTCAGAGCCTTGCGTGGTCATCCGGGTGTGCCCCATTACCACCGTGGCTCCCAGTGGTACCCGGTACCACATCAGATGGGCAGGCAGCGGGCGTTTGAATACCTTGAGCCGATTCCCTGCGTTGTAGCTGATGCCGGTGGCATCGGTACCCCGGGCCTCACAGGCAGTAGCCAGGATACTCAGCAGCCGATTTCTCTGTTTCAGGGTCAGCTTGTGATCATAGTCTACAAATCCAAACAGACAGCA
Organism: uncultured Oscillospiraceae bacterium; assembly: GCA_944382965.1. Classification (GTDB taxonomy): domain Bacteria; phylum Bacillota; class Clostridia; order Oscillospirales; family Oscillospiraceae; genus Faecousia. The sequence goes on along the minus strand of CALWOA010000012.1, from coordinate 77,136 downwards.
CATCTTTTACACCTCCGCTTCCGCATTCACCGGCTCATTGACATAGAGCCGCCGTTCTTTCAGGTACTGAATCAGTTCCGGCTGGGTACATCCGGAGACGAAAGTGGTCCATGACATATCCTGAATCTCCTGATCGGTACAGAAAAGGGCAGTGTCGCAGATCCGGTCCAGGAGCTGCAGCACTGCCAGGAAGGTGTTGTATTTCAGGGTGCCCCGGAACATCCGGAACTCAATGGTGGTATAGGGCAGAAGGTTGACACAGGTGTAGCGTTCTCGGTCTCCCTTGGCGTGGAGCAGAATGTCCTTGGGATGCTCCTTCAGCCCATACCGGGCGGCCCACTGGACCAGCTGACTTCGGGTGCGGCGGGAGAATTTCAGCATCTCCTCCCAGTGCTTTTCAAAGAAATAGAGAATCCGGGCGATGACCTCATCCTGCTCCTCTAAGGTATTTCCAAAGGCAGTGCGGTTGACGTGAACATGGAGGCCGCAGGTGCCCGCCTGATGGGAGCGGTAGCCCAGACTTCTGGCCTTGTCCAGAACCTCTTTCCAGGGCATATGCCGGCAGTGGTAGTCCAGTGTCATGGGGTGGCTGACAATCTCGAAGCCCTCATCCAGAGAGCCGTCGTGTTTACAGTAGGCCCGTTCCTCTCCGTCGTTGACCAGCAGAAGAATCTGCCGGGCATTGCTGTTGTCTTCTCCGGCGCCGTCGATCTCCAGTTCTACTCCAAAGTACCGGTTGCCCTGACCGAAGAACTCCGGTTCCGGCTTATAGTAGTAGTCGTGGATTTCCCGGGTGCCGGTGTGGTTGCAGTGGCAGGCGTAGCACCGGGGCTCATAGTCATCGTCATCATCGTAGTAGGCATCATCCTGAAGGATGACCCGGCCGCAGTCTTCACAGGTGGTGTAGTAGCGATCAAAGCAGGACTGGCACAGGTGGGTATTTTCGTCGCCGGCGTTGCTGTCGGCCCAAATACGCTGACCGCACCGCTGGCAGCGGGTGGTTTCTGTGTGCAGGCAAGAACTGCACAGCAAGGAACCATCAAAATCCGTCAGGGCTTCCGCCGGATGCAGGCTGCCGCAGGCACTGCAGGGAACAAGATTTTTCAAGGGGATTACCTCCAAAACAAAGATAGCCCGGAGCAGAACGCTCCGGGCTTCAGGGAGATAATATGTGGTTGAAAAATCTAACTAATCCGATTCAATATGCGCTCCGGAACAATTAGTTCTCTCTTTGTACTATGATCCAGAAAGTAGGTCTCCGATTCTCGACACTTCTCTGTTTGGAGACAATTTCATATGGAAGTTTAAGCTCTTGGAAACATTGGTTCAGTTTTTTCTTTCCCGGCAGCTTTTTCCTTCCATCTATGCCCTTTATCCGATAACGGCTGGCATCGTTCTTCAGTGTTTCTGGAGTAACAGGCAGCCTTAAAATAATGGATAAGCATTTTTCCGCAAACTCCTCCTGTTCTGTTTCATCCAGAATCTTTTTTGACTCTGCCAAGTCTTTCAGATAGGAGTTCAGTTCATTCATCACTCCTACATAGTTTAACCAGCATTTTTCATCATACTCTTTCCCTATCCAAGCCAATTGGTTTTTTAGGAAAAAGGCATCCTCTCTCTTGACATCTTTGGAAAATTTCTTTATATTTTCTTTTTGATATTCCCCCAGAAGTTCGTCTCTCTCTTTCTTCAGCTCATCCATCATAAGCCATGCCCTTAAATCTCCACGATCAATGGCCTTATCATTGTCCATAAATTCTTTTGCAAATTCGCAAAGGCGATTAAAAGCCTCGCTGTACTGCCGGTAATCTTTGAAAGCACTTTCGTATTCTTTCATTTGTAGCAGCAGGTAAAGCAATAATGTGCGACTGTAGCGAAATTCGGAGAAATGACGCTCAATATTGGTTTGGTCTTTCGCCATTCTTTCCATTTCATAGCCATAATATGAGTCAATTGTTCTCTTTGGACTTTCTACTATATACCAAAGTTGGTTCAATCCAACGATAACATCCCCTAGTTTTTCCTGCTCTGTTTGCTTGATTGCTCCTACATAAAGATTCCCGTCGCCTGAAGAATGATTTTTCCTCCCCATGCATCTAATTTCATTTTTTAGAGAAAAGGTAATCAGCTTTTTTAGAAGAGTATTGAAGTAACGAAGACGATGATAAATTATATGAAAGTCATATACTTTAATAAATAAACGTAATTCCTCGTCCTGCTCAATTCGTTTGCGTCCAAGCATTTGAAGAAAGCCTGTTTTGTTATCGCAGGCAATCACAATATTCTTTACTTTTGGGTCACAAATATTTATACCGCAGTCCAAAACAGAGGTCGTAATCAAAATTCTACACTCGTAAGACTCATATGTTACAATGTCATCGTAGACGGCTTTTGATTCCTCGTTATGGTCTATCTCATAACGGGAGAGGAATCCCACATCTTCAATTCCCTCATTGACAAGTTCTTCCAAGAACTTTTTCCCTTTTTTCTCATTGTCAACGAAAATCAGCCACTTTTGGCCGCTAGTTGCTTCTATTTCATGAATTAAATCCTCATATTCATGAAAATAAACAGGTTTCAAATGTGAATAATCAGGACGATCAGTGTAATTATAATCCACGTTTTTCCTTGCTCTGATCATATTCTCCAACTGATTATACCAGGATTGAAGAGGCGCATCTGTCCCATCCTGCAAAGCCAATTGGAAACTCTTTTGGTCGGGAAGCTTTATCGTCTTTTGGATGCTCCCACTCGGAGATTTTTGGGTTTGGATTCCCTTTTCCATAAATGTCAAGAATTTTTCAATTTGCTCTGATAGTTTCTGCCTATTGTCGAAAACAGTTGTTATCGCTTTGTAGAGATTCTCTTCTAATTGCGCTTTAAAAAAATCAGATTGTCCTAGAAATAGATAAAGAGGCTCCGGTGTTGCTGTCAAATAGACACAGATGCTCTTTTTAAGCTTATCCTTATCCCTGCAGGAACTGTCAAACCAGTAATTGGTATTTGCATTAATAATGGCATCACTGATGCAATAGTGGGCTTCGTCAAAAACATAATAAAGGATATCGTCGGCCTGCAGCTTTATCTTTTCCCCTGTATTTTCATTTTTATAATAGACATTAGGATGCGTTTTGAGCCGCTCCATGTATTGATAGGTAAATATATGCAAATGAGATAAAGCTTCCTCGGCAGAGATATCCCCTGATCCCGAGTACATCTTTTTAATTCGTTCCTCTGAGATTACAGAGAACTGATCATTTAGAATTCTTCTATTACAGTAATATACTACATGCTTTCCCTGACGGATCGCATGTCGGAGTAACACTTCAATTACAAAAGTAGTCTTTCCTGATCCAGTAGGGGTCGAGATCAAAACATTTTCCCCTACCTGCCAGTTCAAATAGTCATCACCGATTCGCTCTGAAACATACCTTTTCATAAAGTTCACCTACTAAAAAAATACAATTATTTTATATATAAAGATTTTGTAATATTTTAGCATCATAGATAGGAATTGTCAAGACGAGTCGCATTATATTTTTCCTACACGCATTACTTACATCCTATCCGTTTATGGCATATACGCAAGAAAGAAATTACTTTTGTAATTATATTATGCTCTTCATCAGAATTCCCCACCACCCCTTTCGGAGTGGTGGGGAGTTGTCTGTCATCCCTTATTCATCCGGGCTTGTTCCAGGATATAGTCCTTCACTGCCTGCTTGGGGATTCTCCAGATTCTTCCGTTGCGGAAGGCTTTGAGCTTATTTGCGCCCAGCAGATCGTATAAGTTGCTGCGTCCGATCCGGAGAAGCTCACAGGCTTCTTCTACGCTCAGGATTTCCGGGTATTCTTCAAACATGTTGTCTCCTCCAATACTACTTTCTGTCCACTGCAGCGAGGGCAGGCACTTGAATCACACTTGCAGCTCTCACACAGGCACACACCTTCTTTGGCAGTGCCATTTCGCCTGCGGGAGGAAACCGCACTTCTGATACACAGTCCCAGCTGCTCAATCTTCTGGTATACCGCACTCTCTGACCGATCCAACATGATCGCGATTTCGTTGATACTGGTACCGGCGTAATACTCATTTTTCAGCGTTTCGATGTCCTCGGCAGTCCAGTATTCCCGATCCCGGAGCATCCGGACCATTCCGCTGCGCATTGTCATTGTTTTCTGTTTGATTTCTTCGGGGTTCATGAAATTCCCTCCTGTTGTTTTTATTCCTATGTTATGTTAACTAAAGCTGTCTGCTATTATTTCTGACTGTTATCTGGTAACGCACAGCTGCAGTACAAACTGCCCTGGCGTGCAGAAGATATCCCCTGCCGGTGTCGGGAAGGGCGGATATGGGCAGACCTTCATTTCTTCCTGAAGGCTTTCTCTCAGCTCTGCCAGCCCTTGCATCAGGTTTTCGGTGCTGCAGTTGATCTCCGGGAAATCCGGCATGGTCAGCTCTGCCGTCCCATCCGGGTAAGAGGTCACCAGCACCGGGTAGGTATACTCCACCTGCTCCGGCTCCATACTGGTATACAAATCCTCCATCAGCATCATGCCCTCCTGTTTATGACTATCCAGCACATGGGCATAGGTATCCAGGGTGAAGGATACAGAAGCATGACCGAGAATCACGCTCAAGGTCTTTGCATCCATTCCCTGCTCCATTGCCCGGCTGGCAAAGGTGTGGCGTAATGCATGGAAGGTAAAGTGCCGCAGTCCGCTGATCTGCAGAATCTGGTCATAATACTTCTTGAAGGTTCGAGGCTCCACATATCCCCCAAAAGGATTGGTCACCAGGAAACCGCTGTTGCAATACGCCTCTCCGGCGGCCAAACGGTCCGCCTGTTGTACCCGTCCCCAGCTTTGCAGATCCTGGATCACCTGGGGGATGAGGGGAATCGAACGGACGGAATTCTGAGACTTCGGCGTTTGAATTACAATTTCCGTGGTAGATTCCCCTGGATCAACAGGCTTCTTCATTTTATTCAGCCAGTTCAGCGTACGACGAACATACAGTCGCCGGCCTTGGAAATCCACATCCTCCCACTTTAACCCCAGCATCTCCCCTAGCCGCATCCCGGTAAACAGAGCCAGGCGCACAAACACACCATAACGGTGGTGGCGGCTGCCCTGGATCAGCTGCACCTGTTCATCCCGGGTCAGAATCATAATCTGAGGGCGATCTCCCCGGGGAAGATTTACGGAGGATGTCGGGTTGCTGCCGATATACCCTTCCGCCACTGCGAAATCCAGCGCACGATGCAGGAACAGATTCAGATTCACAATGGTCTTGGGTGACAGCCCCTCCACCTCTGATTTGTAGTTGTAGAACAGCTGCAGGGTTCTGGGTGTAATGTCCTGCAGAGCCATATTCCCCAGGCTGGGTTTCAAATGTACCCGGATATAGCTTTCATAGCTGAGGTAAGTAGACTGCTTCAATGTGCTTTTCATATACACATCCAGACACAAGTCCAGCCAGTCCCCCAGGGTGATCCGGGTAAACTGGTTGGGGGCAGTATCATAGATATAGGACATCTGGTTCAAAATCCGAACCGCTTCCTCCTGGGTAGAAGCATACTTGGAGACCCGTTTTTGCTTTCCGCTGATGGGGTCATAATCAACGGTCACACGAACTTCATAACGGCCATCCGCACGAAGCCGGATATTGCCTTCTTTCTTTGCTCTGGCTTTCGACATAATCGGTTACACTCCCTTCTGTTTCAGAAATCTCCTCTGTCAAAGCCATAATATGTAATTGACTTTTCTGAGTATTTCTGTTTACCACATGGTTCGAAGGGGTGTAATGTTTTACCAGAAGGCATACAAGGCTTTCTGGCACATAGTCAATATCCGGTATGTGGTTCCATTGGCTAAGCGCAAAATTGCTTCTAGCCCTTTCCCAAGGGCCTGTAACCAGCAGCTCGTGGGAAGGGCTATTGAATTCGCTTCATCTACCTTATGTCTTTTTATAGTGAGGCGGCGCATAGACCTCCCGGAAGATCAGCTGGGTATTCCATTTGGGGAATCGCTTCTCCAGAAAATCTTTTATCCGCTGAAATCCTACCAGCCCATTGCTGTATTTTTTCCCGTCTTCAAAGCTGACGGTATTCATCACGAAGTGCATATGGATATAGTCGGAATCCAAGTGGATACAGTAAACAATCTGGTAGCGTTCCAGAACCTTTCCCACCTGGAACCCCAGTTCCAACAAATCCTTGAAATCCAGGTGCATCATCTCCTCATGGGAGAAGGTGAGCAGAAAGTGTTTCAGCTGCACCCCTTCTGTTTTGTGATAAGCCTCTTTCACAAGGCGCATCTGGTCATAGGCTTGTTTCGGATCAATGGCGTAACCCCCATAAAAGGGTGTCCGCAGGACATAGTTCAGCAGCCGCTGTACAGATTCCAAATCCGGATAGGAATTTCTTACGATAAGTAGATTCGGCATATACGATTCATCTCCTTCTGAATTTCCGGATCGGTGATTCTTTTTTCATGTGCTTTGTTACAGATTTTGCACAGGAGTTTCCATACTTCTGCCCTGTGATCATTGCTGGATAAGGGCGCATTGTTGATCAATGCCCGGATATATTGACTTTGTGTCATGTTATTTTGTTGGCTGCGCAGGGTTAATATTTTATATTCCTCTTGGTTTAGTCGTATATTTATCTTGTAATCTCGTTTATCCATAACAATATCTCCTTTTCTGATAAAGAAATGCCAGGAATCGCCAGTGTCATACACGGATTACGATTCCTTATCAGAGTGTTGGTTTGTTTATTAAAAATTACGAAAAATCAGGATTTCTCCTAAGAAAGCAAAGAAACCCGCCGGGAATTTCTTCCCAGCGGGTATTGTTATGTCGTATACGGTTGTCTTTTAGGAGAAAGCGTGATAAAATACTTTCATCCATACAGAAATATCCCTTCCAGCTCTTGGATTCGGAAGGAATTGCTTGAAATTTGCGTAGCAAGAGAGGAAACAAACCATGAGTTTATCTGCCCATGTAAGTGAAAAAGCCGCCCTGATCTGGGCGATTGCCGATAAATTGACCGGAGTTTACAAGCCCCACGAATACGGCGAGGTCATTTTGCCGTTGACCGTGATCCGCCGGTTTGACTGCATCCTGGCGGATACCAAAGATGCCGTCCTGGCAAAGTACGAGACAGTGAAGAATCTGCCCATGCGGGATGTGCTGCTGCGCAACGCTTCCGGGAAGGCATTCTACAACACCAGCAAGTTCACCTTTGAGCGGCTGCTGGACGATCCAGATAACATCGAAGCTAACTTCCGGGACTATCTTAACGGCTTTTCCGAGAATGTCCGGGACATTCTGGAGAAATTCAAGTTTGACGGGCAGATCACCACCATGGCAAACAAGGGAATTCTGTACATTGTCATCAAGGAATTTACCTCCCCCAAGGCCAATCTCCACCCGGATGTGATTTCCAATCTGGAGATGGGTTACATCTTCGAGGAGATCATCCGCCGGTTCTCTGAATCCCACAACGAGGACGCCGGACAGCACTACACCCCCAGAGAAGTAATCCAGCTGATGGTAAACATCCTGTTCTATGATGATAACGATGTTCTGTCCGGGAATAACGTGGCCAAGACCATCTATGACCCGGCCTGCGGCACCGGCGGTATGCTGTCTGTAGCGGAGGAATATCTGCACAAGCTCAACGCCTCCACGGAGCTGATGGCCTTTGGTCAGGAGCTGAACGACCAGACCTTCGCCATCTGCAAAGCAGACATGCTGATTAAGGGCAACAACGCCGACTTTATCAAGGATGGCAACACCCTGTCCGATGATCAGTTCCAGGGACAGACCTTTGACTATATTCTCTCCAATCCCCCCTTTGGCCGGGAGTGGAAGAACGAGAAGGCCAAGGTGGAGGCAGAGTCCAAGCGGGGGTTTGCCGGGCGGTTTGGCCCCGGTCTGCCTGCGGCCAGTGACGGGCAGATGCTGTTCCTGCTTACCGCCATTTCCAAGATGAAGGAGCCCAAGGACGGGGGCAGCCGGATTGCCATTATCCACAACGGTTCTCCCCTCTTTACCGGCGACGCTGGCAGCGGCCCTTCCGAAATTCGCAGATACATTCTGGAAAACGACCTGCTGGAGGCCATTATTGCCCTGCCCAACGATATTTTCTATAATACCGGCATTGCCACCTATATCTGGGTGCTGTCCAACAAAAAGCGAGGTACCCGGCGGGAGGGCAAGGTGCAGCTGATCAACGCCAACGGCCTGTACGAGAAGCGGCGCAAGGCTCTGGGCAACAAGCGCAACGACATTCCGGAGAGTGCCATTGCGGAGATTACCCGGCTGTACGGCGACTTCGTGGAGAGCGAAATCAGCAAGATTTTTGATACCACCGACTTTGGCTACACCAAGATCACCGTGGAACGGCCCCTGAAGGACGAAAACGGCCAGCCCATTCTGAAGAAGGGCAAGCCCCAGCCGGATGCGGATTTGCGTGACACGGAGAATGTGCCGCTGAAAGAGGACATCCAGACCTACTTTGAACGGGAAGTGCTGCCCTTTGCCCCGGATGCCTGGATCGACGAAAAGAAGTCCAAGGTGGGTTACGAGATTCCCTTCACCCGTTATTTCTATAGGTACGAAGCTCCCAGACCCTCGGCGGAGATCATGCAGGAGATCCTGGCCATTGAGAAGGAGCTGGACGGCGCTCTGGCGGAGGTGTTTGGCGAATGAGGGAGATGAAAGACAGCGGGATTGAATGGATTGGGGAGATTCCGAAAGGTTGGAAAGTTTCGAGAATAAAGCAGTTGTTTTCAGAAGTAAATGATCGATGTGAAAACGGCGAAAATTATACTCTGCTTTCTGTATCTGAATATTATGGAGTTGCTCCCAAAAGTGAAAGAATAAGTGACGATGATATGCTAACTCACGCAGAAACCCTTGATGGATATAAAATCTGCAACGAAAATGATTTGGTAATGAACATTATGTTGGCTTGGAAAAGGGCTTTGGGCGTGAGCGAATATACCGGTATTGTTAGTCCAGCTTATTGCATCTATCGTGGAAAGCAAAATATGTGTGCCAAATATTTTCATTATCTGTTTCGCACGGATGTGTACGCAAACCTTTTCAAACAATATTCGACTGGTATTATTGATTCTCGTCTGAGACTGTATCCCGATAAATTTTTGTCCCTTAAGTGCCAAGTGCCACCATTAGGTGTGCAGCGCCGCATTGCCGACTACCTCGACCGCAAGTGCAACCAGATTGATGCCATCATTGCCCGGCAGCAGGAAGTGATCGAAAAGCTGAAAGCCTATAAGCTGTCCGTTATCACCGAAGCCGTCACAAAAGGTCTGAATCCCGATGTCCCCATGAAGGATAGTGGGGTAGAATGGATTGGGGAGATTCCGGAGCATTGGACAGTATCTGTATTGCGTTATGGATTAGACAACATTCAAACGGGACCCTTTGGAAGTCAACTCCACGCAGAAGATTATATTGAAGATGGGATTTTTGTTATAAATCCCGCTAATATTGTTGAAGGGTGTATTGTTCCTGACAATCGGTGTTCTGTTACTGAATCAAAGGCTCAAGAATTATCTCGACACATTCTTGATAAAGGAGATATCGTTTTTGCGCGTCGTGGAGAAATGGGGCGTTGTGCTTGTTTTAGCGGTTGTTCTAAACAATACCTTTGCGGAACTGGATGTATTAAAATACGATGCAATGCAAACTTGATGCCAGAGTTTATTTCTTGGTTTCTTCAGACATCATGTGTTAAGCAATATCTCACATTAAATTCTGTTGGAACTACCATGGCGAACTTAAATACAACAATCATTTCGGGGATTCCGGTTGTGTACCCACCAATGTCTGAGCAAGAAAGGATTGTTAAATATATCAAAAATAAAATCTATGAGATTGATGATGCTTTAAAAAACAAGTTAAGTATTGTTGATAAATTCACAGAATACAAGAAATCCCTCATTTATGAGGTTGTGACCGGAAAGAAAGAGGTGTAAACTTTTTGTCAATTAAAAAAGAATTTCAAAAGTTAGATGCTGTATGGGGGCCTGGTCAATACATCATGCTCAGCGATGAGCAGTATGCCGATTTTCGTCCTTTGCTACAAAAACTGTTAAACGAAGGATATATTATACAAGATACTGAAATTAATAATGCCGATAATGTTTTTGTGAAAACAAATCAATACAATTTTTTTCTTGAAGATCTCAAGAAAAACAAATGGAATAAATGCGTGCAAAATAGCGTAGTAGTTTCAAAAGAGATTTTAAATTGGATATTTGGAATTGTAGCTGCTATCATTGTCGCATTAATTTTATATTACTGTTTTGGCATAAAAAACTGATTTATTTGAGAAAGCAGGTGCGCCTATGCCCGACTTTGACTACAAAGAAAAACGCTTCGAGCAGGACATTGCAGACTACCTGACCACCAGCGGCGGCTATCAGAAGGGTGACCCCGCAGCCTTCAACCGGGAAAAGGCACTGGATACCGGTACCTTTCTCTCCTTCATCCAGACCAGCCAGCCCAAGCAGTGGGAGCGGTTCCGGAAAATCTACGGCCCGGACAGCGAAAAACAGCTGGTGGACCGGTTCTGCCGGGAGGTCAAGCAGGTCGGCCTGCTGAAGGTGCTGCGCAAGGGCTTCACCGACCGGGGCATTTCCTTCCGGGCGGTATTCTGGAAGCCGGAGACCTCCATCAACGAAACCAGCCAGATCCAATACGCCGCAAACATTCTCTACTGCACCCGACAGCTCCGTTATTCTCTGAATAATGAGAACAGCATTGATATTGTCCTGTTCCTCAATGGCATCCCGGTGGTGTCCATGGAGCTGAAATGCCAGTTCACCGGCCAGAGCGCCGCCAATGCCATCCAGCAGTACAAATTTGACCGGGCAGGCAAGGACGCTATTTTCGAATTCAAGAACCGGGTACTGGTGCACTTCGCCGTGGATCTGACCCAGGTTTACATGACCACCCGTCTGGAAGGGGCAAAAACCTACTTCCTACCCTTCAACCAAGGCAGCAACGGCGCTGGTAAAGTGGGCGGTAAGGGCAACCCCATCAATCCGGATGGCTACGACACCGCCTACCTGTGGGAGAATGTATTGTGCAAGGATCGTCTGTTGGAAATCCTCCACAAGTACCTCCACCTGCAGGTGGAAAAGGACGAGAAAACCGGCGCGGTGAAGTCCGAGCGGATGATCTTCCCCCGGTATCACCAGTTGGATGTGGTTACCAAGCTGCTGGAAGATGTGAAAGCCAACGGCTCCGGCAAAAACTACCTCATTCAGCACAGCGCAGGTTCCGGCAAGTCCAACTCCATTGCCTGGCTGGCTCACCGGCTGTCCGGACTACACGACGACCAGGACGAGAAGATTTTCCAGTCTGTGATCATCGTTACCGACCGCCGGGTGCTGGACAGTCAGCTGCAAAACACCGTGTATCAGTTTGACCACGTCCAGGGTGTTGTGGAGAAAATCGACAAGAACGCCCGGCAGCTGAAAGACGCCATTGAGGCCGGGACAGGGATCATCATTACTACCTTGCAAAAGTTCCCGGTGATCTACAAAGAGGTGCGCTCCGGCAACAAGCGGTTTGCCGTCATCGTGGACGAAGCCCATTCCTCCCAGACCGGTGACGCCGCCCGCAAACTGAAACGGGCCTTGGCGGATACGGACAAGATCCTGGAAGAATACGCCCAGGAAGAGTACGAGGAAGAAGCCAAGCGCAAAGATGACGAGGACAAGCTGCTGGAGGAACTGGCTGCCCATGGCATCCACGAAAATCTGTCCTTCTTTGCCTTCACCGCAACCCCCAAGGAAAAAACCCTGCAGATGTTCGGCCAGCGGGACGAAAACGGGAAATACCACCCCTTCCATGTGTACTCCATGCGCCAGGCCATTGAGGAAGGGTTCATTCTGGATGTGCTGAAAAACTACATGACCTACAACATGTATTACAAGATTGCCAAAGCCATTCCCGATGATCCCCAGTTGGATACCGCCGCCGGAGTGCGGGCCATCCGGCAGTTTGAATCTCTCCATCCCCACAACATCTCCCAGAAAACCGCCATTATGCTGGAGCAATTCCGCAATGTCACCCGGCACAAAATCGGCGGCAAGGCCAAGGCCATGATCGTTACCCCCTCCCGGCTTCATGCAGTGCGCTATCTGCTGGAGTTCAAGCGGCAAATTAAAGAGAAGGGATATACCGACCTGGATGTGCTGGTGGCTTTCTCCGGAGAAGTGGAAGATAAGGGAGAGACCTACACCGAGGAGAAGCTGAACAAAACAAAATCCGGCGAAACCATCAAAGAAAAGGCCCTGCCGGAGGCGTTCCATACGGATGAATATGGCATGCTGATCGTAGCTGAGAAATACCAGACCGGCTTCGATGAGCCATTGCTGCACACCATGTTCGTGGACAAGAAGCTCTCAGGCGTGAAGGCCGTGCAAACCCTGTCCCGGCTGAACCGAACCACACGGGGAAAACAGGACACCTTTGTGCTGGACTTTGTCAACTCCGCCGAAGATATTCGCAAAGCCTTTGAACCCTACTATGAAGAGACGGTTCTGGAACAGGAAACCGATCCCAATGTGGTGTATGATCTGAAAAACACGCTGGATACATACCAGGTTTACCAGCAGGTGGAAATCGACCGCTTTGCCGACCTTTTCTATTCTAGCAAGGAACAGTCCGGCAGCGACCTGGGGCGGCTGCAGGGGGCGCTCCGTCCCGCCCTGGACCGATTTGCAGCGCTGGAGCCGGAACGGCAGGACCTGTTCAAGTCCACCCTTTCCCGGTTCAATCGAATCTACGCTTTCATCACCCAGGTATGCCGTCTGTTCGATAAGGGAATTCACAAGTTCAGCGTATATGCCAAATTCCTTGCCATGCAGCTTCCCAAAGGCGGAGAAAACAAGGTAGATGTGGATGACAAGGTGTTTCTGGAATACTATCGTCTGGAAAAGGACTTTGAAGGCGGCATCACACTGGAAAGTACCCCGGAAGGATTCCGTCCCATTACCGGCGAAGCCGGACGTAAGGAGAAAAAGCGTGACCCCCTGACGGTGATCATCGATAAAATCAACGAGAAGTGCGGCACCAACTTTACGGAGATGGACAAAGTCCTGCTCCAGATGGAAAACGACTACGCCGCTCAGGATAGATGGCACAGCTACGCCAAAAACAATGACCGCAACACCTTTATGCTGCTCTTCGAGAAGGACTTCCCCAACATGGCCGCTGCCCGGTATGAGCAGAATGAGGACTTTTTTGTCAAACTTTTCTCAGAGCCAGACATGATGCAGCAGGTCATGAAAACTATGGGGCCAATCTTATATGAGCGACTTCGAAACGCTACTTAAGCTCCGTAAGGCTACAAATAGTAAAAAAAGAAACATTTCTGTAATAAATATCGGAACCCGGGCATTCCCGAGTTCCGATATCCCCCTATTTTTCGGTATTCTCCAAACTTTTCAGAACCCCTTATAGGGGTCAAAATGGGGTCAAGCGAAAATTGACGCGAGAAACTTCGAACTTTTTAGCATAGAAAAACCGCCTAATTCCTTCGAATTAGGCGGTTTTTATGGTTGCGGAGGCAGGACTCGAACCTGCGGCCTCCGGGTTATGAGGGCATCTGGGCACGATTTGAGTGTCCCAAAATGCCCAATACAGACCCATTTGGGACACTTTTGGAGCAAAAACCGTCCCATTAGGGTTGCATTTTCCTATTTGGGTCACCGCAGGCACACCTGGGCTTGCACGTTTTCTGCACGTTTGTTAGAAAAAATGTTAGAAAAAATTAGCCCTTTGTCTCAGCAAAAACGAGGTGAATATATGCAGCATATATTGATACAGCAGAGCCTTTTCTCAAAGCGATTATCTACATCATTCCGTTAGTGATTTGGTTGAATCTTGTTAGAATTCTTGTTGTTGCTTGTTAGAATTTCAGATTTGAATTTCTTCTAACAAGGCCCCTGACTTGTCAAAAACGTACAGCCGCCCTACTAAAACTATGTTAGGATCTTATCCACGCAAAAATTATCTAGCTGCACAGGCGGTCTCCCAAAGCACTCAACTGGTTTTCCGTCACAGAGCTTGTGGGTGCAGGAAGGCTGTAACTTAGGTTTGCATGATGACTGCTGCCGTTTCCCTTATGAATCTAAAATATATACAGCAATTTCCCCGGCAGAAAATTTAGAAGATGACCGACCGTACCATCTTACTTCGGTGCAACCATAACTTCCGATGCGGCATACTCCACATCATCGCCCAGATCAAGGAACCAGGTATACATAATCATTGCAGTGTCTGTTTCAATCTCATACCGGTAGATATTTCCAGACATCAACTCATTGCTCTTGCCATTGGAGACATTTTGAACATTGGGTGTTTCCCAAGCTACAGCATCTAGTTCTGTCTTATTCATATTTGCAGATAGATTCGCACAGATTTTAGCATCGCCGCGAAGGAGAATGGATGTAATTGGTTCCGTGCCGCTCAGAACGGGATCTTCCCAGTTCAAAGGAACAAACCCATAGGAAATATCCGGATTGCTGCCATAGTAGAACAATTTACAGCCTGCATACCCATCCCCATAAATATAGTTCTCTCCCAAAGCACGAACGACGTCTCCAGTATTGCCGTTTACAAAATCCAAAGGATACTCCTCAATGACTTCTTCAGAAGGAGCAGAATCAGAAAAGAGGCTTTGATAATCGCTCCACGAAACATCAACCCAGTTATTCAGTGCATTCTCCGTTTCGATGGACGGCAGGTACTCTTCACGTACTGCATTGCCATCAAATCGCAATCGAAAAACATCCGAGTAGGCAGCTCCCGAAGAACTCATACACAGGCCATCTACAGAGATACTTTGTAATCCTCGAAAAGGGTAACCATAGCCATATACACTACCGTCCTGATACCTCAGGATCAACCGCCAGCCACTGACATCACTATCCAACTGTACGATTATCTCTTGCTGTCCATCTTGATCCATATCAACATAGGTATATGAGGCAGGAACCAGAGGATTATCAAACTCGCTATCCCTTATCCTCTTTACACTCTGAATGGTGACATGCTCATTTGTGTCGCTCAAAAGAAAGACCATTTCCCCTTTGAGCACGGCAAGCAGCAACGTATCCGCCTCCGCAGCTGTCACCTGTGACGGCTGCGTCTGTGTTAGGGCCGCCTCCGTTTCATATGGCTCCGTTGTGACCTGATCGTATGCATCCGTCCCCGAATAGTAAGACATGTCAAATAGACCATAACTGTCCAACAGCATGGCAACATCTACATTCAGCGGTGTTTGCCCATCTATTTCACAGAGTGCTGTCCGATCGCCGCTATAGTCCGCAGACGCCCCATATGCTACAGCCGACCCGGAAATCTGACCAAGTCTGGCAACCAGATCTTTCTCTGCAGACAAATCCCCCGCCACGGAACGATGAATTCCCATATAGGCAGTCAAATAATTGTAGTTCATAGTAGCAAGCAAATCTGTGGGTTTCTCCACAGGGTTCATCGGATCAACAAATGCCGTAATTTTAAAGCACTCTTCATTCAGCATGGTGAATTGAATGGTGGTAGCATCTTCTTCCATTCCTTCATCGTAGTACTTTACTTGTACAATTTCTGACCCAGAATCTGTTATTCCACCATCCCATTCTTCTTTCTCATGCAGCATACCGTAACACCAGTATAGTATCTCCTTGACTGTAATATCCGTATACTCGCCCAAATAGCCATTCTGAACCGTAGCAATGGAATCTTCCCCCACCGAGTTCATCAGACCAAATCCTAAGCCACACACGCCGATACAGAGGATCACAATGCCAATAACACATAGTTTGGATACTCTTCTGCGTTTTTCTTTTCGCTGATATTTTCCTCTTGTATGGGTTGATTTGCCAGTGGATTCCCGGTGATTCCAGGAAACAGGCTTACCGCACACATTGCAAAAGGCAGCGTCTTCCTCAATTTGATTGCCGCAATATTTGCAAAACATCAATATTCTCCTTTTTCTAGTGTCTCAATTTTCAGTTTATTGGCATACCCTAACGATGCGGGAACAAGATTGTGCAAGTTCTATCCCTAAGGGGATACAGACCACCTTTCCTTCCTCGTGGAAATACCGCTTTGGCACTTTCAGATTCACAGTTTTCTTTATCTTCTAAAGAAAATTCTTTTGAGAATTGCCAAAGGAATGATGATAATCCCTAAAAAGCAGCCTAAGCACATCTTTTGCATAAACAAGGCACCAAAGGTATGAATCACAACCTTGTTTTCAAAAAATATTACCCCTGCAGCCCAATACCCTAATACTACGTAAACAAGAAACAGCAATTCCATAATTCTCTCCCTTTTCTTTTATGTTTCCATATGTAGTATAAGCCGATCTGTCTCCAGTGTCAATACTACAGGAATTATATATTTTTAATTGCTATAGTAATTTGCCATATTTCTGGATAACCTCTAAGATTATGACAGAGGTGAGGCTATGAGCGATATTGCAAAGCAGCTTGGACAGCGTATCCGGGACTTGCGAATGGAACGGCATATGAGTCAGGAAGAGCTATCCTTTAAAGCAGGACTCAGCCCGGCACATTTGGGGCAGATTGAGCGAGCACTGAAAAATCCAACAGTGGATACCATTGCAAAAATTGCAGTAGCCTTGGACGTTCCAGTGGCTGCATTGTTCTCCCTGGATGCAGTTCCAGTTTCGTCACAAAATGTTTTGATTGAGAAAATCAATGCCCAGTTAAAAAATATGAGCGAAGATGAGCAGAAGGACATTTTGCGGATCATCCGGATCTTCCGGAACTATGGCAAAAATTCAAGTGTTCCATCAGATTAGTTGAAATTCCAACGATATATGCTTTCTCAAAAAGCCCGGAGCAGCAGCTCCGGGCTCTCTTTTTTACGCTGTTTACAGGCCGGTACATAGCGTTATGCCTGATTCCCTCGGCTTCCAAAGCTTCCTCAAAGGTTAAAACTTCCATACCTTCCGGATACATAGACAAATGCTACTTTTCGTTTTTTATTTGGATGTTCCTTGCTTTGGAACCTTCCATATGAAGTGATAATCATCTGTAGTTTATAAAAGTCAAATATGGGCCTAACTATTATGTGAGGGTGTTTGGAGACTTTTTCCAACATCCTTGAGGCATTTATACTGGAAAAAGAAAAGAATCAGTGGTTTTTATTCAAAGAAAGGAAGTAAAAAGTATGGCAGTAATGAAAATAAATAATGATAAAGATTATATCACTGGTAAGAGTAAATATAAGGATCAAAACGCATTAAAGAATGTGTATCAGTACATGATTGATCAGAAAAATACTGGTAAATCGAAGAAGATTCAGAACCATTATATTGGCGGTTCTCATGTAGACTTATCCAATCCAGTAGGTTCGATGGAAGAAGTAGCTCAGAAGTTTCATAAAGCCAGCGGTATCCGATTAAAGCACATTATCATTTCCTTTGCAGAGGATGAGTTTGTTTCACCTTACACGGCCGCTTATGCAGCAGAGGAAATGTCCCAGAGAATCGGCCAGATCTACCAGAACTTCTATGTGGTACACGAAGACCGGCGCAGCCCTCATATTCATATGATGATGAACACCGTCAGTCATATTAACGGCTATAAGTACCATCCTCAAAAGGATAATTTCTGGTTATCTGAAATCGGAGCGGAGTGCGTGGATGAATTGGGTGTTTACAGTTTCCGGGTGTACGGAAGATAACTTGCATAATGAGGATCCCCTACAGTGATTTTTACGCCTTTCGTGATACCTGACACTGGGACAGAATTATTGGAGCGTTTTTGAAATAATGACTGTCCCTAGATACCCTCCCCAGCACCAATAGGAGAGATATCTTCTGTACGCCAGGGCAGTTTGTACTGCAGCTGTGCGTCAGCAGATAACTTTGGTTAACATAACATAGGAATAAAAACAACAGGAGGGAATTTTATGAACCCCGAAGAAATCAAACAGAAAACAATGACAATGCGCAGCGGAATGGTCCGGATGCTCCGGGATCGGGAATACTGGACTGCCGAGGACATCGAAACGCTGAAAAATGAGTATTACGCCGGTACCAGTATCAACGAAATCGCGATCATGCTGGATCGGTCAGAGAGTGCGGTATACCAGAAGATTGAGCAGCTGGGACTGTGTATCCGGAGTGCGGTTTCATCCCGCAGGCGAAATGGCACTGCCAAAGAAGGTTTGTGCCTGTGTGAGAGCTGCAAGTGTGATTCAAGTGCCTGTCCTCGCTGCAGTGGACAAAAAGTAGTATTGGAGGAGACAACATGTTTGAAGAATACCCGGAAATCCTGAGCGTAGAAGAAGCCTGTGAGCTTCTCCGGATCGGACGCAGCAACTTATACGATCTGCTGGGCGCAAATAAGCTCAAAGCCTTCCGCAACGGAAGAATCTGGAGAATCCCCAAGCAGGCGGTCAAGGACTATATCCTGGAACAAGCCCGGATGAATAAAGGATGATGGACAACTCCCCACCACGCCGAAAGGGGTGGTGGGGAGTGCTGATGTTATTTCTCCTTAAACTCTTCTTGCAGTTTTACGATCCAGTTTTTGGATTTTGGAGTGGAGTCTCTTACAATCATGTACGGGATATCCAGTGCATCCAGAATAGGATTCAAGGTCTTGGGCATCATTTTTCTCCAATCTTCTCCCAAAGAATGATTCTCTAAGTGCAGCAGTGCTGCTTCCATAATTAGAAAGCGGATATCATCTCGTTCGTCCAGAGTTATGGGGGAAGTCAAATGCTTCTTTAGGGAAGCACAGAGTTCCTTCTTCTTCTCAGCACGCTTATTCAGCAGTTCCTGATCTTTCCCCATCCAGTGCGCCACCTGTAATCGAAAGTCTCCAGATACGGCCAAACTATTATAATAACGTTGCTGTTCACGCACAACCCAGAGTACATAGTAGTCAACATATAGCTGCCCGAATGTGTCAAAATAGAAGAGCCGTTTATCCCCTATTTTACTATAGCTATTCCACAGTTTGTAATAGAATCCACGGTAATTTTCACCTGGGAAGGAATCTGCAAAGTCATATTCAAGCTCTTCGCAATGCTGTTGCAAAATAAGTTCTTGGATATTATCTCGTATTTCGGTATTTAATTTACCATCTATTTTTGTGATGTGTGGAACTAATGGTCCATTATGGAAAGTGGATACCTGAGTTTGGTGGTTCCTGATACAGGAAAGTCTCTCAGCCAGTTTAATTTCCTGCTCCTTCATTCTTGCTAACTTCGTAAAATTACTACTTCTCGGAACATATACCCACACATCAAGATTTTCCGCTTCTGACATGCGCCTTCTGCCAAGCATCTGTAAAAATGCTGTTGGATCATCTGCAAAGATAGCAACATTCTTAACGGAGGAATCGCAAATGTTAATTCCGCAATCGAGAACGGACGTTGCCAGCAAAACGGACTGGTCGAATTTTTCCTCTCTGATCAGTTTGTTCCACACATCGTTTTTTTGAAGCTGCTTTTCTTGGTCAGAGTCCTCCTCATCATCTTCTTCGTCCATCTCTACATCAGAAATCTCTGTTGGCGCGAATTTGCTTGTACGGTCGATAAAGATGGCGCCTATGCCCTTCTCCGACCATGCTTTTTCCAGGGCAATACCATCCTTTCGCCTGCGGACAAATACCAGCAGCTTGCTATTAGAGGTGGGTTCTGGTATGCACGACATCAGAGCGGCCAGTTCTTTTCTTAGCTTGCACTCTTGACCTTCTTTGTTCTTACCTTTTTCGTCCTTACCTTCCAAGCTTTCCTTACTCTTTGGTATATCTGTTCCATCTCCAGAGAAAAAATGAAGCTGATACCGACTATAGTCCCTTGGCATGCGGTAATACTGGAAGTCCAGATTTTCTATCAGATTCCTATGAAACCCTTGCTCCGAATAGCCAAATGGTTCAAAATTCCGCATGCTTTTTGTTGTCTCCGGAACGAGCCTCTCAGCATTTTGCAATGTTGAAAGGATTGAACTGCTGGTTGCTGTCATATAGACACGAATTGCTTTATTAAACCAGGCTGGAATAAATTTCAACAATTCCTCTGTGGAACTGGCGAAAGTTGAGTCAGCATATAAAAAATGCACCTCATCAAACACTGCATACATCAGGAGATCCAGGAAATTTTTCAACTCCTGATAGATCTTTGCTTTGTTTACCAGTACCATTAAACCATGGTAAGTGCAAATACACACATTGCCCCAAATTTTGTACTCGTCAATCGTACTATCGTCCACTTTACCTAAATTAATCTCGGGACATGCGGCCTCTATTACTTTCTTTTTTTGCTGGCGCACCAAGGCTGCTCGATTGCTTACCAGGAGCAGATGTTGATTTGCTTTTTGGGCATCGGCAATTAACTTGTAGCAGACGAAAGTAGATTTACCAGATCCAGTAGGTGCATCAATAAACACAGGAGTCCGACACGACCACTTAAGATATTTATCTCCAATAGCTTCCTCAATGTACTTTCCTTCGAGGTCGAATGACCTTACTACCATCGAATCTTGGGTTGAACCTGTAATAGGATATGCTGTGGGTGTACTTGTTCTAAACTCATAACCGTCCTGGCAGGGTGCCTTTACAAAATCCTGTCCCATATGTATGCTTCCTCTCTCTGTGCATTTGTATTTCGCCTCAGAAAAAAATAAGAATTGTATTATATTAGAAGATTCAAAAAAATTACCGAAGTTTTTCGAACTTTTTTGCAAGAATTATAAAGTCCTAATAAGAGCGGACATGTGGGGAGTTTTGTAGTATAACTATAGCACGATGCCAACATATCGACAAGGACTGCATTCGTATTTCATGAAAAGGCAATCCTCACAAGATCATCCTTCAAGCCATTTTGCGGCCCCATCGGATTAGTCAGATTTTTCAACCACATATTATCTCCCTGAAGCCCGGAGCGTTCCGCTCCGGGCTATCTTTGTTTTGGAGGTAATCCCCTTGAAAAATCTTGTTCCCTGCAGTGCCTGCGGCGGCCTGCATCCGGCGGAAGCTCTGACGGAGTTTGATGGTTCCTTGCTGTGCAGTTCCTGCCTGCACACGGAAACCACCCGCTGCCAGCGGTGCGGTCAGCGTATCTGGTCAGACAGCAACGCCGGCGACGAGAATACCCATCTGTGCCAGTCCTGCTTTGACCGCTACTACACCACCTGTGAAGACTGCGGCCGGGTCATCCTTCAGGATGATGCCTACTACGATGATGACGATGACTATGATCCTCGGTGCTACGCCTGCCACTGCAACCACACCGGCACCCGGGAAATCCATGACTATTACTACAAGCCGGAACCGGAGTTCTTCGGTCAGGGCAGCCGGTACTTCGGGGTGGAGTTGGAGATCGACGGTGCCGGAGAGGACAACGGCAACGCCCGTCAGATTCTTCGGCTGGTCAACGACGGAGAGGAACGGGCCTACTGCAAGCACGACGGCTCCCTGGACGAGGGCTTTGAGATCGTCAGTCATCCCATGACCCTGGACTACCACTGCCGGCATATGCCCTGGAAGGAAGTCCTGGACAAGGCCAGAAGCCTGGGCTACCGTTCCCATCAGGCAGGCACCTGCGGCCTGCATGTCCACATCAACCGCACTTCCTTTGGAGAAACCACAGAGGAACAGGAGGAAGTCATCGCCCGGATTCTCTATTTCTTCGAGAAGCACTGGGAGGAGATGCTGAAATTCTCCCGCCGCACCCGCAGCCAGCTTGCCCAGTGGGCCGCCCGGTATGGCCTGAAGGAACATCCCAAGGACATTCTGCTCCACGCCAAGGGTGACCGGGAACGTTATACCTGTGTCAACCTGCTGCCCTATACCACCATTGAGTTCCGGATGTTCCGGGGCACCCTGAAATACAACACCTTCCTGGCAGTGCTGCAGCTCCTGGACCGGATCTGCGACACTGCCCTTTTCTGTACCGACCAGGAGATTCAGGACATGTCCTGGACCACGTTCGTCTCCGGGTGTACCCAGCCGGAGCTGATCCAGTATCTGAAAGAGCGACGGCTCTATGTCAATGAGCCGGTGCCTGCGGAAGCGGAGGTGTAACCAATGTGCTGTCTGTTTGGATTTGTAGACTATGGTCACAAGCTGACCCTGAAGCAGAGAAACCGACTGCTGAGCATTTTAGCCACGGCCTGTGAAGCCCGGGGCACCGATGCCACCGGCATCAGTTACAACGCAGGGAACTGGCTCAAGGTATTCAAGCGGCCGCTGCCTGCCCACCTGATGTGGTACCGGGTGCCTCTGGAAGCCACCGTGGTCATGGGACACACCAGGATGACCACCCAGGGCTCCGAAAAGAAGAACGAGAACAACCACCCTTTCCTGGGAAGGACGCAAACGGGAGCCTTCACTTTGGCTCATAACGGGGTCCTGTACAATGACAAGTTGCTCCGAAAAGCCCGGAAGCTTCCCGACACCAAGATTGAAACCGACAGCTATGTGGCAGTGCAGCTGCTGGAGCAATCCGGGAAACTGGACTTTGGCAGCCTGCAAAATATGGCAGAGCAGCTGGAAGGAACCTTCACCATAACCGCCCTCAGCCAGCAGGACGAGCTGTTCTTCGTCAAGGGGAATAACCCCCTGTGTATCTTCCATTTTCCCCAACAAGGAATTTACATCTACGCCAGCACGGAGGAAATCCTCCAGAAGGCCCTGAACCGAACGAAGCTGCGCCTTGGAAAGATGGAGCGGGTACGGATTTACAGTGGAGAGATTTTGTCCATCAACGCCCAGGGGAAGGTGTCCAGAGGGGAGTTTGATGACAGCGGCCTGTATACGGCGTTCTCCGGCTTTCTGGATTGGCCGGACTACCAGCCACTGTCCCGACCTTACACCAGCCGAGACTATGAGATCGAGGACCCAGCCTACATCCGGGATCTGAAAGCGGTGGCCAGCTGCTTTGGGGTGTATCCGGAGGACATCGACGCATTGCTTGCCGATGGGGTCACCCCGGAGGAGATTGAGGAGTATTTGTACTGTGGGTAAAAAGATGATTTTGCGTCCGGTGTTTCCCTATCTGCAAAAGCGGATTCGGATTCCCCTGATCGGAACGGACATGATTTATCTGTGGAGGGTTCCATTTGGGTATACCCTGACGGGACGGAAAAAGCCCTGGGAAAACCGTCCCAAATACCTTGCTTTTCCCTTTTGGGACTGGTCCCATAGGAGGAACCACCCAAATGGGACAAGGAGGCGAACATGAAAGTGGGATATGTGCGGGTCAGCACCCAAGGACAGAATACCGCCCGACAGGAAGTTCTGATGCAGGAACTGGGCGTGGAGAAGGTGTTCCTAGACAAGCAGAGCGGCAAGGACACTGCCCGCCCGGAACTAAAGAAGATGATGGAGTTTGTCCGGGAGGGGGATGTGGTGATCGTGGAGAGCATCTCCCGGTTCGCCCGATGCACCCGGGACCTGCTGGAGCTGGTGGAGCAGCTCAGCGGGAAAGGAGTCGCCTTCGTCTCCAAAAAGGAGGCGCTGGATACCAGCACCCCCAGCGGCCGGTTTGTGCTGACCATCTTCGGTGCCATTGCCCAGCTGGAGCGGGAATCCATTCTCCAGCGGCAGAAAGAAGGCATTGCCATTGCCAAGGCGCAGGGAAAGTACACCGGCAGGCCTCCCAAAGCATACCCCGACCTGGAGGCAGTGCTGGATGCCTGGCGGCGGGGAGAGATTTCCGTCGGGCAGGCCAGAAAGCATCTGGGGGTATCCAAGAGCACTTTTTATCGCCTGGTGGCAAATCAAAAGAAGGAGGCGAACAAATCCCATGAATGAAATGATTCTGTTTGTAATTGGGTTCACTGTAACCTTGGTTATTGTGGTTCTGGCGGATGTTATGATCGCTAGAGCAAAATGACTGTGCCCCTGTCTGTCCTGACCGGACTGTTTATTCAAGGGGTATCTCTGGCGCTGGTAATCTACCAGCAGTGGAAAAACGAAAGAAAGTAAGGGGTGCAGTGTAATGCTGCACCCCGTTTTCATTTGGGAGGTTGATTTCTGTGAGCAAAACAATGACAGCCCTGGTGGTGGAGCCAGGAAAAAGGCCCTACATCAAAGAAATTCCGATGGGTCTCAAATCCCTGCAAAGAGAAGTAGGCGGCTATATTGAGGCTATCTATCCCTTTCCGGAGCCGGTGGCTATTGTATGCCGGGAGACCGGAAAACTGGATGGCTGTCCTCTGAACCGGGCACTCCGGGACGAGACAGGCACGATCTATGACATCATCGCCGGGACATTCTTGGTGGTTGGACTAACAGAGGAAGACTTCGGCTCCCTCAGCCCCGAACTGATACAAGTATTCACCCAGCGATTCTGGCAGCCGGAAACCTTTGTGATGATCGACGGACAGCTGCTAGCTGTTCCATTGGAGGATACTCCATGATTCTGGAAGATCTTTGGAGCGGCAGATTCTATCCGGCGGAAACAGTGGTTCCTACGACCCCTAAGTACCGGGAGGTCAACCGGGAAATTTCGGAAAGCATGGAGCACTTGCGCGCCCGGCTGACCGCGGAGCAGTTTGCACTGGTGGAGATAGTTCTGGATCAGATGTCTCTGTCCCATTCCATGGAATTGGAAAGCCAGTTCTGCTTCGGCTTTGCCGCCGGGATAGCGTTACAGCAGGAGGTGGGTGAACTATTGAGAAAGCAAGGTGGGGAATAGGCGTCTATTCCCCTATATCCCCATTCGGGCCCGCACAGTTCCAAACAAAGAATCCTCCGCCCGCCATGAATTTTTTATTTTTACCAGGCACATAACCATTTGGTAAAAGCGGAACTCAATTCGCTCATTTTGAACAAATTGGAGGAAATATACCATGAATCAGTCTAAAAGCAACACAGAACTACATTTTGATGCCCTACCGGACATCCTCACAGTTCAGCAGACCAGAGCGGTCCTGGGAATTGGCCGCACAGCAGTATACCGGCTTCTGGAAAGCGGGAAGATCCGCTGCTTCCAGATTGGAAACGCCTATAAAATTCCAAAAGCCTCCGTGCTGGAATTTATTCAAACCAGCTGCGACAGAAAGGGCGGTGTATAACCATGACTGGCAGTTTACAGGTAAAAAACGACAAATACTATGCCGTCCTGAACTTCCGGGACAATGATGGAAAACGGGTACAGAAGTGGATTCCTCTGAACCTGCCCCTTCGCGGAAACAAACGCAAAGCCGAAACCATGCTCCGGCAATTAATCGAGCAATACCAGGGGCTGGAAGCCATTGAGCCAATTAACCGGCTTCTGGGCCAGCATATCGCGGACTGGGTAGAACATAACCGGCCCAAGCTGGCGGTAACAACCTACAATCAGTATGTGAACATTCTGAATCTTCACCTGATTCCCTACTTCAATCCCCGGGGGATCACCCTGGGAAGCGTAACCCCCGGAGATCTGGAGGACTATTATCAGTTCAAAATCGGTGGCGGGCTGAATCCCAATACCGTGATCAAGCACCATGCGATTATCCGCAGTGCCCTGCAGTGGGCGCTGAAACATCAGTACATCCGCTACAACCCCGCCGATCTGGCAACCCGGCCCACAAAGGCCAAGTACATCCCTAACACGCCATACTCTGTGGAGGAAGTGGCACAACTGCTCGCCCTGACGCAGAATGAACCCATTGCGGTTCCCATATTTGCAGCTGCCTTTTACGGACTGCGGCGATCCGAGGTCTTGGGGCTTCGCTGGTCATCCATTGACTTGCAGGGAGGATGGATTCATATTGATACCACCGTCGTAAAGGAAAAGATTGGAAACAATGTGGTAACCACAGTTCGGGAGAACACCACCAAGACGGAATACAGCCGCCGGGATCTTCCTCTTTGCCCCTATACCCACCAGTATTTTCTGAATCTGCGCAATCAGCAGCTGCGTCAGATGCAGATATGTGGTGCCTCCTATGATCAGCGTTATCTGGATTTTGTCTGTGTGGATCAGATGGGGACGATTCTGCAGCCGGATTATGTAAGTCAGAAATTCCAGCAGCTCCTGCAAAAGTACGAACTGCGTCCTATCCGGTTCCACGATCTGCGACACAGCTGCGCTACCATCATGCTCTACCTGGGGTATACCATGAAAGATATCCAGACCTGGCTGGGCCATAGTAATTACGCATTTACCGCCAACACCTATGTCCATGCTTCCCACGAGGAGCACCAGAGAATGGCCGAAGCGCTGTCGGAGAAGCTTCCAGAGCTGATGCCGAAAATGTGAAAAAGCAAAGATAAACGCTTTTTCATAGACCAACAATGCCCACCGGCCTATTGGGGCCGATGGGCATTGCTCTTATCTCCTCCACGCAAAAAATATTAAAAAAGCATTGCTTCTATCCTAACATTTGCTTGTCGAAGCATTCATTTTGTGTATCCTTTTTCGTAATCCTTTCCTTATAAGACTTTAAAACCGGTGACATTAGTAAAAAACCATCTAGCTTGACTCTTATCCAATGTGCCTGCAATTTCTACTTCTTTATCATCACGGTATGCATTACACGCAGCAATATGGTCCATTACAGAAAGGTGCACACTGATTGAACGAACCTGTTTGTCAATTTTAGTTACAAGGCGTATGGTGTTTTCAATTTCGTCATTATCGGGATTACACTCCTTGGTTAGCATTTTAATGGTGCCAGTTAAAACAACGTCTTCAATCAAATTTCGATCTTTGTACCGCTTAGAAATTTCATCTGCAACCAAAAAATGAATATTTTCAAGTGTTTTTCTAGAAACTTCTTGTGCGGACTGTGTAATTACTTCGGCATATCGGATAGTCGTTTCTATGCAAACATTTTCTGTTCCTTCAGGTTTTAATTTATAAAGTGCATCACACATATTTGCAGTGATTCCGTCATAATAAGCTGTTGTTACTAAGTCGCCTATTGCTGCTGTTCGACTGGCTGCACTATCAATTTGGTCAATTGCTGTTTTAATCCGTTTTACAATCCTATGCTCTGGCGATTCAGGTATACCGGTCACTACTTCGGGTAAATAGTCCTGCTCATTATCTTCTTCGGCTACTTGAACGTCTATATTGAAAACGAAGCTACCGTACGCTGTTTGTGCAAACTGAAATTTATCCAGTCTAGTACGCGCATGGGTATAGGTTCTCAAACATACCGGTCTTGCATTTTCTTCCGCACAAGCCGCATAAAGGACAAGATCTTTTAACCCCTCAATACATTGAGTGGCGTAAGACAGAGGAAGTTTGCCATCTTTTGTGCAATCACTGATAATTCTGAACTGAATGCGATCAGTGTAAGCGCTTTTCAACGATTCTATGATCTCCTCTACAGGTCTATCATTATAGGCACTCAAAGTTTCTATAATATCGAAAAGCTTATAGTAAAAGTCCTTACTATTTTCATTCCCAGGGACAGCTAATCGAAATTCTGGATCTTTTTTGTTCCGAAACACCCACAGCCGAGGATTTGCAAATGCCTTATCTCTTTCCCAGCCAGTAAAAGTAAGGTACTTCTCTACGGAAGCAGCAGTGATTCCTTTGAGATTCTTTACAATGATAGAATTCATAGTGCATCACCATTCCTTACCTTATCCATAAGCTTTTCCAATTCAATGGGAGAGAAAACCTGTGCTTTAGGTATCCTAATACGCTGAGTAGAAGAATTAGTCGATCGCGGCAATCCATCCAGAGAACACCACCATGCACAATGACGGATTTCGAGACGTTGCTCTGAAGAATCGAGCCATTCATTTTCGTCTGAAGGCATCACAAACAAGATCAAAATAGCAGGATTAGATCCGTCCCAAGAAATAAGGTCATTGTAATTTTTGACCTCTAAGTCATATACAAGATCCCCATTCTCAAAGGTAACTGTCCACGAACTTTTCAACTGAAACTCTATTCCAAAGCCAACCGCACGGTAACCCCCATTAATTTCTCGTACATCTTTAATTATACCATCAATTCCCATGTCGTGATCATATTTACCGAAGTTATATCCTGCCTTGGCAACGACTGCACGAACGTAGGCTTCACTGAGGGCTTCTTTTTTTAATGTAATAGGTAAACCCACTCCTTGGCCCTCCTATTCAACAGCTTCCCCGTTATTCTACATCATCGAAATATAGATTTCAAGGAAGTTTATTACACCAAATGTACATACTCAAATTCAACTAAATATTTATATCACACAAATGGATATTTATAGATACAGGAAAACGCATACTTTTGGCATCTAGCTACTTATTTCCCATATTTCCAATCCCAAAGAACTTCTCAAAGAAGGTCTTCAGCTTTTCAATAACCGTCTGCTTCTTTTCAGCCCGTTTACCACCGCCAAAGCGGGAGACAGGAGGCATCAGCTTGTCGATATCCGTGCCGGTGGTTTTGATTTCTCCATCCCGGAAAGCGTTCTCCAGGAACTTTCTGGTTTCCGGCTCCCTGAGCTTTTCCTCCTGGATGATTTGAGCCAGCTCCTTCTCCCGGGCCGCTCCCACAAAGCTGTGCCACTCGTTCATCACGTCATCCACGTCGTTGATTCCGGCAATGAAGGTCTCGATCAATTCCTTTTTGCTTCGCAGCTGCGGGCTGGCGTCTACAGCCTTCTGAATAGTAATCAGAATTTCTTTGTCGTCTCCGTGGGAATCGTGGTATTTTTTTACCAGCATCAGGATGTAATCGATATTGACCTCGATCTGGCGAATCAGTTCAATTTCAAAGACAATATCGTCGGTAATATCCTCTTTTTCTCCCTTTTTCCGGTTTACCCACTCATCCCGCAGATCCTGGTATCTGCCCAGGTAATCCTGCAGATCCCGCTCCGAAATCAGCTCCCGCTCTTTGAACTCGTCAAAGGATGCCAGAAGATTCCGCATCCGCAAAATAGCGCCAAACAGGCAGATAAAGTCCTTCTGATTTTCTTCTCCCACAATCTGCGGCTGGGACAGGGGGAACTTTTCAGAAAGCTCTGCCATCATGTCTGTGTAGCCGGGATGCTGTTTTCCATTTTTGTCGGTGTAGCCGAAGTAGTAATCATCAAACTTATGCAGCAGGACAATTCCCCCGGCCTCACGGTCGCCAAACAGGGCAATAGCTGCATCCACTCGCTTCTGCAGGTTGCGTAAGCAGACAATGTTGCCAAAGGTTTTGATGGAATTGAGAATCCGGTTGGTACGACTAAATGCCTGAATCAGGCCGTGCATCTTCAGATTCTTATCCACCCAAAGGGTATTCAGGGTAGTGGCGTCGAAGCCGGTCAGGAACATATTGACCACAATCAGCAAATCCAGTTCCTTATTCTTCATCCGCAGGGATACGTCCTTGTAGTAGTTCTGGAACTTGTCGCTGTCCGTGGAATAGTTGGTGTGGAAAAGCTTGTTGTAGTCGGCAATGGCAGCATCCAGGAAGTCCCGGCTGCTCTGATCCAGTGCGCTGGTATCTTCACTGTTTTCCTCGTCCAGGATGCCGTCAGCTTCGGCTTCATTAGCACCGTAGCTGTAAATTACTGCAACCCGGAGTCGTTTTCCCGGTTCCTGGGCCATCTGCTTCTGAAATTCCTGGTAGTAGAGCTTCGCCATGGGTACAGAGGCAACGGCAAAGATGGCATTGAATCCACTGATCCGCTGCTTTTGTTTGATTTCCTCTACTGCGCCGTTCTTGCTGGAGGCGACCTCCGCAATGTTGACCAGGGAATTAAATAAATAGGTCTTGTCCCCCCGGTAGGTTTTCTGGTCAAAATGTTCCAGGATATACCGGGTAACCAGTTCAATCCGCTGGGGTGCCATGTATGCCTTTTCCCGGTCGATGTCCCAGACGTTTTTATCGTCAATATCCGGCTCTGCGTCCATGGTCTTGATATAGTCCACCCGGAAGGGCAGAACATTTTTGTCGTTGATGGCGTCCACAATGGTGTACGCGTGGAGCTGATTGCCAAAGGTCTGGGCCGTGGTAAAAAACTGGGCGTTGCTGCTGGCCCGGGCGTTGGCCGAGAAAATGGGCGTACCAGTAAAGCCGAACAGATGGTACTTCCGGAAATGCTTCACAATCGCCCCGTGCATATCTCCAAACTGGCTGCGGTGGCACTCGTCGAAGATAATCACCACATGCTTTTCATAGACCGGATGCTTCTTTTCCTTCTTGATGAAGGTGGACAGCTTCTGAATGGTGGTGATGATGATTTTTGCTTCCGGGTCTTCCAGCTGCTTTTTCAGAACGGCGGTGGAGGTGTTGCTGTTGGCTGCGCCTTTTTCAAAGCGGTCATATTCCTTCATGGTCTGGTAGTCCAGATCCTTCCGGTCTACCACAAACAGCACCTTGTCAATGTAGGGCAGCTGGGAAGCCAGACGAGCGGTTTTGAAGGAGGTCAGAGTTTTGCCGCTGCCGGTGGTGTGCCAGATGTAGCCGCCGCCTTCGATGGTGCCGTACTTTTTGTAGTTGTTGGCAATTTCAATCCGGTTCAGAATCCGCTCCGTTGCGGTGATCTGGTAGGGCCGCATCACCAACAGGAGATTTTCCGAGGTGAAGATACAGTACCGGGTCAGAATATTCAGCAGCGTATGCCGGGCGAAGAAGGTGCGGGTAAAGTCCACCAAATCGGGAATCACCTGGTTCCGGGCATCGGCCCAGAAGGAGGTAAACTCAAAGCTATTGCTGGTTTTCTGCTTCTTGCTCTTCCCAGCGTCCTTGATGGCGTTGAAGCGGGTGGAGTTGGAGTAGTACTTGGTATTGGTTCCGTTGGAGATGACGAAAATCTGGACATACTCGAAAAGGCCGCAGCCTGCCCAGAAGGAGTCCCGCTGATAGCGGTTGATCTGGTTGAATGCCTCCCGGATGGCCACGCCCCGGCGCTTCAGCTCAATATGTACCAGGGGCAAGCCGTTGACCAGGATGGTCACATCGTAGCGGTTATCGTGCCGGGCGCCCTGGCCTTTGCTGATTTCGTACTGGTTGATGACCTGCAGGCGATTGTTATAGACATTCTTCCCCTTCAGAATCAGGGAGATATTTTTGGTAGTGCCATCATCCCGGCGGAGCACCTGGACGAAATCCTCCTGGATTTTCCGGGTCTTTTCCAGAATGTGCTCATTGGGATTGGCAATGGAGTCAGAAAAGAACCGCTGCCACTCACTATCAGTAAACTGGTAGTTGTTCAATGCCTCCAGCTGGCGGCGCAGGTTGACAATCAGGTCAGCCTCCTGGTGGATGTTCAGATAGTCATAGCCCTGCTGGGTCAGCTGCCGGATGAATTCCTGCTCCAGCGCCGCTTCACTCTGGTAGCTGTCGGAGCGGTTTTTCACCGGCTCGTAGGAGGTGACAACGGTGTTTTCCGTTGTGGCAGCGACGATGTTATAGTTACTCACAACTGTTCCCACCTCTGAGATATTTGTTAAACAAGTCAACACAAAACCACGGCTCTTGCCCCATAAACGTTAAATAGAAATTCCAATTCACTAACTTTAACTTAGTTGATTTTAATCGTTGTAACGTATGATCATGCTCTTCGGCTTGGTCTGTCGCAAAATTCCTAGCGGCCCAATATTCAACCAAAATATAAAGCGCACACAAAGCTTCTAACGTGTTTTTCTGGTTCGCATATTTATAGTTTTCTTTTCCGTTTCTCTGTTCATCGCGATGGTGTTTAATCTCGTTATAACACTGCCACCAGTTGGGTGCATGTCTCCATGATATTGATTTCCAAGGCTGTAAATCTCGGTATTTATAATTCAGAATTTTCACTTTTTCTGTTGCAAACGTTGGATAATTCTTATTCAGGATAGGCATATAATCATAAATTCCAGCCTTGTCCAAATTCAAATTTTCGTCCAGAATTTTGCATAGGGTTTTACATATGCTGTCAATCTCACTGCATACGGACAAAAGCAGTTGAAGGTATTTAACTGAGAATGCATTATCATTGCACGGGTCAATTTCACAGTAAGGGCTATAAGAAAAGAAATCTTTTTCTAGTTGGACATAATAATTCCAATACGTATTTCTAAACTCTAAAACATCCAACGTGTTCACCTCTGTTCTCTAAGCTCAGGAAAGGTCAGCAGTTTATCCCGGTAATATTCATACTGCTTCTGTCTGGCCTCGATCTCCGCAGGCAGGCCGCTGGTCAGGTCGTTGCAGAGAGTGTCGAAGCGGTCAAGGATGGAGACGATGCGGTGTTGTTCGTCTGGAGAAGGCAAAGGAATCGGTATTTTATTCAGATTTTTCTGATTTAATTTTGGCTGTGCTCCTCCGGTAATGTATGGAGACAAATCAATGGAGTTCAAATAGATTTCTACATACCTTCTGGTTTCGTATGTATCAAAACGCAGAACATGAGCATGATTGTTTACCCAGTTTTTTCCAGAAATTGAAAACGCAATCGGCGTACTTCTGGCTAGCAGGTTGGCGCCATCTTCTGAAATTAGCAGGTAATCTCCGTCAAAAATATAATCATCAACATAATCGACAATTCCAGATGCCCCATAGTAAGGATATTCTCCAGCAATCCGATTTCCGCTTGCCACTGGTTTCCGTTGATTATCGCAGTTTTCTGAAATCTCATCTAGGTAATGAATATCAGCATCTTTAGCAGTTCTAAACAATTCACCCCGATAATACGCATACTGCTTTTTTCTTACAGTGAGTTCTGCGTCAAGTTGCGTAGTTAGTTCTGCAGTGAGTTCTGTGAACTGATCCAGAATCCGGACAATTTCCTGCTGGATTTCCAGTGGCACTACCGGCATAACCAGTCCCTTTACAATATCTGCATTTAGATTTTGTACCGCTCCACCGAAAGAAGCTTTTTGCTTCATCTCATACTGATATCTATTTGAGTTGAGAAGATGATAAAGAAAATCTGGAATAAAATAATCGCCAAAATCACTGATGGCAAGCCAACCGTCATGGATACAGCCAACTGTCTTCATAATATATGGCCGGCCAAAGCTCATGGAATTTGAAAGGACAAAGTCCCCATCACTAACATAGCGTGATTTTTTTGCTCCATCCAGCGTGATCTTCTCAGCCGTTTCCGTAATATATTTGCTGCCGGGTTTGACATCTCCAATTTTTATCCAATTTACGCCGTCTGCGCCGGTAGTAATAAAGTTTTTTATTGGGCGAGGTGATGCTCCACGAATAATCATTGCCATTTCTCCAAATGGCTTATACTCTACCCCATCCGGGCAAAGCTGCTGAATCAATTCTTCCAATCTGCTCATGTAAGAGTCTCCTGCTCACTTTATTATATCAATGGCCAAATTTGCACGGCATTCTCTCCAACGCCCCGGCTCAAATTGAATATTGCAGGGCACTCCCTCGATCAAAGCGGGTATCTTCTCCAGTTCGATCACTTCACAGTTTTGACCATCCTCAAAAATCACATAGGAAAGCTTGTCCTGATACTGCTCAATATACCGCAGCATCCGGGCATCCTGGTGCAGTTGATAAAAGCCAAAAAATACGCCCTGCCGCATCATTTTCAAAGGTGCCCCCTGATAGGAAATCAGGAAAATGCCGACCTCCCGACACCCGGTATATTTTTCCAGGGAATCGATATGGTGCTGCCAGTTTTTGCGGAAAGATTTTTCATACATTTCGTAACTGTATGCCGGAGCTTCCATGTTACAAATCTTGCAGGTCAATTCGTTTGCAGGCGGCGCTTGTTCCAGCTCCCCGGCCATGGCCCGGAATTGCTGCTCCGCTTCTTTGTAAAAGCGTTCCTGCTCCTTTCTGTGCAATGCGCCTTTTTTCGTCTCTTTGGAGGCAGTGATCTGAAACTGCTCGATAAATCCCGTTTCAAACAGGAAGTCCGGAAATTCACTTGGGGCCGGATTTGGCTCTGCATTTTTCAAAATACAGGCAATCTTTTGCCGATCTTCACAAAAATACCATACAGAATTGCATTTAACTTTCTGCTTTACCCAGTCAAGGCGCTTGCTTTCTTCTTCGCCCCTCATCCTTCAATCTCCCCAATGATTTTATCAATCTCCGCCCGCAGAACTTCTTCCCTAGCCACGATCTGGGCAATCTGGGCATTCAGTGCGTCAATGTCGATGGCTTCCCTCTCGTCTTTCATCTCCACATAGGAGCTGACGGACAGGGTGTAGTCCTGGGCAGCTACCTCTGCATATTCAGCGGTATGGGCAAAATGCGCCATTTCCTCCCGGGAGATATAGGCATCCACAATAGCCTGGATATTCTCCGGGGTCAGACGGTTGTTGTTGGTAACCTTGACGCACTGCTCCGTTGCGTTGATGAAGCGGATGCGGCTGTCTGCCTTGTTCTTCTTCAGCACCATGATACAGGTGGCGATGGAAGTACCAAAGAACAGGTTGCTGGGCAGCTGAATAATGCAGTCGATGAAGTTGTTATCCACCAAATACTGGCGAATCTTCTTCTCTGCTCCGCCCCGGTACAGGATGCCGGGGAAACAGACAATGGCTGCGGTGCCGTTAGCCGACAGCCAGGAAAGGCTGTGCATGATAAAGGCCAGGTCTGCCTTGCTCTTAGGGGCCAGCACACCCGCCGGGGAAAAACGGGGGTCGTTGATCAGCACCGGGTTGGCGTCTCCCTCCCACTTGATGGAATAGGGCGGATTGGAGACGATCAGTTCAAAGGGTTCCTCGTCCCAGTGCTGAGGATTGGTCAGAGTATCCTCGCAGGCGATGTCGAACTTATCAAAGCCGATGTCGTGGAGGAACATATTGATCCGGCACAGGTTATAGGTGGTGATGTTGATTTCCTGACCGAAGAAACCATTACGCACCGCATCGTGACCCAGCACCTGCACCGCCTTCAGCAGCAGAGATCCGGAACCGCAAGCTGGGTCATAGACCTTATTCACCTCAGTCTTGCCCACGGTACCCAGCCGGGTCAGAAGTTCCGACACATCCGCCGGGGTGAAGAACTCGCCGCCGGACTTGCCTGCGTTGCTGGCGTACATGGTCATCAAGTATTCGTAAGCATCGCCGAAAGCGTCAATCTGGTGGTCCTTCACTTCACCCAAGTCCATGGCGGCAATGCCGTTGAGCAGCTTCACCAGCTTGTCGTTTCGCTTGGCAACGGTGGCTCCCAGCTTGTTGCTGTTTACGTCAAAGTCATCAAACAATCCGGCAA
This sequence comes from uncultured Oscillospiraceae bacterium, assembly GCA_944382965.1. Taxonomy (GTDB): domain Bacteria; phylum Bacillota; class Clostridia; order Oscillospirales; family Oscillospiraceae; genus Faecousia. The sequence goes on along the minus strand of CALWOA010000012.1, from coordinate 41,993 downwards.
AGCTGCCTTCCGACTGGCTGCCCTTGGCGGATTCCTCAATATGGCGGAAGATGGTTTCCAGGGTTTCGTTCAGGTTCTCATCCCCGGGTGCCCGCTTCTGGACATTGCAGAACAGTTCACTGGGCAGGATGAAAAAGCCCTTTTCCTGCACCAGACCTTCCCGGGCTTCCTCCGCTTCTTCATCCGGCATGGCGGCATAGTCAAAGTCCGGGTTTCCGGCATCAATCTCACCCTGGTTGATGTAGCTTGTCAGGTTTTCCGAAATGTAGCGGTAGAACATGGTGCCCAGAACGTAGTTCTTAAAGTCCCATCCGTCTACCGCCCCCCGCAGTTCGTCGGCAATGGCCCAAATCGCCCGGTGCAGCTCGTCCCGCTGCTGTTCTTTCTGAATGTCTGCCATGCGATGCATCCTCCAAGGTTCGTTTGTATTTTGTTCATTTTAACACGTAGCCCTTCAGTTTGCAAGATTTCGCATGTTTGATTGATCATACGACATATATCCCATTTTGATCCATAAAAAATGACCGGGCAAAGGAAGTTTATCCTTTTGCCCGGCCATGGTGTGTTAGAAGAAATTGAAGTTTCAAAATCCGTTGTGTTAGAAAAGTGTTAGAAAGCCCAAAATGAGCTGCAACTTTTAGACCTAAAAAGTTAGAAAAAGTACCGTATTTCTGGTGAAATACGGTACTTTTTTGGTTGCGGAGGCAGGACTCGAACCTGCGGCCTCCGGGTTATGAGCAACTCATTGACTCTGCTGAATGGTTGAAAACTGCTTCAATAAGTGCGAAAAGGTGTGAATTATGAGACAAATTTATTGAATAATCGCATCCAAATTAATCCAATTAGAAATAGCTTTGGGTGAATAAACCCCAAATAATCCCCACATGCTAGAGAATCCAGGGAGTGAACCATTGCAAGGCAGAGCGGAATAATCCTAACGTAAGTGTTAATTAATCCCAACTTTCTCTTCGTCTGGATTCCCTTCTGTTATTTGTCCGGAATCTTTAAATTTAGCAATACACTCTACCCGCTCTTTAATGCTTTTTGCAAACATAGCATCGTCTTGTATCTCGGTTTCTGCGAGATTTTTACTGTACAAAGTTTCTGAGCTTTGGGTATCCATTTCATGCATTTTAGTAACAAAATCCATTATTCCCTTTTCACCTTGGTTAGGGAATAGGTGTTCTGCAATCTTGCTGGGTAAAACAATAATCACACTAACCAAACTCACAACACTTGTTATTGCCAAAGCAAAGTCTGTCCAACTTATCCCATCCTTTTGCGCAATTAGTACAATTGCACAAATCGACCCTACTACTATGAACACATAAGAAGTGCAGACGATGGTAAAAAATATAGTTTTATAAATTCTCTGATTGCGATTAATTTTATTTTGGTGCTTTGCATAGTCATCTAATACTCGTGCATAGGTTTTATCTCGTAATAGAACATTTTCTGCTTGCTTTTGAAGATACTGCATTTGGTTAGTAATTGGGTCCCCATCCAAGGAATCTTTTTTCTTTGATACAGAACAGAAAAAATTTTTAATCTTTTGAAAAAGGCCCTGCTTTTCTCTCTCTCGATCCATTATTCTCACCCTGTCCTTTTAGTGACCTTCCGTATATTCGAGGCATTTCGCACTCTTTTTTTCAGATTATAGGCGAGGATCATATTTCTGCCATCTTGCGTGATGGGAGCCATTTCTATAGCTCCAACATCTCTCTGGATATTTCGAATTGTGTTAATTACACTTGCTCGTTGGAGTTGAGACATTCTTTCACTATCAATCCACACTGGAATTCCCCGAGATAATGCATTATCTAGTATTTCAGGAGTGGCAATGTTTCTTACAGGTTTATCCGAGTCCGGAGGATACTCTGCGGCTATCACTAGATCTCCTTTCCCGTATACTCGGATTGCTGCAGCCTCCTTTACATTTCTGGGCATCATCTTCTCTGTGGGAATTGTTCGAGCTGCCATACCCTCTAGATTATATGACATCCTTCTTTCTAGCATTGTATCCAGTTGTTTTTTTTTCTTAGCCTTCAGGAATTTTTCTAGCGCTCCTTTTGGTTTAATATTCTTTAGCCTTTTATCCATTTTGTTTCGTCCTCCCTATTTAAAGCACATTTTTCCACATATTTCCACCTATTAAAACTTTACCACAAGGAGAGGTGAGAAGTCAAGAACTATTGGGCTAAACCGTGATAATCAAAACATTTTCCTGCAGGAAAATAATATCCACACAGCCAAAGGCTGACGCAATTGCTGTTAACCGCGAGAAAATTGTAGCAGATGATCAAATTTCTCTCTGGTTCGGTCTAGCTATGTCTATCCAGTGCAGATAGCTGCTCGTTCTCTTCACGGTGCTTATGATGGAGACCTCTCCATTGCCCAGAAACACTGTTAACTGCTGCTTCTGGTTCGGAGAATACCCAACTGCATCAGTCAGCTTACTTTCTCTCACGGCTCAGTCTCCCTTCCAGGCACACAAAACACACCTTCCAAAGGGGCTATTCGGCAGTAATCCTTGTAACAATTCTCATCCACATCGCTGTGAATTGATTCCACTAAGGAAAGAACTTCCTGATTCTTGACACAGACCCACAAGGCAGCTTGACCATCAGTCTGGGACATTCCAGACCGGACAAGCTGCCTTTTACTGTATCTACCGCTCTGAGCTGCATCCTCAACGACGAGCCAATCCGTTCCGGCGAGGGCATCCTCTACCATCCAGAAGGTGTTGACCTAGTTCCCGCCAGTATCGATCTTTCCGTCTTCGAGGTGTCCTTGGTGACCGCTAGAAGTCTGGAAGTTCTTTTGCTGGATGGCCTAAATACATCTGCTACATTACTACATGGTCTATTTAATCTACGAAAGGAGAAACGAGATGCGTCCAAAAACTACCTTCAAAGCGTTTGAATCTCTCATGAAAGAAACGCCCAATTCCCACTATGACAGTGGATACGACGGAATCTACTCAGAGTGCCGCTCCTGTCGTTTTCACCGCCCCTTTTGGAAGAACCGTCCCTGTGTTTTTAAGGAATGTCCATATTCCACGCCTCGACTTTCTACGCTGCACACAGCGCAGGAGAAAGGAAAGAACAGATGATGAATTGAACAACCTGTGAAAGGCAATACATTATCGGCCAACTCAATGCAAAACATGGCCTTGCGGCCACGATTTTGAAAACAAACCCGAAAGGAGCCAACAAGCAATGAACACCCAAATCATCGCCATCGTCAACCAAAAAGGCGGCGTTGGCAAAACCACCACCTGTGTCAACTTGGGCGTCGCCCTGGCAAAGCAAGGAAAGAAAGTCCTGCTCGTTGATGCAGACCCGCAAGGCAGCTTGACCATCAGTCTGGGACATTCCAGACCGGACAAGCTGCCTTTTACTGTATCCACCGCTCTGAGCCGCATCCTCAACGACGAGCCAATTCAGCACGGTGAGGGCATTCTCCACCATCCGGAGGGTGTTGACCTGGTTCCCGCCAGCATCGATCTCTCCGCCTTCGAGGTGTCCCTGGTGACCGCCATGAGCCGGGAGACGATTCTGCGGCAGTATCTGGATACCGTCAAATCGGATTACACCCACATTCTCATCGACTGTCCGCCCTCCCTGGGCATGCTGACCATCAATTCTCTGGCCGCCGCCAACCGGGTTCTCATTCCGGTGCAGGCAGAATACCTGCCCGCCAAAGGTCTGGAACTTCTGCTGCAAACTGTTAATAAGGTGAAACGGCAGATCAACCCCCGGCTTCAGATTGACGGCATTCTCATGACAATGGTGGACAGCCGTACCAACTTTGCCAAGGAAATTTCCAACCTGCTTCGGGAGACCTATGGCAGAAAGATCAAAGTATTCCGCAGCGAGATTCCCCATTCCGTCCGGGCCAAGGAAACCACCGCAGAAGGAAAGAGTATTTTTCAGCACAATCCCTCTGGAAAGGTAGCGGAGGGCTACCGCAGTCTGGCCCAGGAGGTGATCACCATTGAAAAGCAGCGGGAGAAAGATCGAGCTGACGTCGCTAGATGACCTGTTCACGACAGAGGAAAACCGTCAGGAGGCCAAGCTGGAAAAAATCCGGGACATTCCGCTGTCGGAACTGCACCCGTTCAAAAACCATCCATTTCATGTAAGGGATGATGAAGCCATGATGGAAACCGCAGATAGTGTCCGGCAGTATGGTGTACTGGTTCCGGCCATAGCCAGACCAGACCCCAACGGAGGATATGAATTGGTGTCCGGTCACCGTCGGCACCGGGCCAGTGAACTTGCCGGGATGGAGACCATGCCGGTCATTGTTCGGGAGCTGGATGACGATGCCGCCGTGCTGGTGATGGTGGATTCCAACCTCCAGCGAGAAAACATACTCCCCAGCGAACGGGCTTTCGCCTATAAGATGAAGCTGGAAGCCATGAAGCACCAGGGCACACGAACAGACTTAACTTGTGCCCAAGTTGGGCACAAGTTAGATGGGAAGAAATCCAGAGATATTTTGGCTGAGCAAGTTGGGCAAAGCAAAAACCAAGTCCAGCGCTACATTCGCCTGACGGAATTGGTTCCGAATCTACTCAACATGGTGGACGAGCGGAAAATAGCCCTGAACCCAGCCTACGAACTCTCTTTTCTCAAGAAGGAGGAACAGGAACAGCTGCTGGATGCCATGGACAGCGAACAGGCTACCCCTTCCTTATCCCAGGCCCAGCGGCTGAAGAAATTCAGCCAGGAGGGACATCTGACCCCGGATGTCATGTGTGCCATTATGAGCGAGGAAAAGAAATCCGAATGGGATCGGGTGACCCTGACCAGTGAAACCCTTCGGAAATACTTTCCAAAAAATTACACCCCAAAGAAAATGCAGGAGACCATTGTGAAACTTCTGGAAGCCTGGCAGCGTCAACGACAAAGAGAACAAGAACGGTAAAAGGAGCCGATTCCATTATGAAAAGTGAACATCTTATGCTTTTTCTGGCTGCTCTTGCAGTTGCACTATCCATCTGTATCTGCTTACTCTCCCTTTGGCAGCCCCCTGCTGCTGTTATCGAATTTTCCTCACCTTCTGCTGCACCTACTGAAGAAGCAACGGAACCAACGGAAATATCTGTAAGTACAATGCCTTCAGCCACGGAAGCTGCCACAGTTGCGCCTACAACAGAACCCACCATCCATGAACATACCTACACCGGGAAAGTCACTAAGGCTCCCACCTGCACCTCATCCGGTGTCCGCACCTATACCTGTGAGTGCGGAGCTTCTTACCAGGAGAATATAGAACCGCTGGCCCATTCCTACGTCATTGCCGTCCGGAATCCTACCTGCACCAAAAATGGCTGCACCATCTACACCTGCAAGAACTGCGGTTACAGCGATATGGAATTGGGCGAGAGCGCCCTGGGGCACAGTTTTGGCCCCTGGTCGGTCAAGAAAGCCCCTACCGAAACCACCACAGGAATTGCGGAGCGGCAATGCGCCCGCTGCCAGGAGACCGAGACGGTGACCCTGCCCAAACTGGGCTAAGCGGACATCGTTGTCACCTTCTCCTTTGACACCGTATAATCAGGAAAAAAGGAAAAGGAGATCTATAATCATGAAACAGATACCTTACATTCTTACGGCAGCAGTTCTGACTCTTTGTCTCACCGGCTGCGGGCGGTCAGCTCCCATCGCCGCTGTCACCACCGAAACCACATCCGAAACAGTTCCCATTGTCACGACCACACCGGTGGAAACCACCCAGGCTGCGGAAGTCCCTACGGAATTCACCATTCCCGAAACCGAGCCAGTCAAAGAGGAAGCTGCCAGCACAGATGCAGTCAGCGCAGTAACTATCCGGCAGGAATCTTCTTCGGCTGGCTCCGCCCCCTCTGCAATCCACACATCTGGGACTTCCTCTGTAACCCACACCTCCGGGACTTCCATTGAGGAAACTAAGCCGCTTCCTGCGACCACTCCCGGCCACACCCACCAGTACAGCAACTCCGTGACCAAGCCGGGCTGCACCACAGAAGGGTTTACCACCTATACCTGCTCCTGCGGGGATACCTATCCCGCTGATTTCGTTCCCGCAGCCGGTCACAGCTGGGGCAGCTGGGAAACCGCCAAAGAGCCCACTGTTTCCTCCACCGGCACAAAAGTGAGAAAATGCCGGAACTGTTCCGCTTCTCAAGAAGAGGTGATTCCAAAACTGGAAGCCCCCGCACAGCCGGAACAGCCGGAAGCCCACATCCACACCTATGGTCTGGCAACAGAAGTGGCTCCCACCTGCACATCAGATGGCTGTTACATCCGCAAATGCACCGTCTGCGGCACAGAAGAAAAGAAGCCTTCCTACAAGCCTGCTTTGGGCCACAGCTACAGTGTTATTTCCTCCGACCCGGCGGACTGCACTCATAATGGTGCTACTACTTACAAGTGCAGCGTCTGCGGAGATACCTATTCGGAAACCACTTCCGCCGCTCACAGCTGGGTCCACCATCACGAGGATGCCGTCACCCACACAGAGGTCTATGTCCGCTGTCACTGTGGTTGGTCGGCCCCCTACAATGGCGGAGCAGGTATCGACGCCTACATGGCTCATCAGAACAGCGTTCCGCCGGAAGATCTGAACAGCCACTCCTATTACACCACCTCGGAAACCGTAGTGGATGTCCCAGCGAAAGACTGGGAGCAGTGTTCTGTCTGCGGTGCAACCAAATAATTCCCTCCCATCCACCCCTCAGCAAGAAATTGCCGAGGGGTTTTTTCATGCCCGGATTCGGGTTTCAGAGATGTTTCCGGCTGTTTCAAAACAGCCGAAACAAATATATGACCAGGAGGTAAACCATGCAAACCATCAAACGCACGGCAGCCATCTTTTTGGTGCTGATGCTGGTGCTGTCCTGTTTTACGCCGGCGCTGACCGCATCGGCTTCAGAACCGCCGGGATCAGCACCAGCACAGACAGCTGCCACTTCCCCCGGGGCGGATGACCCACCCCCGGAAACTGCAACTGAGGCCAATGTGGAATCCACAGAGCCTCCCCCGGAAACCACCGCTGCCACCGAGCAGAACGTGCCGCCCACGACGGAAACTACCTCGCCAACAGAGGAAACCCTTCCGCCCAGGCAGATGGTGTCCACCCTGGCTTCCTTTTTAGAAAGCCGGGACGCTTCCATCAGCATTACCTTCTCAGACGGATTCCAGGTGGAAGCGGGAACCCAGCTTGATGTAACCGCTGCAGAACTGGATAACAATACCATGACTGCCTGTATGGAGACAGCCGGGTTTCTGAACATCCTGGACTACTGCGTCCTGAACCTGGACATCTCGGATGCAGACTGGGAAGGCACTTCTTTTGAAATGAAGGTGTACTTCAACAGCTCTGCTTTCCGAGCGCTGAACGGAAACTGCGTATCCGTTGTCCGCATCCTGCCGGACGGCACCATGGAACGGCTGGAAGCCGTCCCCATGGTAGAAGAGAAGGCCCTGAAGGAAGTGTCCTTCCCCGTGACGGACTTCTCCCAGGGAACCAAGTTTGCCATTTTGTCCAGCGATTTCCCCAGCATTCTGGTGGCCCACTCCATCTGGGGCGTATATGCCGTCCAGGGATACAACTACATCTCGGTAGGCTCTGCTAGCCGCCTCCATGACATTACCTATCACTATGTGGACAGCCCCTCCACCCCCGGCTATTGCCTGGAACCCCACAAGAGTTTCGGCTACGCCACCGGCGGCGGTGCTTCTTCCTCAACCGTAAGCATTTACAGCTGGGGAAGCAAGCACGGCGATTCCGTTTGGTCAAGCCTCAGTGAGAACCAGCGCAAAGCCATCGCGCTCATTGCCATGCTGGGTCTAAACCAGAACACCTTCGACTGGGGTTCCCACAGCAGTTCCGGCACCAGCATTCTGAATCCCGTAAACCCCAACCAATGCGCTTTTGCCGCAGCCCAGATCATGGTCTGGGAAGTAGTCGGCGGTTGGAGATCCTTCCCGGACCCCTCCTACTGCTCCAATTCCCGGGTGATTGACAACTTCGACCGGGGCAATGTCCGCTCCGCCTACAATGCCCTGAATGACAAGATTTGGGCCTGGGTCAATACCACTTCCGGAAGCCGCCTGAGTGTGGAGAACTCTCAGTACAAGGTATCCTGGGTAACTTCCAGCGACCAGGTTGTGCTGACGGTTTCCAGCTTTGCCTACGAAACCGTGACCCCGCCCACCGGAAACATCAGCGTGACCAAGAATGTCAGCGGTACCGGCTCGGTCCAGAACTGGAAGTTTGAACTGTACAGCTCCCGGGCCAACGCAACCGCCGGGACCAATCCGCTGATGTCGGCCTACACCAATTCCCGGGGCATTGCCACCTTCTCCAATGTCACCAACGGCACTTACTATGTCCGGGAAGCTCCCGCCTCTCGGCAGGATCGGGTGTCCACCACCGGCTGGACCCTGTCGTCCAATGTCCTTCAGGGCACGGTTAACGGCAACACCATCAGCGTGGGTTCCGTGACCAACACCGCACCGGCTGGAGCAATCACCGTCAAGAAGGCAGTTACCTCTGCCAACCCATCCGAAAAGCTGAACGGCTGGATTTTCCAGGTGTCCAAGAACAGCAGCTTCTCCAGCATCGTGGCAACCATCACCACCAATGCCAGCGGCGAAGGAACCACCGGCAATGTGCTTGCTCCCGGTACTTACTATGTCAGAGAAGCCCCATTGGCAAACCAGACCCGCAGCGACAAGGCAAACTACCAGCTCAGCAGCAATGTGGTTACCGTGACCATCACTGGCTCGGAGACCGTGCTGGCAAACAATGGCACGGGGGTGACGGCCACCAATGTGGAACTGAGTGCCATCACCGTACAGAAGGCAGTGACCTCTGCCAGTACTACCGGCAAGCTGGACGGCTGGATATTCCAGATCGCCAGCGATTCCGGCTTTGCCAACATTGTCAAAACCCTGACCACCGATGCCAGCGGCTTTGCCAGCACCGGCATCACCCTCTCTCCCGGTACCTACTACGTTCGGGAAGCACCTCTTGCAAACCAGACCCGAAGCGACAAGGATAACTTCATCCTGGATTCTCAGTCCGTGGTTACGGTGACTGTCCAGGCCGGTGAAACCAAGGCCGCCCTGTACACTGATTCCGCTACCGCAGTGAATGTGGAAAAGGGCATGATCCGTGTCCGCAAAGGGGTGTCCGGCACGGATGCCAGTGCCGCCAACTTAAGCGGCTGGCTGTTCTATGTCTATGACTCCGGGAAAGAGGTTGTAGCCCAGATTACCACCGGAGCAGACGGCTATGGCACCTCCGGCAGACTGGTTCCCGGACAGTACACCGTTCAGGAAGCCCCCATGGAAGATCAGCCCCGGGGTGATAAAGCCATGTGGTCCCAGGATGCCCCGCCGGTGACAGTAACCGTAACGGCTGGCAGTACCGTGGATGCCATCCAGGACAGCGGTTACACTGCCCAAAACCAGTACGGCAAGCGGCTGTCTATTCTGAAAACCTTCCGCTGCGAAGAACAGACTGCTTCCCAGCTGTCCGGCAATGCGATGTACTCCCTGGCAGGTGCCGAATACAACATAATTGTGGACGACAAAGTGGTAGAAACCCTGGTGACCAATGCAGAAGGCAAGGCCACATCCGCCAAGAGCTTCCCCATTGGAACCTCCGGCACGCTGGTGGAAATCACCGCTCCCGAGGGCTTCCTGCTGGACAGCACTCCGGTGGAATTTACCATTCCTGCCAGCGGCGATTATGTGGTGGAGGTCAGTGACGATCCCACCTTTGACCCTGCCACCCAGAGTTTCCAGAAGACGGATTCCCAAACCGGTACAGCCCAGGGCGGCGCTACCTTTGCCGGAGCCATCTTCCGCTGGGATTATTACGACAACACGGACTGGTCCGGCGACCCGGTTCGGACTTGGTACTTCGTCACCGACGGAAACGGTGCCTATGCCTATCGCCCGGAATCCCTGGACAGCAATTCGGAAAGTTCTGAGTTGTACGTTGACGCCAACGGCGTACCCAACCTGCCCCTGGGTTCTTTGAAGGTAACCGAAACCACTGCTCCCGCCGGTTATGACCGGATGCCGGTACTGTATGCCACCATTACCCAGAAGAGCAACGGCGGCATTGCCGACTTTGACTGGACGGAAGAATCCCTGCAGAACATTATCTCCAGCAGCGAAGGCACTACCACTGCGGCAGAACCCCAGGATGAAACTACCCTAGGAAGTCTTACCATCCAGAAAACCGACAAAGGTACCGGCGGCGCAGCTCCCACCGGAGCAACCTTCGCCGGATGTGAGTTCACCGTTTACAACCGCTCTGCCGGTCCTGTGAAGGTTGGAGATCACGCTGTGGCCCAGCCGGGAGAGGTCTGCTATGTGCTGACCGTGGATGAAACCGGCGCTGCATCTACCGAAAATATCTTCCCCATTGGTACTTATGAGGTAAATGAAACCAAGGGCAATGCCTTCTACCAGTGCAATACGGCGTGGTCTGAAACCTTTACCATTACCGGAGAGGATGCCAATCCCCAGGTGTCTGTCTCCTGTGAAAACGAGCTGCTTCCGGCAACCATCCAGGTGCAGAAGGTCAACCCCAATGACGAGGCTCTCCCCGGTGCCAAGTTCCTCCTGGAGTGGAGCGAAGATGGCACATCTTGGAAGCCTGTCACCAAGTCTGAAACCATTCTGGCAGGCGGCTGTTCCAGCGAAGGTCTGGATGACAGCGGCTGCATCACCACCGATGATTCCGGCATGGCTGTGTTTACCGGCCTGTCCCCCATGGTCCAGTATCGCATTTCCGAGGTTGCTACCCCCAACGGTTACCAGCTGCTGAAGGAATCCATCCTGGTGGATAAGCTGACCCCGGAGGAAAACTATGAAGCCGCCTATCGTGTGGTGGACAACTATGTGTTCAATCTTCCCAAGACTGGCGCTTCCGATTTCCTCTATCTTCCCATCTGTATCGCCTTTGCCTTTACCGGATTCTTCCTGGTACTGGCAAGTGATAAAACAAAATCTATGTACAAGAAAGGAACAACAAAATGAAACGCAACATCATGAAAGCATTGACCCTCTGCCTGGCTCTGATTCTGTGCCTGGCCTATCCCGTCTCCGCTTCTGCCATGGAGCTGGCACCGGTTCCGGATTATCTCATTGATCCGGACGCAAACTGTTCTCTCACCATTTTCAAGTATGACTGGACGAACGCTGTGAAGGACGGTGTTTGGAATGTCAATTCCTTCACCTCCACCGGTGTCAAGGAAAGCTATGTGGAAAACATCCTAGGCGGCTCCGATGCCAACAACCTGGGCAACGGCGAAACCAGCAACGGTTACGCGATCAAGGGCGGTGCGACTCGTTCCTAACTGAAAAGGTTAGGCACGGAGCCGTAGAAAGAGAGGTGAAAAACTAGGCTCTGTAGAACTGATAATCCGATAGGTGGAATGAAGGGGTAACGCCCTGAAACGCCTACCCTAATACTCCGACTGGCATTAAATGGAGAAATCCTAAATGTCAGAAGCTCGGTGAAGTCGGCTGAGAGCAACCGTAAGTATTTATTGGATAAATACCAATCGTACACGAAAGCTGTCCAGCGGTGGATGGTGTTGCCTATAGGCCGGGGGTCTATAAAATACCCATGGTTAGAATGATGAAGAATCTGACAAACTTGCGAATGTACGGGTCTAAATGATGAACACATAGAAATGTGTGTGGCGGCGATGCCGCAGTTGGTGGGGTAAAGTAAAAATCGCCTTTATGAAATACCCTGTTGTGTTACAGGCACATCTCAGCCAATAGGCTCAAAGCAAGAACCTAAAGGTATATGCACAGATAGGATTATCGGGACGAGGAAAGATAGCAGGTGTTCTCCATGTGGAGAACATAGGATGACGAAGAACAATAAGCATCAGAACTGCTGTTGAAAAGTAGAGGTCGAACCTGTGAAGTTCCTGTAATGGGAATGGAGGAATGGCCTCAAGTCGTTAGTTATCAATTAATATCAAATCAATTTATTAAGGATTACGGGTATGACAAAAAGGGTTACCCCCCAGATGGAGGTGATGCCTTATGCCAACAGAGAAAAAGCCCAAACTGTTATGTGAAGATAAAATCCGACATGCGGAATATTATGGCATGCAGATGGTTTTGGATGACTTATACCACAGGAGTAAGCAAAATGAGGTTTTTCCAAATCTCATGGAGCTGATTCTCTCAAGAGAGAACATTCTACTGGCATATCGCAATATCAAAACCAATACAGGCAGTAATACCGCAGGAACGGATAAACTGACAATCAAGGACATTCAAAAGCTGTCAGCAGATGATGTGGTTGAAAAGGTCAGATTCATAATGATAGGAAGTAAGCATGGCTACCGCCCGAAAACTGTTCGCAGAAAAGAAATCCCTAAGCCCTACGACCCCAGTAAAACAAGACCATTGGGTATCCCATGTATATGGGACAGATTGGTACAGCAATGTATCAAGCAAATCATGGAACCGATATGCGAAGCCAGGTTCAGTGAAAACAGCTATGGTTTTCGTCCAAATCGTTCTGTGGAGCATGCCATTGCGGAAACGCATAGACTTATGCAACGCTCAAATCTCCATTACATCATCGAATTTGATATAAAAGGATTCTTTGATAATGTTGACCACGCCAAATTGATCCGGCAAATATGGTCGATGGGAATTAGGGACAAGCAGCTGATTTATATTCTGAAATGTATTCTAAGAGCACCTATAAAGATGCCAGATGGCAGTATCTCATACCCCCAAAAAGGAACACCACAGGGAGGTATCATTTCACCTCTTTTAGCCAACATTGTGCTGAATGAACTTGACCACTGGATTGACAGCCAATGGCATGAAAATCCGGTCACAAGGAATTATTCGATAAGGTTCAACAAGGCCGGAAAAGAGATACTCAGCCATGGATACAGAGCAATGCGAACAACAAAGCTCAAAGAAATATACATCATCCGCTATGCCGATGACTTTCGTATTTTCTGCCGAACTAAAACAGATGCAGAGCGCACCAAAATAGCTGTTACGAAGTGGCTAGAGGAGCGATTGCATTTGGAAATATCGGAGGAAAAAACCAAAATTGTCAATGCAAAGCGCAGGTATTCGGACTTCCTTGGATTCAAAATTAAGGTACATCCGAAAGGAAAAAAGGAAGTAGTCAAATCCCATATCAGCGATAAGCAATTATCAAACAAGAAAACAGCACTTGTATCACAAGCCAAGAATATAGCCCGCCCCCGACCGGGTAAAACAGAGTTTGAAGAAGTGACCCTGTACAATTCCATGGTCATGGGTATCCAAAACTACTACCAGATAGCAACCTGTATATCTAGGGATTGCAGTAAACTAAGCAGGGCTGTTATGACGGTTTTCACTAATAGGCTACGGATACAAAGAAATTCCCGGTTAAGCAAGGAAGGCAGAAAGCTAACAAAAATAGAATGGGAAAGGTACGGTACATCTGCTCAAATACGATATTTGGCAGGTACAAAAGAACCCATTTACCCTATAGGTTACACGCAGCATAAACCGCCCCATTCCAAAAAGCGGAGTCTGTGCAGCTTTACACCGGAGGGTAGAATCGGATTGCATGACAATCTCAGAATTAACACTTCCTTAATGTTAGCCCTTATGCGTCTGCCCCTAAATGGGAAAAGCATAGAATATGCGGATAACCGCATATCCCTATTTTCAGCCCAATGGGGAAAGTGTGCAGTTACCGGAAAGGACTTTCGAGCAACAGGTGAGATACATTGCCACCATATTAAACCGGTAAAACACGGAGGATATGACAATTATGGCAATCTCATACTTGTACTTGAGCCAGTGCATAAGCTGATACATGCCACGCTGGGCACAGTCATAGCACGCTATATGAATATGCTTAATCTTGATTCTCAGCAAATGAAAAAGCTGAATAAACTGCGTGCTTCTGCTGGATTGTTTGAAATAGTGTAAGCAAATATGACATTTCTTTATTGGTTCGATTGATTTAGATAACAACAAACTAACTAACGATGGAACGCCGTGTGCGGGGAAACTCGCATGCACGGTGTGGAGTGGGGGAAAATCTGGAGAAAAATGTATGCGGCTTCGCCGCATACATTGACCAAAAGATTACCTATCACTATTCGGCTTTACCTACCTGAAGGTTGCGGATATCGTGACCTTTACGGAGTCTGCCAATGACGGCCATCCGGACTACAATCTGACCCAGGTGCTGTATGGCTTTGACAAGTCCGCCTCCGCTGACCTGCTGGCCGCCATTGGTCTGGCAGACGGAGCCGGACGCTATGAAAATGCGGACAACACCGACAAGCTGGACAGCGCCAACTACTATTACACCTCCAACACTCTGAACAAAGCCCTGGCAGATGCTCTGGCTGCCAACTCCACCACCGTCAAGGACGCACTGGAAACCTACATCACTGCCAATGGTGGTGCAGAAATGGCGCTCACCGATGCCAACGGCAGCACCTCTGCTTCTGACCTGCCTGTCGGTCTGTACCTGCTGGTGGAAACCAAGGTTCCTGAAATGGTCACCAGTACCGTCAATCCCTTCTTTGTGTCCCTTCCCATGACCACAGTTACCGGCGATGAAAACTCTGCCTCCCAGGACGGCGGTCAGCGCTGGAACTATGATGTGGTGGTCTACCCCAAGAATGAAACCGGCATCCCCACCCTGGAAAAGACCGTGCGGGAATCCGCAGCTGACACCGGTAAGAACAGCGGCACCAACGGCATCACCGACGGCTACGCCCACAACGCCACCGCCTCCACCGGCGACACCCTGGAATACCAGATCATTTCCACCCTGCCCACCATCACCTCCAAAGCAACCGCTCTGTCCGTGTACAACTTCTATGACTCCCTCAGCGAAGGCATGGAGTACAGCAAGGAAGCCGGTGTAAAGCTGGAGTTCTTCAAGGATAAGGACTGCACCGACTCCGCCGCCTCCTGGGACATGGAAAGCGGCAAGTTCACCGTCAGCTATTCTGAGGACAACCGGCACATGACTCTGGACATCACCCAGGCTGGTCTGGACGAGATCAACGGCAGCGCATCCAATGCCAACGGCGCAATTTACGCTGGTTACTCCAACTACACCCTGCGCATTACCTACACCGCAGAAGTCAACTCCAATGATTCCTTCGTTTACGGCGACAACGGCAATGAAAATGAAGTGGTGCTGACCTGGAAGCGTACTTCCAGCGAATACTACGACACCCTGATTGATGACGCCCACGTCTACAGTTTTGCCATCGATCTGACCAAGGTGTTTACCACTGAGGACGGCACTGCCATGGATTCCGCTCAGGCAGACGAAGATGGCCTGTTTGAGGATGTGACCTTTACCGTCCGCAACGACACCGATGGCTATTGGCTGGTTGCCCAGCTGGATGAGGAAACCGGCATCTACTATGTCACCGGCCACACCAACGAAGAAGCCGAAGCCACTGTTTTCACGCCCGTCACCTCCGGCAGTGACCACGGCAAGCTGATTATCAAGGGCTGTGAGGACGATGCTTACATCATTGAGGAAACCGCAACTGCCAGCGGCTATACCCTACTGAAGGATGCCATTGAGCTGGAAATTGCCGCCATTGAAGATACTGGCCGCTCCTGCGACATCTACAGCAAGGACGTGCTGGGTGTTCTGCAGAACGACCCCTACTACAGCTACAACAACGGCGGTGAGGATCTGACTCTGGCCAACATCCCCCAGAAGCAGCTGTTCCACACCTACATGACTGCCAATGCAAAGGTTGACGGCAACGCCATCACCATGACCGCAGACAATGGCAGCAACAATGCCAAGGCTCCTCTGACCATCGTCAATGCCCGTGGCTTCGATCTGCCCCAGACCGGTGATACCGGCACCTGGCTGTACAGCGTGATCGGCATCGTCCTGATGGCTGCTTCCGGTGCTGCCGCCTACTTCATCATTCGCAAGAGAGAAAACGCCTGACCAATCCAATGCCGGAGGGGAAACCCTCCGGCATCTCTTATCGAGGTGAACCATGAACAGAAAATGGAAAATAGGGTTAGCTTGTCTGGTTTTTCTGCTGGCACTGGGTATTACCTTGTATCCCTTGATTTCCACAATGTACAACAATCGCCATCAATCCCTGATTCACACCCAGTATAACCAAGAAATCGCCAATGCAAATAATCAGGTTATTGAAGAAAATAGGTCATTGGCAAAACAGTATAATACGACCCTGGTTCCCGGAGCGCAGCAAGTGGATGCGTTTTCCAGTGCCGCCGTGGAGCTGGCTTCTGTAGATTACGCAAATTTGCTGAATATCGCCGGAAACGGTATTATGGGATACCTGGTTATCCCGCAGATCGGAGCGGAGCTGCCCATCTACCACGGCACCTCCGATGCCACATTAGAGGTTGGCGTGGGTCATTTGCTGGGCAGTTCGCTTCCGGTGGGTGGTGCCAGCACCCACACGGTGCTGACCGGTCACTCGGGAATGGCCAACAACAAAATGCTCTCCGACCTGGATCAGCTGGAAATCGGGGATGTATTTTACCTGGAAGTGCTGGAAGAAACCCTGGCGTATCAGGTAGACCAGATTAAAACGGTACTGCCCAGCGACACCACCTATCTGGGAATTACGGACGGTGCAGACTACTGCACCCTGGTCACCTGCACTCCCTTTGGAGTCAATACCCACCGGCTGCTGGTCCGGGGTTCCCGGATTCCGTACTCGGAGGAAGAGAAAGCGCAGGCTGTTTCTCTGTCAGCGGGCAAGCCCGTTTCCACCTGGGAACAGCAGTACTTAAGAGGGATTTTGCTGGGTATCGGCATCACCGGCATTCTCTGTTCCACTGGGTTTCTGGTCACGAGGCTGAGAAAGAAAGGACGGGTTGGGAAATATGAAAGGTAAACTGGTTGCCCTGATCCTTCTCCTGACTGCCTTTCTGGGGGGAATGGGGGCTTTTCTTTACCCAATCGTCAACGGTCTTTTACTGGACCGGCAGCAGAGCAGGACAGCCCAGCTGTTCTTATCCCGGGAAGAGGAGCAAGATGAGATCCAGGCTTCGGAACCGGCTGACCCGCTGAGAATTGCCATGGAAGCGTACAACCAGCGCATTTTTGAAGAAGGACAGGCAGGATTCAACAGCGTTGCTGCCTATGAGACTCCCTCTTTTCTTCTCTCGGACTACGGTCTGGAGGAGGAAGTGTTCGGGGTCATTTCCATCCCCAGCCTGAATGTGGGGATGCCCATCTATCTGGGTGCCAGCGCAGAAAACCTGGCTCTGGGTGCGGCCCATCTGTCCCAGACCAGCCTGCCCATTGGCGGAGAGAATACCAACTGCGTCATTGCCGGACATCGAGGATGGCGGGGCGGCGCTTACTTCCGGGACATTCCCAGACTGAAAGCCGGTGAGTTGGTAGAGATTACCAACTTATGGGAAACCCTGACTTATCAGGTCAACGAGGTGAAAACCATCTATCCCCAGTCCAGTACTGCTTTGCTGATTCAGCCGGGACAGGATCTGCTCACCTTAATGACCTGTGAATACGCACCAGGCGGTGTCAAGAACCGCTGTCTGGTAATCTGTGAACGGGTGGAAGCCAGCTGACTTCCGCCCTTATTCATACACAAAATCAAACCTACAGGAGGAAACACCATGAACAAACGACGCATTGCTGATCTTGCCCAGGAATGGAACGAGGTCATTGAACGCCTGAATTATGACGATTTTCAGGCGTGGTTCCACTTGCTGCCGGAGAAAGAGCGTCTCATCGTTGCGGAGAAGCTGGTGGCTGGAATCATCTATTCTTGCCGGGACTACCTGACGGTGCCCCAGGACGAACTGATTTGGGAAATGGAGGAAACCATGGAAGAATATGAGATGAATCAGGAGCCCATCCGGGTTCTGGTGGTAGAGCCCGGCCAGTGTCCTTATGAGAAGGAGATTGCCCCGGGGCTGGAATCGCTGCAGCGGGAAGTCGGCGGAAGCATTGAGGCCATTTATCCCTTTCCCGAGCCTGTGGCCATCGTCCTTGACGAAGAGGGAAAGCTGAAAGGCAAGCCCAGGAATCGGGTTCTGCGGGATGAGGACGGCGCGATCTACGATTTCCTTTCCGGCACCTTTTTAGTGGTTGGCCTGGGAGATGAGGATTTTACCTCCCTTACGCCGGAGCTGATGGAGCAGTTTTCCCGGAAATATCACACACCGGAGATGTTTCTCAATCTGGGCGGCGCGATCATCGTGCTGCCTATGGAGCCGAAAGAGCCGGAAGGTTCCGTTTATCCCCACACCGCACGCTACGCAGCGGAGCACGGGGAGCTGGCCCAGTACCAGGAATCCGCCCGGCAGAATCTTGCCTGCACCAAGGCAATTGAGCAGGCCATCCAGGACAACTATGTGGATCACCACCTGGACCCGGCGGGGGCAAAGGAAGTGCTGAAACAGTTTGGCAAAGAGCGGGTGCAGTTCATTCTGGCCCTGACCATCCAGCACAAGCAGGAAGATGGAAGGATTTCCCCGGATAATAAAAAATGGGCAGGTATCATGAACATGCCGGAAGGCAGTGAGCTGTATCAGGATACCGCCCAGTTTGCAGTCAATCAGGCCCACCCCGGCCTGCTGGATTTGTTTACCACCCAGACCCGTTCCCTGATCGCTCAAAAAGAGCGCAGCCCGAAGAAGCAGTCCCAACGGGACCGCTGACAATGCAGGGAGGTACAAATATGCTCAATACCGTTTCTTTGGCAGGCAGAATTGCCCAAACACCTGTGCTTCAGCGGACATCCGGCGATTCAGCCTATGTCCGCTTTTCCATTGCCTGTGACCGGGATTACCGGCAGGTGGACAAGCAGCGGGAGACCGATTTCATCCCCTGTATGGCCTGGCGTCAGACGGCAGAATTTCTCTGCCAGCACTTTCAGAAAGGAAGCGCCGTGATTGTCACAGGCCGTCTGGAGGTAAACAGCTGGAAAACTCCCGACGGGGAGCAGCGCCGGGAAATGCTGGTCAGCGTGGACAATGTTTACTTTGGCGAAAGCAAGACGAAAGAAGCCCAGACACCTGCGCAAGTGTAAGCAGATATGGAACTTGACCCCTCTCTTTTCCCGAAGAGAGGGGTTTTTAATCAAACGGAGTATTTGCCGAAACCTGTGACAGGCAAATGCGTCAGCTCCATTCCTGCATCAGCAGGAAGTCTCGGATGTTTCGGTGCTTGATGCCGTTCCGGCTCATATCAAACTCGTCAAGCGATACCACATACTTGGGGAAATTATCCCTGATGTTATCGTATGCGCCAAATTCCCGCCGGATGGTTTCCTCAGCGGCAAGCAAATAGGAAACCTGAACATACAGCCGTTCTCCATGCTTGCCGCAGACGAAATCAATCTCCTTGTCGCCGGTTCTGCCAACGGTCACTTCATACCCTCTGCGCAGCAGTTCCAGATACACCATGTTCTCAAGGATGAGGTTAATATCTCTTGTGTTACCTCCAAAGACTGCTTCCCGGATGCCATGATCGGCAATGTAGTATTTCTCGTTTGAGGCGAGGAGCTGTTTACCCTGCAAATCTTCCCGCTTCACTTGATAGAACAAATAGGCATCGCAGCAATATTTGATGTAGTTGAGAATGGTTTCCGGCGCAACGGTGCGCTGCTCGCTCTTGAGGAATTTTGCAAGGGATGTTGCAGAGAATGTGGTGCCCACATTGGCCATCACATAGGCGATAATCCGTTCCAACAAATCCACATCTCTGATTTTGTTCCGTTTCACAATATCCTTTAACTGAACGGAGTTGAAAAGGTCGTGCAGATACTGCTTGGACGGTTCCTCTGCATAGCGAATGTTGGCAAGATAGGGCATACCGCCAAAGAGCAGATATTGCTGAAAACACTTCTGGATTGATTCTTCCGGAGAAGTCAGGCGGTACAGCTCCATAAACTCCGCAAAGGAAAAGGGATAGATGATAAACTCCACATAGCGTCCTCCCAGATATGTGGCAAGCTCGCCGGAAAGAAGTTTTGCATTTGATCCGGTGATGTAGATGTCGCAGTCCAGTGCAACACGCAGGGAGTTGATACATTTCTCCCAGTCCTTGACTTCCTGAATTTCATCAAAGAACAAATAAACCTTGCCATCAATCTTTCCGGCTCTCTCTATGATTTCGTCATGCAGCGCTCTTGCCGTTTGCAGATGCGAATAGCGCATATCTTCAAAGTTGATAGAGATGAAGTTTGATTCGCGAACGCCGGACTCAACAAGCTCCTGCTTGATCAGTTCCAGCATGACCGACTTTCCGCAGCGGCGAATGCCGGTCATGACCTTGATAATCTCCGTGCCAATGAACGGACGGATACGCTTCATATATAATTCCCGTTTAATCATAAATCTCATAGCCCCCTTCCTCGTGATTGATCATAGCATAACACATTTGCGGATGAAATACAACGGGAAATCTGCAAGTTTATAAGCTGTAACTGACAAAATGCAAAACAAGATAAAATTCAGCAGATACACTTTAGTATTCTGTCGAAGGATTGGCGGTAAACTGCCAACGCTGTTTATTTCGCTGACAGCAGGCCGAAAGAAGTCCGTGCATCTACCCAAACGTAAATACACCATAACCGCGTCCCCTCTCTTTCCCCCAAAAAGAGAGGGGATTTTTTTGAAAGGAGAATTCCTATGCCCATCAGCCGCAGCAAACGCACCTACTACACCAAAGAAGAGTATGAAGCCGCCAAGCGCAATGACAATACGCTCCTCTACGCACAGCGTCAGGGGTACGATTTGGTTCGCACCGGGCGCTACTTCTATCTGCGCCAGCATGACAGTCTGGTGTTCGCCCCCTCCGGCTCCTGGTTCTGGAACAGCCGGGGTCTCTCCGGCAGAGCGCTGGAGTTCATTGTGCTCTATGAGGGCCGGTCCTTCCCGGAGGCGGTGCTGATTCTGGCAGGAACGGTTCAGCCCGGATTTACTCCGCGTGTAATTCCCCGGAGCATTCCACCTCCTGTCAAGCAGCCGCAGCCGGTTCCCTTTGTGCTTCCCAAGCCTGCGGACAATAACCGTCAGCTGTTTGCCTACCTCTGCGGCAGGCGGAAGCTGGATGAAGCCATTGTCCGGGAAATGCTGGAGCAGAAGGTTCTGTATGAATCGGTTTCCCCCATTCATATTCACAACGCCTGCTTTGTTTCCTACGACGAAACAGGCAAGCCTTGCAGTGCATTTCTTCGGGGCATGGGAGAAAAACCCTTCAAGGGAGAAGTACCGGGAGGAAGCAAAAACCACGGGTGGCTGCTTCATGGAAGGCAGCCGGATACCCTGCTGGTTTTTGAAGCCGCCATTGACGCAGCTTCCTACGCTTCTTTACTGCTTCACCAAGGAATTGACCCCTTTCAGGGCAGGGATTACCTGGCCCTGGGAGGGCTGTGCTTTGACCCCATCGCCAACTACTTATCCGCCCATCCTCACATCCGGAAGATTGACCTCCTTCTGGACGGGGACAACTGGGGGCGGGCCGCCGCCGCACGGTTTGAAATGGATTTACAGGAGAAAGGCTTTCACGTCTCCACCCAATTTCCCCCTGTGGGAAAGGACTGGAACGATACCCTTATCTCTTCCTGCGGCATCGAACAGATTCAAGCAGATACGGTTTTGTGACCGTGTCTGCTTTTTCATATCCCTTTTTCTCAGGAGGCAGACATGTTCCGATTCTTTAACTCCGTCAGCCTGACATTATTCCAGCAAGTGAACGCCGCATTTCGGAAAACGGGGGTCAATCCCGTTGTCCTGACCACCATCAACGCCAATATGGATCTGGATATGCTCTTCGGCGGCGTCGCCGACATCATCATCCAGATTGCATTCTACATCGGCGCTGTGCTGATCATCGGCGGCATTCTGAGCCTGCTGCTGGCCTACAAAGATGAAAACGCCGATGCCCAGAGCCGGGCTGTCCGGCTGATCGTCATTGGCGGCGCACTGGTGGGCTTCCGACCGTTGCTGGAAATGGCAGGAATTATCGGCTGACACACCACTTCTGAGGGGGCGCACTTTGCGCCCCCTGCTTCGAAAGGAGGCACCTTGTGGAAGGTATTTTGGAGAGTATGCTCAACCAAATCTGCGGAGCAGATCTCTTTGAATCCATCTATGAAACCCTTGCAATTAACCTGTTTTCCTCGGGCGGCGCTTACAGCGGTGTCTACAGCGCCGTCCGGTCGCTATACAACTCCATCATGCCCATTGGGGTGATGATGATGTTCATATATTTCATGATTGCCCTGGTGGACAAGATGTCCAGCGAAACCTTTACCTGGGAGCAGTTCTTCCGGCAGCTGGCGATGGTGCTGGCTGCCAAGTTCCTTATGGAGCATGGCTTTGAGATTTTGGAAACCCTGTTTGGAATCGGTCTGGCGATTACCGCCAAGGTCAGCGAAATCAGCGGAACGGACATGAGTGAAGTCACCATAGATGCCAATGCTCTGATCCAGGACTTCCTGGCATCCGCCAATTTTACCGGCATCTTCAAAATCTTCGGTCAGCTTCTGCTCATGCTCTATCTCATTATCCCCTGGGCACTGTCGTTTCTCATGCGGCTGGCCATTTCCATTATCTGCTACTCCCGGGTGGTGGAAATTTATGCCCGGGCATCCCTGGCTCCCATTGCCCTTTCCGATTTCTTCCATTCCGGTCTCCACGGCTCCGGCTGGCGGTTCCTGAAGAACTTCCTGGCCTCCTGCCTGCAGGGAGCCTTGATTCTGGTCATAGCCATTGTGTTCTCCCGTCTGTATGCCGCCGTGGTCATTTCGGACAGCACCAATATGATTACCCTGGCAGGAAAATACCTGGCCTTCTACGCTTCGGCAGTGATGCTCATGTTCAAGAGCCTTCCCCTGGCCAAGGAACTGGTGGGGTCGGCGTGAGGTATGTCCTATGAGCAAACCTTTTGAACGAAACCGTCTGAAACGGCGGTATCTGTATCTTGCCATCGGCAGTTATGCCCTGATTGTTTTGTTCTTCTGCCACTGGGGATATCTCAGCCAAGCATCCCCGGATCTGTCCAGTACTTCCCTTGCTCTGGAAGCAGTCAACCACTTGGTTTATCGCCCATTCCAGTTTTTACCAATGGATGCCAAGTATCTCGTCTACGGGCTGCTGATCGGGCTGATTGCCCCTCTGATGATCCAGACAGAATATCTGCGCCGCCGGGATCTGCGTCCTGCCATTGAAAATGGTTCTGCCAAATGGAACGAGAACCTGAAAGATTACCAGAAACGGTATATCTCCACTCCCCTGCTTGGCACCGGCAGCCTGAACATGATTTTCGCCCAACAGCTTTATCTGAGCATGGACACCCGGAAAACCCTGCGCAACAACAATGTGATGGTCATCGGCGGCTCCGGCACCGGTAAAAGCCGCTTCTTCGTCATGCCAAACCTGTTGCAGGCAAACTGCTCCTTCGTAGTCACCGACCCCTCCGGGGAACTGCTGGAAACCATGGGTGCATTTCTGGAAGCGGAAGGCTATGAAATCCGGGTATTTAATCTGGTGCAGATGGAGCACTCCGATGCCTACAACCCCTTCTCCTACATCAACAAGCAGGAAGATGTGCTGGTCATGGTGGATGCCCTGATTAAGAACACCACACCATCCGGAAGCCGCTCCGCCGACCCCTTCTGGGAAAAGGCAGAAACCGCCCTGCTGACGGCAATCTGTTTTTATGTTTTAACCCAGGGCAAAGCAATCCATAACTTTGCCGCTGTCATGTATTTTCTGCGGCAGGCTGCGGCAGAGGAAGGTGAAACTTCCACACTGGATAAGGTCTTTGAAGCATTTGCCAAGACAAACCCAGATCATATCGCCGTCACCAGCTATGCGGTGTACAAGTCCGCAGGAGGCGGCAAAACCGCCCAGTCCATCCTGATCTCCTGCCAGACCCGGCTTCAGATGTTCAACCTGGATGCCGTCCAGGCTCTGACCAGCACCGACACCTTGGATTTGGGCAGCATTGGGGACAAAAAGGTGGCGCTGTTCTGCATCACCCCCACCGGCAATACCACCTTCAATTTCCTGGTTTCCATGATGTACACCCAGCTGTTTGAGGTGCTGTATCATCACGCAGAGACGAAATGTTCCGGGAAGCGTCTGAAATATCCGGTGCGCTTTATGCTGGACGAGTTTGCGAACATCGGTACCATTCCCAATTTCTGCCAGAAGCTGGCAACCATGCGAAAGTACGAAATCTCCTGCAGCATTGTTTTGCAGGCGCTGAGCCAGATCAAGTCTTTGTACAAAGACGAGTGGGATGTTCTGATTGCCAACTGCGACAGCCTGCTGTTTCTCGGCTGTCAGGACAGCACCACTTTGGAGTTCATCTCCAAATCCCTGGGCAAAGAAACCATCCGCACCATGTCCAGCAGCCGCAGCTTCGGAAGATCCGGCGGCAGCTCCGTCAGCTACAACAAAACAGGCCGGGAGCTGATGACCCCGGATGAGCTTCGCACCATGGACAACAAGCACTGCATTTTCTTTCTCCGGGGCCTGGACCCCTTCTTTGCCAGAAAATACGACCTGAAATCCCACCCCAACTTCTCCCGATGCGCCGCCGGGGGCGGTCCCAGCTACGATGTGGCGCAAATGAAACAAACACCAAACTGGAGGCAGTCAGATGATAAAAGTACCACTTAACAAGGATGTGGGCAGCTACGAAGCAAAGTTTGTAGGCCCCTTTACCCTTCGGCAGTCCCTTTGCGTTCTGGCAGCTGCCCCGGTCTGCTGGGGGATTTACAGCGGCCTGACTCCCATTCTGGGCGGAGACATCGCCGGATTTCTGGTGCTGTTTCCGGCAGCGCTGTGCTGGCTGATCGGCTGGTACAAGCCCTATGGGATGCACACAGAAAAGTTCATCCGCTCCATTTTCATCACCACGGTATTGGCACCGGCACACCGGAAATACAAGATTCGGAACCGTCAGACAGAAATGCTGGCCGTTCTGGCTGCGTCAAGCAGCGAGACGAACCAGCATAAGAAAAAGCCCAAGTACCGCATTTCCAAGGATGCAGTCCGTTAGGAGGTTATATGCGTAAGAAGAAAAACGCTCCGGAAACCGCTTCGGAGCAAGATCAGTTAAGCGCCGTGGTAGACACCCTTGCCAAGCAGAAGCAGGGAGACACTCCGGCCCCGAAAACCAAGAAGCAGCTCCGGGAGGAACGCAAAGCCGAAAAGGCCAGAATCCGCTCCGACCGGGCGCTGAGAAAGAAAGCCAGGAAGCTGGTGATCCCCCGGACCGTCCAGGAAACCATTCCCTATTCCCGGGTCTATCCGGATTCCGGCATCATTGAAACCGCAGACGGTGTGTTCACCAAAACCTATATTCTCGAAGACATCAACTATAAGGCAGCCAAGGATGAGGCCCAGGATGAAATCTACCGGAACTACTCCGATTTTCACAATTCCTTCGACTCCGGAATGGTATATCAGATTATGACCATCCAGCAGGCCATGAACGTGGTGGAATTGGAAGCCAACACCCTGATGAAAATGGAAATGGATGAAAGGGATGCCATGCGGGAAGAGTACAACAATACCATCCGCAAACACATCCGGGAAGTCAACCATCTGCGGGTCAAAAACCGCTACGCAACCGTCTCCGCCAGAGCTTCCAGCTACGAGCAGGCCCTGTCCCTGTTCAATCGGCTGGATGGGGATATTGTACGGAACTTCAAAAGAATCGGCGGCGCAGTTGCTACACCCCTGTCCTCGGCAAGACGTCTGGAGCTGCTCCACGACATCTACAATCCCAATTCTGTTGGTCTGTTCGGAAACAGCATGCACTATGACCGGGATGGAAAGCTGGTGTTTGACAAGGAGAAGTTCCGCTTTGAGATCATGCAACGGATGGGGCTGTCTACCAAGGATGTGATTGCCCCGCCATCGTTCACTATCCAGTCCGACTACGGCATGGTTGGCTCCGTATACTTCCGTGCCCTGTTCCTGAAAACCTTTCCCCAGCAGGTGCAGGATGACCTTCTGCGGGAAATCACCGATGCGGACTGCAAGATGGTGACCACCCTGACTTACAGGCCCATCGACATGGATTCTGCCATCAAGATGGTGAAGAACGACATTATCAACGTGAATGCCAACATGATTGACAAACAGAAGCAGGCCAGCAAGTCCGGATATTCCGTGGATCTGATTAACCCGGATCTGAAAAGCGCTGTGGAGGAAGCCAATGCCCTGCTGGAAGATCTCACCGCCCGGAACCAGAAAATGTTCTTTATGAACATGGTAATCGTCCACTTTGCCGACTCCAAAAAACAGCTGGATCTGGATACCAAAGCCATCCAGGACATTGGTGCAGGGAGACTGGTAAATATCCAGCCTCTGACCTGGCAGCAGGAAAACGGCCTGAATGCTTGCCTTCCTCTGTGCACCAACAAGCTGGAGATCTGGCGCACACTTACCACCGAAGCTGCCGCCGTGTTCATGCCCTTTGTCAATCAGGAGCTGTTTGACCGCAGCGGCGGCATGTACTACGGCATCAACGCCATCTCCCGTCATCTGATCATCCTGGACCGGCGGCTGCGCAAAAACGGCAACGGCCTGATTCTGGGTTCTCCCGGCAGCGGCAAATCCCTTGCCGCCAAGCTGGAAATTCTCCATGTCTTCCTGTCCAGCCAGGATGTGATCATTGTCATCGATCCCGAAGGTGAGTATTACCGCATGGCGGAACTGCTGGGCGGCGAGGTCATCAAAATTGCACCGGGCAGCGGCATCCACATCAACCCCTTTGACAATGAGCTGACCATCCACGATGACACCCGGGACCTGGTGACCCAGAAAAGCGACTTTATCTCTTCCATTTTTGATTCCATTATGGGTTCCTTTTCGGTGTCTCCCACCCAGCACTCCGTCATTGACCGGTGTGTAGAAATCTGCTACGGCCCCTACTTTGCTTCCTATGATGCGGTCACCGGAACTTACGACAAATCCAAGATCCCCACCCTGGTTGATTTCTATGAATGTCTCCGGGAGCAGCCAGGGTATGAGGCCATGCAGCTGGCAGATGCCCTGGAAATCTATGCGGTGGGTTCCCTGGACTTTTTCGCCCAGAAAACCAATGTGGAGTATACCAAGCGGTTTGTGGTGTACGACATTTCAGAAATCAGCAACACCATGAAGAGTTTCGGTCAGCTGGTGGTGCTGGACAATATCTGGAACCGGATGGTGTCAGGGCGGAAAGAAGGACGGAATGTATGGTTCTACATTGACGAAGTGTATCTGCTCTTTAAGAGCGGCTACAGTACGGAGTTTCTGCGGAACCTGTACAAGCGGGCCAGAAAGTACGGCGGCATCCCTACGGGCATTACCCAGAACGTCACCGACATTCTCAAAAATGAGACGGCCAGAACCATGATTGCCAACTGCGAGTTTGTCCAGATGCTGTCCCAGTCCGCAGATGACCAGGCTGCCCTGGCAAGCATCCTGCCCATCTCCCCCTCTGAGATGACGTACATCACCAATGCACCTCCCGGCCACGGTCTGATTTATGATGGTGTTCACATCGTCCCCTTCATCAACGAGGTGGACAAGAACTCCAAAATCTACGAAGCCATGACCACCAATCTGGCAGAGGTCAAGGCCATTGAGGACCGGAAGAAAGCAGAGAAGGCGGTACAAAGCACCTGATCTGAGAGACAGTTTGGAGGTGTAGAAATTGAATGAAACCATTCTTACAACGGAGCCTGCCGAGAGAACCGCCCGGCGGATTTCTTCGGACTTCCTGGCTCTGGCGAAAGATTTGCACAAATGGAACGGAAAAGGCAGCGCCCGGCATCAGCGGTTTCTGGAGCGCTTCCAGCAGCTCCAGAATCACTTCGACCAGTTTGCAGAGGAAGTCCGGGGGCTGGATGCCCAGCAGCGGCGCTCCCTCCGGCAGACCCGGGAGAGCGTGGCCCAATGCTACCGGGAATTCTGTGAGCTCCGGGACTTGTTCTCAAAAGAGCACCCGGAGCCGGAGGAGGAATCCTTCCAGGAAACCTCGGAGGAAGAATCAGAAGAAGAGCCGGAAGCAGAAGCTCCGGAAGAAGCCCAGGAGGAACCTTCTGAGGAAGCAGTAGAAGAGCTTCCTCCCCAGGATGAGGACCCCAAAAGCGCCAGGAAGAAGCGCCGCAGGTCCCGATATCCTCCCAGATATGCCAGTCCCCAGCAGGAGCTCCGGGATGCCGCTGTCTATGCCGGTATGCGCATCCATCCGGATCAGCCCGTTACCCCAGATGATATCCAGCATTACCGGCGGCAGCTGGAAGATCAGCACCGCCGGGAAGCAGAGGCAGCAGCAGCCGCAAGAGCCAGGCAGCAGGAGATTTTCCAACGCTACAAAGACCGGATGGAACAGTCCGCTCGGTTTGCGCGAACGGAGTACCACCACATCGATATGTCCCCCAAAGGGTTCTCCCGCTCCGATACGTCCCGGGAGCCGGAAAGCGACTCACACCTACCGGAATCCATACAGGATAAACAGCAGGGAGAACAGTCGGAGCCTGCACCGCAGGACGACCTGCGCTGGCAGCAGGAACGTGTCACCCGAGCCCAAAGAGCAGCGGCCCTGGCAGAGAAACAAGAGGAAGAAAGACAGCAGTATGTTCTGAAGTCCGTCACCCAAACGGTAGGCGGCGTCAGCTACGTTATGGAGTCCGCCGCCAGACGGCAGCTGAGCAGCATCCCCTATAAAACCGGAAACGACGCTCTCATTGGTCTCGCCAAAGGAACTTACTATGTTTCCACCGCCGCAGGTGTGGGCAGCGCTTTGCTTCGCTCCAATCCCGCCGCTTCCCTGGATCGAGCATCCCGGACCGTGACCAGCGCCCAGCTGGCCGCCCACAGCAATGATACCATCCGTCGTTGCCGGGAACTGAAATCCCAGATTCTGAAAACGCAGCAGGCGCTTTCTTCTCTTTCCAATAAGCCGCCTGACAAGCGCACCGCTGCCAAGCAGGCCCAGCTTCGTGCAGATCTTTCTGCCATGCGCCAGGAAAAACTCCGTCTGGACAGGCAGATTCCCCGGAATCAGCAGGTCAAACGGTTCCGGCATCAACGCACCCTGGATCGGGAGATTATGGAAGCCCTTCGGCCAGATGGGAAGAAGGTTCCTTCCAGCCCCAAAGGAGTCAATCAGCTGTCTCAGCAAATGCTGAAAGAAAAGCGGAGCAGCCTGGAGAAAAAGTACGGTACCTTGGCCGGGCAGACGGCGCAGCAGCTCAATCTGGAAATCCAGCAGCTGACCCGCCAGGGCAAAGCGGTCAAAACGCAAATCCGTGCCCTGGAGGCCAAAGGCTCCGCCCTGACCCAAGTCGAGCGGAAATTACTTCTGGACCTGAAAGTCAAGAGAAAAGACATCGGCAGACGGATTACCACCCTGACCGGTGCCCGAAACGGCAGAGAAGATCTGGCCTACATAGAAAATAAACTGGGCACCGTCCTCAGCCGGGCACAGAAGCGAAAGCAGCAGATAGTGGGAGGAACCATGCTTCTGCGGAATTTCGCTCTGCGCCCCCTGGACGAAGATAAGGACACCCAAGGTCTTCGGCACGGGCTCGATTTTGTTTCCAGTCGAAGAAACCGCCGCATCATCACCGGCGTAGCCAAACTTCCCTACCGGGCCGTGAAGAAAACCGTGCTGACGGTTACTCCCGATCCTGTGAAAGAATCCGTTCGGGACTTCTCCGCTGATGTGAGCAACCGATTCCGGGTGGTCAAGCAGCAGCAAATGCGGAAGGTTCAGCGGGGAGCCAGACGGGCAGTGAATCAGGTGGGGCGCACCGTTGTCCACGCCACACCCCAGCCCGTTCGCTCTGCGGTAAACCAGGGCGTTCAGGGGTATCGGAAGGTACGCAGTACATATGGAGCAGTTAAGGTTGGAATCCAGAACAAAGCCTTCCAAGCAAAGGTTTGGTTCGCCAATACCCCCTTGGGCAGGCTGATGACCTGGCAGCAAATCCTCAATGAACAAGTGGCAGCCGTTTTCAAAGCGGCTGCCGCTTTTGCCAAATCCGCATCCTTGTGGTTCGGCCTGGGTGTGCTGGTGCTGATTCTTTTGGCAGGCATCTTATCCGGTGTTGCCGGGAGCATGGCCGCTTCCAGTTCCAGCGTGATCCTCTCTCCCGCAGAATCCACCAGCGGAAAAATCAATCTGGCACCCTACTCCCAGGTAATCCGCAGCGAGATGACCCGCTTCAACGGAGAGATCGCCAATATTATGAGCCGATATGAAAACAACGATGCCTATGACAATGTGACCATGCAGTATTCCGGACAGTCCAACAATTCCCGGGAACTGCTCTCCATGATGGCCGTCCGCATGGGACAGGCATTGGACATGGAAGAAAACCCAGCTGTAAAATCCTATCTGGTATCCCTGTACCGGGCCAGCCACAGCTATGAGATTGCGGAGCACCGCTACACCTGCGAAGGCTGTAAGGAACGCCTAGTCCAGAAGGTGGTCATTGATCCGGTTACCGGTCAGCCCACCATTCAGATGGAAAAGGAGCTGTACTGCCCTGGTCATACCGATGTGACCATCACCGTTACCACTGTTGCCTTTGATGCCATTTTTGACGCAGATGATTACTGGGGCGGCGGAGATGGCTGGGAGGGCTGGACCGAGGAAACCATCGCCTGGTGCAAGCTCATCTACGACATGGATTGGGAAGAGCTGTACGAGGGTGTGGAAATTGCCCAGGATGTAAACATTGGCGGTGTGGCCGCATCTGCCCATGAGCTGGAAATCTGGAATTTCCTTTTAGACCTGACCGGCAATGCCTACGGTGCCGCCGGTCTTATGGGCAACCTCTACGCCGAATCCGGACTCAGCCCCACCAACTTGCAGGACAGCTACGAAGCATCCCTGGGGTATGACGACCAGTCCTACACCAATGCAGTAGACAACGGTACTTATCAGAACTTCGTTGATGACCAGGCAGGATATGGTCTGGCCCAGTGGACCTACTCCACCCGGAAGCAGGCCCTGCTCACCCTGGCCAAAGGACGGGGCACCTCCATCGGCAGTCTGGATACCCAGCTGGAATACCTGGCCAGAGAATTGGACGGCGGGTCCATCCTGGCAGACCTGCGAAACGCCTCTTCCGTTCGAGAAGCATCCGATATTGTCATGATCCGCTTTGAAAATCCGGCAGACCAAAGCGAACGGGCAAAAGCTCTCCGGGCCAGCTACTGTGAGTATTACTACAACAAAATGACCCTGGGCATCGCAGCAGAAGGTAACCTGACCCAGAAGCAGATGGATGTCATTACCATTGCCATGAATTCCGCCTCTTACGGCATTCCTGCCAATCCCGGATATTGTCAGCAGTGGGCCGCCTATGTGTATGCCAAAGCTGGCCTGCCCATTGACAGTTCCTGCTGCGCCTATCACTCCGGTGTCAAATATGGCGTCAGCGATGACTGGAACGCCATTCCTCCCGGTGCGGCTGTCTATGGCTACTCCGGATCTCAGTATGGCCATGTAGGCATCTATGTGGGCAACGGACTGGTTTACCATAATGTTGGCGGTGTAGCCATTGACTCTCTGGCAGATTGGGTCAAGATCTACAAGGGCTTCGCCTGGGGCTGGCTGGCAGGATCGGATTTGACCACCTATGATTAACTTAGAGGAAGGAGCGCCTGAATTTCTCTCAGGCTGTACCCCCATGTCTATCATACAAAAATGGATTCGCTTCGGCAGTCTCTTTGCCGTTGTTATGTTAACTCTGCATATTCTCTCCGGCACAGCAAGCGCAGCCGCCAACGCTGGAATCGTCCTCTCCCCGGAGGGCGATTCTTCTGTTTCTATGGGCTGTGTCATTGTCGATGGGAATGTGTCCCAGGACTACGCAGATACCGTTGTCCTCGAATTGGAAAATGCGGAAACCGGTGAAAGAACGGAACTATTGCTGGAGTTGCCTTACAACACCAGCTTGTGGCTCCCCGAGGGGAATTATTATGTTCACGCTGCTCTATCCGGCGACCACTTTGCAATGCAGTACCCTGAAGAAATCATCGTTTCCCGGTATAAAGCGGCCTCCCTGTCTCTGACCGTAACGCCGCTGGAACTTCCCTCTCTTCTGGAAAGGCAATCTTCTTTTGTCCCAAAGCTTCCCGTCCCCTATCCCCAGCAGCAACAGATCTGGAACTACCTTCTGGAGATCACCGGCAATGGCTGCGCTGCGGCGGGACTTATGGGTAACCTCTATGCCGAGTCCGGTTTGGTTCCCACCAACTTGCAGGATGCCTGTGAAGCATCCCTGGGGTATAAGGATAGTACTTACACAGAAGCCGTGGATTCCGGCACCTATTCAGACTTTGCGACAGATTGGGCAGGATATGGTCTGGCTCAGTGGACCTGGCAGGAGCGGAAACAGAACCTTCTGGCATTTGCCCAGGATGCAGGACTGTCCGTGGGTAGTCTGGACTTGCAGCTCCGGTTTCTGGCCTGGGAACTGGAAGAGCGTGGACTGCTGTCCGAACTACAGGCAGTCCGCTCTGTCCGGGAAGCTTCCGACCTGGTACTGTTCCGTTACGAAGCGCCCCTGGACACGGGGGCGCAGACCCAGACAGTCCGATGTGGTCTGAGCATGACCTTTTACAACCGATTTGCCGGGACCATGTCCCAGGGGCAGAAGGACATTCTGGAAGTTACCGCAAACCCTGCCGCCTACGGCATTCCGGAAAGCAATGTGGGCGGTCTGCAATGGGTGAAGCTGGTGTACGAAGCTGCCGGAGCGCCCTTTGAACGCACCTGCTGCGCTTACCATTCCGGTACGAAATATGGCACCAGTTCCGACTGGAACGCCCTCGCTCCTGGTGCGGTTCTCTACGGGTACAGCGGTTCTGCTGGACACGCCGGAATTTATCTGGGAAACGGAATGATCTGCCACTGTGACGGCGCTCTGCAATTCTCCACCCTGGATAGCTGGATAGCAGAATACCAAGGATATGGCTGGGGCTGGCCGGGTGGAATCCCTGCCTGACCTTAGAGAAAGGATTGACTATGAGAAAACAACATCATTTTCTGATACTGATTCTGGCGGCGCTTTGCCTGGTTTTTGTTCTAAGTCCGGTAGCTTCCGCCAGCATTGTGCAGGAAACCTACGTCCCTCTTCCGGAACCCTCTCTGGAAGGACTGGGCTATGTGGCCATTTCCGCAGACCCGCCGCTGGGATTTGAAGGGGTTCTGTGCGTGGATTTCCAGCGTCAGGGCAGCTCCCAGACAGACACCGTCCAGATCAGCGGTCTGGACTATTACGCCGGTGGGGCCTGGCTGAAAGAAGGAACCTATCTGGTACAGAATGCCTATGTTCTGGACAGCGACCACTTTTCCGTAACTCCCAGCACCGTGGAAATCTTTGTCTCTCAGGAGCAGGATGCTTCCCTTTTTCTCACCATAACTGTAGATGAGGAACAGGAAGCCCACCGGGAACAGCTGGCGGAAACTTTTGAACCGGAACCGGTGCCCACCTTCGCCGCCGAAACTTCAATAGCGGAAACCACAGTTCCGGACGGGAATCCGGCAATCGTGGACAATGGCATGATTTCCAAAATTGTCCCCGCTGTCCTCTTCTTCCTGGCAGCTGCCCTGGTGCTGGGACAGTATCTGTACCGGAAATTCTTTGTAAAACAGTAAGGAGGATAAGCATTCATGCCAACCAATGTCACTCGTTATGCCCGGCTGGCAGAGGAAACCGCTGTCCGAATCACCGGCAGCTATCTCAGCTGGACAGATTTTCTGAACACCGCCGCCCGGCTGTACAAGTATCCTTACCACGAGCAGCTCCTGATCTACGCCCAACGCCCGGAAGCCACCGCCTGTGCCAGCTTTGACATCTGGAACCAATACATGGGCCGCTACATCCGCCGGGGAGCCAAGGGCATTGCCCTGATTGATTCTTCCGGCGACACCCCGAAGCTCAAGTATGTGTTTGATGTCTCCGACACCGGCGGCAGCGAACGCTCCCGCAGACCCAACCTCTGGAGCTACCGCCCGGAGCATGAACAGGCGGTCTCCGCTGACTTGGAGCAGCAATTCTCCATTCCGGGCAGTGGAGACTTTGCGGAGCAGCTGGAACAGATTGTTTATGTCCAGGTGACCAACTATTTTCTGGCCCACCAGCAGGACATCCTCGGCATCGTTGACGGTTCCGGCCTGGAAGGGTATCATGAATATGACAAAGGCGTGTCATTCATCAACGCAGCGGCAGTCAGTGTAAACTATACCCTGTTTGCCCGGTGCGGTCTGGCAGAGGCCAGCCGCTTTGCCCCGGAGGACTTTGCCCCCGTGCTGGATTTCAACACCCCCCAGGCGGTATCCGCCCTGGGCAGCGCCGTCAGCCAGATCAGCGAAGCCATCCTGCGGACCATGGAAGTCACCATCAAACGATATGATCGAGAGCACCAAGCGGAAAGGAGCGTTACACATGGAGAACAATCTGACCTACACACGCAGCGGGGATTATTGGATTCCCGACCTGGAACTGTCCCAGCAGGAGACGAAGCCCCTGGGCAAGTACGGGAGGATGCGCAAGCAGTACCTGCAGGAGCATCGTCCGGTACTGTGGAACAGCCTGATCCTGTCGGAGCAGCTGTACCCCCATCTGGCGGAGATCGAGGAGACTGCGAACCGGCGATTGGAGCAGATGATGCCCCAGCTGGCGAAGGCGGCAGGGGTGACGGAGGAACTGAAGGCCAGCGACCCGATGAAATGGGTGGGCTTGATGAACAGCCTGAGGGCCCAGGCGGAAGAAGTGATTCTGAAGGAACTGATCTACGCCTGACGGAAGAAACCCCGCCTTTGGTGGAAACGCAGTTTTCCTTCTTCCCCACAGAGGCGGAACAAATTGAATCCATTGCAGATGCGGAGCGTGCAGAACCGGCACCCTCCGCTTTTTCTTTTACCCAGGAAGAGATAGATCACGTCCTGCGTTTGGGCGGCAATACCGACCGGCAGCGGGAGCGGATTG
Organism: uncultured Oscillospiraceae bacterium; assembly: GCA_944382965.1. Lineage (GTDB taxonomy): Bacteria > Bacillota > Clostridia > Oscillospirales > Oscillospiraceae > Faecousia. The sequence continues at coordinate 6,970 of CALWOA010000012.1, read as the reverse complement.
TGGCTGCATTTGAAAAGCAGAAACCCGCCGAAGAAATTGCTGCCTATCTGCAGCGGCTCTACCACGGGGGCAATGGCATTGGCAGTATGAATGTCTGGTACGACCAGGAGGGCATCCGCCTGTCCCATGGAGAATCTGCCCGGTATGACCGATCTGCCCAGGTGATTTCCTGGGCTGCTGCCGCAGAGCGGATTGGTCAGCTTCTGGAAGCTGGTCAGTTTGCCACCAACATTGAACTGGCGGAAGCAGAAGGGTATGAACGGAGTCTCTTGGCAGAGCAGTTTTGGAATCTGTACCACGATTTCAGCGAGGAAGCCAGAGTCTCCGGGTATTTGGAAAGCCTGTCGGAGAATCCGGAACGGGGCTTCCCAGAGCAGACTGCCTGGATCGCAGAACAGCTGAAAAGTTCGGAGTTCCGGACGGTACTGGCGGCAGAGTTACAGCAGTTCCACCATGATTATAAAGAGGATCGGTGGCTGCTGCGGTTCCATTACCACAAACTGGACGAGCTGCTGCAAAACCTTCAGGATCTGGATCTGCCCCGCCGGACTTTTTCTGCGGAGCAGATGGAAGTTCCTTCCAGTTCTCAGCACATCACCCAGGATGAAATTGATGCCGCCCTTGCTTCGGGCAGCGGTGTCTCTGGGGGCAAAAGCCGTATCTTTGCCTTCTTCCAGGAGTCCCACACGGAAAAGGAAAAAGCGGATTTCCTGAAACACGAACATGGCATTGGCGGGCATTCCCACGCTCTGTCCGGTGCCACATACAGTGAGGAAAGCCATGACAGCAAAGGCATGCGCTTCAAAAAACTGGATTGCCCGGACGTCTCCCTCTCCTGGGAGAAGGTTTCCCGAAGGATTACTGACCTGATCCGTAAAGGGCGGTATCTGACCGAACAGGAGCAGGCCGAATACGACAAAATTCAGGAAGAAAAAGCCCTGGCTGAGTCAGAACCGGAACTGGAAACCGTAGGCCGGATTGAATATTTGGGCACCAATGGGGAGCCGGGCGAAGTTGTGGAGTATACGGATGCGGAGCAGTTCATCCAGGACATCCAGGAAGAGACATACTACGGTGCCCCCATCACGGTGGTTTTGTATCGGGATGAGCATGGGCAAACCATTCCGCAAGATTTCTTGAAGCAACTGGACCCGCCCCCAAAGGGATTCCGGGTAGAGGACGCGCCGGTATTGGCAAATGATCTGGATGCAATCGCTCCGGAAGAAGGGAATACCCTGGAAGATAGACAGACGGATGCGTCTGTCTGGGCATACAACGGTGTCAAGGAACGCCACCCGGATGATATCGTTCTGTATCAGATGGGGGACTTCTTTGAAATTTACGGTGAGGACGCCAAAGTGGCTGCGCCGGAGCTGGGACTCCAGCTTGTCTCCCGCACCATTCCCACCGGCGGCCGTGTGGAAATGTGTGGGTTCCCGGTAAGTCGTCTGGAGCAGGTTGTGGAGAAGCTGCGGGATAAGCACGATGTGACTGTCTCCGCTGCCATGGAGGGCAGTACCCAGCGCCGGGAGTATTCGCTTCTTTCCATCGACCACGAAGCGGAACAATCCATCGATGCCCAGGAAGCGGAGTTTGGCGCAGACGGAACCAGAGTGTTCCGGGATGGGGAAACCCATGCAGCCCCCACCATTCGGGAGCTGCATGAGCAATACAAGCCCATTGTGCTGGAAGCTGTTCTCCAGGACACCGCCTACCGCAATGCCTGCGGTCACAGTGACTATGAGAACGCCGTGATTGAAGGCAACGCCGCTATCCGCCGTGCCGTTCTGGGGTCCGGCAACATGGAATTGCTCCGCCTTTATTCCGACATGCCAGAGTTCCGTCAGCGCCTGCATCGGGAGATTATCGACGGAACCTATCCCCGGCTCCACGAGCTGCTTCGTCCTCTCTCTCAGGATGACATCGATGATGCAATCCGTGCATGGAATGGAGATCCTCAGAGCAAGCAAGCCGTAGTCCGTTTCATGGAGGAACACGGGCAGGAGGACGGTGCCGCCGAATGGTTGGCCAGAGAATACGGCGCAAATCCTGCTAAACCGCTGCATTTCACCCGGTCTGGAAGCGATATTGACGTGCAGTTTCCCTGGGAAGCGGTGCGTAACCGCATTGCCCAACTTGTTCAGGAAGGAAAATTCATAACTTGGCAAGAGATGGAAGATGCACAGCGCATGGTTCCCCGGTATGAGGTTGTCGTCTACCACCATTTTGAAAACGGCTTTGACGAGCGAGGCGACTACCATACTCTGAGCGAAGCAGAAGAAGCCGCACTGAAGTATGTGGACGGCTCCATGGAACCGGATGGCTTTGCCTATGACGGTGCTGCCGTATACGATCTGGAGGACAAGAAATACCTGCGTATCTACGGCGATTACCCGGATGAAAAGGCCCATGCGCAGGTCAACGAGCTGGAACAATCCAATGACTTACAAATAGAAATAGAAGCCTGGGAATCCCAGCAAGCCAGTGAAAAGCAGGCTGCGATGGATGCTCTCTCAGAGCAAGAGCAAACCATCGTCCGTGCCATGGAAACTGCCGGTTTTCTCTTTTATCCCCAGGGGGCAAACCCTGGCCTGAATGAAAATCTGGTCTTTACCGCCGGGGAATCGGGTTACCCTGTCACCTTTCAAAACTGGGAGCAGGCGTATGCATGGATCGATGCGGCGGAACTGCGTGACACCCCTGGACTTCGTGAACAGGTGCAGCAGATTCTCCATCCTGCTGCAAAGGATGCGGTTCTCTCGGATGAGGAATTTGCCAGGGACTACCTGGTTCCCGGAGAGACCACCTTTGAAATGAATGGCCGAACATTCATGGTTGACCGGGTCAATGAAAACTCCGGCACGGTCAATTTGCAGGACATCTCCTTCATCCAGGCAGCGGGCTTCCCCATTTTCCGGGTGGAGCCGATTGCCGCAATCCGTCAGTATCTGGAACCCCAGCAGGAAATTCAGCCACAGCAGTCCAATTCCTTTATCGATTACTACTATGTGGTAGAGGATTTGCAGGTGCGTGGGGCATTGCAGCTGAAGGAGTACAGCACCTTTGAGGAAGCAATGGCAGCGTACCGCTCCCTCCCGACGGATCGGGTCAAGGCTCTGGGTGTGCAGAACACCAGAACCCCTCTGCCTGGGAGCCTGGATCTCATTCAATGCAAAGATGGTCACGATACCCTGATTCGGGATTACGAACGAGTGGATGGGTGGCAAAATCCGGAGATTCTGGAACTGGTTGGGAAAATAGATGCAGCGCTCCAGGAAAACCGTGTGAACGCCCCACCGGCTAAGAACTATGTTATTACCGACGACCACCTGGGTGAAGGCGGCCCCAAAGCAAAGTTCCAGGCCAATATCCGTGCCATCCAGCTTCTGCAGGAGCTGGAATCCACCGGTCAGCAGGCTACTGCGGAACAGCAGGAAGTGCTTTCCCGGTATGTAGGATGGGGCGGTCTGGCAGATGCCTTTGACCCATCCAAGGATTCCTGGAGCAAGGAATACACCACTCTAAAGGATCTCTTGTCCGAGGAAGAATACGCCGCTGCCAGAAGTTCCACCCTCAATGCTCACTATACCAGCCCCACCATCATCCGGGCAGTCTACGATGCCGTAGGACAAATGGGATTCCAGACCGGAAACATCCTGGAACCGGCAATGGGTATTGGCAACTTCTTCGGAATGCTGCCGGAGGAAATGAAAAACAGCCGCCTGTATGGTGTGGAGCTGGACTCCATCTCCGGACGGATTGCCCGGCAGCTTTATCCCAACGCCAACATTACCATCGCCGGATTTGAAACCACCGACCGCCGGGACTTCTTTGATCTGGCCATCGGCAATGTCCCCTTTGGAGATTACAAAGTCAACGACCGGGGCTATAACCGGCTGGGTTTTTCCATCCACAATTACTTCCTGGCCAAGTCTCTTGACCAGCTCCGCCCCGGCGGTGTCGCAGCCTTTGTCACCAGCCGGTATACCATGGATGCCAAGAATCCGGAAGTCCGGCGCTACCTGGGTCAGCGAGCCGAGCTGCTGGGAGCCATCCGTCTGCCCAACACTGCCTTCAAGGCCAATGCCGGTGCGGAAGTGGTCTCGGATATTCTCTTCCTGCAGAAGCGGGATCGGCCCATGGATCTGGAACCGGACTGGGTGCATTTGGGTCAGACAGAGGATGGCTACGCAATCAACAGCTATTTCCTGGATCACCCGGAAATGGTTCTGGGCAAAAACAGCTCCGTCAACACCGCCCATGGCATGGACTATACAGTGCAGCCCCTGGAAGACCGCTCCCTTGGGGATCTTCTTCAGGAAGCGGTGCGGCACATCCAGGGTACCTACCGGGAAGCGGAGCTGCCGGACCTGGATGAAAGTGCTCCGCTCCAGAACACCATTCCCGCCGACCCGGAGGTGAAGAACTATTCCTACACCGTTGTAGAGGGTGAGGTCTACTACCGGGAAAACAGCATCATGGTTCAGCCGGATCTGAATGCCACCGCAAAAGAGCGGGTGAAAGGAATGGTGAACCTGCGTCGGATTCTTTCGGATCTCATCACCTACCAGCTGGAAGATTATCCGGACACCGCCATCTCCGACAAGCAGCAGGAGCTGAATGCCGCATACGATCAGTTCACCGCAAAATACGGGCTGATCAACGCCCGGGCAAATGCCCTGGCCTTCTCCCAGGATTCTTCCTATTACCTGCTCTGCTCTCTGGAAATCCTGGATGAAGAAAAGAATCTGAAAGCCAAGGCGGACATTTTCACCAAGCGTACCATTCGTCCCGAGCGGCAGATTACCAGCGTGGACACCCCTGCAGAAGCCCTGGCGGTATCCATCGGAGAACACGGCAAGGTAGACCTTCCCTACATGGCACAGCTTCTGGGTACGCCGGATCAGTACGACGATCTGATTTCCTCCCTCCAGGGCGTCATTTTCCGTGACCCGCTGGAAGCATCCGCCGAGGACATTACCCAGGGCTGGCACACTGCCGACGATTATCTGTCCGGCAATGTCCGTGCCAAGCTGAAAGTGGCACAGCTGGCAGCACAGACGGATTCCGGCTACGGGGTGAATGTATCCGCTCTGGAAAAGGCCCAGCCCAAAGACCTGGATGCTTCAGAAATCGATGTCCGTCTGGGAGCCACCTGGCTGGACAAGTCCTACATCCAGCAGTTTATGGTGGAGACCTTTGACACGCCCTACTACCTGCGCCGGTCTATCCAGGTCCATTTCGCTGCCCAAACAGCGGAGTGGAACATCTCCGGCAAAACCTCCATTGGCAGAAACGACGTGGCCGCTACCGTGACCTACGGCACAGAGCGGGCCAGCGCCTACCGGATTCTGGAGGATACATTGAACCTCCGGGATGTCCGGATTTATGACACGGTGCAGGATGCGGACGGGAAAGAAAAACGGGTTCTGAACAAACCCGCAACCACCCTGGCCCAGCAGAAGCAGCAGGCAATCAAGGATGCGTTCCGGGACTGGATCTGGAAAGATGCCAGCCGCCGGGAAACCCTGGTAACCCAGTACAATGAACTGTTCAACTCCCAGCGTCCCCGGGAATTTGACGGCAGTCACATCCACTTTGTGGGCATGAATCCGGAGATCACTCTCCGGGAACATCAGCGAAACGCCATTGCCCATGTACTTTATGGCGGCAACACCCTGCTGGCCCACGAGGTAGGAGCGGGGAAAAGCTTCGAGATGGCAGCCTCCGCCATGGAGAGCAAGCGTCTGGGGCTGTGCCAGAAGTCCATGTTTGTGGTGCCCAATCACCTGATCCTCCAGTGGTCCAATGAGTTCCTGCGGCTGTATCCCAACGCCAATCTGCTGGTCACCACGGAAAAGGACTTCGCCCCCGACCGGCGTAAGAAGTTCTGCGCCCGGATCGCCACCGGTGACTATGATGCAGTCATCATCGGCCACTCCCAGTTTGAGAAGATTCCCATTTCCGCAGAGCGGCAGCAGCGGCTCTTGCAGCAGGAAATCGATGATGTAACCAACGCGCTGGATGAGCTGAAACGCAATCGCGGGGAATCCTTCTCCATCAAGCAGATGGAAAAAACAAGGAAATCCCTCCAGGCCCGGCTGGAAAAGCTGAACAACACCGAGCGAAAAGACGATGTGATTACCTTTGAGCAGCTGGGTGTAGACCGGCTGTTTGTGGACGAGTCGCAAGCCTACAAGAACCTCTTTTTGTACACGAAAATGCGGAACATCGCAGGTCTTTCCACATCTGAGGCGCAGAGAAGTTCCGATATGTTCATGAAGTGCCGGTATCTGGATGAGATTACCGGCGGGCGGGGCGTGGTCTTTGCCAGCGGCACTCCGGTCAGCAATTCCATGACTGAGTTGTATACCCTGATGCGCTATCTTCAGTACAACACCTTGCAGCAGAAGGGCTTGTCTCACTTCGACGCATGGGCCTCCACCTTTGGCGAAACCGTCACCGCCATTGAACTGGCCCCCGAGGGCACCGGCTACCGGGCCCGGACCCGGTTTGCCAAGTTCTTCAACCTTCCGGAGCTGATGTCCATGTTCAAGGAAGTAGCCGACATCAAGACCTCTGACCAGCTCCATCTGCCGGTTCCCGACGCCAAGTTTGAAACCGTGGTGGTGCAGCCGTCCTCTGTTCAGAAGGAAATGGTTGCAACCCTGTCCGACCGGGCTGTCAAGGTACACAGCGGTATGGTTGACCCCTCTGAGGACAATATGCTGCGCATTACCTCGGATGGTCGAAAAATCGGTCTGGATCAGCGCCTGATGAATCCCATGCTCCCGGATGAGCCGGGCAGCAAGGTCAATGCCTGTGTGGAAAAGGTTCTGGCCATCTGGAAAGACGGGCAGGCAGACAGGCTCACCCAAATGATTTTTTGTGATAGTGTAGCGATACGTTGCTACAAATAAACTTTAAGTGGGCGAAAGCCTGTAAGGAGGTAAAAGTAGCGGGGAAAACA
>CALWOA010000011.1 GCA_944382965.1 uncultured Oscillospiraceae bacterium | reverse complement strand
CCCAGGCCGATGCAGGCGCCGCTGGCGCAGAAACGGTCCTTGGTGTCGTTGGTACCCAGCATGATAATCAGAAGGTCGATGGACTCGTGACTTTTCAGGCAGGGATGAATGTACTCCAGCGCACTGAGCCCTTCGTAAAGAGGGTCAGAAAAGCAGGTGGTTCTGCCGCTGAGTCCTTCTTCAATGACCAGGTAGTCTTCTCCCAGATATTTCTGCAGCAGCTTTGTCCAGCGCTCATCCTCATTGAAGCGGATACCGCCGTCGGCACAGTCGGCAGGGTCTGCGCAGTAGCCGTGGGTGTTGGAATCGCCCAGACACAAAATATGTTTTTTCATGGAATGCACCTTCCTGTTTTTTCTTACAGGATAGCATGTTTTGTCCTGCCGTCAAGGGCAGGGCAAAACTTTCGTCAATGTGCTGTAAACGAGATCACCGTTTTTGTGCGTTATGGAAAAAGTTTTCTTTTTCGACAATTCTTGGAAAATAATTTTCAGAAAACAGTTGACAAAGGAAAAATTGTCGTGTAATATTTTCAGTAGAACGCACGATTTGCTGTGTCGAATTGTGCAAAATAACAAACTGTGAGGAGAATGTGATTATGAAGAAGATTGTCGCACTTCTGCTGGCACTGGTCATGGTTCTTTCCCTGGGCGCTTGCTCCGTGGAAAAGGCCGCGGAAACCAAGGCCCCCGAAACCCAGCCCGCTGCTGCCGAAGGCACTCAGGCTGCGGCTCCCGAAGCTGCCGGCGACCCCGTGGAAATCTCTCTGTGGACCTACCCCATCGGCAAGTGGACTGACGAGGCTACCGTCTCCGCTCTGCTGGCTGACTTCAACGCCGCTTACCCCAACATCACCGTCAAGGTCGAGTACCTGGACTACACCAACGGTGACGACAAGGTCAACACCGCCATCGAAGGCGGACAGGCTCCTGACATCGTCATGGAAGGACCGGAGCGTCTGATCGCCAACTGGGGCGCCAAGGGTCTGATGGTCGACCTGAAGGACATCGTTCCCGCCGGTACTTATGACTCCGTTCTGTCCTCCTGCACCAGCGCTGACGGCGCTGTCTACGAAATGCCCGTATGTATGATCGCCCACTGCATGGCCATCAACCGTGACGTGTTCGAGGCTGCTGATGCTCTGCAGTACCTGAACGAGGAAACCCATACCTGGAACTCTGTGGAAGACTTCTTCAAGGCTGTTCAGGCTGTGTATGATGCCGGCAACGAGTACGTTGGCACCATCTACTGCGGCGGTCAGGGCGGCGACCAGGGCACCCGTGCTCTGATTACCAACCTGAGCGGCGGCACCTACGCCAACGCCGAGCACACCGAGTACACCTACGCTTCTCAGGAAAATGCAGAGGCTCTGGCTAAGCTGTATGCCCAGGAGGGCATCACCTTCGATACCGCTATCCAGGCTGCGGACGAAATCCAGGCCTTCGTAAACGGCACCTTCCAGATGGCTTTCTGCTGGAACATCGGCCAGGAAGTTACCAATGCTGACGCTCTGAGCTTCGACGTTCTGCCCATGGCCTTCCCCTCCGACACCACTCCCTCCCTGCAGGGCGGTATCTGGGGCTTCGGCGTGTTCAACAATGGCGATGAGGCCAAGATCGAGGCTGCCAAGACCTTCATCAAGTTCATGACTGAGGACGACGCTCAGTACATCAAGGCTGTTGAGGCCACCACCTACGCTCCTGTCCGTGATGTGGAAGGCGTTTACGCTACCGACGAGCTGTTCCCCGAGTACAACCTGCTCAGCCCCATGATGGGTGACTACTACCAGGTCACCAAGGGCTGGACTCAGGCCCGTACCGAGTGGTGGAACATGCTGCAGCGTGTCAGCGCCACCGACGGCTCCGTGGAAGCCATCCTGGCTGAGATGGAAACCGCTCAGACCGCTGCAAACACCGCCGCTGCCGCAGAAGGCTGATTCCTGACCGGAAAGAAGAAATAGTCATCTGAACAGCGCCCCTCCCCTTCGAGGGGAGGGGCGTTTTCCAAAGCAAATTTATGAGAGGGGGATCTTTTTGGTCAAGACACCTGTGCAATACAACAAAAAGCAGCGCCGTCTGGTGATGCAGGAAAATGTGGCAGCCTATGCGTTCTTGCTGCCGTTCTTAATCTTCTTCGTAGGCTTTGTGCTGTATCCCATGTTCATGTGCGTCTATACCAGCTTCTTTGACGCAACCATGGGCCGGGAAGATATCTTTGTGGGCCTTAAAAACTATCAGGACCTGTTCCAGGACGAGGTGTTCTGGATCGCCCTGCGCAATACGCTGGTAATCGTGGTTGTCTCCGTGCCGATTACCTGCATCTTCTCCCTGTGGGTTGCTTCCGCCATCAGCAAGATGCCGGTTGCTGCCACCTCCGCCTTCCGCTGCATCTTCTACCTGCCTGTGGTCACAGGTTCCGTGGCTGTCACCATGGTCTGGAAGTGGATGTTCAACAACTACTACGGCATTTTCAACTACCTGGGCAAGGACGTGCTGGGTATTCTGGACAAGAATATCAACTGGCTGGGCGATGAGAAGTACGCCCTGTGGTGCATTATCCTGATTCTGCTGACCACCTCTGTGGGCCAGCCCATTGTGCTGTATGTTTCCGCTCTGGATAACGTGGACAAGTCCCTGGTGGAAGCTGCCGAAGTGGACGGCGCTACCCCCAAGCAGGCCTTCTGGAAGATCAAGTGGCCCCAGATGATGCCTACTACTTTGTACATCCTGGTGATTACCACCATCAACTCCTTCCAGTGCTTTGCACTAATTCAGCTGCTGACTTCCGGCGGCCCGAAGAACTCCACCATGACCATCATGTACTATATCTACTACAGCGCCTTCAAGCTGTATAAGTATGGTTACGGCAATGCCATGGGCGTCATTCTCGCTATTATCATCGCCATTCTGTCCGCCATTCAGTTTAAGGCCGGACAGGAGAAATAAGGAAGGGGGCAGCGGAATATGAAACATTATAGTCAGCTTTCCCCCGAACAGCGCAGAGCCAAACTCTACTCCATTTTCTCCTGTGTGGTTATCTGCCTGATTGCCTTTACGTTCCTGTTCCCTCTGTACTGGATCATCACCGGCTCTTTCAAGACCAAGACCGAGATCCTGTCCTCCACCCCCGTTTGGGTTCCCTCCGAATGGGTTATGACCAACTATGAGAATCTGATGAGCAAGCGTACTGCGCCGCTGTTTGACTTCTCTTTGTTTGGCTACACCATCACCGGACCCACCATTCCCGGTGCCATCCGGTGGCTGCTGAACACAGTGGTCATGTCCGTCTCTTCCATGCTGCTGACCTGCCTGACTGCCGCTATGGCGGGCTATGCTCTGGCAAAAAAGCGCTTCTATGGCCGGACCATTCTGTTCAGCCTGATTGTCTGCGCCATGGCTCTGCCCAAGCAGGTTATCCTGATCCCTCTGGTGCGGGAAATGTCTGCTCTGAATCTGTATGACACCATTTGGTCCGTCATCATCCCCATCGTCGGCTGGCCCTTCGGCGTGTTCCTGCTGAAGCAGTTTGCCGAGGGTATCCCCACGGAAATGGTGGAAGCCTGCCGAATCGACGGTGCCAGCGAGTGGCGTACCTTCACCGACGTCATGTTCCCCATGATTAAGCCCGGTGTTGGTGCCTGCGCTATCTTCACCTTCATCAATTCCTGGAACGACTACTTCATGCAGCTGATTATGCTGATGAGCACCAAGGAACTGACCATCTCCGTCGGTATTGCCACCATGCAGGGTGAAAACTCCACCGACTTCGGCATCCTCATGGCCGGTTCTGCTTTGGCATCTATCCCCATCATCATTGTGTTCCTGATTTTCCAGAAATACTTTACCAAGGGCATCACCATGGGTGCTGTCAAGGGTTAATCCCAGTCTCGCCCCCTCTGATTTAGAGGGGGCTCAGGCTGATTTTACAAATACTAAGGAGAATACATATGACTGATATCAAAAAATACGAAGGCATTATCCCTGCTTTCTATGCCTGCTATGATGCCGAGGGGCATATCAATCCCCAGGCAGTCCGGGAACTGACCCGCTACTTTATTGACAAGGGCGTGAAGGGCGTTTATGTAGGCGGTTCCTCCGGCGAATGCATCTACCAGAGCAAGGAAGAGCGCAAGCTGGTGCTGGAAAACGTCATGGCGGAAGCCAAGGGCAAGCTCACCGTTATTGCCCACATCGCCTGCAACAACACTGCTGACTCCCAGGAGCTGGCTGCCCACGCAGAAAGCCTGGGCGTGGATGCCATCGCTGCCATTCCTCCCATCTACTTCAAGCTGCCCCCGTATGCCATTGCCAAATACTGGAATGACATGAGCGCCGCCGCTCCCAACACCGACTTCATCATCTACAACATTCCCCAGTTGGCCGGGGTTGCCCTGAGCGTGCCCCTGCTGAAGGAAATGCTGAAGAATCCCCGGGTAATCGGTGTCAAAAACTCCTCCATGCCGGTTCAGGACATCCAGATGTGGCGTGATGAGGGAGCCATCGTCTTCAACGGTCCCGATGAGCAGCTGATTTCCGGTATGGTCATGGGTGCAACAGGCGGCATCGGCGGCACCTACGGCGCTATGCCGGAGCTGTACACCAAGTTGTTTGACCTGGTCAAGTCCGGTGACCTGGCCACCGCTCTGGAAATCCAGAACGAGTGCTGCCGGATCATCTACAAAATGTGCTCTGCCCATGGCAACATGTACGCCGTGATCAAGGAGATCCTGCGCATCAACGGCGGCCCCGACTGCGGCAGCGTCCGGGCACCTCTGGCGGAGATGATCGAAAGCGACTACCTGATTGCCCAGGAAGCCGCCCAGATGATCCGCAACGCTGTGGCAAAGTATTGCTAAAACCGAAAAGCCGCCGGACCCCCCTCCGGCGGCTTTCGCAAAATAGCAGTTTTTTGTAAAAAATTTCGAGAATCTGCCATGGCGCAATGAAAAAAATATGGTATAATGACAATAGAATTCAAACCAGAGGAGGAAATTTCCTATGCAGTACTTAGGCATTGACTATCAGATGAAACACGCCCCCAAACTGGACCCCACCTTCATCCCCTTCGGTGTCTGGCGGGAAGCCTACCTGAAGGACGCCAAGCAGCCCATCGCCATCGCCGTTGAGCGGGACAAGGGCCGCATCTCCGTTCATCACACCTGCATCCACGGCACGCCGGAAATGGCAGAGGCCGACTACCGGTATGTGGAGCGGTACGTCAAGTTCCTGCTCTGGTCCACCGGCGGCTTCCGGGTATCCGTCTGCGGCTGCTCGGAACTAGCCCAGCGGCTGAAGGCAGCCTATACCCCCGAGGGAGAGCGTCACTTTGACTACACCTTTGTCAACCAGCTCTACGAGCGCAATCTGGAGATCCTGGATCTGCCGCTGGAAGCCTGCCCCGCTGCCAATGAAAGCGCCGAGCCCATGGGCGGCAATATGGATGGCTGCCGTATTGGCTTTGACGCCGGCGGTTCCGACCGGAAGGTTTCCGCTGTGATTGACGGCGAGTGCGTTTACTCCGAAGAAGTGGTCTGGTTCCCCAAACTCCAGGAAGACCCGGACTACCACTTCCAGCACATTGTGGAAGCCTTCAAAACCGCCGCTTCCAAGATGCCCCGGGTGGATGCCATCGGCGTTTCCTCCGCCGGTACCTTCATCGGCAACGCACCCATGGTGGCTTCCCTGTTCATCAAGGTTCCCCGCTCCAACTGGGACAAGGTAAAGACCATCTACGACCGGGCAGCCAAGGAAATTGGTGACGTGCCCATCGTAGTTGCCAACGACGGCGACGTATCCGCTCTGGCCGGCGCCATGGGCCTGGGTGTGGGCAATATCATGGGTATCGCCATGGGTACTTCCGAAGCCGTGGGCTATGTAGACAAGGATCAGAACGTGCTGGGCTGGATCAACGAGCTGGCTTTCGCTCCCGTTGACCTCCAGGAAGGCGCTATGCAGGACGAGTGGTCCACTGACTTCGGCGTAGGCTGCAAGTACTTCTCCCAGGACGCTGTCATCAAGCTTGCTCCCGCTGCGGGCATCGAGCTGGACGAGAGCCTGTCCCCTGCGGAAAAGCTGAAGGTTGTCCAGGGCCTGATGAACCAGGACGATCCTCGGGCCGTGGCGATTTTCGAGACCATCGGTGCTTATCTGGCCTATACCGTGGTGCTGTACTCCCAGTTCTACGACATTGAGCACATGATGATGCTGGGCCGTGTCATGTCCGGTAAGGGCGGCGACACCATCCTGCGGGTGTGCAACGAAATCCTGGCCGACGAGTTCCCCGCACTGGCAAGCAAGTGCGAGGTCATGCTCCCCGACGAGAAGACCCGCCGGGTTGGTCAGTCTGTAGCTGCCGCCAGCCTGCCCAAGATCAAGTAAGAAACCTTATCCAAAAGCCGCCCGATACCGGGCGGCTTTTTTATACGCTTGAGCATTCGACGCTTGACAGAATATATGCCATGTGGTATATTTATAACACAAAGAGCGAAATACACCATATAACAAGGAGGAGTATCTGTATGAAACACAAAATCAACTACCTGGGTCTGCTGTCGCTGCTGGCATTGATCGGCATTTTGGGGTGGATAACGGAAAACAACGGACTGTTTGGCTTTGTTGGATTTGCCTACTATCTGCGATACTTTTGGGTAATACCGGACGAATTTTTCCGCCTCAATGTGCAGAAGGCTGCCACGTTTGCCTTTATGGGGGAGATGATTTCTCTGGTTCCGTTTATGTTCGGGTGTACCTACTTATATGGGGCCCAACGGGCGGTGCCAATGGCCTTTGGACTGAGTTTTGCGGTTGTAATTCTGGCATTTACTTTGGCGCTTGCGGTGCTGGAATGGAAAGAGCAAAAAGGTGCCTGCAATGATTAAGAACCGCATCAAAGAGTACCGTGCAAAATATGACATGAAGCAGGAAGAGCTGGCAAATCTTGTGGGGGTACGCAGGGAGACGATTGGAAACCTGGAAAAAGGAAAGTACAATCCTTCCTTGGTGCTGGCCTGGAATATTGCCAAGGTATTTAAGACCACTATTGAGGCAATCTTCACTGTGGAACCGTAAAAAATCAGGCACAAATTCGCCTGATACAGATGTAAAACAGAGGAAGCGGGGTACCGCTTCCTCTGTGATTTGGTTAGCCAAACAGAAGTGGCTCCACTGACGCTGCGCCACTCCGACGAAAGCCAACACACTCTCTAGATACGAAGTGCTTTTCCTGCTGTCTGCATAAAATAGAACAATTCCGTTTGACTCTGGCGGGATAATTTCGTTATCGGTTATGGAAGAAGGCTTCGATTTCCGCTTTTCCAGCCTGAACCCGGCCCTGCTGAAATCCGGGCTTACCACCGCCCCGGCCAGAAAGGGAAGCGGTCATCTCCTTGCACAGATGCCGCAGGTCCCCGCCGGGCTGGGCCAGGCAGAAGCCATAGCCGCTTTCGTCGCTGCCGCTGAACACCGCAGCCCTGCCGCCGCATGTTCCAGCTACCGCATCGGTCAGCTCCCGCAGAGCGGTGCCGTCCAGGTCAGCTTCAAACAGCAAAACATCCCCGGTTCCGGCAAACGCTTCTGCAATTCCTGCAAAAATGCGCTTTTCCAATCCGATGATCCGGTACTTCTGGGCAGCTGCCAGATCGTTCATCCGCTGGGCAGCCGCTCCGGTTTCCGTGATCTGGGCAGAAAATGCCTGGGATACCAGCTTGTTTTGCTGGTAGGCACTGTTGAGAATTTCCAGCGCCCGCTTTCCGCAGGCCATTTCCATCCGGGTGCCGCCCCGGAAATGCACGGCGCTGAAGAGCTTAATCAGCCCAATTTCCCCTGTGGCCGCCACATGGGTGCCACAGCAGGCGCAGCAGTCAAAGCCGGGAATCTCCACAATCCGTACCGGCCAGGGCAGCGCCCGCTTGGTGCGGTAGTTTACCTGGGGCAGCTGTTCCTGGCTGGGATACCAGCATCGGATGGGAAGATTCTGCCACACCGCCCGGTTGGCTTCTGCCTCGATTTCCGGCAGCACCTCCGGAGAAATCACACCGTCAAAATCAATGGTGATGCAGTCCGCGCCCATATGGAAGCCGGTATTATGGTAACCGAATCGGCGGTTGATAATGCCTGACACAATGTGCTCACCGCTGTGCTGCTGCATCCGCAGGAACCGAGCGGCATAATCAATCTGCCCTTCCACGGTGCTGCCGGTCATCAAGGCTCCGTCGCAGATATGCACCACCGTTTCTCCCTCTTCCCGGGTAAATTGCACCCGGACGTCGCCCAGCGTGCCGGTGTCCGCTCCCTGTCCGCCGCCTTCCGGGTAAAAGGCAGTGGCATCCAGAATCACCCGATAGTTTTGCCCATCCTGCTCACAGGAGAGAACCTGGGCGGTGAAGCGGTCCAAGTGGGAATCTTCGTAATATAGCTTTCGTGTCTGCATGAAAATCGTACCCTTTCCGGCAGTTTTTCCGGATTATACCACAGAAGCCGCCGGAATGCAACTTACCTTGACTTTACATGGTTTTGCCCAAAACTTTTCTTCCTTCCTCTAGCTTTTTCCGCCCATGTAGTGTAAAATAGACAAAAAATGCGTTGAGGTGATACTATGCCCGCCAGTTATGCCCACTATCGGTTCGGTAAGCTGGTTCTTCCCAATCTCCCGCCGGATGCCCGGCAATGTATTTCCCGTTTTCGCCGGATGTTCGACGTGGGACTGCAGGGGCCGGACTTTTTCTTTTACTACAATCCCCTGATGAAAACCTCTGTGGGTGCCTTGGGAGGGCAGTTCCACGGTCAGACCGGACAGGAATTTTTCACCTGGGCCTGTGCATCGGCAACCTCGGAAGCGGCCCGGGCCTATCTGTACGGACTGCTGGGGCATTACTGCCTGGATTCCGCCTGCCATCCCTTTGTCCAGAGCAAAGTGGACAGCGGGGAAGTCCGTCATGTGGCCCTGGAGTCGGAGTTTGACCGGTATCTGCTGGAAATGGATGGAGAGCCCTCGCCCCACACCTATAACATCAGCAAATTTCTGAAGCTGACCCGGGGCGAGTGCATGACCGTGGCAGAATTTTTCCCCGGTGCCACCGGGGCCAATGTAAACCGGGGCGTGCGGAACATGGTCTTTGCTCTGAATTTCCTGTCCAGCAAAAACCGGAAAGGCCGGGAGCGGCTGCTGAAGCTGGTCAATCCCAGTCTGCTGGACAATCTGGTGCCCAGAAGAGGGCTGCCGGTTTACGCCCGGATGGACAGCGAACTGCTGGCCCGGTTTAACCGGCAGGTACGGAATTACCCGCAGATGCTACGGCAGATTCAGGAGCACATACAGACCGGGGAACCTCTGGGTGAGGACTTCCAGGCAACCTTTGGCTAAGCCAAAAAACAATACAACGGAGAGAGAACATGAATAAAACCTTCAAACTCACGGCATTGGAGCGAAGCTGGATTCTCTACGATATCGGCAATTCTGCCTTTATTCTTATGGTTTCCACTTTGATTCCCATTTATTTCAATGCTCTGGCAGCCTCTGCCGGGGTGGACGAGAACCTGTACCTCAGCTACTGGGGCTACGCCGGCTCCATCGCCACGGTGCTGGTGGCCATTATCGGCCCCATCTGCGGCGCATTGTCCGACCGGAATTTCAAGAAGCCCCTGTTCCTGCTTTGCGTGGCAGTGGGCGTCATCAGCTGCGCATTGCTGGGCTTTTCCAGCGGCTGGCTGGTATTTCTGGGCATTTTTGTAGCCGCCCGGGTGGGCTATTCCTCCAGCATTGTGTTTTATGACTCCATGCTGCCGGAAATCACCGAAGAAGGCCGGATGGATTCCATTTCCTCCATGGGCTATGCCTATGGCTACATCGGCTCGGTAATTCCCTTTATCCTCTGCCTGGTGCTGGTGCTGGGCGGGGGCAGCTTCGGTCTGAGCCAGACTACCGCCATGACCCTGGCCTTCCTGGTCACCGCCCTGTGGTGGCTGGGCTGCACCCTGCCTCTGGTCAAACGCTACCGGCAAAAGGCCTATGTCACCTACACCGAAAGCCCCTGGGGGGATTCCTTCCGTCAGCTGGGCCGGACCATCCGGGACGCCCGGAAGGATAAGCACATTTTCCTGTACCTGGTTTCCTTTTTCTTCTTCATTGACGGCGTGTACACCATCATCGACATGGCAACCGCCTACGGCGCAGCCCTGGGTCTGGATACCACGGGACTGCTGCTGGCGCTGCTTCTGACCCAGTTTGTGGCTTTCCCCTGCTCCATTTTCTTTGGTCGGCTGTCTGCCCGGTATGACACGGGGCTGCTGATTAAAGTCTGCATCGGCGCCTATACCGGCATCACCCTGTTCGCCATGTTCCTGGTGGCCCAGTGGCAGTTCTGGGTGCTGGCCGTACTGGTGGGCATGTTCCAGGGCGGCATCCAGGCTCTGAGCCGCAGCTACCTGGGCAAGATCATCCCGGCAGAGCGCAGCGGTGAATTCTATGGCCTGATGGACATCTGCGGCAAAGGCGCTTCCTTTGTAGGCATGACCCTGGTGTCCGTCATCAGCCAGCTGACCGCCGGTATTTCCGTGAATGTCTTTGGCCTGACATTGCAAAACGAGAATATCGCCGTTGGCGCGCTGATTATCCTGTTTGCCGTG
The DNA here is from genome assembly GCA_944382965.1 of uncultured Oscillospiraceae bacterium. Lineage (GTDB taxonomy): Bacteria > Bacillota > Clostridia > Oscillospirales > Oscillospiraceae > Faecousia. The sequence continues at coordinate 74,591 of CALWOA010000011.1, read as the reverse complement.
GGCTTCGTGGTATTTTCTAAGGCTGACAAGCTAAACCGCCAGCGTTAATTGGTTTTCCAAAACAAGTAAAAATAAAACCGCCGTGCTTGGGAATTTCCCAGAGCACGGCGGTTTCTTATTCGCTTTTTTCTGCGTTCAGTTCATCCAGAACGATATCCGGATAGGGGTTGGCAATGACGGTTTTGTAGGTGTGGTAGATCACCATGCCAGGCTTGCCGTTGGGGATTTTCTTCACCTGCTTCACCGTGGTCACATCCACCGGCACATTCCGTCCGCCGGTGGTTTCGGCGTAGTAGGCCGCCAGCTGGGCGGCCTGGGTAATGGTGTTGTCCGGCGGAGTGGCGCCGCCGCAGGCGATAATCACATGGGAGCCGTGAACCTTGGAGGCGTGGCACCAGATATCGTCTTTCCGGGCCGTCCGGAAGGTCAGCTCCTCATTTTGCCGGTTGTTCCGTCCCACATAGATGGGGTAGCCATCGGTGGAGGTAAAGGCCATGGGCTTCAGTTTCTCCTGACGGATGCGCTTTTTCCCGGATTCTTGCCGCAGATACCCGCCGTCCTGCAGTTCCCGGCGGATTTCTTCCAATTCCGCCTCGGTCTGGGCCCGGTTCAGCTCTTCCAGAACGCTTTTCAGGTATTGCAGTTCCGTTTCGCCCAGGGAAATCTGGTGGGTCAGCTCCTTCTCGGCGTTTTTCATTCGGGTGTAGTCTTTGTAGAACTTGGCGGCATTCTGCTGGGGAGAGAGAACGGGGGACAGGGGAATGTCCACGGTTTTCATATCCTCATCGTAAAAGTCCTCGCAGGAAACCACACTTTGCCCCTTCACCACCCGGTGCAGGTTGGCGGTGAGAATGTCTCCCAGCTGCCGCAGCCGTTCCCGGTCGTAGGTGGCTTCCAGTTCTTTTTCCTGGATGGCCAGCTTCCGGGTCAGCCGGGTGCAAAGGTTCTGGACGGTTTTGCGCACCGCCTGGCTTTTCTGCCGCATGGCGTCCTTCCGGTCCCGGAGGGTGTAGTAGCTGTCCAGCAGGGCGCCGAAGGACTCCGCCCGGGTGTAGCTGCCGTATTGCCGGATGGGGCAGAAGGCAAACTGCTTGGGGGTTCCGTCGGGCAGCAAAAAGCAGTAGGGGGCAGGGTGCAGGCAATGTTCCCGGAAGAACAGTTCCAGCTTGTCGGCGGCAGCAGCCACGTCCAGGTCGGAAATCCGGGCATCCACACTGCCTGCGGCAAACAGCGCCGCCTCCCGGCACACCAGGGGCGACAAACCACCCAGTGTGTCCATCAGCCGGTCACAAAGCAAATCCGCCCCGTTTTGGGTAAGCAAACCGGAATAGTCCACATCCTCCATGGGATTTTGCTTGGCAATGGGCTCCGGCAGCTGGTAATTCAGCCCCGGCAGCGCTGCCCGCTTGGCACTTTCGTCCAGACCGATGCGGCGCAGGCAGTCCAGAATCCGTCCCTCCGGGGACAGCAGATACAGGTTGCAGGTTCTGCCCATCAGTTCGGCCACCAGCTTTTTCTGTACCGGAAAGCCCATTTCGTCGGTACAGTCAAAGGTGAAGGCCGCCGCCCGCTCCATGGGAATCTGGGATACTTCCGTCAGCTTGGCACCCAACAGGTGCTTGCGCAGGAGCATACAGAACATGGGCGGCTCCGCCGGATTTTCCGGAGAGGCGGTGGTCAGATGGAGCCGGGGCGCAGTAGGGTTGGCGGCAAAGAGCAGCTTTTCCCGGCCTTCCCGGCAGCGCAGGTGCAAAATCAACGTGTCCCGGCTGGGCTGGTGGATTTTATCCACCCGGGCACCCAGACAGCGGGTGCGGATTTCCGCCAGCACTGCGGACAAAAAAACGGCATCAAAAGCCATAGGGTTTCCTCCTTAGGGGTTTTCCATCACGCCCCGGAACAGTTCGTTGAGCCGATGGGTCTGACCGGACAGATACAGCGCCCCGAACAGGGCTTCCAACCCGGTGGCCTTGGCGTATTCGGCGGGGGTAGCGGATTTGGGTACGGCGTGGACGTGGGCATTCTTGCCCCGGCGGTAGTAAGCCAGTTCCTCTTCCGTCAGCAGGGGCAGCAGCTTGTCCACAAATTTGGCCTGGGCTGTGGCTTTGACCATGTTGATGGTGTCCCGGTGGAGTTTGTCCACGGTTTTTTCACCCTGGGCGCACAGGTAGGCCCGGCACAGGATTTCAAACACGCAGTCTCCCATATGGGCAAGGCCCAGATTGGAGATGGCGTCGATCTCCTGCTTGGTTAAATTCATGTTGAAGTAATTTTCCATAACGTTCCTCGGTTAACCAGAAATTGGGCGCACAGCCCGGTGAACAGTCCGGTGATGATGCTGATCACCACCATAACCGGCAAGTAAACAATCAGCGCCGGAGTGCCGGTGAGGGCAATAGCCATGGCCATCTGCCCCACACTGTGGGCAATGGCCCCCAGGCAGCCGGCAACCCAAAGCTGCTTTTTGGTAAGGATCTTTTTTACCAGCACCGTCACCAAAATGGCGCACAGTCCGCCGGCGGCAGAATAGAAGATGGTACCGAATCCGGCAAAGATGGCCCCCAGGAAAATCCGGGCAAAGAGGACACAGGCCCCCTCCCGGCTGCCCAGGGCGAACACGGCAAACACCGTGACAATATTGGCAAGGCCCAGCTTGATGCCGGGAATGGGCACCAGCGGCGGGATCTGGGCTTCCACCAGGAAAATAGTCAGTGCAATGGCAGTCAGCAGCGCCAGAAGGGTCAGCTTTTTGGTCTTCACTAGCAATTACCTCCCTTTCCGCTGTATAGAATACCAAATTTTTCCCCGGTTGTAAAGGAAGGAATCCCCCAGCCCGGGAGAAAATCCAAAGAAATACCCACGGGAAGAATCTTCAAGTATTCTTAATATCTCAGTACTTGACAATGCACAGTAGTTGGTATAGTATAGTTACAAAAGGGGGGATGCTGGTGAATGCCCAGTTCAAGAAAGGTGTGCTGGAGCTGATCGTGCTGGAATCTGTCCGGAAACGGGATATGTATGGGTACGAATTGGTAGCGGAAGTTTCCAAAGTGGTGGACGTGAACGAAGGCACCATTTATCCGCTGCTGAAGCGGCTGACCAACGAGCACTATTTTGAAACCTATCTGCGGGAATCCTCAGAAGGCCCGCCCCGAAAATACTATCACCTCACCGCAGCCGGTGTCCTGTACCGGGACGCCCTGGAAGCGGAGTGGCTGCAATTTTCCCAGCAGGTGAATGAATTTTTGCAGGAGCATGGGGCCTAGCAAACAGGAAGGAGAATGGCAATGAACAAAGAAGATTTTTTAAAGCAGCTTCAGGAGCGGATTCGGATTCTGCAGCCGTCGGAGCAGCAGGATATTCTGGAAGAATACGCCCAGCACATCCAGATGCGGATGGAAGGGGGGCTGTCCGAGGATGAGGCCATCCGGGATTTTGGCTCGCTGGATGATCTGGCGGCGGAGATTCTGGAGGCATATCACATCAGCCCCGACTGGCAGTCCAAGATCAAGGAGCCCATCGCCCCGGTGAAAGAGGCCGCCATCCAGTGCGCCGGCTGGCTGGAACGGTTCTGGCAGAAATGCCGGGCCGCCTGGGGAAAATTCCGGAAGTGGCTGTCCGGGCAATGGCAGAACCTGCAGCTTCGTCTGAAGAAAGAGGATGCGCCGGAGCAGGAAGTGCCGGAGCAGCCCAAACTGGAAAAGCCGCCGAAACAGCCTCGTCCCCACACCTTCTGGGGTTGGATCAAAGACATGAATCGGCGGCTGTGGGGCATGATTGGCGCCCTGTTTGCCTGGGCTATCCGGGTAGCAAAGATTCTGTGCCGGTGGGCCTGGAATGCGGCGCTGCTGTGCGCTGCGGTGCCTGTGGTGTGCGCCGTAGGATTTTTCCTGGTCTGCACCGGTACCCTGGTTGTACTGCTGGTGCAGGGATATCCGGCGCTGGGACTGCTTCTGGGAAGCATCGGCATCGTGGTGTGCGGCTGCGGCGTGCTGGTCTTTGCCTGCACCCTGATTTGGAAGAAACCGAACAACAACAAGGAGGTGGGCGACCATGCGTAAACTGCGCATTACAGCTCTGATTCTGGTATTTCTGGGCTTGCTCATCGGCGGCGTGGGCATTGGGATGTGCTTCGTGGAAGCCTCCAGCTTTACCTATGGGGGAGATTCCCGGCTGAATATGACCGTAACCGACACCGCCACCTATCAGATCTCTCTGGAAAAGGGGAGTGATGAAAAGATAGGCTTTGAATCTTGGAACATGCCCATTGCCCCCGATGCGGAAGTACCTCAGGTGGAAACCAATGCCAAGCTGGCACCGGGAACCATCCAGGTGGATGTGGAGTATCGGACGGTGCCGGGCTGCACCCTGGACCTGTGGCTCAACTACTATGGCAAAGACAATCTGGTGGTTCACGCCTCTCCCAGCGCTGGAGTAGAGGCAGTTCTGTATGCCAAGGATCAGATTCTGTCCGACATCAAAAATCGCCAGATCGGGGATTATCAGTGGGCGGAAATCACCGGCGTCACCTTCACCATCAATCCCACCGACCGGGACAGGCTGGATCTGAGTCCGTTCGCGGAGTAAACCGACATCCCGGGAGTTACTGCCGGATATAGATGCACTGACCGTCCTTCCAGGTTTGCAGAACCTGAATGCTTCGTGAGTTTTCTGCCGGGATTTCCAAAGGATTCTGGCTCAGGATTACGAAATCCGCCCGCTTTCCCGGGGCCAGGGTGCCCTTGTCCTTCTCTTCAAAGTACTGATAGGCGGCGTTGACCGTGATTGCTTTCAGGGCATCCAGCACGGGAATCTGTTCCTCCCGTCCCAGTACCATACCGCCCCGGGTTCGGCGGCAGCAGGCGCACCACAGCGTTTCCAGCATGTCCGGCTGAATCACCGGGGCATCCTGGTGGAAGGTAATGGGAATGCCCTGTTCCAGGGCGCTGCGGGCAGGGCTGATCCGGCTGGCCCGTTCCATGCCGAAATTCTTCACATGGATATCGCCCCAGTGGTACACATGGGCCACGAAGAAGGAAATCATCGCTCCCAACTCCGCTGCCTTGGGCAGCTGGTCCAAACCCATGAGCTGGCCGTGGACAATCACCGGCCGCAGGTCTTTGAGCCCGGGATATTCTCCCTCCACCGCTTCCAGGCAGGACAAAAACTGCTCCGCCGCTGCGTCACCGTTGCAGTGGGCCAGCAGTTGGGTTTCCTGCCTGGCTGCTTTTTCCATGGCCTGCTTTACCCCATCATCGGTCATGGTGCCGTAGCTCCGGTAGTCTCCACCGCAGGCGTAAGGCTTGCGCATCCAGGCCGTCCGCCCCTGGGGAGAGCCGTCCAGGAAGATTTTCATACCCCCGATGCGTAGATGGCGGCTGGCTTTGCCCAGTTCCTCCTGAGCCTGGGGGTAAGTGTCCGGGTCAGGGTAGGCCACCAGATCCAGTTTCAGCAGCTTCCGGCCCAGCAGCATGTGATACAGCGGCAGCAGTTCCCGGACGATCATACCGTCCTGGATGGTGGTGATGCCGTAGGAAGCGTAGATGTCCTGAGCCTGGGCGTAGGCCTGGAGCAGCTGCTCCGGAGGCGCCATTGGGATTTTCTTCAGGTAGGAAACGAAGGCATTTTCTTCCAGATATCCGGTGAGTTTTCCGTCCTTGGTTTCAATCCGTCCGCCCTCCGGGGCCTGGGTCTGGGGGGTAATGTCCAGGGCTTCCAGGGCCAGACTGTTCAAAAAGCCCATATGTCCGGACTTGTGGTGGATAACCAGGGGATTTTTGGGAGCGAAGCTGTCCAATTCTTCCAAGGTCGGGAAGGGCGGGGCTTTGTCATAGTCCCGGGCGGTGACCCACTGGCCAGGGGAGGGCTTGTTCTTTTCCAGGAACTGCCAAATCCGGCGCTGCATTTCCTCCACCGTGTCCGCCCCGTCCAGAGAAATCTGAAGCTGGGCGCTGGCCATCTGGGAGAAATGACTGTGGGCGTCGATAAATCCGGGCATCAGGGTCGCGCCGTGAAGATTCACCTCTTCGCACTTACCCGCCAGATCCCGCATTTGCGCTTCCGTGCCCACTGCCAGAATCTTGTCATCCTCCGCAACCAGGGCCTGGGCATACAGATTTTCCTCCATGGTCAGGATACTGCCGCCATAAAACAATGTTTTCATAATCTGCACCTCACATCTATGGTTTGTTCCTTCCGTGAATCTGCCGTTTCCTCTATCTTACCCATTTTTTCCAGAATATAGAAAAACATCCCAAAAGCGCAGAAAGCTTTTGGGATGTAACTTCGTCAATCAGTCAGCGACGTAGGGCAGCAGGGCGATCTGACGGGCACGCTTGATGGCGGTGGTCAGGTCACGCTGATGCTCAGCACAGGTACCGGTGGTACGGCGGGGCAGAATCTTGCCGCGCTCGGACAGGTAACGGCGGAGCTTAGCGGTGTCCTTGTAATCGATGCTGGTCACCTTATCCACGCAGAAAGCGCAAACCTTCTTGCGCTTGCGGGGACGCATACGCTGTTCGTTAGCCATGGATTTTCCCTCCTTGTAAGCGTTGTAGAAAAAGTTCAGTAAAAGTTAGAAGGGCAGCTGGGCGTCATCGTCTTCCAGCATGGCGAAATCCGATGCCGGAGCGGCTGCGGGGGCGCTGTAGCCACCGTAGTTGGGAGTAGCGGGAGCACTGCCGTAGCTGGGGGCGGAATAGGAGTTTCCATTGCTGCCGTAGCTGTTGCCACCATAAGCGTTGCCGCCGTAGGTGTTGTTGCCGCTCTCGCTGCTGCGCTTGCTGTCGCCGAAGTAGACATTGTCTGCAACGACTTCCGCAGTGCGACGCTTGTTGCCATCTTTGTCGGTCCAGCTGCGAATCTGGAGCCGACCGGAAACCACGATCATGGAACCCTTGGTGAAATACTTGGAGACAAACTCTCCGGTCTGACGCCAGGCAACACAATCAATAAAATCGGTTTCCCGCTCGCCGCCGTCTCTGCCGCCGAAGTCCCGGTCGACAGCTACGCTGAAACTGGCAACGGCAATTCCGCTGCCGGTACGGCGAAGCTCAGGGTCACGGGTCAGACGACCCATGATAACAATGTGGTTGAGCATGAATTACTCCTCCACAGCAGTGGTCAGGCAGCGCATAACGCCTTCGGTGATCTTCATCACACGTTCCAGCTCTGCGGGGAACTCGGGCTTGGTTTCCATGTTCATCAGAACGTAGTAGCCTTCTGCCATGTCGTTGATGGGGTATGCCAGACGACGCTTGCCCCACTCATCGATGTTGGTCAGAGTACCCTCCGCCTCCACCATTGCCTTGAACTTTTCCACAAGTGCTGCAGTGCCCTCCTCGCCCAGGGTGGGGTCGATGATGTAGAGCACCTCATACTTACCGGTGATCTTAGCCATGTTGATTGCACCTCCTTTTGGACTTTTGGCCCCCGGCGCCGCCGGGAGCAAGGATTTGTCCGCGCCATTGGCAGACCTGTTCATTTTATCGGAATATATGCCGATTGTCAAGTACTTTTTCCGGATTTTTCCGGTTTTTCCCCGGATTATTCCCAACCGGCGGCATCGGTTGCCGGATACCCGCTTCGACAAAAAGTGGTTGCATTTTTCCTTTGGCTCTGCTATAATACCAGCACATGCAGGATTCGTATATCGGTAATACAACGGCTTCCCAAGCCGTGAAGGCGGGTTCGACTCCCGTATCCTGCTCCAGACAAGAAAAGGCCACCCTGCGGGGTGGCTTTTTCTTGTCCTCAATAGAAGGGAACGGTGCGGGCAAACGAACCAATGATACCATTGTCATAAGGCAGCATCGTATATTTATCATTGTTTTCCCTGTTTATCTATGGTATAGTTACAGTGTACACACCGAATGGAGAGGATTTTATGAATATAAGAGAAATGAATATATTTACCGCCCATTGCGATAAGTATTTTCAGCAATCGGATTGTACCATTCTCCATCCCACGGAAGACACCACCGTGCACATCGATGTGCTGGTGTATCCGCCCAACGGCAAATTCCCCTTTTGGAAATTGGTTACGATGGGTGCCAGCGACTACAAAATGCCAAAAGCCAAGCAAACATTGGGAAACCGCAACGAATATATGATGTTTATTTCCGACCAGGAGAATCTCAGAGATCCGGACACGCTGTCTTGGTATCGTGAGAAGCTTCTGATGATTGCCACCTATTCCATGGCAACGCAAATACCGGTGTCTTACGGGCACAGCATGGAATGGGAGCCAGAAGAAGCGGAAAGTATTGTGGGCGCTTTTCTGGAATTTCCTCAAATTATCGAAGATGTGGGCATGCTTCGCTGCAAATTGAGCCCTTTCCGCACCTGCATATGTTTGCAGGCTGTTTTGCTCACACGGGATGACCTGCAGATGCTTCTGTCGGTTGGCCCTCAGCAATTCAGCAGTTATCTGTACCCCGAAGACGGTCGCCCCCATTACTTAAGCCAACGCACCCGCACGGAACAGTTTTGACAATTGGCTGATTTTACACCACGCCCTATGGAAGGCTGTTGCTCTGTAAGCCATGTGTTTGTTAACCTTCCTTACGGGATTAACAAGTTTCAAGAAAACACACAAATAACAAAAAGGTGGGCAATGCCCACCTTTTATTCTGTCAAACACCCATCTGTTTCCTTGTTCTTATGCTTGCGGAATGCCCCAAAAGCGCCCGCTTTACTTCATAAATTTGTCAATGGCCTGGCACAGGTCGTCAATGGCGTCCTGGTCTCCGGCGGCCACGGCATCCACCATGCAGTGGCGCATGTGGTCTTTGAGAATCACCTTGCCGGTATTGTCCAGAGCCGAGCGCACCGCCGCCAGCTGGATCAGCACTTCCGAGCAGTCATGCCCCTCCTCCACCATCCGCTTGACTTTCTCCAGATGGCCAATGGCCCGGGACAGCCGGTTGATCACTGCCTTCTGATTTTCATGGACATGGTTGTGGGAATGGGCAATGCCGTGGGCATGGAGATATTCATGATCCATATGGGCATGCTCGTGATGATCGGACATGAACACCACCTGCTTTCTGACAATTTTCTTGGTTATTATACCCGGATTTTCCCCTTTTGGCAAGCCCCACCGGGGATATTTCCCGGAAAATAAATACTTTGACAGAACCGGGGCAAAAGAGTATAATAGAAAAAAAACAAAGGAGGAATTGCAATGCACATCCACGAAGATCACATTGCCGGCGGTGCTCCTCAGCACGAGCATCCTCATACCCATGAACACACCCACGAGCACACCCATAACGGTGTTGCCCATACCCATCCTCATGCCCACATCCATGAGCATGACCATGTACACCCCCATGACCACGACCATCTGCACGATCATGCCCATCCCCACGACCATTCCCATGGCTGCGAAGGTCAGTGCGCCGGCTGCCAGGGCAGCTGCGAGCATACCCCCATGGAAGAGCTGATGGCTCTGATGAAATACATGGTGGGCCACAACGCCGCCCATGCCAAGGAACTGGCGGATCTGGCAGGCAAGCTGGAAGATGCCGGCAATCATGTGGCCTATGAGCAGGTCATGGCTGCGGTGTCTGATTTTGAAAAGGGCAATATGCGTCTGAGCGTGGTTCTGAGCAGCCTGGACGTCAAGTAAGCGAGGGATAATGCTATGTGTCTTTCTACCGTATATAAAAACAGTCTGACCCCTGAGACGGTGATGATGCGCAACGTTATGCGCATTGAGTGCAAGGACGGCATGGTCATCCTCACCGATCTGATGGAGCGCCAGATGGCCATTGAGGGTACTCTGGAAATGGCAAACCTGGTGGACGGTGTAGCCGTTGTGAAAGAGGCGGCTGTATAATTGAGATCCTTTCCGGGCGGAGAAATCTGCCCGGAAATTTTTTTAAAAAATAAATGCAAATAATTCTCATTTTCTTCTTGACAAAGTGCAATGGACATGCTATACTCATCTCGTAAATAAGAATCAATCACAAATCAGACGACAGGAGGTGTCTATGGAAGGATCTACCAAGCAGTTCCGCAAACGCAACGCCATTCTCGCCTGCCTGCAGCAAACCCACGCACACCCCTCGGCGGAGATGGTCCACGAAATGCTTCAGAAGACCCATCCGGACATTTCTCTTGCCACGGTGTACCGGAATCTGGCCTGGTTCAAAAGCCAGGGCATGATTCAAAGCCTGGGTACGGTCAACGGCATCGAGCGCTTTGATGCAAACACAGCGCCCCATGTCCACTTTGTCTGCACCGGCTGCAGTGCGGTCATCGATCTGCCCCAGATCGCAGTTCCCCATTCTCTGGAAACTGACACGGAAAAATACGCCGGCTGTCGGGTCCAGGGCTGCCAACTGACCTTTACCGGTCTGTGCGGCAGCTGCGCAAATTCCTGAAATCCCTGAAAAATCAAAAATTACATTATTATTGGAGGAAACAAGTATGAAGAAGTTTGTCTGCCCCGTCTGTGGTTACGTTTACGAAGGCGAAAGCATCCCCGAAGGCTTCAAGTGCCCCGTCTGCAAGGTTGACGGCTCCAAGTTCAAGGTCATGGAGACCGACAAGCTGGCTGCTGAGCACGAGTACGGCATCTACGCCAAGACCGTGAAGAACAACCCCGACATCTCCGAAGAGGACAAGAAGTTCATCTTCGAGCAGCTGATGGCCAACTTCAACGGCGAGTGCTCCGAAGTGGGCATGTACCTGTGCATGGCTCGTATCGCCCATCGGGAAGGCTACCCCGAAATCGGCCTGTACTGGGAGAAGGCTGCCTACGAAGAGGCTGAGCACGCTGCCAAGTTCGCTGAGCTGCTGGGCGCTGACCTGGAGCCCAACATGAAGGCTACCACCAAGGACAACCTGGCATGGCGCGTTGACTGCGAGTTCGGCGCAACCCAGGGCAAGTTCGATCTGGCTGCCTGCGCTAAGAAGAACGGCTTGGATGCTATCCACGACACCGTTCACGAGATGGCTCGTGACGAGGCTCGCCACGGCAAGGCACTGAAGGGCCTGCTGGAGCGTTACTTCAAGTAAGAATGATATGCGGGGCGGCTTCGGCCGCCCCCTTTTTTCTCGAAAGGAGTTTCCCATGATAACATGGAAGGAAGAGGGCTTCCTGCCGGTTGCCAAAGCGGAGAAGGAAGGGGACTACGTCTGCCCCATCTGCCACAAGATCCTCCACCTGGAGGCAGGCCAGACCATCCCCCTGTGCTGCGGCAAGCGCATGGAGCCCCTGGACTGAAACGGCCGGAAGGGCAATGCAATTTTTATCTTTCTAACTGCGCCCCCGCCGCCATCCCAGCAGGCTTTCATGGCCTGCTGGAGTGCTGCTTCAAGTTATGAAAAAGTTGCAATAGACTCCTGGGGAGGGTGTGCCCTGAAAAGGGTTCCCTCTCTTCTTTTGCCAAGGCAATGCCATAAGATACCACACTTGACTTTTCCACATCCCGATGATAAACTGATAATTAATTCAACTCAAACGGAGGTAAAATTATGTTCTTCTGGTATAGGAATTCTTTTCTTGCATCGGTTGTCAGTATAATTGGCTGTGGCCTGGTTATTTTGGGTATCAGCTTATGTAAGTCAGAGGGTATTTCCAGCGGCATCCTTTCGATCGTCATTGGCGTTGCGCTTGCCGTATTGGGCTATTGGATCAGCAGCAACAAGAACTGAGTAGGACGTTTCAGATATTCTGATGATCGCGAAGGGCTTGCTGGAGCGGCATGCAAGTAAGAAATAACCCGAAAGCCCATGCAGCTGTCCTGCATGGGCTTTCTTTCTGCAAAACCCTGCCTTGACGCTTTACAAGGCAGGGTTTGCTTGCTATGATGGGGGCAAATACAGGCGGCGTTTTGCCGCCGGATTTCAGGAGAAATCAGGATATGACAAAGGTAATCATCGATCCCGGCGTCTGTGGTCTGCCCACCCGGGTCAGCGCTGTAACCGACGAAGACCAGCAGGAAGTGACGTTGGAAGTGGTTTCCGGCTGCGAAGCGGTGCGGCGGATGTTTGATGCTCTGGGCAACACCTTCGATGCATTTGAACTGTGCCTGGGCAAGCCCGGCACCGGAGAACTGTACCAGTATGCAGCAGAGCATTTCCCCGGACACTGCGCATGCCCGGTGATTGCGGGAATCATCAAGTGCGCCGAGGCCGAATGCGGCCTGGCCCTGAAAAAGGACGCATCCATCCGGTTTGTGGAAGAATAAGAAACGGCAGGGAGCAATGATACTCCCTGCCATTTTTCTCAATTATTCACTACGCACTGGCCCCAGCCGTTGCTGCCAACAGCTACCAAGGTGCCGTCGGAACGCAGTCCCAGGGTATGGTACATACCGGCGCTGACGGCTACGATATCCGTCCAGCCGCCTACACTGCACTGGCCATATTTGTTGGCACCGGTGGCAATCACCGTACCATCCGACCGCAGCCCCACCGTATGGCTGGGGCCGGCGCTGATGGCCACAATATCTTCCCAGAATTCCACATCGCACTGACCGGATTCGTTCCTGCCCCGGGCCACCACGGTACCGTCCGCTTTCAGGCCCACCACATGGTAATTGCCGGCACTGATGGCGGTGATATCCGACCAGCTGTCCACATTGCGCTGACCGGCGCTGTTGCTGCCGGCGGTAAGCACCTTTCCGTCCTCCGTCAAACCGTAGGCGGTGCGATAGCCCATGGCCACATCCACCACGTTCTGCCACGAGGACACGTCACACTGGCCGTAAGTATTGTATCCGGCCACTACCACGGTGCCCTGGGAGGTCAGGCCAATGGTATTGTTCTCATTGGCGTCGATATCCACAATATCCCGCCAGGCGCCAATGTTGTCCTTATCTCGCACTTCACCAGCCGCAACTACGGTGCCGTCCTCTTTCAGTCCCACCGTTCCCAGGTATGCGGCAATCTGCCGGATGCCCCGCCATTGGTTTGGCACCCGGTCAGCGCTGGCAGTCCCTACGGTGCCATCCTCCCGAATCCAGGCGCTGTGATAGGCACCGGCGGCAATTTTCCCGGTTTTCCAAGGCGATTCCGGCTCTTCCGGGACGGTAGCCTCCGTCTCTTCGGGAACCGGTTCCATTTCCGGCTTCACAGGAGACTCCTCCGGCTCGGTGGAGGGAATCGTCTCCAAGGTTGGCAGAGTCGGAATGGTTTCTTCCGTGGGCACAGGTTCCGTTTCCAAAGTGGGTACCGTAAATTCCGTGCTTTCCGTGGCACGGACCGGAATAGCCATGCACAGGCTCCAGATCAGCAGCACCACCAGAACGGCACCGACTAGTTTCTTCATTTCCATCTCTCCGTTTTCTGTTGTTACGATATTGTTTCCGAATTGAAATATGGATGTAAACTTCTGTAATTACCCACATTTTCGGTGTTTCAGCAACAATTTCTGCCTTGCATTATAGTGACCTCAATTCCGTTTGTCAAGTGGCTGCCTTTAAGAACGGGGCGCAAACAGCTCCGCAATGCTGGCAAATCGGTAGCCCTGGCTCTCCCAGGTAGTCAACAGCTCGTCCAGAATTTCCGCATTGGTCTGGGAAGTGGAATGCAGCAGCAATACCGCCCCCGGATGCATCCGGGGCAGCAGCTTTTTCAGCGCCTGTTCCCGGGTGGGCTGGTCATCCTGAAGCCAGTCCACATAGGCAAGGCTCCAGAACACCGTTTTGTACCCCAGCTCCTGGGCCATTTTCAGATTTTTCTCGCTGTAAATTCCCTGGGGCGGGCGGTAATACTTTTCCATATCCTTGCCGGTAACTTCTTTGTACAACTTTTCCAGCTCCGTCAGTTCCTTGGCAAAGGCATCTTTGTCCGACAGTTTGCTCATGTCGTAGTGATGCATGGTGTGGTTGCCCACAATGTGCCCTTCCTCCGCCATCCGGCGCACCAGGTCGGCATTTTTCTCAATGTAGCTGCCCACCAGGAAAAAGGCCGCAGGCGCCTGGTGCTGTTTCAGCACATCCAGAATTTTCGCCGTAGAGCCGCACTCATACCCGGCGTCAAATGTCAGGTAGATCACCTTTTGGCTGGTATCCCCGAGATATGCCGCATCATAGTGCTGGAGCTGATCCTGACCGGCATTTCCGATGGGGGGCGTCCCCTCCTGGCGGAAGCTCAGCCCCCAGGACCCGGTGGACAGGGCACTGGTGGCAAAGACGCTCAACGCCACCGCCGCCGCTGCCGCAATGGAGCCAAGCAGAATCAGCAAGTCCCGTTTTCTCACAACAAATCCCCTCCTTTTGGCACATCCTATGCCCAAAGGAGGGGATCTATGCTTACTTTGCTTTTTCCTTATTGTCCGCCATGGAGGTATTTGTAATCCCAGTCCAGGTCAAAGAGCTTGTTGCCCATTTCCATGGGGCAGCCAGTGTACAGATCGTCTGCCAGTTCCCGCAGTACATCCGCCGGTTCCAGGCATTCGATGTAGAATTCCGGCAACGCTTCCTCTCCCAGCCGAATGCCCAGAATGGCCCCCACCAGAGCGCCCACCGCGGCGCTGCGTCCGGAGTGGTTCACAGCGATGATCATAGCGCTGTCAAAATCCCCCCGGCTGGCAATGCAGGCATACACCGCTCCTGCCAGCACCTGAGCCGCATTGCCGCAGCTCAGCCGCTCCATCACGTCCACCGGCCGGAGATTGGGGGATTCGGCATAGGTGATGGCGTGGCGCACCAGGGTTGCAACCTCATAGGCCTGGCTGTACTGGTGGCCGAACTGGTCTTTCATAGCCTCCACCGCTTCCAGAATCAGCGGTTTCAGAGGAACCTGGGGGTTGCACAGCAGCTTGCTGATGATGTGCGCCAGCACCGCACCGGACAGGAACGCCGTGGGGCTGCCATGGGTCAGCGCCACCGCTTCCGCACCCAGCCGGTCAATCTCTTCCTGGTCCATCCGGTCCTCGTGAAAAAACAGCCCCACGCCGATGGCGCTGGTCAGTCCCCCTGGGGAAGCGAAACTGTTGCGGGGAGTTTCCAAGGCTCCCAGATTCTCCCGGCTCAAAGTGTCCAGCATTCGGGTATCCATGCAACGGCGGCGGCACAGTTCCGCCCGGCGCAGCAGCCAGCAATAGGTCCGGCTGGGACGACCCCAGGGACGCTGGGACGCTGCCCACTCCCGGCTGCTCAGGCCGATATACTTGATAAAGGGGGCCATTTTCCCCAGCATCTGCCCCCGGGTCAAACCGAACAGCAGACCGTTGCAGGTAAAGGCCGCCAGCTGGGTATAGGAGGTTACGTCGGCATAGCCATTGACCAAATCATATCCCAGCAGCCCATTGGGGCCGTAATCCCGCTGAATTTCCTGCCAGTTCCGGTTGTCCACGGTGTATCCCATGGCGTCTCCCACTGCCATTCCCAGCAGGCACCCCCGGTAGGACGATTGTGCTAAGGCCATCGCTGTCCGCTCCCTTCCAACGCTTTTTGTCTTATTATAGCCCCCCTGATGGGAAAAGGCAAGGAAAATATCCCCAGGGGCGTTTGTTTACATAATCTTTTCAACAGCAGATAAAGCCTGCTCCAGAGCTTCCTCTTTCACCCCGGAATAGTTTACCACCAGACAGTGCCGGTCCAAGCCCTGGTCGTGGTAATATTCGCTGAGGGCTTTGACCCGGATTCCCACATGGGCAAGTTTCTGAACCAAGTCCCCATCCGGCAGGGCCGTGTCCACTTTCAAAAGAAAATGCAGCCCGGCATCCTGCTCCAAAATGGTCAGCTTTTCGGAAAAAGCGCAAGTTTCCAGCAGGGATACCAGGGCATTTCGCCGCTTTTTATAGAATTTCCGCATCCGGTTGATGTGCTTTTCAAAATACCCCCGGCCGAGAAACCGGGCCAGGGTGTACTGCTCGAAGCTGGGCACCGTGCAGCTGTAAAAGCCCAAAACCTTCTGAAACTGCGCCATCAGCGCCGGGGGCAGAACCATATAGCTGATCCGGATGGAGGGGGCCAGGGTTTTGGAGAAGGTGTTCATGTAGATCACCCGCTGGGCGCCGTCCAGGGTCTGCAGCGTGGGCATGGGATGGGCATCAAAGCGAAATTCCGAGTCGTAGTCATCTTCAATAATCCACTTGTCCTCCCCGGCCCAGTCCAGCAGTTCCATCCGGCGGTTCACCGGCGTTACCAGTCCTGTGGGGAAATGGTGGGACGGCGAGCAGTGCAGCACGTCCGCCTGGGAAAGCCCCTCCGGCAATACCCCTTTGTCATCCATGGCGGCACTGACGCAGCGCACCCCGCCGGCGGCGTAGATCTGCCGGATTTTGTCATACCCCGGCTCTTCCACGGCGTAGACCTTATCCCGGCCCAACAGTTGAATCAACAAATTGTACAGGAAGTCCGTTCCTGCGCCAATCAGGATGTTCTGAGGGGAAACCTGCATCCCCCGAAAGGCCGCCAAATGGTCGGCAATGGCCTGACGCAGCTCCGCTACGCCTCGGTTGGGAAGGGGCAGCAGAAGCTGCGAACCGTAATCCAGCATCACTTCCCGCTGCAAGCGGCTCCAAACGGAGAAAGGGAACTGCTCCGTGCCAATGCCGGTCAGATCCAGCAGAAACTCCCGCTTCTTCTCCGGCTGTTCTGCCTGGGTCGGGGGCGGGGGATTTCGCCCTTCCACCGCTTCCACAAAATAGCCCACCTTCTCCTGGGAGCGGATATACCCTTCCGCCAGGAGCTGGTTGTAGGCCGCTTCCACGGTAATTTTGCTGACTTCCAGATTCTGGGAGAGTGCCCGCTTGGAGGGCAGTTTCGTCCCGGGTTTCAGGGTACCTTCCAGAATATCCCGGCGGATGCAGCGGTAGAGGGCTTCATACAGGGGGACACCCGGGGATTTTTTCAGTTCATAAGTTAACATACGATCACCGTTTGGTGTCCTTCCTGGCATCCAGTTTGCCCAGAATCTGGTTATATAACCGTTCTCCCCAGTCAAACAGCCGCTGCATGGAAAAAAATACCGTAGGGGTCATCAGCAGCAGTGTCAGCATCGCCAGCTTGGTTTCCGGACGGCTGGCAGTCAGTTCCAGGAACTGGCCCAGTACCGTAAACACCCCTACCAGGCCCACCGCCATGGCAGCCCAGATCACCTTCCGGAACAGGTCAAAGGGTTTGCACACCTGGAACAGCACCATCATTCCCACAACTCCCAGAATTCCGGCGCAGACCGTGGTGATAGACTCCGCCGTGAGGGCAAAGACGCTCATATAGGCCTGGCACACCAGCACCGCAAACACATTGGTCAGCCCGCCGGGAAAGGCCCGGCGCAGCACGCCCCGGAGAAAATGCCCCCGCACCCGGTCGTAGTTTGGCTCCATGGCCAGAAAGAAGGAGGGAATGCCAATGGTCAGGGCGGAAATCACCGTCAGATGCATGGGCTGCAAGGGATAGGGCCAGTCGGTAAACAGAGAAATCACCGACAGGAACAGAGAAAAGATATTCTTCACTAAAAACAACGTGGCCGCCCGTTGGATATTGTTGATCACCCGCCGCCCCTCCACCACAATGTCCGGCATGGCGGCAAAGTCGGAATTCAGCAGCACCAGACTGGCCAGCTGACTGGCAGCCTGAGCGCCGGAGGCCATGGCAACAGAGCAGTCCGCCTGCTTCATAGCCAGCAGGTCGTTGACGCCGTCACCGGTCATGGCCACGGTGTGCCCCTGGCTTTGCAATGCGGCAACCAGCTTCCGCTTCTGCTCCGGGGTCACCCGGCCAAATACGATGGTTTCGGCCGCCGCTCGGGCATAGTCTTCTTCCGTTTCCAGGGTGGAGGCATCCAGGTAGTGCTCCGCACCTTCGATTCCCGCCTGGGCGGCTACCTGGCTGACGGTGTGGGGATCGTCCCCGGAAATCACCCGGATGGACACTCCTTGTCGGGCAAAGTAAGAAAAGGTTTCCTTTGCGTTTTCCCGGAGGGGACTGCTGAGAATCAGCAATGCCAGGGGCGTTACCCCTTCCGGGTCCAGGCCCTCCGGCTGGGGGTCGCCATTGTAGGCTGCCACCAGCAGCACCCGGCTGCCCCGGTCGGTCCAGCTGCGAATCTGGGAGGATATCATTTCCACCTTCCGGCCCAGAATCCGCTCCGGGGCGCCTACCACGAAGGCCCCTTCTCCTTCAAATACGGCGGCGCTCCATTTTGTCTGGGGAGAGAAGGGAATCCGTTTTGTCTCTACCCAGCTACTTTCACTGTGAAACAGTTCCCCGATTGCCCGGGCGGTAGCGTTATCCGGTTCCTGAGAGCCATACATGGCGCTGAGCACCGCTTCCAGATACTCCGGCTGGTGCCTGGACAGGGGCACGAGATTTTCCACTTCCATGTCCGGCTGGGTGATGGTGCCGGTTTTGTCCACGCACAGCACATCCACCCGGGCCAGGGACTCGATGCAGTTCATATCCTGCACCAGCACCTTTTCCCGGCTCAGCTTCAGCGCCGAGGCCGCCATGGCAATGGAGGTCAGCAAGTACAGCCCCTCGGGAATCATCCCCACCAGGGCCGCCACAGTGCCTTCCACACTATCCCGGAAGTTCAGCTGCAGCACAGAAAATTCCTGGTAAAACAGCACCAGTCCCACAGGAATCAGGGCAATGCCCAGCACCAGAATCAGCTTGTCCAGAGAGCGCATCATTTCGGACTTTTTGGCTTTGGGATTTTCCTTGGCCTCCCGGGACAGCTTGCTGGCGAAGGCCTCCGCTCCCACCGCCGTCAGCTGTACCCGGCCCCGTCCGGCCACCACGATGCTGCCAGAGCGCAAAATGTCCCCGGGCAGATGGGTAACAGCGTCGGCTTCGCCGGTAATTAGGGATTCATCCAGCCACAGCTCTCCTTGCCGCAGGATGCCGTCGGCACAGAGCTGGTCACCCTGGGCAAATTCGGCAATGTCATCCCGGAGAATTTCCTCCGGGGGAACCTCCATACGCTTTCCCTCCCGGATCACCGTCACCGGGCGCTCCGCCACCAGGGCCAGCCGATCCACTGCCCGTTTGGCCCGGATCTCCTGGACGATGCCGATGACGGTATTGATGGCCGCCACCATCAGAAATCCCATATTCAGTACGCTGGAGCCGCTGATTACCAGCAGCGCCGCCAGCACCAGAAAAATCAGATTGAAAAAAGTAAAGCAGTGGCCCCAGACAATCTCTCCGGGAGTTTTCCCGGAGGGATGGGGCTTTCCGCTGACCAGTCCGGCTTCCAGTCGCTGCGTTACCTGCTCCTGGGTAAGGCCCACGTCAGGGTCTGCACAGATTGGCGCAATGTTCTGTCTTTGTTCCATAGCCCCATCTCCTTTGGTTTAGTTTCTCTCAGGGAAGCCGTTTTCCCGCTGCCACAGCACCAGAAGGCTGCCCTGTCCGACGGCAATGCGGGCAGGGTCGTCGGTAAAGTGGTTGCTTACCCCCAGGGGAAACCCGGCGGTGAGCTTTCCGTTTTTCAGAGGGTAATATAGCCCTTCCAGTGTTACGCCCGAAGCATCGCTGCCCAGGCAGAATACGCTTACGGTTCCCCGGCACCCGGCAGGGAAGGCAATGGCCCCATCTTTTACCACTGTGATGAGGAAATCCTTCCCCACCAGATACCCCACCGCTCCCCGGTCGGCAAGAAATTGCAGTGTCTGGAAGTTTGCCACGGTATGATCCAGCCGGGAGCCGTCCACACTGCCGTAGAGCACAAATTCCCGGTATCCCAGCTGCAATCCCCGGCGCACCGCCAGCATGGCGTCGGTATCGTCTTTTTCCACCGGGAACACGTTGGCCCCGGTGGGGGTATATCCCAGGGAGTCAAAATCTCCCAGAATTTCCTGGGGCACAATCCCCAATTTTTCCGTATGCCGCAGACCGCCATCGGCGGCGATGACAAAGTCATCCTCTGCCAAAGGCCGCGCCAGAGCATCAAATTCTGCGGCGCAGAAAATTATACAGCTTCCCATTTTGGTCACCTCGCATTTTTCTATTTTACCATAGGTTCTTCCAAAGGGAAAGTAGAGCAGGTGTAAACAGTTGTTGAATTTTCAAAAAACCGGGAGGGGAAACCCTCCCGGTTTTTTATGCTTTGGCTCTGCCGTAGAGCTTGGTCAGCTTGTAAATCCGCTTTGCCAGGGCATCGGAATCAAAGCCCTTTTTCGCCCGCCAGGTCCAGTTAGCGCTGGACAAGGTACCGGGGAAATTCATCCGGGCATGCTTGCCCAGTTCCAGATAATCCTGCATCTGCACCACGCACAGCCGGGACACCGAGGACATGGCTCCCCGGATCATACCCCAGATGTAGCCTTCCTCCTTGTTCAGACCCAGGTAGGCCTTGGCATAGGCCACATCCTCTTTGGATGCTTCGTCAAACCACTGTTTCAGGGTCACGTTGTCGTGGGTGCCGGTGTAGCAGATGGAATCCACCGGGTACAGATGGGGCAGGTAGTCGCTTTCCTCCCGGGAATCAAAGGCAAATTCCATGACCTTCATGCCGGGATAGCCGGAATCCAGCTGAAGCTGCCGCACTTCCGTGGTCACATAGCCCAGATCCTCGGCAATAAAGTCCAGCTTGGGCAGGGCTTTCTGAATGGTGCGGATAAAGTCCAGGCCTGGGCCTTTGACCCACTTACCATTCCGGGCGGTTTTGTCCCCGGCGGGCACAGCCCAGTAGCTTTCAAAGCCCCGGAAATGGTCGATACGCACCACATCATACATTTTCGCCGCGGCTTCCAGGCGATGAATCCACCATCGGTAGCCGTTCTTGGCCATAGTTTTCCAGTCGTAAATGGGATTGCCCCAGAGCTGGCCGTCGGCGGTGAAGGAATCCGGCGGGCACCCTGCCACCACCTCCGGCCGGCGGGTCTCATCCAGCTGGAAAAGCTGGGGATTGGCCCACACGTCCACAGAGTCCAATGGCACATAGATGGGTACATCGCCGATGATGCGGATGCCTTTTTCATTGGCGTAGCTGCGCAGGGTCTTCCACTGCCGGTCAAACTGATATTGCAGGAAATACTGCCGGGCGATGGCATCGGACAGTTCTTTCCGCTTTTCTTCCAGGGCTTTGGGCTTGCGCAGTTTTACGTCCTCGGGCCAGTCCAACCAGGGTTTTCCCCCATTTTCGTCCTTCAGGGCCATAAACAGGGCATAATCCGGCAGCCAGCTTTGATTTTCTTCCAGGAAGGTTTCGTACGCTTCTCCCGGCACAAACCGCTGGTATGCCAGAGCCAGCACCGCCAGCCGCTGGGCATACTGGATGCCGAAATCCACCCGTTCGGCGCTCTGGCACCAGGTGATGCTGCGCAGTTCCTTCTTCTTCAGCAGTCCTTCCGCCACCAGGGTATCCAGGTCAATGAGGTAAGGGTTTCCGACACAGGCGCCGAAGGATTGGTAGGGGGAATCGCCGTAGCCTGTGGGGGTCAGGGGCAGAATCTGCCAGCAGGACTGGCCTGCCTTTTCCAGAAAATCCACAAAGTGGTAAGCCTCCTTGCCCATGGCGCCGATGCCATAGGGCCCGGGCAGGGAGGTGATGTGCATTAAAATTCCGCTTTCGCGCATGGTTTTGCTTCTCCTTGTGTAATGTCCCGGATGCTCTCCCGGCGGGCGATGACAAAGGGGACGATTTCGTGCCGGGCAGGGCACCCCTGCTCAATGGCTTCCAGCAAAATCGCCACGCTTTGCTGGGCAAGCTTGGCTGCGTCCTGCACCACGGTAGCCAGCTGGGGCACCAGGAAGCTGCCCAGGGGCAGACCGTCCACCCCCATCACCGACACATCCTCCGGCACCCGCAGACCGTGATCCCACAGTGCCCGGATGGCGCCGATGGCCATAACGTCGGCACTGGCAAAAATCGCCGTAAAGGTGCAGCCGCCGTCCAGCAGAGTCTGCACCGCCCGGTAGCCATCCTGATAGGAGTAGCGCACGCCCTGGTAGTCCCGCTCCGAATCAAAGGGGATGCCATGGCTGGCAAAGGCTTGCATACAGCCCTCATAACGCAGGCGGCTGGTATCCGACAGCTGTCGGTTGCCGCCGATGATGGCAATGCGGCTGTGGCCCATGGAAATCAGGGTATCGATGGCACTCCGGGTAGCCTGAAGGTCATCGGTGGTGACGCTGGACAGATTGGCAAAGGGCAGACTGGATGCATCGTGGGTCACCACCACGCAGGGTAGGTCGATAGCCGCAAAATCCCGAAGGAAATTGTCGGTATTGCCGCCCAGGAAGATGATGCCCAGAGGCTTTCGCTCCCGGCACAGCTGCACCGCCCGGGTCACCTCGTTGGAATCTTCGTCCAGGTAGTCCACCAGCAGCTGGTAGCGGGTCTGGGCGATGTGGTTCTGAATGGTTTCCACCATCTCGCCGAAGAGCTCATTGCCGATACCCTTGACCACCGCCAGAATGGTGGTGGAGTGGGTTTGCTTGAGCTGCTTGGCGTTGGTGTTGAGCTGGAAGCCGCTTTCCCGGGCGGCTTCCAGAATGGCTTTTCGCGCTTTTTCACTGACATGGGGATGGCCGTTCAAGGCCCGGGAAATGGTGCCCACGGCATAGCCGGTTTTGGCGGCCAGGTCTTTGATGGTCATGGACACACCTCTCTTTCGGCAAATGGATTTTTATCCCTTCACGGCGCCGGCTGCCACACCCTTGATGATGTGCTTCTGGCAGAACATGTAGGCGACAATGATAGGGATAATGCTCATCATAATCACCGCCATGGTGGCACCCAGATCCACGGTGCCGTAGCTGCCTTTCAGGTACTGCACCAGGATGGGGATGGTCATATACTTGGTCCGGTCCAGAACCAGATAGGGCAGCAGATAGTCGTTCCACACCCACATCAGTTCCAGAATGCCCACGGAAATCAGGGTGGGCTTGAGCATGGGCAGCACCACGTTGAAGTAGGTGCGCAGGGGGCCGCAGCCGTCAATGGCCGCCGCTTCCTCAATTTCCAGCGGCAGTCCCTTGACAAATCCCAGGAACATAAAGATGGCCAGTCCTGCGCCGAAGCCCAGGTAAACCACGGGAATGGTGAAGGGGGTGTTCAGATCCAGCTGGTCGGCGGTGAAGGTCAGGGTGAACATAACCATCTGGAAGGGAACAATCATGGAGAACAGGCACAGGTAATAGAACACTCTGGAAATGGTGCTGTTAACCCGGGCAATGTACCAGGCAGACATAGAGCAGAACAACAGAATCAGGGCAACGGAGACGACGGTGATAAAGAAGCTGTAAAAGGCTGCCCGGAAGAAGGGATAGTTGCCGAAGGTCATGCCCTTGATGTAGTTGGCCCAGCCAACAAAGGATTCCGCCGTAGGCAGGGCGAAGGGCTCCAGGTTGACGAAGCTGTTTGCCTTGAAGGAGTTGATAACCACCTCAAAAATGGGAATCAGCCAGGCAATAGACAGCAGGGCAAATAAAACGGTCATGACCTTACTCAGACTCGAATACTGGGACGATTTTTTCATTACTGCTGCACCTCCTTACGGCGGGTAGCGGCCTGCTGGGAGATGGCCAGCACAGCCACCAGGATGAAGAATATCACAGCCTTGGCCTGGGCCACGCCGTGCCAGCTCTTATTGATATTGTAAGTAGAGTAGATGTTCAGCGCCAGCAGTTCGGTGATGTTGATCTTGGCACCGTCCTGAATCACACTGGGCAGACCGCCAGTCAGGGCCATGTTCTGGTCGAACATCTTGAAGGAGTTGGTCAAGGTCAGGAAGGTACAAGTGGTAATGGAGGGCATCACGTTGGGGATGATGACCTGGAACAATGTCTGTCTGCCGGTGGCGCCGTCCATCCGGGCGGCCTCCAGCATATCCTCGGAAATGGCCTGGAGTCCCGCGATGTAAATAATCATCATGTAGCCGATCTGCTGCCAGGCCACCAGAATCACCAGACCCCAGAAACCGTAGGTTCCGTTGGCGGTGAGGTAGGTGCCGTAATTTTTCAGAATGCCGTCGAAGATCATGCTCCAGATGTAGCCCAGCACCACGCCGCCGATCAGGTTGGGCATGAAAAACACGGTGCGAAACAGGTTCGCGCCCCGCATTTTCTGGGTCAGGGCAAAGGCGATGAAGAAGGCCACCACGTTAATCAGGATGATGGACACCACCGCAAAGGCCGCCGTGTTCCAGAAGGCGTTGGCAAAGCCCGGGTCCTGAAAGGCTTTTATATAATTGCTAAAGCCCACCCATTTGGCATCTTTGGGGGTATTGAAGCTGCAGAAGGACAGGTAAATACCCTGCAGGAAGGGCCAGACAAAGCCGATGACGAATGCCAGGAACGTAGGTAAAATGAAGATGGGGGCAAACCGCCGGATTGGGCGCTGCACCAGATTGACAGAGCGTTTGCTTTTCGCCAAGATGATCTCCCTCTCTTTCGTATGGATGTGGTTGTTGCTTTTGGGCAATGGGCAGAGGCTTGCACCAAGTTTCTTCCCACTGTCCAAAAGCAATTTTGGGAAAGGGCGGGCAAATGCCCGCCCCTGTTTTCCTTTGGTAATTAGCCGTTGACCATGTTGTACTCGATGGCCCAGCCGTCAACGAAAGCAGAGACAACCTGCTCCCAGTTGGCATCGGTGGGATCAGCAGAGTAAGCAGCCAGAGCGGTGACAACGGTAGCTCTCCAGGAGTCGACGTTGGGAGTGTGGTTGAAGGCCCAGGTCACAGTGTACTTGCCCTCTTCCAGCATCCGGTTGCCGTCAGCCAGGAACACGTTGGTGGGTTCCGGAGCGTTCTTGAAGGGCAGAGCACCCAGGGTGTCCACCATCTTCTGGGCAGCCACTTCGTCGGTAACCAGCCAGTACAGGAAGTCCAGAGAAGCCTGCTGATCGGCCTCGGAAACCTGGGAGTTCACAGCCCAGCAGTTCTCGGTGCCGGAGCACAGACCGGCCTCTTCTTCACCTTCTACGCCGCAGTAGATGGGGATCATAGCCAGATCGTCGCTGCTCATACCAGCTTCCAGCAGACCTGCGTATTCCCAGGTACCGTTCTGGTAGAACACAGCCTTGCCCTCGGTGAACTGAGCCTTGGACTCGTCAGCGGTGGAGGTGGACAGGGACTTGGGGTCAGCAGAAGTATCGGTGATGTACAGGTCCCAGATGTTGCGGAAGTTGTCCATGTAAGCGCCGGTAATGGTAGCGGGCTGCTCTACCACGCCGTCATCCCGGAACTCGTAAGCCAGAGGCATGTTGGCCAGGTGGCCGGAGAAACGCCAGGAAGAGGAGCTGTCCAGACCGGAAGCGGAGAAGGCGTCGAAGCCCAGCTCTGCGCTGCGGGCATGGATGTCGTCGGCAACAGTCTTCAGGGTCTCAAAGTTGGTGATCTCCTCCAGGGAGTGACCAGCCTTCTCCAGCAGAGCGGTGTTGACGATGATACCGAAGGACTCGTAGCAGTGGCCCATAGCCTTCAGTTCGCCAGCCTCGTTGTACAGGTTGAAGTCGTCGGTGCTCAGCTCACCGGCCAGAGCGGTGTCGGTCAGATCCAGGGCGTACTCGTCCCAGTCCTTCAGGCCGGACATGTTGCCGATGTTGAAGACGGTGGGAGCCTCAGACTTGGCCATCTCAGCGGTCAGGGTGTCGGAGTAGGTGCCGGAAGCAGCGGTGACAACCTTGACGGGAACACCGGTCTGCTCGGTATACAGAGCAGCCAGCTCCTGCAGAGCAGCGTCAGCTTCGGGCTTGAAGTTCAGATAATACACACGGCCTTCGCCGGCGGGAGTATTGGCAGCAGCCTGGGTCTCATCAGCAGCGCCGGTAGCGGCGGGAGCCTGAGTTTCTGTGGTGTTGGAACTGCCGCAGGCAGCCAGACCCAAAACCATGACCAGAGCTAACAGCACAGCAATCAGCTTTTTCATTGTTTTTCCTCCTAATTTGGTCCGAACATGTCGGACTATGTAATTTGGAAACGATTCCAATCGTTCCATGCATTGAGTATAGCGCAATCTGCATAAAAGTGCAACGGAAAAATGGCAGATTTTGAAAGTTCTGCATATTTCACAAGGAGCGATTCAGAAAATTGGTGAAAAGGTCTATCACCCAATGACAAAAAAGAAAGCCGGAGAAAATCTCCAGCTTTCTTGGGTTATTCGCTTTTGGGCTCCTGGGCTGCCTTTTGAGCGACCTGGTTGACATAAAGCTCGCTCAAATCATGGGGGCGGAAGCTCTGCCACAGCAGAATTCCCACCGCCGCCAGGCAGCTCAGGGCCGCCAGCACCTGACTGACCCGGAAGGGGCCCCAGTACAGGCTGTCCATCCGCAGTCCTTCGATAAAGGCCCGGCCCAGACCGTACCAGGCGGCGTAGCCCAAGGCAATCTGACCGTCATAGCGGCGTTTCTTCGACAGCACATGCAGCAGCCCCAGGCCAATCAGGTTCCACACCGACTCATACAGGAAGGTGGGATGGTAATACTCCCAGGCACCGGTTGTGGTGTTGTACAGTCCCATCCGGAAAAAGGAATCGGTGGGCGCGCCGAAGGCTTCCCGGTTGAAGAAGTTGCCCCAACGGCCCATGGCCTGGCCGATGAGGAAGCCCAGCAGAACCAGATCCAGCACCGCTGCGAATTTCAGCTTCTTCACCCGGCAGAAAACCCACATACCCAGCACCGCGCCCAGGACGCCGCCGTAGATAGCCAGGCCGCCTTCCCAGATGTACAAGATGGAGATGGGATTGCGGGCATAGTACTCCCAGGTAAAGGCCACATAGTAGGCCCGGGCGCAGACAATGGCAAAGGGGGTAATCCACAGAACGCCGTCGAGAATGTTGTCCTCCGTCAGCCCGAACTGTTTGCTGCGGCGCATACCATATACTGCCGCCAGCATCAGGCCCAGGGCAATGACCAGACCGTACAAATGGATATCCACCGGCCCCAGGGATAGAACCTGGGGCGGGTTGATTTCAATCCCCAAAGAGGGGAAAGAAATGGTGCTGTATTGACTCAGATTCATAGTCTTACCCTCCTATGGGATTGCTGGAAATGGGGTTGATGATGGACAGGCTGCACCGGTCGGCCCGGACTACCCGGCCCAGGAAATCACAGATTTCCTTCGGCTGGATATCCCGGTAGATTTCCGGGAAGCGGAAATAGTCAAAGTCCGAGAAGTGGTAGGCGCAAACCCGGAAGCAGGTAGCATCGAAACTATCCAGTCCCCGAATCCGGCGCCCCAGAGCGCTGCGCTTCATCCGCAGGAAAGCCTCTTCTTCCAGCCCCTGGGCTGCGATTTTTTCTCCCTGGGCCACAATGGCGTCCCGGACGGCATGGGGATTGTCGGAATCACCAGAGCAAAGCAGCATGGCGCAGCCGTCAATGGTTTCAAATCCGCCGCCAAAGGACGAATCAATCAGGCCATCTTCGTACAGTTTCAGATACAGTTCGGAGGATTCACCGAACAGCGCCTCCGCCGCCAGGTCTGCCACCATTTCCTCCCGGATGGCCTGCTCTCCCTTGCCCAGGCTTTCGCACTTGAAGCCCAGGCTGAACATGGGCATGGCAACCTCCATGGAAAGGCTGACCTCTTCCTTAGGCCGGGTCATATCCTCCTGCCAGAGGTATTGCTTTACCCCCGCCGGGCGGTGATCGGTGCCCAGCACCTGCCGGGCAATCTTCGCCACCTGCTCCGGCTCCACGTCGCCGACGACGCACAGCAGCATATTCTCCGGGGTGTAGAAGGCCCGGTGGCAGGTTTCCAGCACCTGGGGAGTGATTTCCCGGATGGTAGCGGAGGTTCCCAGAATGGGCACCCGAATGGGATGGGCATGATACAGCGCCTGCATCAGATTTTCAAACACCCGGCTGTCCGAGGCATCCTCGTTCATGCCGATTTCCTGATCGATAATGCCCTGCTCCTTTGCCACGCTTTCATCGGTGAAGTACGGGGTGCTGACAAATTCCAGCAGCAGCTTCAGGCAGTCGTCAAAATGCTCGGTGCAGGAAAAATAGTAGGCCGTCATGTCATAGCTGGTAAAGGCGTTGGTAGAAGCGCCCATGGATGCAAACTCGGCGCTTACGTCCCGCTCACCCGGCAGGTCGAAGAGTTTATGCTCCAGGAAATGGGCAACGCCCGCCGGGGCATGATACTCCTGCCCCTCCAAGGTAAAGTCCCGATGGATGGAGCCGTAGTCCGTGACGAAATAGGCAATTTTCTTGGTAAATCCCTTCCGGGGAATCACCAGCACCGGCAGACCGTTTTCCAAAGTTTCCCGGTAGAGGGTTTCGTCCAGCTCTGGATAATACGCACGAATCATTGGCTCTCTCCTTTCAGGAAGTAGGTGCTGTGCAGTTTCAGCTCCCGGGCCGCTGCCACCACGTCCCCCATGGTCACCTTTGCCACAGCAGACATATACTCCGGCACCGTTAGATTCAGGGTGCTGAGGGCAGCGGTGGCGTAATAGCCTTCGATGGCTCCGGGAGAATCATGGGTAGCCCGGAGACTGCTCAGCACCGCCTCCTTGGCGGCGGTCAGTTCCTCCGGGGTAATGCAGCCATCCTGGCAGGCTTTCAGCTGGGCAAGGACTTCTTCCCGGGTCTGGGCTTCTTTGTCAAAGTCAATTCCGGCGGACACGGTAACAATGCCCTTGGCGCCGTAGTAAGCAGAACCGATGGAGTAGCACAGGGAATGCTTTTCCCGGATATTCACAAAAAGCTTGCTGGTCATGCCCCCGCCAAAGAGGGTATTGAGCACCTGCATGGCAGGGAATCTGGAATCCCGGTTGGTGATGGGGGTCACAAAGCCCATACCCAGCTTGCCCTGGGCCACGTCCATAATCTCCACCACGTTGTCCCCGGGGCAGGGGTGGAATCCGGTCTGGGGAGAAAGGGGCTGCCACTGCCGCCGGATGCGGGACAGCATGGGTTTGAGAAGCTGGGCCACCCGGCTGCTTTCAGCGCTGCCCACATAGAACAGTTCCATGGTGCTGCTGCGAAGAATCTGCTGGTAATGGTCATACAGCCCCTTGGGGGTGATGGTACTGACCTGCTCCGGCTCGCCCAGCCGGGACAGGCCGAAGCTATCCTCCCGGCACAGAATTTTCAGCAGCCGGCTCATGGCGTAAACCCGCTTGTCGTTGCGTTCGGACTCAATGGTGGAAATCAGATTTTTCTTTTCGCTTTCCACAAAGGTTTCCAGAAATCCCCCGTTTTCCACCGGGGAATCCAGAAGCAGCTCTTCCAAAAACTTCACCATGGGCTGCAGTACCGCATCTCCCGGCAGGGCAAAGCGGTCGTCCATAAAGCCGCAATACAGTCCGGTGGTCTGATAATCTCCCACCCGGCGCACCAAGGGGCTGACGCTGGCGCCGTAGAGGGTGTCCAGCCGCAGGGTAATGGCCCGCAGATCCGGACAGCTGACCGTGCCCCGGAGCAGCACCGAAGGCAAAAGGGCATTTGCGGCAGATTCCTGCCGGGTCATGGGGCGCACCAGCTGGACGCTCAGGCAGCCCTGTTTGAAGCGATCATCCCGGCAGCAGCGCAGCGTCACCCCGGGGGAAAGGGAAATGGTTTCGATCATACCTGTCTCCTAACAGGAAATCCGTTCCCGGATTTCCAGAATTGTCATGTACGGGATATTATATACCATTTTCTCCAAAATAGGAAGTAGTACACAAAAATTTAAGAGTTTTTCAGTTGTCTTTTCCCGGGTTTTGCGCTAAAATAACAAGACGAACTTGCTTTCATACAGGAGGATACCGCCATGGCTTGGCTGGAAATTACCCTGCATACCACCCCCCGGAATATGAACACGGTGGTCAATACCCTGACCGCCCAGGGCTTTTCCGATCTGGTGATGGAAGATCAGCAGGAATTTGAGACATTTTTGGAAGAAAACCGGGCTTACTGGGATTACATAGACGAAGGTTTGCAGCAAAAGCTTCAGGGTCTTTCCCAGGTGAAGCTGTATCTGGAAGATACGGACCGCAAGGGCCTTGCCCGGCTGGAAGATCTGGCGAAGCAGATGGATCTTCCCATGACCACCGCCGCCCTGGCCGAAACGGACTGGGACGAGAGCTGGAAGGAAAATTACCCGCCTCAGGAAGTGGGGGATTCTCTGGTGGTACTGCCCTATTGGCTGGCAGAGCAGGAAACGCCCCGGAAAAAGGTCATTCTGGACCCGGGCCTGACCTTCGGCACCGGCGCCCACCCCTCCACCCAGATGGTGATGGAGGAAATGGAACGGGTGGTGAAACCCGGATTCCGGTGTCTGGACCTGGGCAGCGGCAGCGGCATTTTGTCCATCACCGCCCTGCGGCTGGGAGCTGCCAGTGCCATTGGCGTGGATATCGACCCCAAGGCCGAGGACATTGCCCGGGAGAACGCAGCCTACAATGGCTTCGCCGCCCCGGAGTTTACCGCCTGCACCGGCAACGTGACGGAAGACAAGAATCTGATGGCATCCCTGGCGGGAAGCTATGATCTGGTACTGGTGAACATTGTGGCGGATGTGATTATTGGCCTGGCCCCGGTGCTTCCCCAATTTCTGGGCCCGGAGAGTACCCTGATCTGCTCCGGCATTCTGGATGTCCGTCTGGCGGAAGTCATCGCCGCCCTGGAAAAAGCCGGACTGAAGATTGCCGCAGTCCGGGAAAAAGAGGACTGGCGCTGTGTCCGCGCCTGCCTGTAAGCGAGAAAAAGGAGTTACCTGACTATGTTGAATATTCCCTATCGTACCCAACGCACCCTGAGACGGGTGGGCATCGTGCTGATGATCCTGCTGGTGGTGGGTACCATTGCCTGGCTGTGCTGGGTTATCTGGCTGCAGCGATATGTGGTGTATACCGACCAGGAAGACGGCGGTGCCCGGCTGGACTTTTCCCAGTCTGCCAATGATGTGGTGGGCGAGGTTGCCGTGCCGCCGGTGGCAGAGGCAAAGGTTTCCATCTTCTACAACGAAGGTGCCAACGCCATTGACACCAGCAACGACCTCAAGCAGCTCTCCGGCTACTACATCACCAATCAGATGGTCAAAGATGACCTGAGCAATGTGCTGGTGCAGGTGGAGCGTCTTTCCTCCGGCACTCCGGTGATGATTGAGATGAAGGGCGGCTATGGTTCCTTCTTCTATACTTCCCAGTTGGCCGGCGCTACCATTTCCCAGAGTACGGATATCAAAGCCTATGAATCTCTGGTACAGAAGCTGAAAGACAAGGGATTCTACACCATTGCCCAGATCAGTGCTTTCCGGGACCGGGAGTTCGGCAACAAAAACGTTCCCGCCGGTCTGTACATGCTCAGCCGGGCCGGTCTTTGGATGGACGAAGGCGGCTGTTACTGGCTCGACCCCACCAAGTCCGCCACCACCAACTGGATCAGCAACGTGGTTCTGGAACTGCGGAACATGGGCTTTAATGAGGTGCTGCTGTCGGATTTCTGCTTCCCCAATTCCAATCAGTATATTTTTGAAGGGGACAAGGCTGCCGCTCTGAAAACCGCGGCGGATACTCTGATCTCCTCCTGCAGCGCTGACAATTTTGTGCTGTCTTTCGGCGTTACGGACGTGACGTTCCCCCTGCCCGACGGACGGTGCCGGATGTATGTCAGCGGTGTGGAGCCTGCCAGCATCAAGCAAACCGTTTCCAATATTACCTTTGATGATCCGGAGATTCGGCTGGTATTCCTAGCCGAAAGCGGCGACACCCGCTACGATGATTACAGCGTCCTGCGCAGCCTCAACGTTGCGGAAGAAGTGGAAGCCAGAAAAGGAATGTCCTGATCATAACAATACCCCCACAGGTTGGTTCCTGTGGGGGCTTTTTTATTGCTGCAGTGCTTCGTCCAGATATTTGAAATAGTCGTTGCTCAGCACATACCGGCAGTAGGTGATTTTGTTCTGCACCAGGGCGTGGACATAATCCAGATATGCTTCATCGGCCTCCTGTCCCGGACTGGGCGTAAACTGACCGGTTCGGGCGTTGTAGATTCCCTTTTCCGTTTTCCAGCTGAAATCCGGCCACAGCACCAGAGGCATTTCCCCGGAGAATACGTCCCGTCCTACCAGCAGCCGGGAATCATACTCTACGCCAAAGAGGTTGGACAAGGTAGGCAGAATATCCAGGCTGTATACCGGCTCATCCACCACAATATCCTGCCCTTCCAGACAGCCGCTCCAGATTATCAGAGCGTTGTGGTCACGGACAATATGGTCATAGCTCTCTACCCCATACAGTTCCGCCAGGTAGTCGGAGGCGTTATTCCAGGTACTGCTCTTTTCCAGTCCGTAAGGGTAATGATCCGTCGCCATGACGATCACCGTATCATCGGCAATGCCTGCCTCTTCCAATTGCTCCACCAGGTATTTCATGGCGGCTTCCAGCTCCAGCGTGGCAGCCAGGTAACATTTCACCGGCTCGGAGTAGGGAAGATCCTTCACTTCGTCATAGTGCTTTCGGGCCATGGCGCTGCCGTTCAGGCTGTAAACGCTATGCCCGCTGACGGTCATGTAGTAGACGCTGAAAGGCTGCTGGTTTATGTACTGAGGAACGGTTTCCACCATCATTTCCCAGTCACTTTCCGGCCATACCGGTTCCACATTTTCCAGTCCGCCATACAGGGCAATGAAACGATCATAGCCAATAAGAGTATGGGTCTGATCCCGGTCGTAGAAGTCCTTGTTATTGTTATGATAGGCGGCGCTCCAATACCCCAATTTTTGCATCTGGTGGCCCATGGTCAGGAAGAAGTTCTGCTGCTTGACTTCCTTCATGCACATGCCGCCGTTGGTAGGAACCAGGCCCATCAGGTTGGAAAATTCTCCGGAAATGGTGCTGGCACCCCAGGCGGGCTGGTAATAGTCGGTAAACTGGATGCCCTGGGTAGCCAGACGGTACAACGTGGGGGTCAGTTCCGGGTCGATAGCCTCTTTGGTCAGGGCTTCCGCGGTAATGAGAATCAGATTCTTTCCTTCAAACAATCCGGTGTACTGGTTCTGCCGGGAAGGGGTCAGGGAAGCCACATACTGATGCAGGGATGCAATTCTGCTGTCCGTTTCTTCCTGGGCCAGCGCTTCAAAATCCAGCTGAGGAATGGTATTTTCTTCGTAACTGATGTTCGGCTCCGTCTCCGATGGAGACTCCTGGGCAGATTCTGTGGGCAGCGGCTGCTGGGGTGTTGGGATGGCAAATTCCGGCTCCTGATCATTGCCGGCACCATGGGTCACCTCCAGTGCCAGGGCCACATGCAGCCCATAGCACCGGGTGGTGCTGTCAAAGGCATAGGCGCTGCTCAGCTTGGCGAAATCCCCGGTCAGGCTCCAGGCGGCGCCCAGTCCCAGCAGGTAAGCACAGACCGCACCTCCCGCCAGCATCCCCCGCAGAGGCCAGGCTGCATCCTTGCCGCTGCACAGCAGGGCATACAGCACAACCGGCAGCAGCATCAGTGCCAGCCGCCACAGATTTCGCAGCAGCAGGGAGATCACCACATCCAGGTAGTCTGTGGCCACGCCGCCAGCTCCGTTGAAAATGGTGGACGGGGACATAAAGCCGCCATAGGCATCGGACAGGAAGTACTCCATCAGCCAGATTATGGTAACCACCAGCGCCAGAACGATGGCGGTCACTTTGGCAGCGCCGCCCCTGGGAATCAGGCTGACCAAAAATCCCAGGATGCACCCCAGACCCAGAGCAAAAGCAGTGAGGGCGGCAAAGCGCCCCCACTGGAAGGTCTCGGTGATCCACAGATGAAGCATCCATTCGTTATACACCACCAGTCCCGCCAGGAACAGGCCGGGGGACAGGGGTATTTTCTTTTTCAACATGATTCTTTCTGCTCCTTATCTGGGCCGTTATGCTTCGCCGGACGGTTTTTGGGGTCTGCGCCGGCGATTGGGACGGCGGCGGGGCGTTTCCCCTTCCTTTCCGGTTTTTTCGGTTTTTTCAGACTTTTCTGATTTTTCGGGTTTGGTTTCCGGCTGCTGGGGGGCCTTGGGGGCTCCGTCAGAAGGTTTTCTCCGGCGGGGCCGGGGCCGGGAGGGCTTGGTCTGGGGTTCCTCCGCCACGGTTTCCTGAGAAACCTCTTCTACAATCTGTTCCGTGCTGTAGCGGAACCGGATAGGCTCCAGTACCGGTGCCTGGGTCTGCTCCTGTTTTTTCTGTTTCTTACCGCCGCCGGAAATGGGTGCATAGTCGGCAGGGACAGGGGGATCGTTCTTCCGGGCCTTGCCGCTGCGCAGCACGGCAATGTCGGCGTTGGCAAACTGGGTCACGGTTTCCGGATTTTCTTCCATCCGCACCTTCACCCGCTGACGCAGCAGGTCAACCTCCACCACGGTGCCCCGGCCTTCCGGGGTGTCCACCAGGGAGTCCATTTTGGGACTGGTGCGGATCAGATCTTCGTAAGCATCCTGCTCGTATTTCAGGCAGCACATCAGCCGTCCGCAGGTGCCGGAGATTTTGGTGGGGTTCAGACTCAGATTCTGGGTTTTGGCCATTTTAATGGACACCGGCTGGAAATCGTCCAGGAAGCTGGCGCAGCAGAAGGGGCGTCCGCAGATGCCCAGGCCGCCCACCATTTTGGCCTTGTCCCTGACGCCGATCTGACGCAGTTCGATCCGAGTGTGGAACACCGAGGCCAGATTCTTCACCAGCTCCCGGAAGTCCACCCGCTCGTCGGCGGTAAAATAGAACAGAATCTTGCTGCCGTCAAAGGCAACTTCGGTGCTGACCAGCTGCATATCCAGCTGATGGTCGGCAATCTTTTGCAGACACACATCGTAGGCCCGCTTTTCCTTGGCCCGGTTGTCGGCTACGATTTTTTCGTCCTGGGGAGTGGTTCTGCGCAGGACTTTGCGCAGCGGGGCCACCACATCCCGGAAGGGAATGGTATGGTTGCCTCCGGCGCAGATGCCGAATTCCGCACCCCGGGCGGTGTCTATGATGACGTGATCCCCCGGACGGAACACGCTGCCGTCCGGGTCAAAAAAGTATACTTTCTGTCCCGGCCGGAACTGGATGTCCACCACCTCAACAGGGGCGTCCGGTTCCATAAGGGTGATGTTTTCTTCCATTGGGTTTTCTCCTTATCCCTCCGGGAAAGCCGGAGGCGTGCAAATTCTTCTTACGAGCGCAGCGCCCAGGACAGATAGGCGCAGACGGCGGCGGGGGATACGTTGCTCTGGGTGTAGTCCAGGGCTTTTTTCAGGTGCTGTACCCCTTGGTACAGCTGTCCGGGGCTGCATTGTCGGGCCAGATTCCGGGCATGGACAGACAGGGCCTGGATGCCGCTGCGGCAGGTCAACGCCGTCTCCAGCAGCTCCAGCCAGGCAGCCAGGGCATCACCCAGGGTATCCCGTTTCCACTTTTCCATGGGCACGAATACCTGGGTCAGCAGCAGACCGTCCCCGGAGGCAAAGGCCTGCAAAAATTCTTCCGTACCGGCAGGCAGCTGTGTACCGCCGGAAAGAAGGGTTTTTGCCTGACCCAAAAATCCGCCGCTGCGCAGTGCCGCGGCTTCCAGGTCCTCCCGGGAAGCGTCGGGAAATTCCCGGCTCAGCGCTTCCAGCAGCACCTTCCGGGGCAGGGCCTGCATCTTCAGCAGGGTACACCGGGAGCGGACGGTGGGCAGCAGCTTGTCCGGATTGTCTGTCAGCAGCAGAAACACACCGTAGGCCGGGGGCTCTTCCAGTACCTTCAGCAGGGCGTTCTGTCCGGGAATGCCCATGTCCTGGGAGCGGGGGAAGAGGTAGATTTTGTAGTCGGACTCATTGGGCTGGACGTACATATCCGCCCGGGCCTGCCGGATTAAGTCTACCGTGACGGTTTTCTTCTCCGGATCGTCCACGGTGATAAAGTCCGGATGGCTACCGTCCAGGATTTTCCGGCAAGGGGTACAGTGCAGGCAGGGTTTTGGCTCTCCCTTGCACAGCAGCGCCGCCGCCAGCAGCGTTGCCAGGGTATGCTTGCCGGAGCCTTCCGGCCCGGCGATGAGATAAAAATGGGAAACATGGCCTTTGGAAAGGCTTTGGGTCAGATTCTGTTTCAGCTGATCGTTTCCCAGCAACGTTTCAAAAGCCATAGCGTTCTCCTGTTTCTTCACACTTTTTGATTATACCATAACTTTCCCAAATGTAAAAGGGGGAAGCGGATTTTGCGAATCAGTTTTCTTGAAGCGACATCAAATTCACAATTGCACCTTGTTCACCGCAGATATCCTCGCGGTTAGATTCCTTTAGCAACTGATCCGAGTAAGCATCCGGTGTCCAAATCAGGAAGTATTCAGCATCTTCTGCCATCTGTGTCAAAGTGTCATACTCCGAAAGGTCCTGGAGGGTGGTTATACCTGAGATTCCGGTTTCATAGCGCAGTACATAGTACAGGTAACCATCGTCCTTTTCATTCTGGTACACGATGCAGCGTGCATCCTCCCAAAACCAACCATATCGGTCCAAACTTTGTTCAATACGGCTACGAATTTCCCGTCCTCTCTGGCTCCGTACAAGCAAAGATGTACAACTATATCGGCTTTGCACTCCATTTGCCGTAATACTCCAGAAAGGCAGCATCACAGCAATGGCACAAGCCAGCACTGCAAGGAATCTGCGGGGCGGCAGCAAGCCACCCAGATTTCGTATCAGCCAGATCGTGTTCACACCATATAGGAAAATTCCACAAGTGCTGGAATATCTGTCAAATCCCGCCAAGGTCATCGCTTCTGCCTCCGGCATTGAGAAGATGTACATCCCCCAGATTCCCAGCATATACAGGCAGTAGACTCCCCAATTAATACATAGCTGCATTATAACTGCGGTGCGCTTTTTCTCCAAACAGATGTTCCATGCAAACAAAAGCAGCAGCGCTGCGGTAACCACCACAAGAAGCCAGAAGCTTCCATTATCCATATGAAAAGATTTTCCAACGACCCCCTCCAATATGGTCAGCACATCACCGGCATTCTTTTCCAGCATGGTGCTTTGATAATTGGCTATGGTCATGGCATGCTTGGCGGTGGAACCGCCCGCAAAAACCAGCTGCACGTGCTTCTGCCACAGCAGCACTCCGGTACATGGGAACAAAATATCCCAGAGCAAAAATGCTTTCCGTTCCGACTTAGGCGCTTTGCGCAGTCGTGCACCTGCCCACACCCAGAATAGAATAACAAAGAAAATTCCGCTGTTTTTTACCTGAAACAAGAAGAACACCATAGGCGCTGCCAGCAAAACAGCCCGTTTTGTATCCTGCTGTGTATAGCAGAATATGGCAAACAAAGCAACCGCCGCAGACGGCAGCAAGCTGTCCACCAGCAGATTGGTAATTCCTGTCCCGGCGATGAGCGCGAAGATAACATAGCCCAATGCGGGAATAATCAAAAATCGATTTTCCTTCCGGATTCCAGCAAAAATCGGCAGCAAAAAACTTACCCGTAAAATCTGCTGGGCCAGCAAAAACAAGCCTTCCTCCCCACCGCTCAGGCGGCAGACATAGTACACCCAGATGGCACTGCCCAGTGGATATGCCTGAAATGTAATCAATGTGTCGGAGAAATTAGGAAATCGGTCATCCTTCAGCATTTCACGGATAACCAAACCCCAATGGGAAAAATCATCGTAATGATTCAGCGGGACCTTCACCAGAAGATAGGCTCCATATACCAGCGCCAAGGCATAACAGGTAAGCACAATCCAACTGCGTTTGGATAGTTTACCAATGTCCTTCCACTGCCGAAGGAACAGGATTACACCTGCCCCAGCCAGACACCACGTCATTTCAGGCAAGAAATTCAAAATCCCGGCAAAAAACAGAAAACACACGCAGCTAACGCAAAATATGGCAGGAACAAATTCCATCGAAACTGCCAATCTGCGGTGTATAAACAAGAAAAAGCCCGCTGTTGATATTACAAAAATTAAGGCTCCAATAACAAACATCACATTTCTCCTACATTCTACGCAAATGCGGGTTTTCCATATCGTGGAACATACCGTCCATTATGGGAACATCTTAACCCCACAGATCCGACAGCATGGGAATGACCTGCTTTTTCCGGCTCATCACCTTGGGCAGGAAGGCGGTATTGTCCTTGGGGGTCACACTGAAGGCCTGGCGGATGGTTTCATCATCGCCCACGTAGAGAATCTGGGTGCCTTCCAGCAGCACATCTGTGAGCATCAGCACCACCAGATCCAGTTCCTTCTTCTTGGCGTGGCTTTCCATAAGCCTGAGCAGCTCCTCCCGGCGCTGGAGCACCGCGGCGCTGTCCACGCAGGTCAGCTGGGCCACCGCCAGGGAGTGTCCGGCAATGTGGAACTCTTTGTAATCGGTAAACAGCACTTCCTCCGCAGTTTTGTGCTCTACGGAAGCGGAGAAAATGGCCTTGCCCAGTTCGTCCAGGGACACACTGGCAATCCGGGCCATCCGCTCTGCGGTGCGCACATCCCGGGGAGTGCAGGTAGGAGACTTGAACATGACGGTATCGGACAGAATCGCCGCCGCCATCATGCCCGCCAAAGCCGCCGAGGGCATCAGACCCCGATCCTGGAACATGCTGGCAATGATGGTATTGGTAGAGCCCACGGGCTCATTGCGGACAAAAATAGGGTTGGTAGTCTGGATATCCGCCAGACGATGGTGGTCGATAATCTCCAGGATCTCCGCTTCCTCCAGGCCGGGTACGGACTGGGATGCCTCGTTGTGGTCCACAAGCACCACCCGTTTGCGCCGGGGGCGCAGCAGATGATACCGGGTCAGAATGCCCACAACCCGTTCCTGGGCATCCAGAATGGGGTAGCTGGGGTGACGGTATTTCAGCACGATTTCCCGCACATCGTCCACCCGTTCGTCCAGGTGGAAGCACACCAGCCCCTGGGTATTGCAGATCCGGCCCACCGGGGTGGACAGGAACAGCAGCCGGGCAGCCCGGTACGCATCAAAGGGGGTGGAAATGATGCAGGTAGAGGTGGGGAAATCCCGGAACTGGGCAGGAAGCTCCGACTGGCACAGAACCAGACAGTTGACGTTGCTCTCCAGAGCCCGCTGAATCATCTCCGGCTGGTAGCCGCACAGCACAATGCTGTTTCGGTTGGGAAAGAGCAGATTGTCCCGGCTCACCGGCAGGGCGATGGTAACCTCTCCGGCTACACTGTCGGTCAGGTCGCCGGCGTCGTTGAGCACCTTGCCTTCCAGCACGGAAAGCACGTTGAACAGGGGCACTTCTTCCAACACACCGGAGGTGATGCCAGACATATTGTAGCTGGCAATGTCCGTCCGGGACAAAATACCATAGAGGGTTCCGTCCTCTTTCGCCACCGGCACAGCGGCAATGGAGGGGTATTCCTGGAGTTCATCCCAGGCCCGGCTCACGGTGACACCGGCATTGAGTACCGGCGGCATGTCAAAATCCAGATCCCGCACCTGGTTATACAGGTCGGTAATCCGCTTGGGGGGCTGGAAGCCGAAACGGTCCAGCACAATCTGGGTCTCATCCGACACCTGGCCCAGGCAGGCGGCCTCGTATTCCCGGTCGCCGCAGGCATTGTGCAGCGCGGCATAGGCAATGGCAGCCACAATGGAGTCGGTATCGGGATTGCGATGCCCGGTTACATAAATGTGATCCATGGTTGCTCCTCTCTTCTCTTCAAAATTATACCGTGATTTCTCCGGCAAGGCTTTTGCCGAAGAGCGCTTCAATTTCATTGGGGTCCATACCCTGACCGATGGCCCACATCAGCTTGGTCATGGCGGCTTCCGAGGTCATGTCCCGGCCCTGGATGACCCCCAGTTCCAGCAGCTTGTTGCCCACCTGGTACACTTCCAGATTGGCGCTGTCGTACAGACACTGGGTGGTGACCACAATGCTCACCCCATCCTCCACACACCGGCGGATGCCCCGCAGACCCCGGTGGAGGACGTTCATACCGCCCAGGCCGAAGGCTTCAATGACGATGCCCTTGTAACCCATGGCAGCCAGCATATCGAAAACCGCGGGATTCAGTCCCGGAGTCAGTTTCAGCAGGAATACCTCCCGGCTGATGTCCGGACACAGGCGGCTTTGCCCCTGAAATTTGGGCAATACCTGGGGATCGATTACCAGTCCTTGGTTGCTGACCAGGGCAGCATAGCGGGCGTTGACGCTTTCAAAAGCGGAAAAGCCGGAAGCCCGGACTTTCACCGCCCGGCAGCCCAGCATCACCTTCCGGTCAAAGGCCAGAAACACACCGGGGCAGCCCGAGGCCGCCATGGCAAAGGCAGTGCGCAGATTGTCCGGTCCATCGGAGAGCATATCCGTCAGGGGCAGCTGAGAACCAGTGAACACCACCGGAAGGTCAATGTCCGGCAGCATAAACGTGACAGCGGAGGCGGTGTAGGCCATGGTATCGGTGCCGTGAGAGATGACAATGCCGTCATAGCCCTGCCGCTGCTCAAAAACAGTCTTGGCAATGAGCTGCCACTCTTCCGGGCGGATATTGGAAGAATCCAGGCACATCACGTCCTGGACGGTGATGCTGTAATAGGTGCGCAGCTGTTCCAGTTCCCGCTCCATCACCCCGGAGCGGTGGGGAACCAACCCCTCTCCACCGGGAACGGAGGCGATGGTGCCGCCGGTGGTCAGCAGGAGAATTTTTTTCTTGTCGCTCATTGTGCGGTATCCTTTCGGGGCAGGGTTTTCAGGAAGGCTTCCATCCGATCCAGCCCAGTTTTCAGAGATTCGCGGCTGCAGCAGTAGGACAGCCGGATATACCCCTCCGTACCGAAACAGCTGCCGGGCACGGCGGCCACACCGGCCTGGCGGATCATCCGGGTGCAGAATTCCCCGCTGCTGAGCCCGTAGGGGAAGATGTCCACAAAGACATAAAATGCCCCTTCCGGCTCCGGGAAGCGAAGTCCCATTTTTTTCAGCCGGGCGCAGACATACTGTCTCCGGCTGTCATAGGCGCGGATCATGTCGCTGGGGTCTGATTCCAGAGCCGCAGCAGCGGCGGCCTGAATGAAGGTAGGCACGGCGGCAATGTTGGCGGCGCTGAGCAGCAGCAGCCGGTCCATCACATACTCCGGGCAGGTCAGATATCCCACCCGCCAGCCGGTCATGGCGTAGGGCTTGGAAAAACTCTGGCACAGAATCAGCTGATCCGCCAGTTCTTTATCCAGACTCAGGTCCGGGCAGGACTCGCCGTAGCACAGCTGGTTATAGACGTTATCCACAATCACAAAAATGGGCCTGCCCAGCACAGCTTCCTTCACCGCCTGCAGGCTCTCCCGGCTCAGCACCACGCCGGTAGGGTTGCAGGGAGAATTGAGGATAATGGCCTTGGTTTTGGGGGTGATTGCCGCTTCCAGCGCCTCTTTCGTAATCTGAAAGTTGGTTTTGGTCACATCCAGTGATACGGTCTTGGCCCCCGCCACGGCGGCGATACTTTCATACAGCACAAACCCCGGGGTAGGGATAATCACTTCTTCTCCCGGATTGAGGATGCCCAGCAGGGCAGTAAACAGGGCCTGGCTGGCGCCGATGGTAACGAGCACCTGATTTTCTTTCACGGCGTGACCCCGGCGGGTTTCGTACGCCGCCACCGCCCGGCGCAAAGCATCCGTGCCCTGGTTAGGGGCATAGTGGGTCTGTCCTTGATTGAGTGCCGCAACAGCAGCCTCCTTCACCACATCCGGGGTATCAAAATCCGGCTCTCCAATAGTTAACATAACGCATCCCGGTACTTCCTTTGCCAGGTTGGTATAGACCCGGATGGGGCTGCGCTGGAGACTATACAAGTTCTGATTTACTGGAATCATTGGAAATTCTCCGCCAATCGTTCAAAAAATTCTGCGCCGTTTTCCAAAACGGCCTCGTCAAAGTCAAAGGTATCGGCATGAAGCGCCGGGGTATCCCCCACTCCCAGGAAGAAAAACATCCCCGGAAGATGCCGCTGATACCAGGAAAAATCTTCGGTGGTCATGCTGGGCGCTTCCAGCAGGGTAAAATCCACCGCCCGGCGTACCCGGGCAAATAATTCCGGCGGGTTCATCACAGCGGGATAGCCGTCGTTCATATGCACCTGGACCGTGCAGCCGAAGGCCCTTTCCACCTGATGTCCAATCTCCCGCAGTCCCTGTTGAAGTCCCTCAAAAATTGCATCCTGGAATGCCCGCAGACTTCCTTCCAGGTGAGTGTGGGCAGACAGGGCATTGCGGACGGTGCCGCTTTGGAATTTGCCGAATTTCAGCAGCCGGAAAATTCCCTGGGGCACAGACTCCTCCAGCGCCCCGGCCTGACGATAGAATTCTACCCCGGCAGCCAGGGCGTCAACCCCTTCGGCGGCTTTTGCGATGTGGGCAGTTTTGCCGAAAATGTCCACAGTCACCTCACAGGATCGGGCCATCATCTCCTGCTCCCGGCTGGCAATGACCCCGGCGGTCAGTCCCGGCCACAGGTGCAGTCCGAATATAGCCTGTACGCCATAGGTTTCAAAAATCCCGGTTTCGCACAGTTCTCTTGCACCCCCGGTGGTCTCCTCCGCGGGCTGGAATACCAGCAGCACATTGTGAGGCAAAGCTTCCTTCCGGCTCAGCCGCCGGGCCAGTTCCAGCAAAATTGCCATGTGCCCGTCGTGGCCGCAGGCGTGCATCTTCCCCGGGTGTTGGGATGCGTAGGCAGCGCCGGTTTTCTCTTCAATCGGCAGCGCATCGGCGTCGGCCCGGAAGGCAATAGCGGTTTCCCTGCCAAAGTCAAACCAGGCGCACAGCGCTCCGGACATTGGGGAAAACACCCGGCAAGGCATCCCTTTCAGAGCATTTTTCAGATAGGCCAGGGTCTGTGGAAGGTCGTGATCCAGCTCCGGAATCCGGTGCAGCGCCTGGCGGTCAGCGGCTAAGGGCATGGCAATGCCTCCTGTGGAAATTTTACCAGTATTATACGCCAAATGCCCGGCGGTGTCAATTTATCCCCTTGAGTTTGGAACAAAAAGATGGTATGATGAAGCATCATAGAAAAGGAGAAAATCGTTATGGATGCACAACAGATTATTGAATATATCCGCACTTCGGAAAAGAAAACCCCGGTAAAGGTCTACGTCTGGGAAAAGCAGCCCGTTGCCTTCCCCAACTGCCGGGAGTTCCCCGCCGCAGAAGGCTGCAAAATCGTCTTTGGCGACTGGAAAGACGTTGCCCCGGTGCTGGAAAGCAACGAATTTGTCCATGTGGAAATTGAAAACAACTGCCGCAACTCTGCCATCCCCATGCTGGATCTGAAAGACATCCCCGCCCGGATCGAACCCGGCGCCATTATCCGGGAGCAGGTGGAGATCGGCAAGAACGCCGTGATTATGATGGGCGCGGTCATCAACATCGGCGCCATCATCGGCGAGGGTACCATGATCGACATGGGCGCCGTGCTGGGCGGCCGGGCAACCGTGGGCAAGAACTGCCATGTGGGCGCCGGTGCAGTGCTGGCCGGTGTGGTGGAGCCTGCCTCCGCAACTCCGGTGGTGGTAGAGGACAATGTGCTCATCGGCGCCAACGCCGTGGTGATTGAAGGATGCCGGATCGGTCACGATGCCGTGGTTGCCGCCGGCGCCATTGTGGTTTCCGATGTGGAGCCCAACACCGTGGTGGCCGGGTGTCCCGCCCGGGTCATCAAGGTCAAGGATGAAAAGACCGCCGGCAAGACCGCCCTGGTGGATGCCCTGCGGACTTTATAAGATTTCCCCCCGTACCGACGCACATTTTCTGCCCTGCGGAATACCATGGAATGAGCGGTGAAGCTCAAGAACATGTTTCGGAGGTACTTCTTATGTGTGGTAACAACAATCTGTGCAGCTGCATCGGCAACAACTGGTGGTGGATCGTGATTCTGCTGCTGTTCTGCTGCTGCGGTAACGGCACCATGACCAACGACAACGGCTGCGGCTGCTGCTAAGCCCTGTGGGGCAGAGAAACCCTCTGCCCCGGTCAAACCATAATAACGCTGCCCGGGTGGAATACCACCCGGGCAAAAAGCTTCCCTCCCGGCAAACGACGGGAGGGTTTTTGCATTTATATCCGCTTGAGGGGGCTGGACCCGTCCTGGGCCAGCAGCAGGTCGGTGATGATGTCGTTGCTGACCAGGTAGCCCTTGGGGGTCAGCACCCACCGACCGGTGTCGGTCTGGGTGGCGTGGAAGAATCGGCGGCGCTGTTCCAGCACGTCTTCCAGGGGAGCAAAGGGCAGCAGGAACATTTTCTCATACTCCTGAGCGTCAATGCCCACGCTGGTGCGCAGCCGGAGCATCAGGTATTCTCCCGCCCGCTCCCGCAGAGGGATTTCCTGAATGTCCTCCATAATGTCTCCGCCTTCCCGGATGCCGGTGATATAGGCCTGCAAGTCCCGTTTCAGGGTATAGCGCTTGCCGGCAAAGTCGGAGCTGGCGCTGGGGCCGAAGCCCAGGTATTCTCCGCCGGTCCAGTACTTCATATTGTGCTTGGACACCAGGCCCTTGCGGCAGAAATTGGAAATCTCGTACTGCCGGAAGCCCCGGCCCCGGAGGGTTTCCACCGCTGCCAGGTACATATCCGCCTGGGTTTCGTCATCGGGCAGATTCAGAATGTCCTTGCACTGGGCAAAGGGGGTGCCCTCTTCAATTTTCAGGGCGTAACAGCTGATATGCTCTGGAAGCAGCCGCAGCACATTGTCCAGTGTCTCCTGCCAGTCCTTCAAATCCTGTCCGGGCAGACCGTACATCAGGTCAATGGAGACGTTGCGAAAACCTGCCTTGCGGATTTTGTGATAAGCCGCCACCGCCTGGGCGTAGGTATGGGGACGGCCCAGCTTTTTCAGCATCTCATCGTCGTCGGACTGAATGCCCAGACTGACCCGGTTGAAGCCCTCCGCCCGGAGCCGGTGCAGCAGCCGGTCAGATACGGAATCCGGGTTTGCCTCAAAGGTGATTTCGGCGTTGTTGTCCACGTCGAAGTTGCGGCGGATGGTGGTCATAATCACCGCCAGACCGTCGGCTCCGAAGTAGGACGGGGTACCTCCGCCAAAGTAGACAGTGTCCACCTTATAGTTGGGAGCCAGCTCTCCGGCCTCCTTGATGTGGTCGCACACTGCGTCCAGGTAGCCGTCAATGAGCTTGTCTTCCTTGGTGCAGGTGGAATAGAAGTCGCAGTACTGGCACT
Organism: uncultured Oscillospiraceae bacterium; assembly: GCA_944382965.1. Taxonomy (GTDB): domain Bacteria; phylum Bacillota; class Clostridia; order Oscillospirales; family Oscillospiraceae; genus Faecousia. Next base: position 29,602 of record CALWOA010000011.1, on the reverse strand, counting down.
TGCTGCGGCAGAAAGGCACATGAATATACAGTCCTAATGGACGTTTGTTGGGGCGTTTGGTAAGAATTGGCATAGATTCCCTCCGACTTCACTTAATCTTCATCCAGCTTCAGCACAGCCATAAAGGCTTCGGAGGGGACGGAGACGGTGCCGAAGGTACGCATCCGCTTTTTGCCCTCCTTCTGTTTTTCCAGCAGCTTCTTCTTCCGGGTAATGTCGCCGCCGTAGCACTTGGCCAGCACATCCTTGCGCAGGGCCTTGATAGTTTCCCGGGCGATGATCTTTCCGCCGATGGCGGCCTGCACAGGAATTTCAAACTGGGCACGGGGAATGTTCTCTTTCAGCTTTTCGCAGATCTTCCGGGCCCGGGGATAGGCGTTGTCCGCAAAGAGGATGAAACTCAGCGCGTCCACAATGTCGCCGTTGAGCAGGATGTCCAGCTTCACCAGGCGGCTGGGACGGTAGCCGATGAGCTCATAGTCAAGACTTCCATAGCCTCTGGTACGGGACTTCAGTGCATCGAAGAAATCGTAGATGATTTCATTCAGGGGCATTTCGTAGTGCAGCTCCACCCGGCTGGCATCCAGGTAGACCATATCCTTGAATTCGCCCCGGCGCTGCTGGCACAAATCCATAATGTTGCCCACATATTCCTGAGGGGCAATCAGATTGACCTTGGCGTAGGGCTCCTCTGCCAGCTGAATTTCCATGGGGTCGGGGTAATCCAGGGGGGTGTAGACCATCATCACCTCTCCGTTGGTCTTGGTGACCCGATAGACAACGTTGGGGGCGGTGGTGATCAGATCCAGATTGTATTCCCGTTCCAGCCGCTCCTGGATGATCTCCATATGCAGCAGTCCCAGGAAGCCGCAGCGGAAGCCAAAGCCCAGGGCAATGGAGCTTTCCATTTCGTAGCTCATGGAAGCGTCGTTGAGCTTCAGCTTTTCCAGAGCATCCCGCAGATCCTGGTACTTGGCGCCGTCGGCGGGGTAAACGCCGGAGAACACCATGGGCTGCACCGCCCGGTAACCGGGCAGCGGCTCCGAAGCGGGATTTTCCACCGTGGTGATGGTGTCGCCCACCTGGGTATCGGCAACGGTTTTGATGGAAGCGGTGATGTAGCCCACTTCTCCGGCTCCCAGGGCATCCAGGGGGCACAGCCCTGTGGGAGTCATGGTACCCACCTCCACCACCTTATAAACCGCGCCGGTGGCCATCATTTTAATATCCATGCCGGGCTTGACGGTGCCCTGCTTGATCCGGGTGTAGACAATGACACCCCGGTAGGAATCATACTGGCTGTCAAAAATCAGTGCCTGCAGCGGCGCTTCCCGGTCTCCGGCGGGGGCGGGAACGTCTTTGACAATCATTTCCAGCACGCTGTGAATGTTGATGCCATTCTTGGCGGAGATTTCCGGGGCATCCTCGGCGGGGATGCCGATGATGTCCTCCACTTCGGCCTTGACTTCCGCCGGGCGGGCAGAGGGCAGGTCGATTTTGTTGATCACCGGCAGCACTTCCAGCCCCGCGTCAATGGCAAGGTAGGTATTGGCCAGGGTCTGGGCTTCCACGCCCTGGGAAGCGTCCACCACCAGCACCGCACCTTCGCAGGCGGCCAGGGAACGGGACACCTCATAGTTAAAGTCCACATGGCCCGGCGTGTCGATCAGGTTCAGGGCGTAGGTTTCCCCGTCGTCGGCGGTGTAGTGCAGGGTAACGGCGGTTGCTTTGATGGTGATGCCCCGCTCCCGCTCTAAGTCCATGGAGTCCAGCAGCTGCTCGGCCCGAATCCGCTGGTCAATGGCGTTGCAGGATTCCAGCAGCCGGTCGGCCAAGGTGGACTTGCCGTGGTCGATGTGGGCAATGATAGAAAAATTGCGAATTTTGCTCAATTCGGTCATAGGGGTTGCTCCTCAACAGTCAGATTACGCTGTGCCGAAATCCGGCCACAGGGCAAAATCTTGCATTTTCCCAATTATACCGAATTTTTTCCAAAATGTAAACCGTATGTTTTGGAGAAATCCGGGGAAACCTGTCTTTGCAGCCGGAAAACTTTTTAGAAAACCTGCAAATTCCAGAAAAAATTCTGCAAAATCCCCTTGTCATTCCGAAAAAATTGGGGTATAGTTTAACGGCACGAGAATTTTTAGACTTTACATAGAAAAAAGAGGGGACGTTCCATGAGTACAACGAAGAAGACTCCCAAGGGAAATCTGGAAGATATCTACGCCGCCTTGCAGGCATTGATCCTCCAGGGCAAGAAGGACGGCATGATCCGTGCCGCCGATTTGAACGCCCAGCTGGAAAAAATGCAGCTGACCCCTGAGAAAATTGAAGAGATATACGACCGCTTTGAGGCCATGAATATTCAGATCATCACCGCCGACCTGGAACTGGATCTGGGGGACGACGATCTGGACCTGGACCCCGACGGGGACATCGACCTGTCCGGCCTGGAAGAAGAGGACCTGGTGGACCCGGTGGATCTGGCCGCCGAGTACAGCCTGGACGACCCGGTGCGGATGTACCTGAAGGAAATCGGTCAGGTCAAGCTCCTGTCCGCCGATGAGGAAGTGGAGCTTGCCAAGCGGGTTGCCGAGGGCGATCAGTACGCCAAGAACAAGCTGACCGAGGCGAACCTGCGGCTGGTGGTTTCCATCGCCAAGAAGTATTCCGGACGGGGCCTGCACATTCTGGATCTGATCCAGGAGGGCAACACGGGCCTAATTCGGGCGGTAGACAAGTTTGACTGGACAAAGGGAAACAAATTCTCTACATATGCCACCTGGTGGATTCGGCAGGCCATCACCCGTGCCATTGCCGACCAGGCCCGGACCATCCGGGTGCCGGTGCATATGGTAGAAGTGATTAACAAGGCCACCCGCTGCAACCGCAAGCTGGTGCAGGAACTGGGCCGGGAGCCGACCGTGGAAGAAATCGCCGCCGAGCTGAATCTGCCGGTTGAAAAGATCATCGAGGCCAACCGCACCGCTGCCGATACCCTGAGCCTGGACACCCCTGTGGGTGATGAAGAAGATACCTCCATCGGCTCCTTCGTGGAGGACGAGCGCACCCCCGGTCCCGCCGACGCTACCTCCAACGCCCTGCTGGCAGAAGCCCTGAAGGAAATCCTGGGCACCCTGACCGAACGGGAAGCGGACGTGCTGCGGATGCGTTTCGGCATGTACGACGGCCGGACCCACACCCTGGAAGAGGTGGGCCAGATCTTCGGCGTTACCCGGGAACGGATTCGCCAGATCGAGAACAAGGCCATCCGCAAGCTGCGCCACCCCAGCCGTGCCAAGAAGATCCGGGACTTCTACTGCTGATTGTCAGAACACAAACCCTCCCAGCCGAAGCTGCCAAACTTCGGCTGGGTTTTCTTTTTGCCGCTGCTCAATCGGTAATCCATACTCTGTGGATTATCATTTCTGTATCTGTCGGTGTTATCGCTGTATACTATGGATAAACGATATACAGGAAAGGAGCGGCGGCGAGATGATAGACAAGCGGATCGGCAAACGCATCAAGCAGTGCCGGGAGCGTCTGGGACTGACCCAGGATCAGTTTGCGGAAAAGCTGGGGGTTGCCACCAATTATATTTCCACCATCGAGCGGGGCGCTTCCTTTCCCCGGTGCGAAAAGCTGATTGCCATTATCAACTGTCTGGAAACCTCTGCCGACGCCATTTTCTGCGACGTGCTGGAACACGCCACCGAGTATAAAGCCAGCGTCCTGTCCCAGGAACTGGAAAGCCTGCCGCCCCAGGAGCAGAAGCGGATTCTGGAAATGGTAGAGCTAATGATTCAGCAGGCCAAAGGGAATATTTAACTTTTCAAACGTGAAGCTGCGCCTGTGTGCGCAGTTTTTCTTTTTCCGACGAAATATGACTTCCTTCGACGTTTGCATATGTTACTATGTATTTACGATATAGAACATATTGCTTATAACTAGGAGGATGCAACATGGATGCGTTGAAAAAATGGGAGCAGATTCGGGAGATTTTGGCGTTGGACGGGGAATCCTTCTCCCTGATTCGCTGGTATTCACCAAAACAGGCGCTGCCGGAGGAAGCCAGCTACGTTCTGGTCAAGCAGGCCCAGGACGGAGAAATTCTGTGTCAGGAAGCGGCCTTTGAACAGGGAAGATTCTGGTATCTCACCACAGACCGCTCCATTCCTACCCATCAGGTGCTGGGCTGGGCCTATCCTCCCTACGACGGACGGGCCGATATCCTGGGCCGTCTTTTGGACTGACCCCCTTTTTCTGCCTGCTGCGTGGGATTTTGGCCCGTTTTTTCGTTTGGCGACAAATTGTGACAGGTTGTGACAGCTTCCTTGTGCTATTCTATAGACAGCTCGTACAGATGCAAACTGAACTACTTATAGGAGAACCACTATGAAAGACAAGGAAAAACTGCAGCAGATCCAGGCCATTCTGGGTCTTGCGAATCTGGACGATTTTACCATTCTGCGTTGGCATGCTCCGGCAAAAGCTCTGCCCGGAGAAGCCGGATATGTGATCATCAAAGAGCTGTTTCCCGACGAGGGGGTCATCTGCTGTGAAGCGGCCTACGAAAACGGCCGGTTCAGCTACATCTCCTCCGACACCGAAATTCCCATGGATCGGATTCTGGGCTGGACTTACGCCCCCTACGACGAGCGCGCAGACTCCCTGGGAAGACTTCGCTCATAACAAAACAACCATCAAAACCAACTCCCGGTCTTTTCCAAAGCAAGGGCCGGGTAACATTCAGAAAAAGGTCATACGATAATTCGACGCAGATGCCGCCCGCACCGGGCGGCATTTTGCTACTATTTTTAACAGAAACTATTTCAAAATGTTAGTTTTTCCTTGTAGAAAATCTGGTTTTTTCCTAGTATAATGGTCAAAAACCGTTATACAAGGTGGGAAATACATGAGAATACATTACCTTGACAACATTCGCTGGCTTACCGGACTGCTGGTGGTGGTTTACCATGTAATATATATGTACAACGGCGTACTGACAGTGGGTGTCATCGGTCCGTTTCAGGAAGTGCAATACCAGGATGCCATCGCATATCTGCTCTACCCCTGGTTTATGGTGATTCTGTTTATCGTATCCGGCATCAGCACCAGAGCATCCCTGCAGAAGCGCACCGTCCGGGCGTTCTTCCGTTTTCAAACCCGGAAGCTGTTGGTCCCTTCCACCATTGGACTGTTTGCATTTCAATGGATTTTGGGGTATTTTAATATGGCAATCGGCGCTGCCTTCGACCATATGCCGCAGATGCCGGGACTTGTACTTTATGGGATTATGGCGGTATCCGGCACGGGAGTACTGTGGTACATCCAAATGCTGTGGCTGTTCTCTGTGGCAGTGGTTCTGCTCCGGAAATGGGAAACGGGAAAGCTGTACGCTGCCTGCGCCCGGTTCCCGGTGCCGGCGCTTCTTCTGCTGGTATTCCCCCTTTGGCTCAGCGCCCAGATTCTCAATACGCCGGTCATTCCGGTTTACCGGTTTGGTATCTATGGATGTGCCTTTTTCCTGGGCTACTTCGTGTTCTCCCAGGAGCCGGTAATCCAGCGCTTGAGCAGATTCTGGCTGCCCCTGGGCATTGGGGCCCTTTGCCTGGGAATCGGTTATACCATCCACTACTTTGGTCAGGATTACGTCAGCGCGCCGGTGGTAAACAGCTTCTTTTCCATAGCCTACGCCTGGGTGATGATTCTGGCGGTGTTTGCCGGAGCAAAAAAATGGGCAGATAAAACCAACGCCGTACTGCAGTGGATCGGCAGGAGAAGTTATGGACTGTATGTACTGCACTACCTGCCTCTGGCAGCAGCCGCCTATTTTCTGGATCGGTATTCCCCGCTGGCACCTGGACTGTGCTATCTGATTGCAGGAATTGCCGCGTTTGGGGGCGGGTATCTGCTGAACGCACTGATCTGCGCCATTCCGGTACTGCGCTGGTGCATACTGGGGATAAAAAAGGAGGAAACCCATGTTTCGTGAGAACTTAACCCAACTTCGGAAACTGCACAATTTCTCCCAGGAAGAACTGGCGGAGAAAATCAATGTTTCCCGCCAAACCCTGTCAAAATGGGAAACAGGAGAATCCGTGCCGGACATTGAAAAATGTATGGCACTGGCCAGCGTTTTTGACGTCACCCTGGATGATCTGGTGAATTTCAACAGCCCGGTCAGCGGCCTGAATGTGCCCCCCAGAGGAAAACACGTATTCGGTGTTGTCACAGTCGGGGAAAAAGGGCAGATTGTTATTCCCGCCCAGGCCCGGAAAATTTTCTCCATCGAACCCGGTCACCGGCTGCTGGTTTTGGGGGACGAAGGGCAAGGAATTGCCCTGATGAAAGAGAAAGATATTTTTGAGCACCTGATCAAACCCTTTCAGCAGCAGGATTGAGCAGAAAACCTCAGACTGACACAAAATTTTGCCGGTACTCTTGTAATTGCCTTCCGTTTGGATTAAAATAGCCCCAGAATAAACGTCGAAAGCGAAAGGATTTTTTGTGTTATGTCTACCATTCAGGTATTGAAACCCAAATTTCATATAGACGAGTGCCTGGCCCAGATTCGGGAGTGCCTGGAAAAGGGCTGGACTGGCTCCGGCTTCAAAACTGCAGAGCTGGAAACTGCCTGGAAAGCCTACACCGGCCATGCCAATGCCTGCTTCCTCAACTCCAGCACCGCAGGACTGCATCTGGCGGTGAACATTCTCAAGCGCCGCTATGGCTGGCAGGATGGGGACGAGATTATCTCCACCCCCATTACCTTCGTCTCCACCAACCACGCCATCCTCTATGAAAATCTCAAGCCCCGGTTTGCGGATGTGGACGAATATCTGTGTCTGGACCCGGTGGATGTGGAGAAAAAGATCAACGAGAAAACCCGGGCTGTGATCTTTGTGGGCTACGGCGGACGGGTCGGTCAGCTGGACAAGATCATCGCCCTGTGCAAAAAGCATAACCTGCGGCTGATTCTGGATGCTGCTCACATGTCCGGCACCCGGGTAAACGGCCAGATGCCCGGCACCTGGGATGGTGTGGATGTGACGGTATACTCTTACCAGGCGGTCAAGAACCTGCCCACCGGTGACAGCGGCATGATCTGCTTTGCCGACCCGGAGCTGGACGCCGAATGCCGGAAGGTCTCCTGGATGGGCATTAACAAAGATACCTACGCCCGTACCAGCAACGAAGGCACCTACAAGTGGAACTACGGCGTGGATTATGTGGGCTTTAAGTACAACGGCAACGCCATTATGGCCGCCATTGCTTTGGCTCAGCTGCCCTACCTGGACGAAGAGAACGCCCGCCGCCGGGAAATCGCCGCCATGTACGACGCCGCCTTTGCGGGCAATCCCAAGATTCAGATTATCCCCGCCCCCTACCGGGAGGAATGCTCCTTCCATATTTATGAAATCGCCGTTCCCGACCGGGAAGGGCTGCTGTCGGAGCTGGCCAAGCACGACATCTACGGCGGTGTTCACTACCGGGACAATACGGAATTTTCCATGTACACCTACGCCCATGGCACCTGCCCCCACGCCCATGAAATCAGCCAGCATATCATCACCATGCCCCTGCACATGTATCTGACCGACGAGGATGTGGCGGGAATTGCTGAGATTGTCAACGGCTTTGTAAAATAACAGTTTCTCCCGCTGCTTTTTCGGCAGCGGGAGATTTTTTGCTTTTCTCCGGTTTTTTCGTTGGAACAGAGCAAGAAATTTAGGCACAAGGTCGGCAATTTGTTCACAAATTCGACTATTATTCTCTTTACAAATGTGTTATAATACATCAAATTGGTTGGCTGCGGCCATTTCTAATGTTAAAGGAGATTACAATGGGACTTTTTGATAAATTGTTCGGAACCCGCTCCCAGCGGGAGCTGAAGAAGATCCAGCCCATAGTGGATCAGATTCTTGCCCTGGAAGACAGCTACAAGGCATTGAGCGAAGAAGAACTCCGGGGAAAAACTGCGGTTTTCAAGCAGCGTCTGGCAGATGGGGAAACCCTGGACGATCTGCTGCCGGAAGCCTTCGCCACCGTTCGGGAAGCTGCCGACCGGGTTCTGGGCCTGCGGCCTTACCCCGTTCAGCTCATCGGCGGCATTGTGCTGCATCAGGGCCGGATTGCCGAAATGAAAACCGGTGAAGGCAAAACACTGGTTGCCATTCTGCCCTGTTACTTAAATGCCCTCACCGGCGAAGGCGTCCATGTGGTCACCGTCAACGACTACCTGGCAAAATACCAGTCCGAGTGGATGGGCAAGGTCTACCGGTATCTGGGGCTGAGCATCGGTCTGGTGATTCCCGGCATGACCCCCCAGGAGCGCCGGGCTGCTTACGCCGCCGACATTACTTACTGCACCAACAACGAACTGGGCTTTGACTACCTCCGGGACAACATGGCCATCTACAAGCAGGAGCTGGTCCAGCGGGGCCACGCCTTTGCCATCGTGGACGAGGTGGACTCCATTCTGATTGACGAGGCCCGGACGCCGCTGATTATCTCCGGCAAGGGTGAAGATTCCTCCCAGCTGTATGAAATGGCTGACCGGTTCGTTTCCTCTCTGCGCAAGCAGGTTTTTGCCAAGACCGACGAGAAGGAAGTCCAGGATGACTACGACTGCGACTACTTCGTGGACGAAAAGGCCCGCACCGTTTCCCTGACCGCCAGCGGCATTGCCAAGGCCGAGCGATTCTTCGGTGTGGACAACCTGGCTGACGCAGAGAACACCACCCTGAGCCACCACATCAACCAGGCCATGAAGGCCCGGGGTCTGATGAAGAAGGACATTGACTATGTGGTCAAGGACGGCCAGATCATCATTGTAGACGAGTTCACCGGACGGCTGATGTACGGCCGTCGGTACAACGAAGGTCTGCACCAGGCCATTGAGGCCAAGGAAGGGGTCACCGTGGCAGGGGAGAGCAAGACCCTGGCTACCATCACCTTCCAGAATTTCTTCCGGCTGTACCGTAAGCTTTCCGGCATGACCGGTACCGCTCTGACGGAAGAGGAAGAATTTGCCACCATCTACAAGCTGGACGTGGTGGAAATCCCCACCAACAAGCCGGTAATCCGCATTGACCACCCGGACGTGGTGTACAAGAACGAAGCCGGCAAATTCCGGGCCATTGTCCAGCAGGTGAAGACCTGCCACGAAAAGGGCCAGCCCGTACTGGTGGGCACCATCTCCATTGAAAAGAGCGAACTGCTGAGCAAGCTTTTAAAGCGCGAAGGCATCCCCCACAACGTTCTGAACGCCAAGCACCACGAGCAGGAAGCCCAGATCGTGGCCCAGGCCGGTAAATTCGGCGCCGTTACCATCGCCACCAACATGGCTGGCCGTGGTACCGACATTATGCTCGGCGGCAACGCCGACTTCCTGGCCAAGGCAGAACTGGCAAAATCCGACCTGCCGGAGGAACTGCTTCAGGAAGCCGACTCCTTTGCCGAAACCTCCGACCCCCAGATTCTGGAAGTCCGGGCCAAGTATGAGGAGCTGCTGAAAAAGTACAAAGCCTCCATTGCCGACGAGGCAGAAAAGGTCCGTGCCGCCGGCGGCCTGTTCATCATCGGCACCGAGCGCCACGAATCCCGGCGTATCGACAATCAGCTGCGGGGCCGTTCCGGCCGTCAGGGCGACCCGGGCGAAAGCCGGTTCTACCTGAGCCTGACCGACGATCTGATGCGGCTGTTCTCCACCGACCGGGTCATGGGCATGATGGACTCCCTGGGTCTGGACGAGGACACCCCCATCGATGCCAAAATCCTCAGCAACGCCGTGGAAAACGCCCAGAAGAACGTGGAATCCCGGAACTTCCGGGCCCGGAAAAACGTGCTGGAATACGACGACGTGATGAACACCCAGCGTGAAGTGATCTACGCCCAGCGGCAGAAAGTTCTGGACGGCGAAGATCTGCGGGAGAACATGATGACCATGCTCCGCTCCCTGGTGGATACCACCGTCACCACCGCCTTCAGCGACAACGGCGGCAACGCCAATGCCGAAGGTCTGGCCCATCTGGCTGCCGCCATGGAGGGCATCTACTTTGCCCGGGGCACCCTGGCCGCCCGGGCATCCCAGCTGGAGGGAAAATCCGCGCAGGAAGTAGCGGACATTGTCTACGAAATCGCCCAGAAAACCTACGAAGCCAAGGAAAACACCTACACCCCCGCCATTATGCGGGAACTGGAACGGGTGGTCATGCTGCGTGTGGTGGACGAATACTGGATGGACAACATCGATGCCATGGACGACCTGAAGCAGGGCATCGGCCTGCGGGCTTACGGTCAGCATGACCCGGTGATTGCCTACAAGGAAGAGGGCTTCCAGATGTTCGAGGCCATGATCCAGGCCATCCGGGAGGAGACCATCCGCCGGATGTTCCTGGTGCAGCTGCGGACCAACCAGGAAGTCAAGCGGGAAAAGGTTGCCAAGGAAACCGGCACCGCCGCCTCCGGCAAGCCCACCGTAAAGCAGGCCCCCATCCGCAAGGAAAAGAAGGTGGGCCCCAACGATCCCTGCCCCTGCGGCAGCGGCAAGAAGTACAAAAAGTGCTGCATGCAGAAGGACAAGGCCGCCCAGCTGGAGGGCTGAGAAACAGAAAACCGCCCCATTTCATAACAGGTGAATCTTATGTCTATACAAACCGTAAAACAGGGGGATCTGGAATACCTGGTTGCCCAGGAAATTTCCGTACCCCACTGCTTCACCACCCGTTTCGGCGGGGTCAGCACCGGTACCCAGGCCAGTCTGAATCTGGCCTACGGCCGGGGAGACACCATGGAAAACGTGGAAACCAACCTGAGAATCCTGGCAAAAGCCCTGGATTTTGATGAAAAGAAGCTGGTGATGACCCGCCAGACCCACACGGACATTGTCCGCCCGGTAACGGCGGCGGATGCCCGGGGACTGTGCCACCGGGACTATCCGGAGTGCGACGGTCTGATTACCAACACCCCGGGGGTAACTCTGCTGGTGTTCACCGCCGACTGCACCCCGGTGCTTCTGCACGATCCCGTCACCGGTGCGGTAGGCGCCGTTCACGCCGGATGGCGGGGAACCGTTCAGGACATTGCCGGCAAGGCTGTGCAGGCCATGATGGAGCAATACGGCTCCCGCCCGGAAAATATCCGGGCAGCCATTGGCCCCAACATCGGCCAGTGCCACTTTGAAACCCAGGAGGATGTGCCCCAGGCTCTGCTGGATGCCTTTGGAAACGACGTGGCCAGCTACATTGAAAAGCGGGGGGATCGGTACTACCCCGATCTGAAAGCCGTCAACGCTTATCTGCTGCGGCGCCGGGGAGTAACCACCATCGCCGTCAGCGACGCATGCACCTTCTGCCAGAACCAGCGGTTCTGGTCCCACCGGGCCACCAAGGGAGAACGAGGCTCCCAGGGTGCCTTGATTGTCTGCAAGGAGGTTTGCCCATGAAACGATTGACTGCCCTGCTGCTGATTTTTGTTCTGATTCTGGGGGGCTGCGGCCGGAAAATTGACAATTCCGGCTATCAGGCCACCGGCGACGCCATCCTGATGGAAGGTCAGGACCCGGAGGACATTATGCCGGAAGAGGAAGATACCCAGGAGCTGACGCTGGCCTACTATCCGGATCGCTCATTGAATCCTCTGTTTGGCAGTGACTACACCAACCGGGTGCTGATGTCGCTGATGTATCAGGGACTGTTCGCCGTGGACAGCAAGAAAAACGTAACCCCCATTCTCTGCGGACAGTATGAAGTCTCCGACAATCGCCGCAACTGGACTTTCTACTTAGACCCCAACGCCACCTTCTCCGACGGAACCAAGGTCACCGCCGAAGATGTGGTAGCCAGCTATTTGCAGGCCAAGGAAAACGACTACTACGCGAATCGCTTCGTCAAGCATCTGCTGGATGTAAGCGTCCTGGAAAATGGCGGCATTTTGTTCCAGATGGACACCGCCTATGAGAACTTGCCCCTGCTTCTGGATGTGCCCATTGTCAAGGCATCCGAGGTAAACCAGATAGAAGGAACGCCCCCCTTGGGTACCGGGCCCTACGTTTTTGTCAAAACCGCCGGCGGCGCACAGCTTCACCGCAATCCCACCTGGTGGTGCGGCAATGTTAAAATCCCGGCCACCGATGAAAGCATTGATCTGGTGGAAGTTTCCTCCCCGTCAGATGTCCGTGACGAATTCCAGTTCGGCAACGTCAGCGTGGTGTGTACCAACCCCATGAGTGACTCCTTTGCCGAATACCGCTGCGACTATGAGCTGTGGGAAATTGAAAGCGGCTACCTGATGTACATTGGCTGCAACATTCAGTATAGTGATTTCTTTGAAGACAGCAATATGCGCATCAACCTGACCTACGGCATTGACCGGCAAACCCTGGCTCAGGACGTGTATAAAGGATTGGTAGAACCGGTAACCCTGCCCTGTGCCCCTACGGAAGTCTACTACAGCAAGTCTCTGGCAGACAAATATGCCTATGATCCCGCCAAATTCGTGGCCTTCCTTACCGGATACACCATTCCCAAGGATGACGACGGAGACCAAAAGGAGCTGAAGATTCTGGTTAACTCCGACGATTCCGCCCGAGTCCGAGCAGCCCGGAGCATTGCCCAGAACCTGACCGAACTGGGCCTTCCTGCCACCACCATGGAGCAAACCACCGGCACTTATCAGCAGGTCCTGGTGGCCCAGACCTATGACATCTATCTGGGTATGACCCGGCTGTCTCCGAATATGGACCTGACGGAATTTTTCCGGGGCTGGGGTGAGCTGAGCTGGGGCGGTCTGGCCCACGAAACCTTCCAGGGTATGTGCAACAGTACCCTGGACAACAGCGGTACTTACTACAACCTGTACCAGAAGCTGGCGGAGGACGGGCGGATCATTCCGGTACTGTTCGGCTACTACAATGTTTACGCCCGCCGGGGTCTGATGCCGGATTTGAACCCCTCCCGGGACAATGTGTTCTATTACAGCCTGGGCAAGACCATGGACGGAACCCTTACCGAAGCCCAGGCAGAGGAAACCGAAGCCACCGAGGAAACGGCATAATCCGTGATAAGTTGCGATGCTTGTAAATCATCGGCAATTTACCATATAAAAACAGAAATAAGGAAAGGAAATGTATCATGAAAAAAATGCTTGCCCTGACCCTAGCACTGGCACTGCTGCTGTGCGGCTGCGGTGCCGGTAAGGCCGCCTCCACCCAGCCCTCCACCGTGCCGGAAACCACCCAGGCAGCTACCACGGAAGCTGCCACGGAACCTACCACAGAACCTACCACTGTGCCCACCGAGCCGCAAGTCTACCGCAACCCCCTCAACGGTGAGATTCTGGATGCTCCCTTCACCGGCCGGATCTTCGCCAACACCGTCAGCAACATGCAGGAAAACCTGCCCCATGTGGGTGTCATCCACGCCGACGTGCTGGTAGAGACCTTTGTCAACAAGAACAACATCATCCGCTGCCTGGCTCTGTTCTCCGATATCTCGGACGTGGAAGCCATCGGCTCCACCCGTTCCACCCGGCCCATCTTCAACCAGCTGGCCCAGCACTATGATCTGATTCTGTCCCATGCCGGTGGCTCCAGCCAGGCACTGGAGGATGCCGCCAACCGGGGCATTGAAAACTTTAACATCGATGCTTGGGAAGTTGCCTCCCAGGGTACCTCCTACCGGGATACCGAGTACAACCGTACTTATGAAAATACCCTCTTCGGTGTCGGCTCCGGCATCAAGGCTTATGCAGAGGCCCAGGGCTATCCCATGAGCCTGGAGCGGGATTACGGTCTGACCTTCACTGAGGACGGCACCCCTGCTAACGGCGAGGACGCTGGTAAGATCTCTCTGACCTTCACCTACGGACAGGCCAAGAAGGAAACCATCATGACCTATGACGCTGAGGCGGACAAGTACGTATATAATCAGTACGGCCAGGTAATGACCGACCAGATCACCGGCGAAACCGAGATGTTCACCAACGTGCTGATTATGAACGCCAACATCACCACCGACGGCATCTACTTTGTGGCTGACTTCAACGCCGGCGGCGCCGGCTACTATGCCAACGGCGGCAAGATCATCCCCATCAACTGGACCTGCGCCGGTGATAAGGAACCCTTCGTCTTCACCACCCAGGACGGCACTCCCCTGGATGTGGGCGTAGGCAACACCTACATTGCCATCTGCACTCCTGAATCCCCTGTAACTTACGAAGCTGCATCTCCTGTTGCTGCAGAAACCCAGGCTGTGGAAGGATAATTCAAAACTTATGGAAAACCCGGAGCAAACTGCTCCGGGTTTTTCCCTTCTCCCAGGGTAGATTTGTGCAATATTAGCATCTTGCATCGAAATTAACAAAATTTTTATGGGATTTTTACACATTTCACAGTTTACATCCGGTTTCAGCTATAGTATAATAAATCCGTACGGAGTTATCGAATCCTGTACATATGATGTCAAATATGCTGCATTGCAGCGATTAAAATGGAGGAATCATCATGTCTGTTAAAGTTGCAATTAACGGTTTTGGCCGTATCGGCCGTCTGGCTTTCCGTCAGATGTTCGGTGCTGAGGGTTTCGAAGTCGTTGCCATCAATGACCTGACCTCTCCCAAGATGCTGGCTCACCTGCTGAAGTACGACTCCACTCAGGGCAACTACGCTGCTCAGGGTCACGTTGTCGAGGCTGGCGAGGATCACATCGTTGTCGACGGCAAGAAGATCACCATTTACGCTAAGGCCAACGCTGCCGAGCTGCCCTGGGGCGAGCTGGGTGTTGACGTTGTTCTGGAGTGCACTGGCTTCTACACCTCCAAGGCTAAGGCTCAGGCTCACATCGACGCTGGCGCTAAGAAGGTTGTTATCTCCGCTCCCGCTGGCAACGACCTGCCCACCATCGTTTACAATGTTAACCACAACACCCTGACCAAGGACGACCACATCATCTCCGCCGCTTCCTGCACCACCAACTGCCTGGCTCCCATGGCTAAGGCTCTGAATGACCTGGCTTCCATCGAGTCCGGCATTATGTGCACCATCCACGCTTACACCGGCGACCAGATGATCCTGGACGGCCCCCAGCGTAAGGGCGACCTGCGTCGTTCCCGTGCCGGCGCTGTGAACATCGTTCCCAACTCCACCGGTGCTGCCAAGGCTATCGGCCTGGTTATCCCCGAACTGAACGGCAAGCTGATCGGCGCTGCTCAGCGTGTTCCCACCCCCACCGGCTCCACCACCATTCTGAATGCTGTGTGCTCCAAGTCCGTGACCGTGGCTGAGATCAACGCTGCTATGAAGGCTGCTGCTACCGAGTCCTTCGGCTACAACGAGGACGAGATCGTTTCCTCCGATGTTATCGGCATGCGTTACGGCTCCCTGTTCGACGCTACCCAGACCATGGTTTGCGCTCTGCCCGATGGCAAGACCCAGGTTCAGGTTGTGTCCTGGTACGACAACGAGAACTCCTACGTTTCTCAGATGGTCCGTACCATCAAGCACTTCTCCACTCTGCTGTAATTAAACAGACAGAACTTCGCCGCCGTCCTTTGGGACGGCGGCTTTTTTATGCGCAAAAAAGCAGGCAGGGGTGCCCCCTGCCTGTCAGTCCGGAAGTTTGGTATCTTCTATTTTCGCTAAAAGCAGATTGATTTTCTGCACAATCAGATAGGTACAGGAAATCACAAGAGAAATCAGCAGGGTAATGGCAGTATACAGCGGATGGAAATAGGAATTGAGAAATTCATCGCCACCGGGAATCATGGCACCCACAGCTGCGCCTAACAGCAGGTTCCCGATCAAACATACAAAAAAGCTGATAACTCCGATAAAAATAGCCTTAAGTACTGTTTTCAAAGAAAACACCTCCATACGTTTTTCTTTTCAGTCCCGCCATATGGATACTATATCAGATATAGCGCCCACTTGCAAGACAAATCCCGTTAACGCAGCTAACAAGTTAACGATAACCGCCCCGCTGAGGAAAGCGGGGCGGTTTTTTCAGATCATCTGCTCCGGGTGGAATACCCGGTCAAATTCTTCCTGGGTCAGGTAGCCCAGTTTTACGCAGGCTTCTTTCAGGGAAATGTTCTCTTCGTAGGCTTTTTTCGCGGTTTTTGCACCGTTTTCATAGCCGATGTAGGGGGTCAGGGCGGTGACCAGCATGAGGGAGTTGTGCAGATTCCCCTCCATTTTCTCCCGGTTGGCCCGGATGCCGGTGACGCAGAAGTCGTGGAAAGCAGTCATTCCTTCCGCCAGCAGCCGGGCAGATTGCAGAAAATTATAAATCAGCACCGGCATAAATACATTCAGCTCAAAATTTCCCTGGCTGGCGGCCATGCTCACCGCCGCATCGTTGCCCATGACCTGCACGGCAATCATGGTGATGGCTTCGCACTGGGTGGGGTTGACTTTTCCCGGCATGATGGAAGAGCCTGGCTCGTTGGCAGGGATGGTGATTTCCCCCAGTCCCAGCCGTGGACCGGAGGCCAGCCAGCGGATATCGTTGGCAATTTTCATCAAATCGCAGGCCAGAGCCTTCAGGGCGCCATGGGCAAAAACCAGCTCGCTTTTGGAGCTGAGAGCGTGGAATTTATTGGGTGCAGTCAAAAAATTCTTGCCTGTGAGCAGGGATACCTGCCGGGCCACTTCCGTGTCAAATCCGGCGGGGGCGTTCAGCCCCGTACCCACGGCGGTACCGCCCAGGGCCAGCTCCTTCAGGGCAGGCAGGGCCTGCTCCAGCAGCTGACCGCACCGCTCCAGGCTGCTGCGCCAGCCGGATATCTCCTGGGAGAAGGCAATGGGGGTAGCATCCTGAAGATGAGTGCGGCCGGACTTGACAATGCCTTCATTTTCCTTTTCCAGCTTTACAAAGGCGGCAATCAGCTGGTTCAGGGCCGGAAGCAGCCGGTCTTCCAGGCTCTCCACCGCCGCAATGTGCATGGCGGTAGGGAAGGTGTCGTTGGAGGACTGGGACATGTTCACATCGTCATTGGGGTGCAGCAGCTTCTTCCCAGCCAGCTCATTGCCCCGGTTGGCGATGACTTCGTTGGCGTTCATATTGGACTGGGTGCCGGAGCCGGTCTGCCAGACCACCAGGGGAAAATGCTCCGCCAGAGTGCCCGCAATTACCTCATCGCAGACCCGGCAGATGGTGTCCCGTTTTTCCAAGGTCATTTTTTCCGGTTTCAGGGTGTGATTTGCCAAAGCGGCGGCTTTTTTCAGAATGCCGAAACTGCGGATAATCTCCCGGGGCATGGTTTCCAAACCCACGCCGATGGGAAAATGCTCCACAGACCGCTGGGTCTGGGCGCCCCAGTATTTATCGGCAGGCACCTTGACCTGCCCCATAGAGTCCTGCTCCAAACGATATTCCATAGTCTCTCCTCCTTGCGTTTCCTTGATGATACCAAGGCGGAGAAAAAATGTCAACCAGGGAGCGTCTTACCCCTGAAAGCCGTAGGTTCCGCTGATGGGGTCCTGGAAGAGGGGAATCTGGGGCGGCAGGAAGGTGAGGACGGCGAAAAGTACCAAAATCAGCACAATCATCCCAGCCGCGACTTTATTGGGAATCCGGCAGGGCTTTCCCTGGGTGAGGGTTCTGGTTTCAACCCAGAAGCCCGCTCCGGTGGCCAGGAAAAATATTGCGATATCAAACCACATCCAGTGCGTCCCCAGAGCTCCGGTATAGATGTAGTAAATTGCGGGAATCAGCACCAGGGCCGTAAGCAGCCCTTTTAGTTTGGCGCACCAGAATCTTCCGATTTCCTTGCCCATATTGGCATATTCCGCCAGCGCAAACACCGCCATAGGCCACAGCACCAGCTTCATATGTTCCCAGACCGATTCATTCACCGGGGCGAACAGAGCCACCAGCCGGTTTTCCCCGGTCCAGGCAAAGAGAAAATGCAGCAGCGTACCCACCACCGAGACGAAGAAAAATCCCACCGTCTGCCAATAGGTCAGGGATTTTTTCATGGAAACCACCTCCATAATCCAAAATACGGAAGTAGTATATTCCAATGCCCCCGGGAAATATGCCAAAGACGCCCGATCTTTTTCTGCGCCTGGGAGAAAAGCTTCACAATAAATTCACACTTACATTATTGACCACCTGGTCTTTTATTACTATAATAGACCACAAAGTCTATAACGGAGGTTGGATATGAAAAAGGAGGAAAAAACCCAGCGTACCAAGGAGCGGATTCTGGCAGCGGCCATTGTGGAATTTGGAACGAAAAGCTATGACAGCGCATCCATCAACACCATCTGTGCCGAGAGTCAGGTATCCAAGGGGCTGCTGTATCACAATTTCAAAGGCAAGGACGATCTGTACCTGCAATGCGTTGCCCTGTGCTATCAGGAAATGCTGTCCTACATTCAGCAACGGGACACCGGCCCCGGGGATTTTGACATTCCCAAATGGCTGGCCATCCGCCAGAGCTTCTTTGCGGAACATCCCCATTACAGCAACATTTTCTTCAACACCGTTTTGCAGCCGCCCAAGCACCTGATCGGGCAGATTCATGCCATCCGGAAGGATTTCGATGCTTACTATCAGCAGCATCTGAAAACCTTCCTCTGCAGACTTCCTCTGCGGGGAGGAATTACCACGGAAACTGCGTTATCCTGCTTTCTGGTCTTCTCTGAAATGTACAACGGCTATTTTCAGAACAAAGCTCTGGAAACCGAGGACTACAAAACCCTGATTGATGCCCACGAGGGGAAAATGGCCCAGCTGTTTGACATTTTGCTCTACGGCCTTGCCCGGCAGCCGGAAACAAATCCCCACGACCCTGAATGAATCCACCATAGAAAGGACCCGATACTATGCTTTTGTTACTGCTGAGACTGTGCATTACCATTTTCATTGCATTCCTGTGCGGAAGGCTGATTGCCAAGCTGAAACTTCCCTCCATTCTGGGATGGCTGATCTGCGCCATGATTCTGGGACCCCATGCATTTTCCCTAATCAACCAGGAACTGTTGGACGCTGCCTGGTATCAGAACACGATTCACGTCATGGAATGTGCCGTGGGTCTGATGATCGGCACTGAGCTGGTATGGAAAAAGATCAAACGCTCCGGCAAAGCCATCGTCATCACCACCCTGACCCAATCTCTGGGGACCTTCTTCCTGGTGTCGTTGGTGTTCGGCATTGTTTTCTATTTTTCCGGCATTCCCCTTTACCTGGCCCTGATTTTCGGCGGAATTGCCCTGGCTACCGCTCCGGCTCCGGCATTGTCCATTGTCCGGGAATTTAAGACCGACGGCCCCGTGACCAAGACCCTGATCCCCATGGCCGCCCTGGATGATATTGTGGGGTGCATTGTCTTTTTCTGCGTAATTTCCTGCGTCATGGGCAGTCTGTCCGCCGGGCAGATGCCCCTTTACATGATTCCCTTAATGGTGGTGCTGCCCCTGGTTATCGGCATTGCCACCGGATACGCCGCCGGGATGCTGCTAAAAAAGGAGCGGAACGACCGTCAGACCCTGGCGCTGCTGATTGCCTTGATCCTGGCCACCTCCGGTGTGGGATTCTTCTTTAACTATGTGGTGATGCCCAGCCCCGTGCTGAACTTCATGCTCATCGGCATGGCATTTTCCGCTACCTTCTCCAACCTGATCAGCGAAACCAGACTGGAACAGATCATGAAGGTGTTCAACCCGATTCTGAACATTCTGATGATTGTGGTGATTTTGAGTCTGGGTGCGCCTTTGGATTACCACCTGATGCTGGGTGCGGGGATTTTCACCGCAGTATACATCGTTTCCCGGGCCGCGGGTAAATATTTCGGCGCCTATTTTGGGGCCGCCATCACCAAATCTCCCGCAACCGTGAAAAAATATCTGGGACTGACCCTGCTGCCCCATTCCGGCGTATCGCTGGTATTTACGGGAATTGCCGTTTCCGTCCTGAGCGCCCCCGCTCCGGAGTGCGCCCAGATCGTCCAGGGCACCATTGCCGCAGCAGCGGTAATCAACGAAGTGATTGCCGTTATCGTTGCCAAGAAAGGCTTTGAGTGGGCAGGAGAATTTGACCGGGGCGTTCATCCGGAACAACCGGCAGACACTCCCCAACAGACCGTCATTACCATCAGCCGGCAGCATGGCAGCGGCGGACGGGAAATCGGAAAGCTGCTGGCGCAGCAGCTGCACATTCCTTTCTACGACCACGAACTGATTGACATGGCCGCCCAATCCAGCGAAATTGACCCCAGCTATTTTGAGACCGCCGAAGAATCCGATGTGGGCGGGCTGCTGCATGAACTTTCTGCCAATCTGCGGCATGACCTTTCCGTGGAAGACAAAGCCTTCCTGCACCAGTCCAAGGTGATCCGGGAGGTAGCCGAAAAGGGAAGTTGCATCATCGTGGGCCGGTGTGCCGATTATGTGCTGTCCAGCCGGCCGGGGGTGTTCAAAGTGTTCATCTATGCAGATCCCCAGAGCCGCATGGACAGAATCCAGAACGTGTACAAAGAGACGAATCATCCATCCCTGACCCAACTGAAAGCCACGGATGACAAGCGCGCCTCCTATTACCGCTACTTTACCGGAAAGGACTTCGGCAGTGCGGAAAACTACGACATATGCCTCAACAGCAGCGCCCTGGGAATCGAGGAATGTGTGCGCATCCTGAAAGACCATTATTTGGATATCACCCCCAGTAAAACCTAGTCCAAAATTTCCCCCATGGAAAAATCCCCTTGCCTAGATTCCCTCCAGAGAATATAATACTCGGTAGAAATACCGGGGCAGGTGAGGACATGGAATACAAAATTGCGATCTGTGATGATTCCCAGGCGGACAGACAATATATTCTGGACATGGTCCGCCGCTGGGCTTCCCAGGAAGGTCACAGGGTTTCTGCCGATGCCTACACCTGCGCAGAAAATTTCCTGTTCCACTATGCGGAAAAAGCAGATTATGATATCCTGCTTCTGGATATCGAGATGGGTTCCATGGACGGGGTCACGCTGGCGAAAAAACTGCGGCAAAACAACGAAACCCTGCAAATTGTGTTCATCACCGGATACTCCGATTACATTTCGGAGGGCTACGACGTTTCCGCCCTGCATTACCTGATGAAGCCGGTAAAGGAAGAGAAGCTGTTTTCCGTTCTTAACCGTGCGGCAGAAAAAGTCGCCAAGAATGAAAAGGTTCTGACCTTTGACGTTGGCAGCGAAATGGTGCGCATTCCCATCTACCAGATTCGCTATGCTCAGGTACAGGGCAATTATGTGACCATTCACGCCGGGTCTCCGATCACGGTAAAAATGACCCTGGGGGACTTGGCCCTTATGCTGGACGAACGGTTTTACCGGGTGGGGCGCTCGTGCATTGTGAACCTGACCCAAATCAGCCGGGTCACAAAATCAGAAATCCGGCTCTCTGGCGGCACGGCAATTCCGCTGCCCAGAGGGGCATATGATGGGGTAAACCGAGCAATCATCAGCTTGGGGTGAAAACATGGGACTGTTATCGAAAAAAATTGACAAGCAAATTGCGGCGTACCAGCAGGAATTGATTCAAACCCATTACGCAGAAGTGGAAAATATGTACCGGCAGATCCGGGGCTGGCGGCACGATTACCGCAACCACATCCAGACCATGAAAGCCTATGCCGCAAAGGAAGACTGGCAGGCCATTTGCCGATATCTGGAGGAGCTGGACACCGACCTGTCTACCGTGGATACGGTAATCAAAACCGGAAATCCAATGACCGATGCCATTCTCAACTCCAAAATCTCCCTGGCGAAATCCAAAGATATTGAAGTGCTGGCCGACGCCCATATCCCTGTGAAGCTTTCCCTGTCGGAACTGGACTTGTGCTGCATCATTGGCAATCTGTTTGACAATGCCATTGAAGCCAGTCTCCAGCTGCCGCCCCAGCAGCGGCTGATTCGGGTGTATATGGATATGAAAAACACCCAGCTGTACATTTCCTTCACCAACTTTACCGCCGGTAAGAAGCTTCCCAAATCCGGCAGGCTGTTTCGCTCCACCAAAGGCCAGGGCCATGGCTTCGGCCTGGTGCGGATTGACGCAATCGTTGACCGTCTGGAGGGCTACATCAGCCGCAACTCGGAAGACGGGGCCTTTACCACGGAAATTCTGCTGCCCACCACCTGATTTTTGCAATTCATCCCCCGGAGCACACCATTCATCCCCGAAACGTGCTGCCGGGGATTTTTTATGATACGATACCCCCGAAAGAAGGTGTCTTGTTTTGGAAGAAATCCGAAAACCAAAATACGGCCTGGGTAAGTCTGTCCGCTTTATGCTGGGCATGGCCTGGAAGTACCGCAGAAGCACCATTTGGGTATGTTTCCTGTATGCTGCTATCCAGCTGGGGCTGAATCTTTGCCAGCTGTTCATCGCTCCTGTGGTACTGAGCAAGGTGGAGCAGGCCGCGCCGCTGGGGGATCTGCTGGGCAGCATCGCAGTTTTCTCTCTTTTGCTCATATTGCTCAACGCCCTGCTGGCCTATATCAATGAAGGCACCCTGTTTGACCGGGTGGAAGTCCGGACTGCCATCATCAATGACCTCAATGAGAAGGCCTGTATCACATCCTTTCCCAACACCCGTGACCCGGAGGTGCTGAAGCTGCAGGAACAGGCCATGAACGCCTGCTCCGGCAATCAGCAGCCTGCGGAACATTTCTGGGACACCATGACCGCTCTGCTGCTGAACTTCAGCGCCATTGTGCTGTACCTTGGCATTCTCTCGTCTTTGCATTGGGTGCTGATTGGGGTGGTGGCTGGTACCAGTGTTTTGGGTTTTGTGCTCACCCGGCGCATCAACGAATGGGGCTACCGGCACAGAGAAGAAGAGGCGGGGTATGCCAAACAGCTGAACTATATTACCAAGCAGTCCCGGTCCATCGCCCTGGCAAAGGACATCCGCCTGTTTGGCTTAGGGCCCTGGCTGGATGACATTCTGGAGGGGGTGCTGCGAGCCTATGACGCCTTCATCTGCCGCCGGGAGCGGGTTTACTTCTGGAGCTGCGTGACGGATGTGGTTCTGGGCATTGCCAGAAATGCCATTGCATACGGCTACCTGATTGCTCTGACGGTGAAGCAGGGTTTGCCGGCTTCCCAATTTCTGCTGTATTTTTCTGCTTTCACCGGTTTTACTGCCCTGATTACCGCCTTTTTAAGCGAATGCAGCACCCTGCACAAAGAGTGTCTGGAACTGTCTGTGGTTCAGGAATACCTGCATTATCCTGAACCCTTCCGCTTTTCCGGGGGCAAACCCATCCCAAAGGCAGATGGGTACGAGCTGAGGCTGGAAAACCTTAGCTTTACCTATCCCGGTACCCGGAAACCCATTTTGAAGCATCTGAATCTGACCATCCATCCCGGGGAAAAGCTGGCGGTGGTGGGCCTGAACGGAGCGGGAAAAACCACACTGGTTTCCCTGCTGTGCGGATTTTATGACCCGGATGAAGGACGGGTGCTGCTCAACGGCACGGATATCCGGGAATTTAACCGCCGGGAATATTACGGCCTGTTTTCGGCGGTGTTTCAGAATTGCTCGGATCTGGACATCACCGTTGCCCAGTGGGTTGCCCAGGCTGTGGATGGGATCAACTTAGACAAGGTCAAAGACTGCATCCAAAAGGCAGGGTTAACCCAGCAGATCGAAGCCTTCCCCTGTGGGTACGACACCCATCTGGGCAAAAAAGTCTACAAAGACGGTGTGCAGCTGTCCGGCGGTCAGCTGCAGCGGCTGATGCTGGCACGGGCGTTGTACAAAGATGGGCCGATTCTGACTCTGGACGAACCCACCGCCGCCCTGGACCCCATTGCGGAACAGGATATTTACCAAAAATACAGCGAAATGACGGCGGGGAAGACCTCCGTGTTCATTTCCCACCGATTGGCCTCCACCCGATTCTGCGACCGAATCCTGTTCCTGCAGGACGGCATGATTGCGGAAGAGGGAAGCCACCAGCAGCTGCTGGAGCTGGGCGGGGAATACGCCAAGCTGTTCCAGGTCCAGGCCCGGTACTATCAGGAAGGGGGTGCCCAGGATGAAACGTGATACCATTACCTGGAAGGAAACCGCAGCGGTTCATCTGCGGGCCTGGAAGGAAATCCGGAAGTACTGCCCCGGGGTTTTCCCCGCCATTTTCCTATATGGTCTGCTCAGCGCCCTGAGCCCCTATGTCAGCATTTTCCTGTCGGCACAGCTCCTGAACGAACTGTCCGGCCTGCACCGGCCGGAAATTCTGGGGAAGTGGGCAATCCTGATTATTGCCTTGACCGCGCTGCTGTCCCTGATTACCGGCGCTGCCAACCGGTGGCAGGAAGCCGCCTGCGCACAATTTTACCGGCACAAGGACAAACGCTACAGCGATAAACTGCGCAGCATGGACTTTGCGGACATGGACAAAACTCAAACCCACGATTTGCTGTCCCAGATTCGCCAGAATGAAAACTGGTCAGGTTGGGGATTCAACCAATTCGTGTGGCAAATGGCCTATTTGACCAAAGGATTCTTCGGAATCTTGGGAGCCGGCTTACTGTCCGTTTCCCTGTTTACCGTCTCGGTGCCGGAGAGCGCAGGAAGATTCACGGTTTTGAATCATCCCGCATTCTTGGTGGTTTCTCTTCTCCTGCTCACCGGGGTCACCGTATTGGGACCCTTCTGCAAAAACAAAGCCACCGGCTACTGGGCACGGTTTTCCCAGGAAGCCACACTGGGCAATCGGTTATTCGGCGCCTTCGGATTTACCGCTTCGGAACAATCCCGGGCAGCGGATTTCCGGATGTACAACCAGCAAACCATTTGCCGGTTTTATATGGAAACAAACCGGACCTTCTGCCACGGCGGGGTCATGCATCAATGCGCCAAAGGTCCCATGGGCGCCTGGGCGGCAGCATCGGGGGCCGTCGGCGCTGTGCTGACGGGACTGGTGTATGTGTTTGTCTGTCTGAAAGCCTGGGCCGGCGCTTTCGGGGTAGGCTCCATCACCCAGTACGTAGGGGCCATTACCGCCCTGTCCGGGAACATGTCGCTATTGCTTCAGGCGGCGGGGACGCTGAAAAACAATGTTCCCTACATGCGTACCATCTATCAGTTCCTGGACATTCCCAACACCATGTATCAGGGAAGCCTTACCACGGAGAAACGGTCGGACCGGAACTACACAGTGGAATTCCGGGATGTTTCCTTCCGGTATCCGGGAAGCGAATTATACGCCCTGCGCCATGTGAATCTGCGGTTCAAAGTTGGTTCCCGGATGGCGGTGGTGGGGGAGAACGGCAGCGGCAAAACCACCTTCATTAAACTTCTGTGCCGCCTGTACGACCCCACCGAGGGAGAAATTCTGCTCAACGGCATCGATATCCGCAAATACCGCTACGAGGAATACATGCAGCTGTTTTCCGTGGTGTTTCAGGATTTCCAGCTGCTGTCCCAGCCGCTGGGAAACAATGTCTCCGGCAGTCTGAACTATGACCGGCAGCGGGCAGCAAAAGCCCTGGAAGATGCGGGATTTGGAGAGCGGCTGGAAACCCTTCCCCAAGGCCTGGATACCATGCTCTACAAGGAGTTTGGGGAAAACGGCGTGGAAGTGTCCGGCGGGGAAGCCCAGAAAATCGCCATTGCCCGGGCGCTGTACAAAGACGCCCCCTTTATCATTCTGGACGAGCCGACGGCAGCCCTGGACCCCATTGCGGAGGCGGAAATTTACAGCAAATTTAATGACATCGTAACGGACAAGACGGCGATCTACATCAGCCACCGGCTGTCCTCTTGTAAATTCTGCGATGAAATCCTGGTATTCCACCAAGGAGCGGTCATCCAGCAGGGCACCCATGAAAACCTGTTGGCGGAGGAAACCGGCAAATACCACCAGCTCTGGCACGCCCAGGCCCAGTACTATACAACATAATTTTATAAAAGAAAGGCCGTTGGATATCCAACGGCCTTTCCACTGTCAGATGTTCTTTCCCGAGGAGCACCATCACGGTGCAATTGCGCAGGGCGGCGGGATTTGATTACTGAATTCCCGCTGTCTTATCTTCTTACGATTTTGTAGTATCTCTTTGCAGTCAGGCTGTAAATCAGGGTATAGATCGCCGCAAAAATGCCCAGGGAAGCAATCATGCACCCGATCACCAATACCTTGTTGGATTGGAACAGAACCTCCGGCATGCGGGTCAGAATCGGGAACACAAACGCCAGGTGAACCGCAGCCACGAGAAGCGGCAAGAAGAATACCAATCGAATCTGACTGTGGATGGCACCTTTTACCTCCGCTTCACTCATCCCTATTTTTTGCATGATCTGGAAGCGGCTTCTGTCCTCATAGCCTTCCGATATCTGTTTGTAGTAGATGATCAAAGCCGTAGCAAACAGGAATGTCACAGACAACATCAGTCCCAGAAACAGGAGTGTTCCATACATTCCTTTCATCGTTTCCATAGCATCCCATTTGCTGTTTACTTGCAGACTGTATTTGCCATCCGAAGCAGGATTTTCATCCACATATTGCTGCAGCTGTCCACGAAGATTCTGTATAAAATCATCGCAGGTGTCTGCGGCTGCATCCTCGTCCGCAAAATCAAGGATGAGATTACTGGAAACAACAGAAAAGTCGTCGGAATATACTTCCTCCTGCAGTTCCTGGATATACGCAAACACGTCTTCATTGCTGACCACAAATCCAAAGCTATCCACAACGGTATTCTTTCCCATGAAAATCGGATACCCGTTCAACCCAGATATCAATTCAAACTCCCGGTCTCCAATCCAAATGGAACCTTCGATTTTTTGAGAATTTTCCGGCAGGCCATAAACCGCGATCTGATTTTCCGCCAGATTCAGGGATTCACCGGTCAGGCTGTAGTACTCCTGGGCTGTGATAAACCAACATTCAATCAGGCTTCCGCCCTCCTGGTTCCAATTCATCCACAAGGTTTCTCCATCCCAACCAAATGCGTTGGACAGATACCGCTGCTGCTGGGTAAAGGATAGTGTCAAACCCGTATCCTCGGCACTTTTGCGCGCCATGGCCAGAAAGTCATCCCGCGGAACATCAACCTTTTCTCCATCCACATAATAACCGGCAGACAGCGTAATCTGATGGGGATATTGCCGGTTGACCGTATCCTGGATGCCGCTATACATACTGACCGTGGTGGATACCATGACCAAAACCATGGTTGCTAAGATCGCAATGGAGGCAAGGCCCACCGCATTCTGTTTCATACGGTAAAAAAGTCCCGAAACCGCAATCATATGCTTTTTGTGATAATAAAACCGCTGATTGCGTTTCATTACCTTCAGCAGCGCAATGCTGCCCGCAACAAAAAGACAATATGTGCCCAAAATAACCAACATGACAGCAACAAAGAACAGCCCTATGGCATTCAGCGGATCCTTGGTAGCAACGGAAATAGCATATCCCCCACCCAGAGAAACCAGTCCGATCAACAGCAGCGGCCACTTTACCTTGGGTTTCCGCTCACCAGTGTGGGTGCTCTGCAGCAGCTCTGTGGGATTCATCCGTGCAATGCGAATCCGGTTGAAAAGATACGTCAGCAGGTATACCCCAAAGAAAAACCCACCTGTCAGAACCAATGCTTTAAGCGAAACAAAATAAAGCCCAGGAACACTGTCTGCTGCCAGAATGCGGCAAATCAGCAATGTACATAATTTGTACAGGATAATGCCCGCGACAAGCCCCCCAAGCAGAACAAAAAAACTGCTGATGGCTGTTTCCCAGAATAAGATTTTCCCGATGTGCCGCTTTTCCATTCCCAGCACATTGTATAATCCAAATTCCCGGTTTCTCTGCTTCATCAAAAAACTGTTTGTGTAAAGAATCAGGATCAGCGAAAGAACCGCCAGGACGATAACCCCAAAGGGCATGAGGGTGGCCAAATACCCACCGCCCGGGACCTTACGCAGGCTCTGGTCCTGTGCAAGCGCAGACAAAATATAGAAAACCCCGGTCAATCCCATTCCTGCCAGTATATTGGGCACATAAAGTGCGGCATTCTTTTTGATGTTATTCCACGCCAAACGGCTATAAAATCCAGCCTTCATTATTTTTCACCACCTGTTGCCAGCAGCGTTAAGGTATCAGAGATTTTCTGATAGAGCTGCTCATTCGTGCTATTACCGCGATAAATCTGATGAAATACTTCTCCATCCCGGATAAAAAGCACCCTGCTGGCATGGCTTGCCGCTTTGGTGGAGTGGGTCACCATCACGATGGTCTGACCGTCTCTGTTGATTTCACCAAACACCCGCAACATAGAATCGGTGGATTTGGAATCCAATGCGCCCGTTGGTTCATCCGCCAGAATCAGTTTGGGATTTGTAATGAGCGCTCTGGCCACAGCTGCACGCTGCTTCTGACCGCCGGACACTTCGTAAGGGTACTTCTCCAGAAGATCGGTAATACCCAGCTTCTTTACAATGGGAATCAGTCTTCTGTTCATTACCTTCACACTTTTCCCTGCCAAAACCAACGGCAGAAAAATATTATCTTTCAGCGTAAACGTGTCCAGAAGATTAAAATCCTGAAATACAAACCCCAGATCCTCACGCCGGAAGGAAGCAAGATCCTGCTCCCGGATTTCTCCCAGATCCATCCCATCCAGTTTCACCTGTCCACTGGTGGGTTTATCCAGAGCTGCCAGAATATTCAACAGGGTTGTCTTACCCGAGCCGCTTTCTCCCATAATGGCAACATATTCTCCCTGCTCTACCGAAAAGGACACGTTGCTCAGCGCCTGCACCTGATTGCCGCCAAGACGTGTGGTATAAATTTTTTTAAGGCATGAAACCTCTAAAATAGCCATGTGATGACCTCCTTGTTTTCTTCATGGCCTGATTATAGCAAAACGACCGGTCTGTCTGACATCGATTTGCGTGACATTCCGGTCGTATGGTGTGACACTTTTGTAAGATTCATTCTACTACCAGGGGTTCCTTCTTCAAATCCAGCGCAAAGGTGCTGCCTTTGCCCGGTACCGATTCTGCGCGAAGGCCAATGCCCAGCTTATGGGCAGTCTGACTGCACAGGTATAATCCCAGGCCAGTCGCTTTTTTGTCTGCCCGGCCATTGTAGCCGGTGAATCCCTTTTCAAAGATGCGGGGGATATCTTCCGGAGCGATACCGATGCCGGTATCCGATATGGTAAGCACTTGCTCCGGAGATACGGTAACGGTGACAGTTCCCTTGGGTGTGTATTTGACGGCATTGGATAAAAGCTGCTCTATAATGAACAGCAGCCATTTTTCATCTGTCAGTACCTTCATCTGTACCGGCTCATAGCTGAGGTGAATTCTGCGCCGAACAAATTGGGGCGCATACTGCCGGATTGCCTGCCGAATAATGCTGTCGAGATCATATTCCTGAATGGCAAAATCTGTCTGATTGCTTCCCAGACGAATGTAGGAAAGTACCATATCCACATACTGCTCGATGCGGAACAGCTCCGCCAAAAGGTCCCGGTTCTCCTTTGTATCCTCACTTTGCAGAATCATTCGCATAACCTGCAGATTGTCACCGTAACGGGTCGGCAGGGCCGTAATTTCGGGCCAGTCAGGGCCATAATGCCCGGCCAGGTGAG